>JABTUZ010000002.1:220000-820000 GCA_015075105.1 Leptospiraceae bacterium | reverse complement strand
CCTATGAGCCTTTTTATATAGAGGATCCTAATGAAGGGTTTCCCGGATTTGATGTAGACTTTGCCAAAAAATACGCCAAGTTTTTAGATGTGAATATCAAAATTATTCCTCTTGGAGACTTTGAAGATCAGGCGAGGGCAATTGTGTCCGGAAAAGTTGATATTGCAGTAGCAGGTATATCTTCTCATTTAGCTCGAGCAAAAGAAGTAAATTTTTCCGATCCGTATTTAATCACTACTCCTGCCGGTCTTGTCAATAAACAAAGTTTACCCCCTGAACCAGAAGGGCAAATCGTAGTAGTAAAACCATTTAAGGATCTTCTTGATTTAAAATTTCAATCAGGAATTTCTTTTTCGGTAAAGTCTGATTCTTCCAGTTATTTTTTCTTAAAGAAAAATTTTGAGAATTCAAAAACGTATTCTTATCTTTCAAACAACCTGTCTTTGGATTCCCTCTTACGGAACAACGTAAATTGTTTTGTGGCTGACGGTTTATTAATTGAGGCTTTATTACAAAAAAAACCTGAGCTGAAAGCAAATTACCTTCCCTTATTAAACCCTGTATCTGAAGAGCATATCAGTGTTGCACTTCCAAAGAATGATGTGTATTTGACTCAAAGTATGAATTTTTTTATTAAAGAAATGAAAAGAAACGGGAACATCAAAGAACTCAAAGCCAAATATTTTAACAACAATGGCTGGGTTAAGAAAAATTGAAGAAACTGAAATATTTTTTATTTTTAATATTGCTTTCTTCATCAATTAGAGCTGATGACTCGGAGCAAAGAACTCTATTTGAATTTAGTGGCTCTTTTCGTACAAGAGCTTTTAACATGGGAAGAGATATGCTACTCTATCGAAAAAATTCGACTCTTCCAATTTATGATAAACAAGCCGAAAGTGATGCAAGGTCTGTAAATGCTCAAAATGCTTTCAACACAGAAGTTGATGCAAGACTAAAAGGAAAGCCCTCCACAATTCAAAGACAGGACGAATCAATCAGATATTACGACACCAGAGTCCTCTTAAATTTGAATTTTATCACATCAAAATATTTAGATGGACTTTGGGGGATGCAGGTAGGGGATATTCCGTTTGGAGGGAAGGGAATTTCTCCTACAAAAAATGATCCTTATACAACTGGGCCGGGGAGTGGAGGAGAAATGGGTCAATCCTCCGGAACTAACGTCCAGACAAACTTTTTATATATTAATTTTAAACTACCTTCACAAAGTTTCAACATCAGGACAGGAATTCAGTTATTTTCTTCTGCACAAGGTAGAGTGCTATACACCAATGGAGCCGGTGTTCAAATTACAAAAGACCTTCGTAACAAGAATGCAACTTTTGAAGGAGGTTGGATTCGCGCCAGAGACAGAAGCATCCCCTACCCGGATGGGAATGGATTCAATACAAAAAATTATGTGAATACAAATATCTATTTCATAAAATTAAAACTCAACCCGGTAAGAAATATTAAAAATGAAATTTACTCGTATCTCTTAAACGATACGGATCGAACTGACCCTGCTAAAGAAACCGGCAATTTATTCTGGCACGGCTTGTTCAATGAATTTACATTTACACGGCTTAGCTTTTCTATCCACGGGATATTCAACACAGGAACGCTAAAAACTTCTAACCCTTACCGTATCAGTTCAGGAACTGAAGTTTACGAAAAATACGACAGGCACAAAATCAAAGGAGCACTTTTTGATTTTCAATTGAATTATAATTATACAGATAAAATCACATTGGGGTTAGTTGGTATTGGAACTACAGGAAGACCTGGTTATGAAAAAGACGGGGTTCTATCTGCAAATAAAGGTAACGGCTACAGAACTCTTTCTCCGGGCTTCGCTATCTCCAATATAGGAATCGACTTCACTGGAGGTTACGCTTTATTTTCAGGGAAATCCATGAGTGGATTAATTGAATACGGAGCATTTTCTAATATATTGGTTTATGGTCCTCTGCAACTAACGTTCGGTTATTATAGACTCTATTCGAGCAAATCTCCCGAAATCGAAAACAATCGTGAATTCAATTTAGACGCGGGGAAAAAAACGAGTAACTATATGGGACACGAATACAATTTTAATATTAGATGGAACATGTTTAGAGATTTACAATTGCTATTTAGATCGGGCGTATTTATTGCCGGAGATGGACTGAAAGTTTTATTTGATGCGCCTTATGGTAAAAAAATCTATGAGGCCTTTTTTACCTTAGAGCATAAATTTTAAAGGGTTAGTCTGGATCGGATTGCTTTTCCCAGAGTGTATTGATCAGCATATTCGATATTGCTACCGACTGCAACTCCATGAGCTATGCGAGTAATTTTTATAGAAGAATTTTTCAGTAAACTTGCGATATAGGTCGCAGTTGCATCCCCTTCCAAAGTAGGATTGGTCGCCATTAGAATCTCATTCAAATTTTCATTTTGAACACGATTCAACAACTCTTTAATTCTAATCTCATCGGGTCCTATTCCGTCTAACGGTGAAATAGCCCCATTCAATACATGGTATTTCCCCCGAAACTCACCCGTATTTTCAATAAAGAAAATATCTTCCGGCTCTTCTACAACACAAACTATACCTATATTTCGATTTGAAGAAGTACAAATAGAGCATATCTCGTTTTGAGATATAGCGCCGCACACTGTGCAGAACTTCAGATTTTTTTTTGCTTCTTGAATGTTTTTTATGAACGAGTCAAATTCATTAGCATCTTGGCGAAGTATATGAAATGCAATTCTATAGGCACTTTTTTTCCCGATTCCTGGAAGAGATACAAAGGCTTCAATTAAATTTTGAAATGCCTCATCAACCATTAAAACCTCCGAATGGTTTTAAAAAATCCGGTAGATTCCCAAGACCGCCTGTAATTGATTTTAGTTCGTGCTCAGTTGCTTCCTTAGATTTTTTATAAGCGTCATTTACCGCAGAAAGAATCAAGTCTTCCAGCATTTTCACATCTTCACCTTCAAATAGGCCTTTGTTGATTTCGATGTTTTTAATTACTCCGTCTCCACTTATAGTGACATTTACCATTCCGGCTCCGGCGGTAGAAGTAATCCTTAACTTAGAAACTCTGCCTTGTACTTCTTCCATTTGCTTTTTCATTTCGCTTACTTTCGCGAAAATTTCCGTAAATTTTAAATTCCCTTCGCTCATATCTACTCCAATTTTGGTAATTTATTTGCATCCACATCAGTTGCTGAAAATTTTTCTTTTAGTAGAGATTCAACATCTTCTACTGAAGAAGGTTTTGGATTTTCTTTTTTGGGTTGAGTTATCGAACTGGAAATAAAATCTCCTTCAGTCGATAATAGCTTTGTCAATTCAGAAATTTTTTCTACAACACCGGATACAGTTGGTTTTGCTAAATCAAAAATTAATTTCCGTATTTGAATTTCTATAAATATTTTGATTTCATAGGAGTTTCTAAGCCTAAGCAAATTAATTTTTTCAAAAAGACCATAGATTCTTTCAGAAATCAAAATAACTACTTCCATTGGTATTTGGTGAAATTTATCTTTGATCTTTTGTACGTCTTCTATAGGAAAATCGATATTTTCTCTATCCCCCAGATTTTCTTTTGTGAGAACGATAATATGTACAAATTCAAGAAAATCCCAAAGAAATTTCTGCAAATCTTCTCCTTCCTGAAAAAGATTTTGAATTGTGGTGATCGCATCTGCATAATTATCGCTATTTAGAATATTGTTCAAAAATTTTTCATGGGTTTCAATTCCATGATATCCGATTAGATCTCGCAAAATTTTTCCGAAAATTTTGGAATCAGAATAAGTTATGACTTGCTCCATAAAAGAAAGAGCGTCTCTTACAGAGCCATCTCCCTTTTTTGCAATCCAAAAAATACCTTCCGAATCATATTCATAATTTTCTAACTTACAAATTTTTTCTATAAATGCCTGAAGATGAACCAATGGTACTTTTTTGAATACAAAATCCTGACATCTCGAAAGAATGGTTTTAGGAATCTTGTGGTATTCGGTAGTGGCCATGATAAATATTACATGAGGTGGAGGCTCTTCCAAAGTTTTCAGTAGAGCATTAAAAGATACGTCAGTCAACATGTGAACTTCGTCTATAATATAGATTTTATACTTCCCTCCCATTGCAGAAAATTTTACATTTTCGCGAAGTTGGAGAATATAGTCAATTCCTCTGTGGCTCGCAGCATCTATTTCTAAAACATCGTTTGTAATACCTTTAGTGATTTCGACACATGAGGTACATTGGTTGCAAGGCTCGTTATCGACAGGAGAATCACAATTAACCCTTTTTGCCAAGATTCTTGCAATTGTAGTTTTCCCGACTCCTCTCGGTCCAAAAAATATATAGGCATGCCCGACTCTCCCTGATTTCAGAGCATTTTGAAGTGCATTCACGGCTACATCTTGATAAATCACTTCGCTAAATTTTTGAGGGCGATATTTTCGAGATAATACTAAGTGAGGTTCAGTCATAGAATTTTTCTATCGGAGAAGCCGGGATTCGAACCCGGGGTGCTTTTGGCACACACGCTTTCCAAGCGTGCACATTAGACCACTCTGACACTTCTCCCTACCAGCTTAGAATGAAAAATATTCACCGACTACAGTCAACTGAAAACTATCTTTTGGCTAAAAAAAAACTTTTAAATATTTCTTGAATCTTCGCATTTTTATTATAAATAATCTTTGGAAAAAAGTTTAGGTTGTAAATAAACTCTGGCTGCAAGGACGAGATACCTTCATATTTTGTAGCTTCAACGAAATAAATCACTGTTTGAATTCTTGACTTAATGATTGCACCCGCACACATAATACAAGGCTCAAGAGTTGTAAGAAGAGTTGCATTTTCAAAATACGTTTTTATAGAATTGGCTTCTTGAATCGCTAAAATTTCACTATGCTGTATAAAACTTTTTTCTGCCACCGTAGAATTGAATTTTTCTGCAATCAATTCATCCTTATCGTAAATCTGAGTAAAAGAAGGAATCTCTTCTAAAACGTGTGGATACCTGTGAAAAAATTTTTTTAGAAATACTTCTTCCATAATATTCTAAATTTTGTAAAATGCCCGTATTCGGATAATTTTTTGTGTGCCAACCTTAAAATTGTAGTTCCCTTTTTTGAAAAATTATGCGCCCAAAGGGATTTGAACCCCTAACCTTTTGATCCGTAGTCAAATGCTCTATCCAGTTGAGCTATGGGCGCTTGTTTATTGCAGTATCTCTTCTAATTTATAAACAAACTTATCAATATAATGAATTTTTACGTTTTTTTCTTTTTTTACTGCATAAATAAAAAACCCGGATAAACCAAGGTATAGTAAAACTGCAGCTGTATGTATTGCACTTCCGATGTATGGACCGACTATAGGCACTAAAGAAAAAAGAAAACTAATTAGCAACAATATAAAAAATATAGAAGAAAATACACCGGATCTTAAACAGGATTTCTTACAATTTTCAGATATTCCTTTCATGGAAAAAATGATCAGCCAATTAAAGAAAAGCGGCAGTAAGGCAATGTAATTCAGAAGCCTTTCCGAATCGGTTGATTTGATTTGGTGAGTCAAATCATTTATTTTTTGAAGCACGTGATATTTCCTTAATTTTCTCCTCAACCTCAGCTATAAGAGGCAATTCATACATTTCTTTTTTATAGGCTTTGATTGCTCCCATTGCACTAAACGCAATCAAAACAACCCATGCCAAATAATTTAAAAAATCTGTCACAATCGGATTGAATTTTATTGCAGTCAGAATCCAACTAATGATAGGGAAGTATTTTAAAATCCATACTATGCACATAATCGCTGCTATTCCAAGGTTTAGCTTAAAGGCTTGAGTGGCGTGAAAGTCGCACAATTTTTGATGCTTACGAAAAGCAAATGGTAAAATCCATCCAATGAATGGGATATAGGCAAGTGCTGCGTAAATTTCCGGAGACTCGTCACCTTTAACGTGATCCCGAGCTTTTTCTATGGACTTCACTACATCGCTGACTGAAAATTTTCCTGATGACATAAGTAATTTCTTTTTAAATTTGTTTGCTTAGGTAACTATATAGAAATTTATCGGAAGGGCAATTCATTTTTCATAAAAAAGAAAATATTTTCGAATCCCAAATTTCGGAGACGCAGGGATTCGAACCCTGGGTACAGGTTACCCCATACGACAGTTTAGCAAACTGCTCCTTTCGGCCACTCAGGCACGTCTCCAATCGGAGAGGGTAGGATTCGAACCCACGGTGCTTTCACACGACGGTTTTCAAGACCGCTGCTTTAGACCACTCAGCCACCTCTCCAAAATGTAATGACTGTATAACAAAAATACCCTATATTGTCAAGTATATTTCTATTCGCTTTTGATTTCTGTGAATTTTTCAATTTTATTCTTGTTTTGCACGTTTTCTACATTGATATCTTAAAGATACGCCTGCGAAAATTATTGTTACAAACAAACATATAGAAAAAATATTGTAAATCGACAACTTGTAAACAACGAAAAATTCTATTTAAGGGTTTTTGTAGAAGTGGGCAAATCAGATTTCCTAAAAGAATCATATATGAAAGAGTATCCATTTTTTTTAAGTTGAACTTTGCAGTTAAATTTACATGACAGAGCTAATAAAAATCAAAGCCGAAAAATGGGTGAACAACGGTCTATGTATAGGCTATTACCAAGGAGAAACCTATTTTATTGCAGGTGCCATCCCAAACGAAGAGGTTAAGTGTGAATTAGTAAAAAATACTTCAAAGTTGAAGCTCCTAAGTGTGAGAGAAGTTGTTTTTCCGTCAGAGATACGAGTTTCCAACGACTGCGAAATTTTCTTAAAGTGTGGGGGTTGTCAATTTCGCCACATAAGTTATTTGGAAGAGTTGAAGGTGAAGGAAGATTTACTCAGGAAGGAATTGTATTACAAAAAGGATATAAAAATAGTTTCAAGTGAATCTGAGAATTACAGAAATAATGTTCAGCTAAAAACTCAAGGGAATAGAATCGGATTTTTTCAATCCGGCTCCAACACCTTAGTAGATTTTCCAAAATACGGTTGCAAAAATTTATCAAACGAGTTAAATTCATTTATCTTAAATCCCAAAAATACGACTTTTTCTAAGGAGTTCAAACTAAGATTGAGCGAAACAGGTGTTGTAGATTATTCTAAAAAAATTTCTATGCTTAGGATTGGAGAATATGTTTTTGAAATTCCGATAAACGGGTTTTTTCAAGTGAATAGATTTTTGATTTCCAATTGGATCAAAGAAATCCGATCTCTTCTTCCAAAAACAAAAGTAGAATTCGTAGAGCTTTTTTCAGGGTGTGGTTTGATTTCTATTTCAATTTCTGATTTAATTTTAAAATCTACTTGCATGGAAATAGATAAAAAATCTATTGAGTTTTCCAAGAAAAATTCGATACGAAATGAAAAGAAAAATCTAAAATTTATCCAAAGCGATCTATACTCTTCTCAAAATAATGTAGAAAATTTTTCTGCAAAACACTGGATTGTCAACCCACCCAGAAACGGTTTAGGAAGAGAAATTTTTCGATTATTTGAAAAATGCAAACCAGAACTTTTGATTTATTCGAGTTGTAATTATGTTACCCTTGCAAGAGACCTAAAATTTTTTTTTCAATTGGGGTATAAAATTACCGATATTTCTCTGTTTGATTTTTTTCCGAGAACCCACTATTTTGAGACCTTGGTAAAAATAGAAAGAAAATAGACTTTTCAAACTAATTTGAAAACTTGATACTTAATTAAAAAAAATCAGGTACACTTTGGCAAAGTCACAAGACAAATCATTACTGAATATTCAATTGCAAAAAAAACTATGGTCTATAGCGGCAAAACCTCCCTTGATTTCAGAATTTTTAATTGTTCCTGAATGGAAAACTCCTTGCGATATAAAAAAATATTTTTCTGGTGAAATTCAATCGTATTGTTTAGAGTTAGGCTCAGGTTGGGGAGAAGTTGCAATTCGCCTCGCACTTGAAAATCCGAACATCGGTTTTGTTTTAATGGAAAAGAAAAAGGATAGAATTCAAAATACACTTCGTAAGATACAACAAAAAAATTTAATCAATATTAGAATTATTTCTGTGAATTTTAATTGGTTTCTAAAGGAAATATTCTCTCCTTTAACGTTTGATTGGATAATTCTAAATTTTCCAGATCCATGGCCCAAAAAAAAGCACAAAAAAAATAGAACGATCTCCGAAGATTTCTTAAATTTGATTTGGAGTATTTTAAAGCCTAACGGTAAATTTCAATTTGCTACAGACTATGGCCCTTACGCAAGGCAAGTCATATCGATATTTAGAAAAATGAACCAGAAATTTTCTTTTACGGAAGAATATTCATTTTCAAGAAAAATATTTCCTGTATCCAAATTTGAAAGTATGAAAATCAGAGAAGGAAAGAGAATTTACTATTTGGAAAGAACGAAACAATAGACAATATATGAAAAAGAAAAAATTTTTTTATTCAGCCGTACCTTATCGAATTATTGCAATTATCGTGTTTTCAATTATATTTCAAACTTGTATCCCTTATTTGTACCACGTAGGGAAGGAACAAATTCGGATCGTACTCAAAAAAGAAAAAATCGAAAATGTCATACATGAAACAAAAGACCTCCAAATAAAAGAAAAATTAGATTTCGTAACACAAACTAGAATTTTTGCAATAGAAAAATTGGGCTTAAATCCAAAGGGAGGGTTTGTATATTACATACATTTAGATCGAGATGAAATTGGCTGGAATGTAAGTGCATCTTACCCTTTGAAATTAGAATCGTATCAATGGTGGTTTCCGATTGTAGGGAGTGTGCCCTATAAAGGTTTTTTTGATTTGGAAAAAGCGAAGGAAGAAGAAAAAATTTTAATAGAAAAAGGTTTTGATACGAAAATTAGAATCACCGGAGGGTATTCTACACTCGGTTGGTTTTCCGATCCGATTTTCTCTACTCAATTAAAGACAGATGAATTTTATTTAGCGGGTCTTATTTTTCACGAGATGGCACACTCTACAATTTACATAAACGGAGATGGTGTGTTTAATGAGTCTTATGCAAGTTTTGTAGAAGAGGAAGGGTTGAAAATTTTTTTTACTTCTTTGAATAAAGAGGAGATACTAAAAGAAAACGAAAAGAGAAAATCTGAAAATAAAATATTCTCCGAGTTAGTAAAAAAAACTGCAAATCAATTGAATGAAATGTATGATAAAAATATTTCCGATGCAGAGAAACTTCAACAAAAAAATATTCTTATTGAAGAGTTTAAAAAATCTATCTTAGACAATATTTCATTTTCGGAAATGAATAGGAAAAAATTTTTAGAAAGAAAATTCAATAATGAAGATTTTATAGGTTATCTAAGATACAATTCCGGTGGAAGGTATTTTAGAGATGTCTTTCATCGGTGTGGAAAGGATTTTAAAAAGTTTCACATTGAAATAGAAAAATTAAAAAGCCTAACAATGAAAGAAAGGGCTTTATTAATTCAAAAATAATTTCTCAAAATTTTTTAAAACGAGAATGCTGCGGTTATTGCTTTACGAATGTCGTTCTCTACTTCTTTTTTATTTGAGCCTGACCTGATACAAACATCAATATGGTGAGAAATATAGGCTTCTCCAAATTTTTTCATGGCATGATTTGCTGCTTTTAAGAGGTGGAGAGTTTTTTCGCAATCTTTCTTTTCAGTCATTAGATCTCTTTTGATTGCAGCGATTTGTCCTTCAATTCTACTCAAGCGATTTATTAAAGCTTTTTTCTCATCCATATCATATACCATACCCCTTATGATATTTTTATAAAATTTTAGTCAAATATTTTTTACTCTTTATGTCTCTCTTTTTTTAGTTTTTATAAGACGATCCAAAGACTCTTTTGTGAAAAACGTCTAAAAAAGGAAATTTTTTCTAAATGAAAAAATTGTAGAATTTGACAAGACAAGAATAGAAAAAAGAATATTCATTTTATTGCAATCTTTTGTAAAAATTTTTTAAATTCAGGAGGCTAAGATGAAAATTGGAATTATTGGTTCCGGAAGTTTTGGCACTGCACTCGGCAGTTTATTGGCAGACAAGGGTTATGAAGTCTTGATGTGGACAAGATCCAAAGAGCAAGCTGATAGTATTAATTCTAACCATATAAACGCTAAATACCTCCCAAAATACACTCTTCCTGAAAAATTAAAAGCCTCTACCGATCTCGAAGAAGTCGTAAAAGACAAGAATTTACTTTTATCAGTTCCTCCTTCCCATGTTTTAAGTTCCATTCTACGAGACATAAAAAACATTATCCCTGAAAAGATCCCGATTGTGTCTGCGACCAAGGGAATAGAAAACGACACTCTGAGACTAGTTTCTGAAATATTTGAAACAGAATTACCAGGAAAATACCACCCTTATCTATCCTATATTTCCGGCCCCAGCTTTGCAAAAGAAATTGTAAGTAAAGTTCCAACTATCGTAAGCATTGCATCTAAGAATGAAGCCAATGCAAAAAATGTACAATCTATTTTTAGCTTTACTTACTTTAGAACGTATTGGACTCCCGATGTAGTAGGAGTTGAAATAGGTGGTGCTTTAAAAAACGTAATTGCAATAGCCGCGGGTGTGAGCGACGGACTTGGGTTTGGACAAAACACCAGAGCTGCCCTTATTACAAGAGGTCTTCACGAAATCACCAAGATGGGAATTAAAAAAGGGGCTGACCCTCTGACTTTTCTCGGACCTTCTGGAATGGGAGATTTGGTATTGACCTGTTGTGGAGAGCAATCCAGAAACAGAACAGTAGGTTTTGAATTAGGGAAGGGACGCACCCTCACCGATATATTAAACAGTATGAGTGAAGTTGCAGAGGGTGTAAAGACTACAAAGAGTACTTATGACCTTGCAAAAAAAATGAGTTTAGATATGCCGATTACAGAAGAAGTCTATAAAATGTTGTACGAAAATAAACCTCCAAAAGATGTAGTGAGAGATTTAATGGGTAGGGATCTAAAAAGAGAAGGAGTTCACCACTAAAATGTTTTTTGATAATAAAAAAATAAACAGACAACTAAAAATTCTATTCCTACTTTCAGGGATACTTTTCTTCTTCTCTTGTTTTGGTGGAGGAGCTTTTACAAAGTCACAAATCGAAGAAAGTAAAATGCTTTCCGAGAAATCAAAATTTCTTTCCGGTCATACTGATTTACAAGATAACCGCTTAGCTGAATTTATAAAAAAAGGGAATTACGGAAAATACAAAGATATTTTAAGAAGATACTTAAATTATTTTCAAACGAAAACGATCACTCCAATTCGAAAATGGAGCGACGAAAATGTGACCAATGTAAAAGCAGAAAGCGTATTCTATCCTTTTTCCGGTCCCGATTTTCTTAATATCTATTCGATTTATCCAAATGCAAAACAATACATTATGATTGGTTTAGAAACTATCGGAGAAATCCCAAATTTTGAAAAATATTCGGATACTGAGCTTTCTGCCGGTCTCAACGAAATACAGGTTGCCTTGGAATCTATTTCTCGAAGAAATTTTTTTGTAACAAAGTCCATGAGTAAAGATATCAATCGATCTAAAATCAAAGGAACCATCCCGATATTTTTAACCTATCTTGGTTTTTTAGATCTGACTCCTCTAAGCATTCAATATGTAAAAATTAATTCTTCGGGTCAAGTAGAGCCTCTTTCAAACAATGAGTCATTGCAAGCAGACAAAAATCTAAATGGAATTAAAATTCAATTTATAGAAAAAGATAAGCTACTGGCAGAAGAGAATATAAAGACAATTTACTATTTCACTGCGGATGTGTCTAATAAAGGATTCACAAGCAATTCAGGGATTGAGAAATTTTTAAAAAATAAGGGAGATGTAGCAGTCTCGTTTAAAGCAGCGTCGTACCTACCGCATGGAAAAAATTTTAGCAACTTAAAAGACTATGTTCAAAAAAATGCAGAAGTCATCGTAATGGACGATACCGGACCAAAAATCAATTCATTCGATAAGAATTGGGATATACGGGTTTTTGGAACTTATGGTCAACCTATAAAGGCATTTAAAGACAAATACCAAAAACCTTTAGAAAAACTTTTTCACGAACAGCGTCCAAAAAGATTGGACTTTCGTTTTGGTTATGGAAAAAATGAGTATCAGATCATAATCAAACTAAGCAAGAAACACAACTCGCAAAACACAAAACAAATTCAATGAGGCTTTGCGTAATTTCTGAGATTCGATCAATTGCAATAAGGGTCGCATTTCTATTCTGCTTCATCTTTCTTCCAATTGCTTGTGCATCGGGAGGGACTCGTTACAGCGACCCGACACAAACTGAAGGTAGTATCGAATGGGGTCCGGTTGAAATTCAAAAAACAGTAACTGCAATGGTTGACTTAATTTATGATTTTTTAAAATCAAAAAATGAGCCAACCTTTTTGGAACTTCAAAAAATAGAAAACCGCTCCTCAGAGCATATAGACACAAAATTACTTTCCAATGAAATTTCTACAAACTTAATCAAAAGGCAAATCCATTTCATAGACAGAGCCCAAAGATTAGATTCTATTCAAGAAGCTATTCTTGGAAAATCGGGGCTCATAGACTCCGAAACTCGAATCCCCTTGGGCAATCTAAAATCTCCCAATTACAAATTGAGTGGAGAAATTTCTGATAACGTTAGGTATTTTGATGGTAAAAAAGTCCAATATTTAGTAGTCACTCTAAGGCTTTTAAGGCTATCTACAGGAATAATAGTATGGCAAGACAATAAAAAGTTCTTAAAAACTACTAAAATAGAGCAGTATGGTCTATAAAAATAGCGTACCTGCAAAAAGTCTTTCTTGGAAATATATGCTCAAAAACTCAGGGAAATTGCCATTCATAGCGATACAAAACTCATTTAGAGTTTTTGTAGAAGTGTCATAAATTTTAAAAAAAATTCTTTTTTTTGTCCTTTTCAAATAATTATCTTTATATAATATATAAAGGGAGTATCATCCCTTTACGGAGGAGTCTATGTTTATAAGACATAATATTAAAAATTTTATTTTTGATTTTAGAAGAGTTTTATTGCCTTTTCAGATTACTGCAGCTATTTCATTTATCCTATTGCACTTTTCTTGCAAGAATCCTAGATTTGAAAATCCATGCGATCCAAATTCTAAAACCTACCAGAATACCCTCTTTTCTAAAGCGTTTACGGGAGATAGCTCTGCGTATTGCTCTCTTTTAGGCAGTAAACCAAATTCGATAACCTACTCACCTACTCCCTATCTTTTTAGGCAAAATTCTGTCATTACGAGCGTAACCCCTACTATAACAGGTGGAACTCCAACTTCTTGCACCTCAAGTCCGACCTTACCTACCGGATTAGTTTTAAGCAGCAACTGTGTGCTTAGCGGAACACCTACCACTGGCACGGCAATGACTACTTACACAATCACCGGATCCAATAGTGGTGGCTCTGCTACTGGAAGCGTTACAATTCAAACCTTGTTTAGTGTACCTAAGTATTTATACGTCACAAATGGTGGTGCAACTACAATTTCTGTTTTTACTGTAAATTCTACAGACGGCTCTTTATCAAATACTTCTACTCCAGTTTCGGGATCCGGTCCCACGGGACTAACTATAGACCCAACCGGAAAATTTTTATATGTTGTTTACCCTTCTACAAGTACAATCTCACTTCATACAATTAATCAAACTGACGGATCGTTAAATTCTGCTACTTCTACTTTATCTACCGGAACAGGTCCCCAATCGGTTGCTATCCACCCTACAGGTAAATTTGTGTATTCAGTAGATCAGTCTTCAACTATCTATCAATACACAGCCGATCTAAGCACGGGGGCACTTACCTCATCCGGATCATTTCCAACGGGGTTGGATGGGGCTTGGATCAAGATCGACCCTTACGGAAAATTTCTATTTGTAGCGTGTCAATCTCCTACATCTTCAATATATTCTTATTCGATCAATCCAACTTCAGGAGCACTTAGTCTTATCAATTCATACAACACCGGGAATAATTCCAGAGCAATAGAAATATCCCCGGATAGTAAATTCCTTTATTCAGCTTCAGCTGCACCACAACAAATTGACTACAGCTCAATAGGTTCGACGGGTGCTTTGAGCTATATAGCATCTGCTTCTGTAACTGGTACATCTTCTCAATCAGTTGCGATGGATCCTCTCGGCAGGTTTGTATATCTTGGCTATAATGGTAGTGGAACAGGTACAATTGCAGGTTATACTATAAATTCTACTACTGGAGTTTTAACTTCTGGAGGAACAGTTACTACCAGTGGCGATTTACCAACTGGACTAATAATTGACCCTTCCGGAAAATTTTTATATTCAATCAATTCTGTTACAAACACTTTCTATGTTAGCGCAATTGATCAAAGTACGGGAGTCCCGACAGTTTCTTCCTCTGGAGCCACAGGTACGACACCTTCGGGGATAGCGATAACGGGGGCTAATTAAAAGAATTTTTTAGTGTAGAAGAGGAAAATCAACTTTCAATAATAGCTACATTTTGCATAAAGAGATAAAAATGTTTTATTTGTGTAATTTGAACGATTAAAACTATCGGAGTAAAAAATGTTTAATGTAGCGTTGGTGGGTGGCGGAACTGTAGGCTCAGGGCTTATTTCAATTCTTGAAAAAAGAAAAAAGCTAATCCAAGATAGATCAGGAATTGAGCTAAACTTAGCACTAATTTGTGATAAAGATACTGAAAAGATTAAAAAACTCACTTCTATTCCAGTCACCGATAATTTTGAAGATGTTCTGTCCAAAAAAGATATTGATATTGTAGTAGAGCTAATAGGTGGAACTACTATAGCTTACGAAATTGTAAAAAAATCTTTACTCTCAAAAAAAACAGTCATTACTGCGAATAAGGCACTCATAGCTGAAAAAGGAGAAGAGCTTTTCCAACTCGCATCTGATAATGGAGTAGAAATCGGTTACGAGGCTTCAGTCGGTGGAGCTATCCCTGTGATTCGGACTGTAAAGACAGGACTTGTATCCAACCAGTTTGAATCTGTGTATGGAATACTAAACGGAACTACAAATTTCATCTTATCTAAAATGGAAGAGGATAATTTAGAATATTCAGATGCTCTAAAAAAAGCTCAAGAGCTTGGATTTGCAGAAAAAGACCCGACGTTTGACGTAGAGGGAATTGATGCGGCACAAAAGCTTTCTATACTCGGTGGACTTGTATTTGATAGAAAAATTCCAAGCAGTAAAATATTTACCAAAGGAATTTCAAAAATCACGAAAACAGAAATTCTGTTTGCAAAGCAATTAGGATATAGAATTAAACTTCTGGGGATTTGCAGAAAACACGGAGATTTGATTGAAGCCAGAGTCCATCCTGCCATGATTCCTCTCTCTCACCCGATAGCCAACGTAATGAACGAAATGAACGCAGTGTATTTTCATTCTGAGTTTTCCGGTCCTACAATTCTAATGGGGAAGGGCGCAGGCTCACTTCCTACTGCAAGCGCAGTTGTTTCTGATTTAGTTTTTTATTCTTCTCGAATCGGAAAAGATAAAAACTCCCTAGAAAAAAATCTGTTTTCTCCCGCAGAAATGATGAATCCTGAAGAAAGCGTTCTTAAGTTTTACTTGAGGTTTAATACTGTAGATAAACCTGGAGTACTTGGACATATTACAGATGTTCTCGGCAATAATAATATTTCAATTTCCACAGTCAGACAAAACGAGTCCAATAAAGAGCCTATCGAGGTAATCGTAATTACCCATAAATCCAAAGAGAGGGATATACTGAAATCCTTAAAAGAAATCGACGAGATGACAGATATTATAAAAGAAAAAACTATTTTAGTCAGGTTGCAGGAGTCCCTCTGAAAAGGGTTACTATTTCTTTTCACGATTTCCCTAAGCAAGTTTTCAACTTCCATAATGAATCGCACTACGATATATTTTTTGAAACAGAAGAAAACTCGGAATTACTAACTTATGAGTTTCAGAGAAAAGACTGGGGAAGATTCCAAAGCGGGGAAGAGGTAACTTGCACAAAGAAGCCAAACCATAGAAATATATATTTAAATTATGAAGGAGAGCTTTCACGCAATAGGGGAAAAATTGCAATTGTGTGGAAGGGGTTTTATGATGAAAAAAAATATATACTCAAGGAAAAAATTAGAATAAATCTTGAAAATTTAACCCTAATAGTAAAATAAAGGATTAGATTGTATGGTAAGGACAGACTTCGATTCTTTTTATTTTGAAACTGATGTTTTGCACATAGGCGAGCTGCCTGTAATGCTTGTAGAACTATGCGGAAAAATTTCTAATAACAACGCATTTGAGATTTCCAAGAAAATCAGTATCGTCTTTGAAGATAAAATTTATAATCTAATATTAGATTTATCTTCGCTTGAATATATCAATAGCACCGGGATTGCTATGTTGTTGACCATTATTCGAACAGTCGCACAGAAAAATGGAAAAATCGTAATCGGTGGGATCCATCCTTTTTTAGAAACCATACTCAATCTGATCGAAATTCCAAAAGATGTTGTAATTTATGAATCCAAAGACAAAGCTAAGTCTGCTTGGTCTTGATTTTTATTTAACCAGATTTCTTTTTCTATTCGATCCAAAAGCTCTTCTAACCCTATTTTTTGCAAAGCAGATACATACATATCGTTTTGATTGTTTTTAGGAAAATCTCTCGGACAAGAATCTATTTTATTAAAAACTTGAATTCTCGGAATATCAATTAATTTAAGTTCAATCAATATTTTTTCGACTGCTTTAATGTGCTCTTCATAATCCGGATTCGAGGAGTCAATTACATGAAGAAGCAAGTCTGCATCAGATAATTCTTCCAAGGTTGCTTTGAATGCGTTAGACAAGTCCGGAGGCAGGTCATGGATAAATCCCACTGTATCAGAAATAATTATTTCTCTTACAGAGGGAAAACGAATTCTTCGAGTAGTAGGGTCTAAGGTAGCAAATAATTTATCTTCTGCTATCACTTCTGAGTTTGTTAAAGAATTCAATAGGGTTGACTTACCGGCATTGGTATAGCCAACAATCCCGACTACAGGAATTTCATTTCTTCCTCTTCTTTTTCTATTCAATTCTCTTCTTGTTCTTAAACTTTTTATTTCATTTTCCAATCTGTGAATTTTTTCTTCTACTCGTCTTTTTCCAATTTCAAGTTTTGTTTCTCCGGGCCCCCTTCCTCCGATTCCTCCGGTCAGTCTCGACATATTGTCATCGAGTTCAGATAGTCGCCCTTTTAAATATTTTAATTGTGCAAGCTCTACCTGCAATTTACCGTCTCTACTTTTTGCATTTCTTGCAAAAATATCGAGTATGAGTTGAGTCCTGTCTATTACCTTCAAATCTGAAAAATCTGAAATTTTCTTTGCTTGAGAACTGGAAAGCTCTAAATCAAATACGAGTAGTTCAACATCTTTTTGAATCGAGTTCAGGATAATTTCTTGAATCTTTCCCTTTCCCAAAACCGTACTTGCATCCAATGCACTTCTCTTTTGAGAAAACGTATCCACTACATAAATTCCGGCAGTTCGACAAAGCTCTTTCAATTCTGCCATTGAGCTTTCTGGATTTCTGGAAAATTTATTATTCAAATAGACTCCAACAAGGATCGCGCGATTCAATTTTTGTGCTGCTTTTAAGTTGTCTCTTCTCTTAGCAAGGCTATTTTCTATTTCAATGATTTCAGACAGCATTCCTTCTTTTAGTTGACCGGGGTACTCTTTTTCTAATACAGTCCAAAGTTTTTCAGAATTTTCTTCAGCGTTGATATGAGATGAATAAAAGTTCTCAGGAAATCCATTTAAGTCCATAGTGATTGCAGTAATGTAGTCCAACCTCAATAACACCAAGTCTGTAAGATCATCCATGGATAGAGGCTCTTTCTTTAAATGGGTATGTACGAGCCGAATTCCCCGAAGACGAGTCTCTGAGGTGCGAATCCTATCGAGATAGGGAATTTCGATGGAATTGTCATTCCCTATAATTACGTGTGTGACATAACCTTTTCGATCTATGAGGAGACCAACCTGCCTTCTAATCTCAAAAGAAATCTCACAAATTGACTTAGCCAAATCTTTGGAAATCAATACATCTTCTTTTAGACGCTTTTCGGCAAGATTTTTTAGCTTTTGGAGTTGTCCTGCCTTCAATCCTCCTAAAATACCGCTTAATTTACTGATAGTCTTTTACCGATAATTTTAAGTAAGAATATAAATAGATTGAAAATTAAGTCAAGATTAATATTCATACTATTCTTGAAACTTTTTTTATATAAAGGTGACTTCCTTGAAAACATCGCTCATAGCAACACTCCTATTCTTTTTTGCTTCAACTGTCTATTCAGTTGAAAAAGGGTATTTCTCTGAAAAACTCAACGAGAAAAATTTTCTTGAAACAAACACAATGCAAGATTTTTCCAAAAATTCCAACACTACGCTAATCACAGTGAAAGATGATGGTGATGATTCAACGGATGATGATGACTCAAATAAAAAAGATGAGTCAGCACCAAAAGAAGGAGACAAAAAAGCTGCACCGGAAACTAAAACCGAAAAAGCCAGAATAGAAGAAGCAAAAAGTCTTATCTTGCGTTACGAGTCACGCAGAAACAGATCCGGTGAAAATGCAATTATCAGACTATTGCAAAAACACCCGATCCCTGAAGTTCGTGCTGAAGCAGCAGATGCCCTCGGGAGAATGCGAACAGGTCTTAAAACTTTACACAGAGCGATTGAAACAGATGGGTATTTAGTGCGTCAGGCGGCATACAATTCGATTGCGATTATCGGATCACAAAGCTCCTTTAAATATTTCCTGAGAGGAACAAAATCAAAATACCCGGAAATCAGAGCTGCATCATACAAAGGACTTGGAAAACTTCGTTCATCGACTGGAAGAGAAATAATTGTTTCAGAAGGACTTAAATCGGAAGACGTAAAAGTGCTTGGTGCTGCATTAGAAGGACTAGGATATTATAATGTAGCTGAAGATAGGACTACATTCAAAAAATATATTGAGTCTAGTCAAATCGAGCTTGTAATGCAAGCACTAATCGGTCTTAGCCACCATCGATCCAAAGAAAGTTTAGACCTTATTTATAAAACTCTCGAAATTAAACCAAATCTTGCTCCTTTCATTCGTTATATTGCTTATAACTTGGCAAGCAACAACCAAACATTTGGAGCTACACTTGTTCTCGTAAAACTCTATCTTATGACTAAAGACGATGACACAAAAAAATATATCGAAAAAGTTTTAGCGTATAGAAGGAATGCTACCGGACGTTATGCGATAATCAAATCCAACCAAGCTACGATTAAGAGAAGTCCAAACGCCAGAGGTGACAGAATCATCACCTTGTCTAAAGGAGAAATAGTTAAAATTAAAAGAGTAGCTCCCAAACTTTATAAAGCAAGAATTGCAGGGAAGATCTTAGAAGATTACTACTATTTAGTTCAGTTAGCTTATGACGATGGAATCGTAAAGAAAAATTATCTTGAAGGTTGGGTTTACGGTGCAAAGATCGATGTAATCAATATTTCCAAAACTACCGGTTCTGACCTTAGAGAAAGAGAAACCGATGACGATGAAGATGAATTTGATAACTCTGCGGTGAATAAAAAAGAGAAAAAAGAAGAAGTAAAAAGCGAAGATGATGAAGATTAATATCATCTTCAAAACAAACTAATTGTAGGTGGATAATTGAAAAAACTTCTTGTAGGAGTTGTCACGAGTCTTCTTGCAGTTAGTTTCTTAATCAGTAAAATCGAGTTCTATGAATTTTATAAGATCAAAGAGAGAATAAATTATTTTTATTTAATACCATTTATTCTTGGTAGTATCTTTGGTCTTATTCTATTTGGTGCAAGATGGTACATTCTTCTTGAAAAAAAAATGAAATACAAACTCGCTTTGGCCTCGGTTATTTTAGGTGGTGGAGCGAATATGATTCTACCGGCCAGAGGTGGAGATATACTTAGAATTTTTTATTGTAAAAAAGAATCTCATATTCTTTATCCAACCCTTCTTTCAAAAATTTTTATTGAGAAAGTAGTGGATTTTATCACTGTAATCCTCATTGGTTTAGTTTCTTTTTTTCTCTTAGGAATCAATCAACAGAAGTCCTCTAATTTGGCAATTTTTACTTTTTCGGGAATTTTGGTACTTGGACTTATTGCAGTTTTGCTTTACCTTCGATACAAAAATCAATCTTTCATAAGAATACTTTCTCTTCCATTTATGTTAATAAGAAAGGAAGAATTTTTTCATTCTAAAGTTAAAGAGCATATTGTGGATTTAGGAGAGTTTCTTACTTTAAGAGCTTTTTTAAAACCAGCGTTAATATCTCTTTTTATGTGGTTGTGTGCATATTCAACAATTTATCTTGGAATTTTTGGCTTACTCGGAATGCAAATTTCATATATAGAAATTATTTTTTTAATATTTTGTGGGGCTATGGGTGTCGCTATTCCATCAGCTCCTTCCGGGATAGGTGTTTTTCATGCTTCTATAATCTCTGGTTTTGTATTATTGGGAAAAACTTCAGCAAACGGTCTTGTTTATGCGACAATTTTACATTTAGCTCAATTTATTTTTTACGGTTTTTTTGCACTAATCATTTATGTAAGCTGGATTTGGACAAGAAGACATTCTCACGTAAACCACAACAATACTTGTTAAAGAACTTGTTTTACTGCCTTTTCTTAAATTGTACTAATTGCAAAAATTATTTATGGAAATACTTACGAAACGCCTCGATCACTTCCTTGGGTGCTTGTATCAATTCAATCAAAACGCCTTCGCCACAAAATGGGAACTCATCATTTCCCTTAGGATGAATAAAACACACATCATAACCGGCAGCACCTTTGCGAATTCCTCCGGGAGTAAACCGAACTTTTTTTTCAGTAAGATACTCTACGCACTTTTGCAAGTCATCAATCCACAACCCGAAATGATTTAATTTAGGATCATGAACCTTGGGACTTTTATTCGAATCAATCGGCATCATCAAATCTACTTCCACGGAAAAAGGGCCTTCACCAATTCTCACAATGTCTTCGTCCACATTTTCTTTTTCGCTTCTGAATTGACCTACCTTTGTCAACCCCATAATATCTATCCAGAAATGTGAAAGACGATCTTTGCTGTCTCCACCAATTGCAATTTGTTGAATTCCTAACACTTTAAAAGGTCGCATTTTTTTACTCCTAAGACTTGATTAAATCTTAGCTTGTCTTTTGCAAGTTTTTTGAATAAGAAAAGTTTGTTTACAGAAAACCTTACTCTTCAAAAATATTTTTATGGATAAACATATTAAAAGAATTTTGATTCCGATTGATGGATCTGCCAGCTCTAAGAAAGCCCTTGAATTAGGAATCTCGATTGCAAAAGCTGCAAAAGCAGAAGTTTTTGTTTTAGAGGTGGTCGAAGAATTTGGACCTCTTCCGGGCTATTATGAAAATCCTCCTGCCGGAAAAGAACGTGTAAAGTGGATATCCGATCAAAGACTCGAAAAAGTTCATACTATTTTAGATTCATCAGATATTAAATGGAAACGCCTTGTTGAGGAAGGATACCCTGCCGAAAAGATTTGTGAAGTTGCCTCGAAAGAAAAAATTGATCAAATTGTAATCGGTAGCAGAGGAAACTCTGCATTTGCAAGATTTTTAGTAGGTTCTGTTTCGGATAGAGTCGTTCATCATGCTCCATGCAGTGTGACTGTTGTTCGATAATTGGAAATATTTACTATAAAGTCAGTTCATCTGTTTCGGCTTAAACTATTTTTACTACTATCTCTATTTTTTTCTACCCAAGTATTTGGAATAGAAGTAGATATTTCTGTTTCTATTCACAACGGGACAAGAAAGGTAACTGGATTTGCCGAAACCCTTAGACTCATTGACTTAAATAGTCAAATGAAAATACTCTCTGAAATCACTAATGTTCAGGGGAAATTTACGTTTTCTAAAATCTCTATTTCTGAATCGTCCTCACTATTACTTCAAGCAAAATATATGGGAGTCAATTATAATAAGGTAGTTTCATTGGACCCTAATAGTTTCAATAAACCGCAGGAGATTACTGTTTTTGACTCAGAAAAAAATTTTCACTCAACTGAAATTAGGGGACTATTACAAATCGTTCGAACAAAAAATGAGATTATTATTAACAAAATTTATATATTTTCAAACACTTCCAACCCACCTGTTAGTTTTTTAGATCCTGACAAGCAATTAGAAATTTATGTTCCAAAGTCAGCAACAGAGGTATTTGGCCAAATTTCACAAAATGAATCTAAAATGGGAATTCCTTTAACGCTAGCTCAGGGAAAAAATGGACGTATTTTAGATAGGGCTATCCTACCGGGTGTAAACGAATTGCAACTAACGTATTCTATTTCTGCTCCAGATTTATCTGATATTGAATTTGAAGATAAATTGTTGTTTGATCAAAGTAAAAATGGACAGATAGTTTTTTTAAAGCCCGAAGATATACAACTAAGAATAATTGGAGCAAAAGAATTCTCACTTCTTGAGAATGGCGTTCCAAAAAAGATGAAGGCGTATAAAGTTACGTACTCGAAAATTAATGAAGAAGTAAAATTTCAAGTATCCGGGGGAACTCCTTTTGTTCCTGAAGAAAATAGACAAGATAGAATTATTTCTAATGGAACAATTTTTATTAATTGGCAAAAGTCTATACTGGGTATTGTGCTTGCACTAAGTATTCTTGCATTTTTGCATTTTTTATTTTCCGCATTTGAAAAAAAGACTTCATGATAAATTATCTTAAGTGAAATATTCTATCATAGCAACTTCTTTCTAAAGAACTATTCGGAGGACGAAAAGACTGAGGTCTAAGGACGGAAATAGTAGAGCTAAAATCTTATTCCATTAGATTTTTCTTTTTAGATCGAGGTTTTTCACTTTAGTAGAGTTTTGAAGATTTTACTTTTAGTACAGATTTTGTACTTTTCGTGCAAAAATGTGGGATCTCCACTCTTTTCAGTAAAGTGCATGTTTTATACCAATTGTTCACCTTTTAGGCAAAAATGAGGGAACTCCACTTTTTTGGGGGATTTCAAGAGATTACGCATTTAGTGTAGATTTGGGATTTTTTCTGTAAAAACTAAAAAATTTTTTCTAAAATTGTAAAAATTTTATTTCTATCACGATATTATTTTACCTTATATCAAGAGGCAAGAAATAGTGGCTGGGGACAGAAACTAGAGGAAAGAAAAATTTTATATTAGGAGAATACTTTGAATCCAGAAAAATTTGAACGAACGCAGTCAAGTCTGCTTATTCCAGAAAAATATATGGATGAGTTTACCTCGAGGACTGAAACTATTTCGAGAGAGGATTACTTGCACGAATTGTTGGAGAGATACAGGAATGTGTTACTTTGGACTTTGAAAAAGTTGGATTGTGTTAAAACGGTGTATCAGGAAGAAGGGCAGAATCTTCAGAAGAAGAATTTTCGTCCTGAGAACGCAGATTGGATTGAGCTTGGTGAGTTTGCTCAATGGCTTGGTATTTCCCGAACGGCTCTTTTTACTCTTCTTTTGCTGCTTGACATTGCCGGATGGGACATAATCATCCCTGCCAAGTTCTATGACTTTGGAGTTCCACCCAAGGTCAGTTCGATTGCGGTAGGAGTCTATCTCTCCAAGAGAAAAACCACACGATACAATAGGCTGATACGACATAAGAAGTGGCGAAAAACCAAAAAAAGCAAAAAAATATACTAAAAAAGAAAGATCTGCTTTTGAATCAAAACCTACCAAAAAAAATCAAAGGTGAGGCATATCTACACGTAATAGAAATTACATAATCAAAGCCTACTATACTGTAAAGCACCTTGGATCGAATGTTTAAAACTACAGAAAAATATTTTGTAGATTGGAATCATGAAAAAGGCTCTTGTAAATAATAATTTGCAGTTGAATAATCATAATCGGAGCCTCCATTTAAGAAAAGGTTTATATGATTCTTGGTAGAATGACCTATTTGAAGATTTAAAGATTTTTGAACATGTGTATATGTTCCTTTATTCCCATCGTATAACCTTACATTAGGGTAGAGAGAGTGGAAAATTTTTTTTAATAGAACATAGTGAGTGCAACCAAGCACGATTGCCTGAATCTTTTCTTGTCGAACTTTTTCTAAAATAGGCTCTAGAAAAGCTTTAGACTTTTCAAAATTTTTTTGATCTACAAGAGATGCAAGGCCTTCACAAGAAAAAACAGAAAGTCTTCCAACTGCATTAAGATTTTTTTCTAATTCTAAAAATTTATCCTCTGAAATTGTGAATTGGGTTGCAAGAACTGCGATTTTTTGTCCCGGGTTTTCCATTAAGGCAGGTTTTAATGCCGGCTCCATTCCAAATATTGGAATAGAAAATTCTTCCCGTAAAATTTTCGCACTGGCAGATGTAGCCGTATTGCACGCAAGAAGAATTGCATCTACTTTTTTTTCCAAAAAATATTCACATGCAGTTTTAGTAAGTTTTGTAATTTCTTCTTTGGATTTATTTCCATAAGGGCTATTGGCAATATCACCATAATAAAAAAAATCTATCCCCTTAAGATTTTGATTCATTTCTCTAAGAACAGAAATTCCTCCCATGCCTGAATCAAAAACACCAATTTTTTTTTGATAGGTTGAAAGTTTTTCACTCATTGGAAAAAATTAGTTTATCTATGCGGATTGCAAATACTCTTCAATCGACTTACGGACCGTGTTGAAAATCCAATCAAACTTTTTTGAATCTTCTTCTAAGAGCGTTATGCGAAACCCATCTTTTTTGCAACAGAACGAAGAAAGCGGTACTACACAAATTCCTGTAGAAGCAAGCAAATTCAAAACAAATCTTCTATCATTTGCACTTCCTTGAATAATGGAATTAATATATTCAAAAGCATTTCTATTGGATATAGAAAGGCTCATAGATGAGTTTAATGTACCTTGTTCAAAATACACTGTAAGATAAAATGCACCTTTAGGTTCTATAACTTTTACCCCCTTGACCCCACTTAAAATAGCTACAGCTTTTTCTGCTCTTTGTTTATAAATTTCATTTCTTCTTTTTAAGTGAGGAATGAATTCTTTAGAAGAATATATTTTTGGGATTGCAAGCTGAGGGAGAGTAGTTGAGCAAACTTCGAGCATCTTTGCATCCAAAAGGCTTTTAATATATCTTTGAAAAATCGGATCGTTTTGCCTATTAAAAATTTCAAGCCAGCCACACCTTGCACCGGGCCAAGGAAATTCTTTAGAAATAGATCGAAGCGCAATTCCACAAACTTTATCTCCTATTACTTCAGACAGGTGAATACTTCCTGTTTCAGAGTAATTTATGTGAGAATACGTTTCATCGCAGATCAACATGCAGTCGTACTTCTCACAAATACGAACAATTTTTTTTAGTAAATCTTTATTATATACAGCTCCCGTAGGATTGTCCGGGTTGATAAGTAAAATACCGGTAATAGAATCATTATACTTTACTTTATTTTCTATATCCTCTAAGTCAGGCATCCAATTTTGATCAGGATTTAAATCATACGTTAGGTGGTCATACCCGCTATGAGCAGCTTCGGCAGATGAAAGAGTTGAGTAAGCAGGACTGGGTCCTAAAATCCTAGCTTCTTTTCTCATAAACCCAAAAATTTTTGCAACTGCATCTCCAAGCCCATTAAAAAATAAAATATCCTCAGGGGTAATTTTTGCTCCACCTCTTTCGTTTACTTTGTTTGCAAGAAAAATTCTAGTATTTTCGTCTCCTTGGGTTGCGGTATAGCCCCAAGATTTATTTTCTTGAACTAAGTCCGTAACAATTTGTTTAATCCAAGGAGCGACAAGCTCTCCTTTTTGAATTGGATCTCCTATATTTTCCCAAGTGATTGGCACACCAAGAGCTTCTAATTTTTTACCAATAGCAACGATTTGTCTGATTTCATAATTTAATTCATCAGCTCCAATATGAACAATATTTCTTCTCATAAATTTTTCCTGAGGATTCTCTTTCCTTTTTACAGGATTTTGAAATTTCTACTATTTTTCAAGGAAGAAAAATTTAGCATTCTTTACATTAGCCAAGATTTTTTTAAGAAAAATTCAGCTTTGAAAATTGGTTTAAAAGAATTTCCTACTCGGTTACAGAAAATTCATTTGCATACATTTCTCGTCTGCATAATCTTTTATGCCTTTCTTCTGCAATTGCAACATACTCTTTTGAGATTTCGGAACCAATCCACTTTCTTTTTTATATGTTAGATTCATTTTTTTATTCTACTTGTTTTTCTTTTGCAGAAATTCTTCGATTTTTATTAATGAGTGATTTTGTGGGTCAAGAGATTTAATTTCTTGCGCCAATTCTGCTGCTCTGGCACTGTTTCCAATATTTATGTATAAACTCGTAAGCACAACTAAGTTACGCACATCTGTAGGTATTCTTAATCGAAGCCTTTCACACAAATCTATTGCAACATCTGTATTGCCTGCAAGGCGGTGACACCTTGAAAGGTAACGCATAAAGTCAGTATCAGACGGACGTTTATTAAAATAGGATTCTCCTTTTTCTGCTGCTCGACGATATTCTTTTTCTTTGTATAATTTCCCTGATTCTGCTTTATGAATGTTTGCAACTGTGTTTTGTTCTTGTGCCCCTTTGTAGAAAATTTTTAAAAGCGAGAAATCATCAGTAATCTCACCAATTTTAGAAGTGAGTGCATAGATCTCATTCAATTCACCGGATGCCTCTGTGACTGTTTGTAAAATCAAATCAGGGTCTTCATTCATTTTTACACTACCGTCATAATTTCGTATGAGAATATCATCACGACCATCTGAGCCACAAATAAGCATGTCGTCCGGTTCAAGCTGAAAAACTCGAATAAAAATATTTCCAGAAACCGCTGACATTCCTAATTTTCTAAAGTACAGTTCATTCTCAATAAATTTTGCTTGTTTATCTCGATATAAAATTGTCCAAGGGTGCTCCGCATTAATATAATAGAGTATTCCGGTTTCATCGTCCACAAGCCCCGTAGCTACAGAAATAAGCATGGAACCATCGAAACTCTCAAATACTTTATGCAATTCTAAGAAAGTATTTTTGAGCCATCTCTCCGGTGCAAGACGACCTATAGATTCAAGAACTTGAGTTCTTTCTATAATTGAAAAATAGACTGAACCAAGAACCAATGCACCACCGGCTCCTTGCATCGATTTACCCATAGCGTCCGCGTTCATGAATGCGGTATAATTTTTATTTCTCAGTCTTATAGTATAAGCACTGCAAATATCTCCGCCAATATCATGTTGCTTTCCTTTGAATTCAAATTTCTTTTTTTGTTTTTGCAAAAATTCTATTGATAATTTTTCACTTTTAACATAATTGCGATTAAGAGGCTTAATGATAAGAGATGTAAGGAAATAATCTCCATCTTGAGCTAATTTTAGTTTGCGAACTTCTTCAAGAGTTTTATTCAATTCTTCTGTGCGATCAATGACCTTCTGTTCAAGATTTTCATTTAACTCCCTTACTTCGTTATACATTTTGGATAGATCGTTTGTCACCACGGTCAATAATTCAGATTGTCTGCCAAACTCATCAGTGGTCACACGATTGCTGGTAATAGAAAAATTGCCCTTGCCTAATTGTTGCAAAATCTCATTAGTATCATTAATGTTAAACTTCACAGATTTCGCTGTTCTATACGATACTATGATTATTGCTGCAAATCCTTCAAGCGCCAACAACACAATATGAATTTCGGGATTCTTAAATGACATTTTTCCTGCTAAGGTAGCGTATAAAATAAATCCAAAAATAGCAACCGGCGTAATGGTTACTGAGATTATAGCAAGTAACATCCGTGAAAAATAACTAATCTCTCTTATTTTTTTTCCGGCTGGAGGCAAATCTGAAAATACAGGACAAGCCAAAATGGGTCGGATTACACTTTCAGGCATGAAAATATACATCACATAAGATATAGGTAATACAAACAATAGAGAATAAAATTCTACAAATATCGAATAAAATGGAATTTCTTTTATTTGTACAATATAAACAAATGCGCCTGCTAAAATACCAACACTCCAACGTGCAATAATAGTTCGGCCTTCACGGTAGGGATACATCAAAAATTTATTACGCAACAATTCACGTTCTGCAGTTTCAGGAGTATTCACAGACTCTAAACGGTCGAGTTCACTGAATAATTTTTTTAAGGCAAACCACCTAAATAAAATTCCCCAAACAACAGTACCTGAACCGACAAGTAAGCCCGCCACGGCTACAGCTATAATTCTTTCCTGTCCAACAAATGCACCAGTAACCATTACAAAATACACAAATGTAGGTATAGGAATAAGGCTGGTAAAAGATTCTAACCGCCATGTCATTTGCCAAAAAGTTTTTTTAAACATATAAGAAGTTATTACTTAATAGGGTGGTGTATCCATCCCTCTCCTTAGTGTAAAGTTTTTTTTTGCCGAGTTCAATAATATGTTCTTATGTCTTGTCCTTACTTGATCAATCGTTTGATTTCTTGGACAATCTGCCCTACTACTTCTTCGTTTTTAATTTTGTCGTCAATGCTGAAAACAACGAAAACTTGTCCACCGAATTTTTTAGTGAAGTCCGCAAAACTTGCTTTCATTCGTTCTGTCGCTGAATAGTTGCCGAAATTTGCTTTTGCTGTTACGGGTTTGATTTGTATTCCAAACGCTTTGTCGCCAACCCAACCCAAATAATCAATGTCGCCTGCGTGGTCAAGTTCGGGGTCGCTTTCTTCAAATTTTACGTTCGGAAATTCTTTTGCCAAATTATCTTCAATAACAGATTTTTCACGAATAAAACCGTCAAAAGTTCTGTTGATTGTTAGATTATGAATGTAATCAATGCAGTCTTGTAAAGTTAGTTGATTAAACGCTTCTGTCCATTCAGGAATGACGGTTACTTTAATTTTTCATAAAGTCGTTCACCCAATTCAGTCAAACTTTCTTTTGTAATTTTTGTTGGTGTTTTGCCGTCCGTATTTGCATTTTGGAAATACCACTTTTCCCATTCTTCAATAGTTTTCGGCTGACATTCACGAATGAGAGCCATTACTGTCCCAACTTTGTTTGGTCGTGAAAGTTGATAGGTTTGCGTTGCGTAATTGAGAACTTTCTCTTTTTTACCGAATTCTTTTGAGTATTTTATACTAAGCATACCGGTATTTTTTTAAATTATCACTTATTACTTCACCACGATCTTTATAAAGCGATTTAAATTTTGATAAATATTTAAACTCTTGATTTTCGTCAACTTTGACCAATCCATTTTTTAGTAAGTGAGCATTGATAAAAGTTTTATTTTCTAAGTATAAATAAGCTAACAGTTCGTTGTGATTCTCATACTTAATTGTATCAAATTTCATAAATACTTTCTTTCCATTTGTTTTATCAATAATAAATTTGATTGCCTCTTGATAGACATATTCTCCCAAAACTTTTAAGCCTTTTGGGTATGATTCTATGCCAATTAGCTTTACTACCAAACCATTATTCAATTTTATTTTTTCGGGGCTAATGACTTCTTTTACAGTGAATAGTTCTTCTCGTTTCGTAGAACTGTCTTTATCAATCCTAGAGCCGAATTGAAGTTTCTTAATGTCAATTCTTTTGTCAAGGATATGAGGGTCTTTAAAAATGTATGGAAGCATTTTTATCTCACTTTCAAAGTTTGTCTTTATATATTGTTGCTTTACAAACTCATAAGTCGTTCCGTTCAAATCCTTTTGATGGACTTCCAACTTTTCTTTGATGATTGGAATAAATTCAGGATTGATTTCAAAGCCAACGGAATTCCTATTTGTGTTTTTTGCTGCTAATGCAGTTGTTCCGCTTCCTGCGAATGGGTCAAGAACGGTTTCTCCAACAAACGAAAACATTTTTATCAGTCGTCTCGGAAGTTCTTCCGGGAACATTGCAATATGTCCGCTTTGTCTTGCTCCTGCGAAATTCCAATGCCCTGCAAAATAGGTGTTCCATTCTTCGGCAGTCATTTTGGAAAGTTCTTTTTGCTCTTTTGTCGGTTTGGGAGCATCGCCTAATTTTTTGAAAACAAGAATAAATTCATAATCCAATTTCAAAATTCCATTTCTTGGATAGGGATACGAACCCATTTGAACGCCACCACCTGTGGTGTTGGAAGTCGTAACTTTTTGCCAGATGATTGCACCCATATAGTCAAATCCGATGTTCTCACAGAATTTGATAATCTCCTCACGAATAGGAATGACTTTATATCGCCCGTAATAAACTGCTCTTGCGAATTGGTCGCCAATGTTTACACACAACCTGCAACCGTTTTGAAGAGTACGGTAGCATTCCTTCCAAACTAAATTCAGGTTGTTGATGTAATTTTCGTAGCTGTCGTGAAAACCAATTTGGTTGTCAGTCCCGTAGTCCTTGAGTTGCCAATAGGGTGGTGAAGTTATAGCCAAATGCATCGAGTTGTCAGGCAATTCAGTCATAACTCGACTATCTCCATTTATTATTTTATGGTGGGTGCTCAAGACAAAACTATTTCAGGTTAAACAACTGAATAAGTCAAGAGGTTTTTTTAAGAAAAAGCAAACCAGTAAGAGAATAGAGAGATGATGGTAAATTTTGTAAAATACCATTTCCCTATTTTTTTCCAATCTATTCTTTTTGGATTATTTAAAAAAGAAATAATTTCTTCTTTGTTGGATGAGATATATGTATCCAAATTACTCCAACCAAATAGATCTACGATAACTGGCTTTAATATTTCTTCTCTATTTTTATCAATTACAGAATAGCATTCATCTGAAATTGTAGTATTTTCGGATTGGAGCAGAAAAAAAATTCTTGGAATTTCAAAATATTTATGAAGTACTAAGGTAGATAAGTTTACGTACAAACCAAAATAGGGCAAGATAACATAGTGAGGCTCTGTGTATTTTAATCCCCAGAGAAGGTAGAAAAATAGAGCAATGCTCCCATAGCCAAAAATTTTAAAAAAATAATTCAGATATCGGTACAATCTTTTTTCTTTTAAGTAATCTGAGTAAATTGTGTTCATTAAGAAATATATTTTAAATAAGAAAAAATAAATTGGTCTAGGTCTCCGTCCATGACTGGAGAAATATTTGCAGTTTCGTAGTCTGTTCTATGGTCTTTGATTAAATTATAGGGATGAAATACGTAGCTTCTGATTTGGGAACCCCATGCAATGTCTTTTTTTTCTCCTGATTTCTTTTGAAGCTCTTCTTTATTTTTTTCTTGCTCCATTTCATATAGTCTTGCTTTTAACATCTTCATGGCGGTTGCGCGATTTTTAATTTGTGATCTCTCGTTTTGACACTGAACTACTATTCCTGTCGGTATATGCGTCATGCGAACTGCTGAATCAGTTTTGTTTACGTGTTGGCCGCCTGCACCAGAAGACCTATAGGTATCTATTCTTAGATCTTTTTCATCAATTACAATATTTATATCGTCGTCCACTTCCGGGGTAACGTGCACCGATACAAATGATGTATGTCTTCTTTTATTGGAATCAAAGGGTGAAATCCTAACAAGCCTGTGAATCCCATTTTCTCCTTTTAAATAACCAAAAACATTTTCCCCTTGCACCAATAGAGTTGCATTTTTTATACCTGCACCTTCTCCCTCTTGGTGATCAACTAAATCTACGTGAAACCCCTTTTTTTCAAAGTAACGAGTGTACATTCTAAGCAGCATCTCTGCCCAGTCTTGGCTTTCTGTTCCACCGGCACCCGGATGAATATTGAAAAATGCTCCTCTTCTATCGTCTTCTCCGCTTAACGCCCCAAGTAGTTCAAGCTCTTCTAACTCTTTCGATAATTTCCTATAGTCTTCGTTTAAACTTTCTAAACCATCTTCACCGAACTCTTCCATAGTCAAATCGATCAAATCCGGAAAATCAAATAATTCTTTTTTTAAATTTAGCCAAGGCTCCAATTTTTTCTCTAAGCTATTTTTTTCCTTAGTGATTCTTTGGGCATTTTCTGGATTGTCCCACAGCTTAGGGTCTTTTACTTGTTCGTTGTAGGAAATAAGCCTATCATAATTAGTTTGCAAATTTAATTTTTCCCAACGAGTGTTAAAACTCTCGATAAGCTCTGATGTTGATTTTTTTAATTCTTTTGCCGGCTTTAAGTCCATTTTCTTATTGATTTTGCAGTATTTTAAAACCATTTTCACTGTCATTCATAATCTTATTCAATCTAACCCCGAAACTTTTTTCTTGACTAAACAAATGATAAATGCTTTTCTTATCTTGATTATGTCAGATAATAGAAAAATTTCTTCCTATATCAAAACTTTTTTTGAAAAGGAAATTCGATTTCACAAATTGATTGATAAAGAACATGGAGATTTTTCTGATTTTCCAAAAGAGTTGAACGAAAAGTTAAAAAATGTTTTAATAGAGCAAGGTTTTCACTCGCTTTACTCTCACCAAAAAGAAGCATTTCATTCTATTTCTCGCGAGAAAGATACAGTGCTTGTTTCAAGAACTGCAAGCGGTAAAACTTTATCTTTTTTGTTGCCTATTTTAAATGACTATATCCAAAAAGACCCACCCTTTAGCGTAATGATGATGTACCCTACGAAAGCCTTATCTCGTGATCAAGAAGGAACGCTCGGAAAATTATTACAAGCTGCAACCGACTCAAGAAAAATTGGCACTTTTGACGGGGACACTTCCAGAGAAGAAAGAGAAAAAATTTTAAAAAGTGCAGACTTTATAATTACAAATCCCGATATGCTTCATTCCGGGATTTTACCTAATCACAATAGAAAGTGGAAAAATATTTTATCCAGATTAAAATATATTGTTGTTGACGAGGTTCATACCTATAGAGGCTCTTTCGGATCACATGTATCCAACGTATTCAAAAGGCTTTTGAGGGTTTGTGAAATTTATGGTAGTAAGCCCATTTTTGTTTGCTCTTCTGCGACAATTGGAAATCCGAAAGAACACGTAGAATTACTGTTTCAAAGAAAATTTGAAGTAATAGAAAAAGACGGCTCTCCAAGACCTAATAGAGAAATATTTCTTATCAATCCGTCTTTGGTAAAAAGTCAAGGAGAAACTTTATACAGAAAAGGAACCGGCTCTATTTCTATCCCACTCATGCGTTATGCGACAAAGTTTGGAATTCGGACTATTTGTTTTTGTAAAGGAAGACAAGAAGTAGAAAGACTATACAGAGCAGTTACCGATAGAAATGAAGATCTCCGGGAAAAGATTAAACCCTATAGAGGTGGACTGCTTCCAAACGAAAGAAGGCAATTAGAAAAAGACCTATTTTCTGGAAAAATCAATACTATCATTACAACTAACGCACTTGAACTAGGAATTGATATTGGGGACATGTCTTTGTGTATTTTGAGTGGTCACCCTGGAACAGTAGCAAGTTTTTGGCAACAAGCAGGAAGGGTAGGAAGAAAAGGAAACCACTCTTTTATAGTATTTATTGCAAAAGATACACCAATAGATCAATACATCGTAAATCACCCCGATTTCATTACAAGTACTCCTTCTGAAGAGGCTTGGTTAAACCCGGAAAATCCTTACATTTTATTGCAACACCTTCCTTGCGCTGCTTATGAATACCCGCTGACTTCTAAAAACAAATACTTTCACGGAGAAATAGCATCTATTGCGATAGACACTTTGCTAAAAAAGAAAATGCTTTCTCCTTATGGAGAGAGTTTTCGTTACTCTGCGGGAGATTACCCTGCAAGAGGGGTTAACCTAAGAGGGATGACAGATTACAATATAGACATATACTGTGGGACTGAAGTAATAGGAGAGATCGATCCAATAGGTGCGAGGGGTGCCTTATACAAAGATGCGATCTATCAACACCTTGGAAAAAAATATATGTCTTTGGATTTGGATTTAGAGAAAAAACTTTGCAAGGTAGAATGGACAGAGGTTGATTATTTTACCGAGGCAGTTTGGGAAAACATGATTCAGATGATAGACGAAGATGAATCAAAAGTTTTAAACGAAAGTGAATTAAAATTTGGCTATATAGAAGTAAAAAAGCAACCCAAACTATACAAAAAAATTAAAGAAAAAACTCACGAGAATATAGGGTATGGACCGATCACTCTCGATTCTTTTGATTACGAGACTACGGGTTTTACACTCACCCCTTCTATGAACTGGGTAGAAAAAATGAATGTGACAGACAGAAGGTACATTGACTCGGCTCTTTTTGGTTTGAGCTATATACTAAAGAGGATTTCTCCTGTTTTGTGTATGGCAGATTCGAGAGATATTGAAACCGATGTAGGGCTACCAGCTTCGCCTAACGCACAATTCAGAACCTCTATATTTGTGTATGATGCGCAAGAAGGGGGCGCAGGGTACTCAGAAAAAATTTACGAAAAAATAATCGATGCAATGAATTTGTGTTATACAATCTTAGAAGAGTGTGAATGCGACTCGGGGTGCCCTTCTTGTGTTCCACCACTTCCCCCTGGAATTAGTGATAGAGAAACAGAAGACTTTTTGACTGAAACAAATGCAGCCATAGAATGCACAAAAAGCATCATTCTTTCCATTCTAAAAAATGAAATCTATATTCCAAAAATTAAAAAGAAAGTGTATTCAATATCTCACAACTACAGTCAATACAACGAAGATTACGAAAATAGAAAAAAATCAGAAAACCGATTGGAAAGAGCTGCCAATTCACTGATTCGTAAAAGAGAAAAAGTACACTAAATGATAGATAAAGCATTTTTGCATTTTAAAGGAGTCGGAAAAAAAAATTTAGAAAAGTTAGAATCTGCCGGGTTTGACAATTGGTCGAAGGTGATATCTAAACAAGAAGAGATGCCTTTTTCAAAAAATTTTTCTAAAAAACTTATCTCTGAAGCAGAAGAAAATTCTAAGGCTTTAAAAAGAGAAGATATTTATTTTTTTGCAAAAAATCTTCTATCTCAAGATAAGTGGAGGCTATTAGAAAGATATTTTGATAAGATAACTTTTTTAGACATAGAGACAGAAGGCTTGGATTCAAATTCAGGGATTTCATTGATTGTTTGCTTACACGAAGGAAAACTTTATAGATTTTTGAGAAATGAAAACTTAGACGAATTTTTAGAGCTATTACCGAAAATACAATTGTTGTCAACTTTCAACGGCAGCTCTTTCGATTTACCCGTGATTCAGAATTTTTTTAGAATAGGAGAAATTTCCTGTCCTCATGTTGATCTTCGTTGGGTGTGTTATCACTTAGGTTACAAAGGAGGACTGAAGTCGATAGAATATAAAATCGGGATTCAGAGACCTTACGACTTAAAAGGAGTAGATGGGTTTGAAGCAGTTATTTTGTGGGACAACTGGAATCGGTATGGAGATGAAATATCAAAAAACAGATTAATCAGATACTGTGCAGCCGATGTAGTTTCTCTAAAATTATTAACTGAAAAGATTTTAATTGAAAAGGGAATAAATGATATAAAGAATAGCTCAAACGATATTTGGAAAATACTCGATGAAGTATAGAAAAGTAAAAATACAATTTCTTTATTTTTTAGAAAGTATAAATGATTTTGGAAAAAGAATAAGAATTCTCTACCATGAAAATTTATACGGTTTAGGGAAGTTTGTCTTTGCACTTTCCGGAACGATTTCAATTGCAACACTTCTGATTGAATTCGGATTTTATTATCCCGTAGAGTGGGCACCTAAGATAAGGTTTATCAATTCCTTTGCAATCAATTATTTATTAGCTTATGAAACTATTTCTTTTTTATTCACAAGAGAAAGGTATAGAATTTACGCAAAGACTCATAAAATAGAAATAATTATTTCTATTTTAGTTTTATTACAGAAGGTTTTTGAAAAAGATATAATCGAATATTTGAAGTTAGGCGAAATCGGCACAAACGAAGCTGCACTATTATTTTTATCCATCAATCAACTTTTTTTAATATTTTCAAATGCTACAAGATTTTTTCGATCTACAAGAATTTATAGTTTAAATCGAATCAACCCTTCTTTGGTATTTTTACTTAGTTTTGCATTTGTGATTTTAGTTGGATTTTCTGCTTTGCACTTGCCCAAAGCACAAAAAGTTTCTGTAAGAAGTATAGATATTTTATTTACCGTGGTAAGTGCTACTTGTGTAACCGGTCTTTCTACTTTAGATATTTCACAGTCTTTTACAAAGTTCGGACAATTTATAATTTTATTTTTAATTCAAATTGGTGGACTTGGACTAATGACCCTGACCACATTTTTTGCTATATTTTTAGCAGGACAATCTTCGGTGACAGACAGACTATTAATGAAAGATTTGCTAAGTGAAGACGCACTTGGAAAAGTTACAGGGATAATACGACAAGTAGCCATTCAAACTCTTGCGATTGAAGGAATTGGGGCAGCTCTACTTTTTCGATATATGCCGGTTGAAGCAAACCTCACTTTTTCAGAGAAATTATTTTCTGCGATTTTTCATGCTATATCTGCATTTTGTAACGCAGGGTTTTCTCTTTTTTCCAATAACATGGGAGAGAGTTTTTTATTTTCCAATAAACCATTTTTGTCAGTGATAATGTTTTTAATTGTTATGGGAGGGCTTGGGTTTCCCGTTATGAGTGAGGTTATTAAAAGATTTATTTCTCCGAATAATCCATACAAAAGACTTTCAATTTCTTCTAAACTTGTGATCATCACCACTGGAGTTCTTATTGCCCTTGGTGCCATTGCCTATTTGAGTCTAGAGCAAAAATTCACCTTACAAAATTTAAATATACAAGATAGAGTGTTTCATTCTTTGTTTTATAGTATTTCCACAAGAACTGCCGGATTTAATACCCTGAGTCTTTCGAGTATGGGCGTACCTATGGTATTTTTTTCTTTATTTTTAATGTGGGTGGGAGCCTCGCCCAATTCTACGGGAGGTGGGATTAAAACTTCTACTTTTGCAGTAGCACTACTACATATTTTGGATTTAGTGAAAGGAAAAGATCGGTTAGAAATTTTCAAAAGAACGATTTCTCCTGCATCCATCTCTAGAGCTTCTGCGTCTATCGTACTTTCTTTTTTTATAATTTTTGTAGCTATTTTTGCATTAATACTAAACGAGAAATTTGAATTTTTAGATATTTCCTACGAGGTAGTTTCTGCATTTGGAACAGTCGGATTAACACGCGGAATTACGCCTTCTTTGAGTGATTTTGGAAAGATTATAATTTCTGTCGTTATGTTTTCCGGTAGAGTAGGAATTTTTACAATGTTTGTAGCATTTACCCCAAAAGCAAAAATCCCAAAATACAAATATCCGATAGAATATGTAGTAGTCGGCTAATCTTTAATTGACTTTTGTTAGTGAGTTAAAAATAAATTCAATTAAGAGGAAAAGTGATGAGCATACATGCAAACCAAGATTCAAAAAGTCAAACTACGAAGAAATTTCAATTCTGGAAGCCTTTATTAATTTTTATAATTTGTATTATTGTAATAGTACTTGGTGTGAATTTTTGGATGTCTTCAAAAGTCCCAAAGTCTAAAGGTACGTTGGTCTTAGAAGGACTCAAAGATGAAGTAGAAGTGCACAACGATGAATTTGGGGTTCCACATATATTCGCAAAAAATGAAGACGACTTGTATCTTGCTTTTGGCTATGTCCATGCTTCTGAAAGACTATTTCAAATGGAGATTATGAGAAGAGTAGTCGGTGGGAGATTGTCTGAACTACTCGGACCAAAGTTAATTAAAACAGACAAACTATTTCGCTCTCTCGGCTTTAAAAGAAATTCAGAAAAATGGCTGAATAAATACGAAAGCTCTGTCCCACCGGAAGTTACAAGAGCAGTGGATCAATACGTCAAAGGCTTAAATTACTTTTTGAAAAAAGGGCCTCTTCCTGTGGAGTTTGCAATTCTTGGAATTGGAAGAGAAGAATTCGCAAAATCGGATATTTTTGGAATGGCAGCTTATATGGGGTATTCATTTGCAGAAGCATTTAATGTAGATCCTGTGATTACTTCTTTAGAAAAGGAATATGGTGCAATTAAAATTGCAGAGCTTACAAAAGATGATCCTACTTTTGCTCCGATCATTGTAGATGATTCTCAAAAAATAAGTTTGGCTATCAGCTCCTCTATGACTGAGATTCGATCTACATTAGAAGAGCACGGGATTCCGATGCTTGAAGGTAGTAATTCTTGGGCTATTTCACCTAAGAAAACCAAATCAGGTCAGGCAATTATCGCAAATGATCCTCATATAGGTTATGCAAATCCTTCTGTTTGGTTTGAAGCTTATCTAAATACGCCGAACTTTGATATATACGGACATTTTTTAGCTCTCACTCCATTTGCAGTAATCGGGTTTAACAAAGATTTTGCTTGGACTTTGACAATGTTTGAAAACGATGATATGGATTTTTATAAAGAAACTCTAAACCCGAACAATTCAAATCAAATTATGTTTCAAGGAAAACCTGAAAATATCCAAACTACGGAAGAATTGATTAAAGTAAAAGGAGAAGAGCCAGTTAAGCTAATTGTAAAAGAATCTAGACACGGAGTTTTTTTAAATGAGATTGCAGATTCACTGTTAGATGAAAAAAATCCTATTGCACTTCGTTGGAATATGTTTGATGCAAACAATAAAATTCATGAAGCCATGTACAAAATGAATCATTCAAAAGATATGAAATATTTTGAGTCTGCGCTTTCACACCTTAAAGCACCCGGCTTAAATATAGTGTATGCAGATAAAAAAGGTAATATTGCATTTTGGGCGGCAGGAGGGCTATTTGAAAAAAATTTCCCAACTGACCGAATCTTAGACGGTACTTCAGGAAAATTTGAGTGGGGTAGAGAAATTCCTTTTTCTCAAAACCCTCATTCTATAAACCCACCTGCAGGAATTATTGTGACTGCAAATAATCGTCCTGCCTCTCACTTGGGTTACAGGTTGAATGGTTATTGGCAAGCAGATGATAGAGGAAATAGAATTAATGCCCTTCTTAGACAAAATAAAAAATGGGACTTAGAAGATATGAAGGAAGTCATCATCGATACTTATTTTGAAGGTAGTGACTTTATTTTAAATCCATTCTTTTCTTTAATTAAGTTGTCTGAAGACAAGCTAACTAAAAGAGAAAAAGAAACTTTGGAAATTTTGCAAAAGTGGGATAGACAGGGAAATAAAAATGAAGCAGGGGGAGCTGTATTTTCTGAACTTCGCTATCAATTGGCAAGAGAAATGTTTGCAGACGAAATGGGCGAAGAAAGGTTTAAATTTTTAGCGAGTACAAATAGAATTTTTCACTATTTTAAATGGGCATACCTAAATGAAAAAAGTTCATGGTGGGACAATATTCATACACCGGAAAAAGATACTCCAAAAGATATTGTGTATCGTGCGTTAGGTGCAACCACACTTTCGCTTTTAGGAAAATTAGACAAAAATCCTAAAAATTGGAAATGGGGAAGGTTAAGCAAATTAGAACTTTCTCACCCAATCGGAAGTGTACCACCCATGAATCTTATCTTTAATTCTAAGACTTTGCCGGTATCCGGTGGGGCTGAGGTAATCAATAACATCAAGTCCAAATTTCATGCAAGAGATTTTAAGCCTAGTTCCGGACCGAGTATGAGAAGACTTATTGACTTTTCTAAGATGGATGAAATAGCGATTATAGGATACCTCGGTCAATCAGGCCACCGAAAAAGTAAACACTTTCAAAACCAAATGAAAATGTATGTGGACGGTAGGTTTAGAACTATTTCTTTGGACAAGATGAAAAATTCTGATCCGAACGATAGGCTCGTATTAAAGCCTAATTAAAGCTAGGCTTTTTGTTTTTGTCGCTTTTGTCTTTTTTATTAGGGTGTTTTCTTTTCGTCGGGTTTGTGTCGTTTTAGTCTATTGTATCGGGTTGTTTTTCTCTTGGAAAGGTAAGCTCCCCCCGCAATCGTGGTCACCGGGGTGGGAACTCCATTCTCGAAGAATCTGCTGGGGAGAATTATGTCCCATTCGGCAAGGTCAAGCACCAACAAAAGAGTAAAAAGAGCGGTCTTTGTGGTGCCAAGCCAGTCTGCAAGAATACCAAGCTCAATCCAGTCTTCGTTATTTGGGGTAAAATTCTTCTTCTGCAAATTTTGTCCGACTTCTTGATACGCCTTTTTTACCCTCTCCATCTTCTCAAAAAGTTCCCAAAGAATCACATTTCTATATCTGTTCAACAGTGCGTGCAAATATTTCCTCCTTGATAAACCTGTCGTTCTTCTATTGAACTCGTCCATATATTTTGCTGGAACAAGCAAACTCGATTGGGTTTCTGCATATTTTTGTGGGTTCATAAATTTCTCCTTAAAGTAAAATTTTCTACTCTCCTTTATAAGGTAAAAAATATCACGATAGAAATAAAATTTTTGCAATTTTAGGAAAATTTTTTTAGTTTTTACAGAAAAAGTCCCAAATCTGTATTAAATGCGTAATTTTTTTTAATCCCCGAAAACGATGGAGATCCCACATTTTTGCACGAAAAGAGCAAAATCTGAACTAAAAGCGAAATACTAAAAACTATACTAAAGCTCAAAATCTCTATCTACAAGATAAACCAAATTAAAAAAATCATAGCTCCTCTATTTCAGCCCTCAGGTTTCAGTCTCCTGTTCTCCGAATTGGAGTTCCCACATTTTTGCGTGAAAGGTGAACAATTGGTATAAAACATGCACTTTACTGAAAAGAGTGGAGATCCCACATTTTAGCACAAAAAGTGCAAAAACTGAACTAAAAGCGAAATTTCAAAAACTCTACTAAAGCTCAAAACCTCATCCTAAAAGATAAACCTATATGCAAAGATTCTACCTCCACTATTTCCGACCTCAGACTTCCGTTATCAGTCCTCTGAATTGGAGTTCCCACATTTTTGCATAAAAGGTGAACAATTGGTATAAAACATGCACTTTACTGAAAAGAGTGGAGATCCCACATTTTTGCACGAAAAGTGCAAAAACTGCACTAAAAGCGAAAGATCAAAACCTTAAATTAAAAGATAAACCAATTTAAAAAAGAATTCTAACTACTCTACTACCGTTCTCAGTCCTCTGAATTGAAGTTTAAAGGTTGAAGGGAAAGACATGCGATTGTATAGAAAGATGAATTTAAGTGTGATTACCACATTCTTTTTGAATGTGGTAATTGAATTGAGAAAAATTTTACTTTTTTATTTCGCCTTGAGCTAACATCTCATCAATTTTTAACTTATCAAGTTTTGCAGAGCAAACTTTTACATTAGCTGCGGTTGAACAAGATGCAGTACCTGTAACTTTACAGCCAGCTGCTTCACACTTTTTTCTTTGGTCAAAAGTATCGGAGCCTTTGTATTTGCATTGTTGGCAGCTGGAACCTGATGCACAGATATAGCAACCATCTGCATAAACTTGAGAACTAACAGTTACAAATAATGTTAGAGTGAATACTATAGCAAAAAATTTTTTCATTCGTTATCCTCTTTTCAATAAAAATAAATACCCTTGGCAATTGAATGTCAAAGATATCACAATTAAATTATTCTATTAGGAAATATTGTCAATTTATATTTTTTAAATAAAATCGAACAGTTTTTTCAATTCCGGTTTCAAAAGTTTCTTTTGGAAACCAGTTTATTTCTTTTTGAATTCTTGATGAATCTATCGCATAACGCCTATCGTGCCCGGGGCGATCATTTACATAAGAAATTAAATTTTCATAATATTGAACAGGATTTTCTGTAAGATTTCCCAATACCTTGCAAATATATTTCACAATGTCAATATTTTTCCACTCGTTGTTCCCACCAATATTATAAGTCCTGCCCGTTTCTCCTTTTTGTAAAATTGCCCAAATCGCATCACAATGATCTTCGACATACAACCAATCACGAATATTTTTTCCATCTCCATAAACCGGTAGCTTATTTCCAGAAATAGCATTTGTAATCATTAGAGGAATTAGCTTTTCTTTATTTTGAAAAGGCCCATAATTGTTCGAGCAATTAGAAATTGTAACTGGTAAATTATACGTTCTGTGGTATGCCATAACAAAATGGTCTGATGAAGCTTTAGAAGCTGAATAAGGTGAGGATGGATCGTAAGGAGTGTCTTCTGTAAAATACCCGGTTTCACCGAGAGAGCCATAAACTTCATCTGTTGAAATATGATGAAACAAAACACCAGATGAAATGTTTTGATTCTTTTCCCAAAAATTTTTAGCCGTTGCAAGTAATTCATAAGTTCCGATTACGTTTGTTTCTAAAAAAATTTTTGGACCTTTTATAGAATTGTCCACATGGCTTTCTGCAGCGAAGTGAACAACTGTATCAAATTTTTCTTCTTCAAAAATTGTTTGCAATAAATTACTATCTCTTATATCACCTTTCACAAATCTATAGTTAATTTTATTTTCAATGCCCTTGATATTATCTAAATCTCCTGCATAAGTCAACGAGTCTAAATTCACAACCCTTCCCTTAAATCCAATTTTTGCGAGATAGTGCAAAAAATTAGCTCCAATAAAACCAGCTCCACCGGTGACTAAAATATTTTTTAATATTCTTTCCATAAATTCTTCTTTAATAGATTTTATATTTTTTTTAATAAATTAATAGCTGGCTCAAAATCTTCTTTAATTACAAGAATTTTTTGAAGAGTATTTTTTGCTTCATTTATCTTGGACAACTTGACTTGTGTTTTTGAAAGGTTATACATTGCAGGAATATTTTCGGCTCTTAGGGAAATGGATGACTGTAAAGATTCTTCCGCTTTTTCATAGTTTCCTAATTTATAATAACAATACCCCTGAATTAAAAATGCGTCTGCGTTATACGTTTTTAAATTATTGTATTCGTCCAAGAATCGGATTGCGTTTTCGTATTCTTTATTTTTGGCAAAATATTTACCGAGAGAGAATAATGTCCAAAGGTCTCTTGGTAAAATTTCGTTAGCCTTAATCAGATTTTTGCAAGCTTCAGAATAATTCTTATTGCGATAAAATTTTTCTGCCGTCTGAACATACAACTTATATTCGTCTAAATGTGGACTGACTCCGATTGCGAGTAGAGTCTGGTCATCACTCGGATCTGTGCCACGGCAAAAATGATTGAACTTAGAAATTATATATTCGGTTGATTCTTTCACTCCCATTTCAATACTGTCTTGAATTGAAGAGATGAGTCTTTCTATTTCAAATCTTTCTCCATCTACATTTTGGCCTTCGATAATTCCATCCGTGTATATATAGAGTTTATCTCCAGGTTCTAATTTGATTTTATAGTCTTTATAAAATTCTCTTGCGTCCGGAAACATTCCTAAATACGTTCCCTCTCCTTCAAGAAGGATTACTTCCTTGGTTTTATATTTTGCCAGAATTGGTCTCGGATGACCTGCAATTGAATACAATACCTCGTAATCGGAATTGATTAAAGCATAAAAGGACGTTAGGTAACCTTGCTGCTTGACAAGCTCTAACAACTCACGATTGACAATTGAAAAAATTTCTGAAGGGCTGTCTAATTTGTGTTGAGAAAATAATAATTTAGAAATAGCAGTAATAAAAGCCGCAGGCACTCCATGCCCTGATACATCCGAAACAAGTAGTCCGATTTTATTAGATCCAAAATTAAAATAGTCATAGTAATCTCCACTAACTTCTTGGAGCGGGAAAAATTTCACCCAAAATTGAAGGCCTTTCCAATCAGGAATTCTCTGAGGAATAATTCCTCTCTGAATATTTCTCGCCATTCTTAAATCTTTCGTAAATGATTTTTGTTTTGTTTCTAATTCGATTTTTAGATTGTTTAACACTTCAACAATAGTTTCTAATTCTCTATTGTCTATCATTAGCTGTCTGGATTTTTCAAGAACTGTGGACAAATCTACAAATGAAAATTTTTCTTTTTCGGCTTCATCAATAGTGGAAATAAAAAATGTTTTTGGTTGAATCAACTTTAACTCTTTGTCGAGGTTTGTCTTCCCGACCTTGGTGGGGGACTCCTTCCAAGAAATTTTCATGTAATTTTTATTAGCACCAAACTTGATATTCTTTCCAAGCTCAGAATGATCTATTAAAATTCCGCTCAATCTTGTTTCGAGGAGTTCGATGGAGCAATTGCTTACCTGAAACAAAATTGCTGCACCTTCTAAAATTCCTTTCATATAAAGAATATCATACCATCTTTCTTTATTCCCTCCTAAATAATCAAATTCGTAGGTACACGAATTCTCAGAATGAATTTTTGGATTCAACCAAAATACTCTTGAAAATTTTCCTGCTAAGATAGGAATTTTTACAATCATTTCAAGAAAAGAAATTTGGGTATCATCGTTGGGTAACAAATCGTAAGCACCGGCTAAGAAAGATTCTCTGCCTGAATGAAAAAGAATATTGGAAATATCGCTAAGTGTTGATAAATAATTTATGATTTGGAATTCTATATCTATAGAAATCCAAAAATTAGAATCGCCGAGAATTCTTTTGAATATTTCATCAGATACGATATGCTTAATCGGATTTCCAATTAAAAAATCTTCTTTTTGCTTGCTAAACAGACTAAGAAGAATCGCAACTCTTCTCGCTGAAATTTCAGGAGCAAAAATACTAAGCTCGGATTCAGGTTTTAGAACTTTTGGATTTGACATAACTGGATATAGAACTATACTGAAAATCAGTGGAGATAAAATCAAATAAATACCAAATTTTTTCTTTTGTTTTCATTCTCATTTTCTTAAGTATTATTTTTTTCTATCTTGGTAATGTGCTTGTATTACTACAAGAGAATTTTTTCCGGTCATGCCCAAATAAAGATTTTTTGACTTGGGATCCTTCTCTACGATTTATACAAACCTTACAAATGATGGATAATCTAAGGAATTTTAGATTTTTTCACTTTCTATTTCAGATATTAGACTCTCCAACTTGGCCTGTACTAAGAAACTTGATTCAAATTCCTGTATTTTTTCTGTATGGAATAGATCAAATTGCAGATATTCAGATTACATTTGCCTTCTTAATAATTCTTCTCTTTTTTTCCGGGTACTATCTTTACAAAGAAATCTCAGGGAAGCTAAAGAATTGGTTTTTTATAATTTTGTTTTTTTTAGTTTTAGTATTAATTTTTCAGTCTTACCCTATATTAATATATTCTTTTACGGGGATGCTTGAGATACAGGGTGCTGTATTTTTCATGTTTGCGATATATTCGATCACTCTGTATTATAAAGAAAATCACAAGAAAAGTAAATGGTTGGTACTTTTTTCTACCCTTTTATTGTTTCATACAAAATACCCTTATGGGTATATGTTGGCTTTATCCGTAATCACGTTTCAATTTTTATTGAATCCGAAAAATTTCTTCCTATTTGTGAAAAAATACTTTATCTATATATTTTCGTCTTTCAGAAATATGTACAGAATAATTATTGCAATGGTATTCCTTGCACTCTATCTTCTTCCGATCATGTCTTTTCCGGGCAAGACAAAAAACTATTTGAAATTTTTTATATTTATATTCTTATCTTTAGATTGTATTTTATATATTTTTAAAAACAAAAAGACCCTTTTAAAAGATAGCTTTGAAAAGATTGTTTTTCTTTTTCAGTGGATTTTGCTTCCAATACTTTTATGGGTGATGATCCACCCCGATAGATTCTCCAGCTCAGGGAGCACCATTGCTCATCAACAAACTGAAGGCGTTGTTATTGGGCAAACTATTGCAAAAGATTTTTCGTATTACACACTTTTTTTCAGAGAGATTTCCACTAACGTATTTCAAATTCCCTTCATTGGGTGGGTTATTTTTCTATGTACAATTTTATCATTTCTTGTAGGATACTATTATTACAAAAAGCATTCTGAATTTCGATCCAGCTTCGTTCTTTCATTTTTTATTTTAACACCTATACTTTTCTTGACATTTTTGACATCGAATCATCAGGCAAGACACATCTACCATATCATTCCTGCTTTTGTATTGTGTGCTTTATTGTTTTTTTCTGAAATTTCAAAAAATTTACCAAAATATATACAAATAATTTTTCTGATAATCGCATTTTCTTATGCTTTATACTCTACAAATTTAGTAAATAGTTTTGTAAGTTCTGCCAATCTTTGTTTTTCCGGAAAAGACAGGCAGGCATATAACCTACCGATTAAAGTACGAAATTTCCTACAATCAAAAAGTCTTCCCAAACAAGATACAATTTTAATAAATAACATCAATCCTCTTCATGTCAATCGCGCAGATGTTGAGTTTATTTTTAATTTAGAAGGATATAAAAATAAAAAAAATATTATCACCAATCCAAAAAATATTAATAAGATAGATAAATTTCAGGAAGTAGATTCTATCGGAAATGATTGCACTGAAAAAGAAGAAATGAAAAATTTCCGAAAAATTTCCGATAAAAAATATACAATAACGATAATTGAAAAATCTTTTGATGAAGATTATTGTCTTGTCCGTTATAACTTACAAAAGTTAGATGCAACTGTCAATTAGACAAAAAAGTTTTTCTTTTACTGTCTCGGTTGAATAATTCTTTAAAACGTATTTTTCCCCATTCTCTCCTAATTTTTTTCGGATAGATTCATTTTCTGTTAGATAGTCTAAAATTTTACAAAAACTTTCCTTATCGCTGTAGTACAACCCACCATTACTCCGAATGCAATGACCCACCATAACTTCTGATTTCGCATTAACCACTACGGGGGTTTTATTTATCCATGCCTCCATGAGAACAATCGAAAAACTTTCCAAAGAAGATGGGTTGATCAGAAATTTCGCTTTCTGTAATAAACAAGATTTTTCATTCTCAGAGACATACCCTACGGAAATTATATCTCTGTCTCGAAAAGAATCATCTCCTATAAAAATAAGTTTCATATCAATAGCAGAATTATTTTTCCATTCTCTAAAAAACTCTACTAATTCATAAATTCCCTTACCCGCATCAAATCTACCTATGTACACTGCATAGTCTTTAACATCAGAATCCAAAATACTGTTTTCCAATAGGTAAAATTCTTCAGGGTTGCATTGGATATCTTTATCTACATTGACACCAATCACTGAAAATCTATCCGGTTGAAATCCAAAAATTCTTTTGAATAATAAAAGCTCTTCTATGGTATTAAACGAATACACAATTTCGTTTGTGAATGATTCTTTATAAATAGGGAAGTAAGCCGGAATCTCATCGTGCAATGTAGGTAAACAAATAGATTTATTTTTTATTTTTTGAATGCCTTTAACAGTTGGATAATATAAATAAGAAACAAAAAAAAATAAATCAAATTGATTCTGATTTTTGTCGATAAACTGTACCAATTTTTCAGAAAAAGGTCCTTGCTTTTGCAACCATAGATCAGTTGTTTTTGAATTCCAAGAAATTTTTTTTTGATGAATCTTATCCAATAGACGATTGAATTTTTTAATATTTCGGGATTTATCCACACGAAATCGGATAATTTTTATATCTTGAATAAATGATTCGCCACTTTCAATTTCATTTTTCCAAGTTTTATAATCCAAAGCGGTTGTTGTCAACACTGTAACTTCATACTTTTCGCTCATTAGAAGAGCAAACTTCAAGGCATGTCTCTCAGCTCCTCCAGCTATACGGTCAGAAAATCTTGTAGAAACAATAGCTATTTTTTTTTTAGAGTTCAAAATATTTTCTTATCTCTTCTTGCAATATTTTTTCAGGACGAATCATCTGAAAATACTTTAACCTTTCTCTTTCTTTTTCGATGACTTGTTCTTTTAATTTTCTATCAAACAACAATCTATCTGCTAAGACAGAAACCTTTAGAAAATCTTTCTTGTTAAAAAGAATTCCACTATCGCCTAACGTATCAGGAACTGCTGAGGATGAATATGCCAAAATCGGAACAGAAAAAAACATTGACTCGATTAACGGAACACAAAATCCTTCGTGCTCGCTCAAAGAAAGAAATAAATCTGCAGTAGAGTAATGCTCGATAAGTTTTTCATCAGAAATAAAATTAGATAAAAATACGTTTTCCTTTAGGTCATAAAATCTAATCATAAGTTCAAGCTCCTCTTTATAGCTTTTCAACTCATGGGATGAATTTCCGAGAATCCATAATTGAAAATCCCGATTGAATGAGTCCTTATAAATTTTTGCAAATCGAATAAGATCATCTTGCTTTTTATTTGGAGCAAGCCTTCCTACAAAAATTATTTTTTTCTTTTCTGATGTTTTTTTTGATACTACTTTGGCAGAAAATTTTGAAAAATCAATCACAATCGGAAGTTCTATCACATTCTCAAATCCCAAAGAAGACAATTCATCACAATTGTATTTTGAATCACTGAAATGAATCAAAAATTTTTCTCGAATCTCAGATAACTCCTCTCTTCCTTTTTTCAAATAATGAGTAAGCTTCAAATCGTACGATTGAAAAAATTGATAAGGAGTCACGTTGTGATAGATCAAAATTTTTGGCGCATTGGCTTTCAAAACAAAGTCCAACACATTAGAATGAATGGAGTGATGATAGATGATGAGGTCACTTTTCTTTTCAGAATAAGTTTTAAACTTTTTACAAAATTTCTTATCTTTGCCGATATTTTCAGAATATAAATTTCCTCCGATTCCAAGCGTAGAAAAATATTTTTGAATTGCAAGCATTTCGTTACTGATCGCATCGCCGGGGTTGAATCCCGCAGAAAATTGGTGAATATTTTTAATTCTCATAATTCTTTACAATTTCTCTGAAATATTTTTCATACGGAAAATTATTGTAATATTTTAATGCCTGATTTTGTGAAGTAATAATTTTATCTCGTAAGTCATTTTGAGTGCGAATCAATTCAATAAATTCTGCTATTAATGCAAAACTTTTTTTTTGAAATAAAATCCCTCCTCCATTCATTGTTTCGGCAACTGCGCTTAACTTTGTATCAAAAGCAATTACAGGAATACCCAAAGAAAATGCTTCCAACAAAGGAATTCCAAAACCTTCGTGCTCGCTCATGGAAATATAAAAATCAAACTTAGAAAACTCTGAATTCATTCTCTCATCACTTAAATTTTCAGAATAAAAAATACTATCCTCTAACTGAAATTCTGTAGCAAGATGCTTTAAATAGAAATTATAATCAGAAAATGCTGAGATAGTCTTGCCTATTAATTTTAATGAATAGCTTGGATTGATTTTTTTTAAAAAATACAATAATAAAAATAAGTCTTCAATTTTTTTATTTGGAGCAAACCTCCCTGTAAATCCTATCGTAAAACCTAAACTTTCTTTTGTGGAAGCTGCTTGGTCGTAATTCTTTAAAATAGGGACAACTCTTAAATTGGAAAATCTCAACGTTTCTAAAAAAATTTTATTGCATTTGGAATCACACAGAGTGAATTCAATTTTATTTTTCATTGAGCTAAGTTCGAATATGGATTTTAACTCACTTGTTTGTAAAGATTCGTAAACATCTAAGTTTGAAAAAAAATACGATGGAGTTATATTATGAAACCGAAGCGATTTCCATCCTTTTATATCGAGAAAATAATTTAGAGGGTATCCTTCACCTCCGTAATGCAAAATATGCAAATCCTTTTTTTGATAATCAAAATTTTCTGTAGTAACCAAAACATTTTTTTTTAATTCAGAATTGTTTTTTTGACATACAATAAAAGACTGCACTCCAATAGAAGTTAGTAAATTGTGAATACCGCGAACATCATTCCCTATTCCATCCGCAGGATTCAATTCATCGACGTGTTGAAATACTCTCACTTTTTAATCAGTGTAAAAAGAAAATAGATAAAACCCATCTTCTTTTTTTTCATATTCGACAATTTCTTTGTAGCCAAGATTTTTTAAATAAGGTCTGACTTCTGAAAATACAATTTTTGTAGGATGAGATGGTTGAAACGGAGAATTGCAAGAAATTTCTTTTTCGGAAAATCGTAAAAATACTTTTGTATTTTTCTTAGATTTTTCAAGAATTGTTTTTAATAGGAGCTCTATTTTCCAATTTGGAATTAAATTTGCATTGCACTGAAATACGATGGAATCGAATTCAGAGAAATCAATAGACACAAGATCCTCTGAAAATTGTACATTGTCGGTAATTTCTTTTTTGATATATTCAAATTGATGCTTAGAAAAACTTACCGATTCAAAAGAAATTTTTTCAGCTCTTAATTTTAATAAAAAATCTCCCCATTCAGGAAATAGAATCAATGTTTTTTTTGTATTAGAAGAAAGCTCTTTTAAAATCATCTCATCACTTTCATCGATGTGTTTTGAATTTTGATACCGAACGACAGAAATTTCAAAATCGGGTTGGACTTTTTCATTAATGAGAGCCTGTAGTTCTAAAAAGTCTTTGTAAAATTTTTCGTACCTTTGCATCAAAGCCTCGTGCTTGGAACGAAGCAAAATCAATTCATGGAGCACATTGTAAAAAGCTCGTATTCTATTTTCTGAAAGTTTCTTATCCACAAAGGAATAGACCTCTACCAGTTTAACTACAATCCATTTGAGTGGACCTTTGATAAACCAAAGAGAAGGGTTGGTGAATTTTGGAACCGAGATTCCTTTTTCAAATAAATTGGCAGTGAACGATGGATCAAATTCTCTAAACCCGGCAAGCGACTTAGGTGAAAATCGAAAACCCGAAATTCGTTCTATTTCATCTTTTGATACATTTCGTTTGCTTAAAGAAGATTCCAACTCTCTCATAATGTCTTCTACATTAATGGAGGAATCTTTTATTTCGATTACAAAATCTTCTGATTTCTTCTGAATTTCCAATACTTTCACTAATTTCCCAAATTATTAATAAGAAAAATCCATTGAATTCAGAATTTTTTAATTTGTCAACCGTTACGAATTTTCCTTCCTAATTTTCACAGGTTTTTTTTATTTGAACTTGATGAATTGTCTTATAACCGGTGCCAATGGATTTGTAGGAAAATATTTAGTTTCAGAGCTAAAAAATACTTTTCAAAAAATCTATCGATCAGGGCTTGAAAATACGATTGAAGCAGATCCGGATTTAATTCCAATAGATATTAGAAACGAGAAGTCTGTAAATTCTCTGATACAATCCATTCAGCCGGACGTAATTTTTCATCTTGCAGCCCAAGCCTCAGTACCAATTTCTATAGAAAACCCGCAAGAAACTTTAGAAATCAACGTAAAGGGTACGCTAAATATTTTATCCTCTATGAAAAATTTAAACAAAACAACGAAACTTATATATATATCCAGTGCAGATGTTTACGGAAAACAAGAAGAGAAATCCTATCCCTTGAATGAAACAATTCTTCCCAATCCTGTAAACCCATATTCGGCGAGTAAACTTTCAGCAGAAATTTTTTGCAGACAATTTGCTTTGCAATACGAAAATTTACAAATTATAATCGCAAGACCTTTCAATCATATTGGTGTAGGTCAAAGAGAAATTTTTGTAGTCCCGAGTTTTATAACACAAGTACTGGAGGCTAAGAAAACGAAAAAAGAAATTATTGTCGGGAATCTTTCTTCTAAAAGAGACTTTTTGGACGTTAGGGATGTTGTTCGAGCCTATTCGATTTTAGCGGAACGTGGGCAAAGTGGTGAAATTTATAATATTTGCTCTGGAGAAGATATTTCAATTCGAGAAATTCTTGATAAAATCATTCAGATTACAAACGCAAATATAGAAATTGCTGTTGATCCGGCAAGATTCAGAAAGGCAGACACACCAAGACTTTTCGGAACCTCGGAAAAATTGCAAAAATTAGGCTGGGCAAAAAAATTTGATATAGAGCAATCTTTAAAAGATATTATAGAAAGCTATCATTAGGGTGTGTTTGAATGAAACTACAACAATTCAATTTATGTATGGTCAAGAGTTCAAACCATTCTAAAGGAAACAAACTAAAAAGTAGGAGATAAATGACAACAATACGTTTAAAATTATTTTCTACTTTTTTGATAATTGGTATTTCTGCCGTACTCGTTATGGGAGTCTTCACGTACCAAGCAGTCAGTGATTTATTTCTAGAAAAATTTTTACGCAACAAATTACGGATAGCTACCTCAGTCGCAAAAATTATTGATCCCGCAAAACATAAAGAATTCAAGACTCCAGAAACAATTCAGAATCAAGACTACACATACTACCAAAGCGTAATGAAAGCCTTTCTTGCAGAAAGTTATATTGCTTATATTTTTAGCGTAAATTTTGATCCGGTAAGTCAAAATTTTTATTATGCAGTAGATGGAATTTCTGCAAAAGAAGATTCAGTATGGTTTGAATCTAACGAATTTGCATTCCTAACGTATTTAGATTCTACAGGCAAGATTGTAATTGAATACGATTCAATAGTTTACTCTTCAGATTTTGAAATTGCAATTGAGGATTATGTTTTCAAAGTTTCTATAAACGATTTAAATAAATCTGTACAAGTCAACAACAAAACTCTGTTTACTTTTACAGAAAAAAAACCAATCCAGATGATGTGCAATGGAAATACTTTTGAAAAAGACCACACCGGTTGCAAAGGATTTATTATTTATAATTTGAAAGAATTAAGATATCAAGTATTCTTAAATTTGAAAAATTTTCCTCTTTCTGTTCCCGGACAAAAAGTTGTGTCCAATCAGGAATTTATGAAACTCTACAAAGGCGCAATTCATTCTAAAACTGATTACATTGAAACAAAATTCAGGAAAAGTAATTACGGAACTTTTATGTCGGCAATAGCTATTATCAGAGATTCCAATTCGCAACCGATAGGATTTGTAGAAGTTGATGTTTCGCAAAAAGAGTTAAGAGCTTTTCAAAACTTAATCTATATAGTTTCTTTGAAAGCAGGAATTTTAATTCTTATCGTGATGGGGATTGGAGCGCATTTTTTAGCAAAGATGATAACAACTCCAATTCAGGAATTGAAGCGAGGAATAAAATCTATATCCGAGGGAAATTTATTGTACCGGGTAAAATTCAAAGGGAAGGATGAGTTTTCTACTCTCGCAAGAAATTTTAATTGGATGAGTAGAAGGTTAAACGTATCCCAAAGAGAAACCTTGCGTTTGAATGAAGAGCTTCAACAATTTAATTCTCAATTAGAAAAAAGAATCAAAGAAAGAACGGAAGATTTAGAAATCGAAAAAATGATTGTTGATAAAGCAATGAACGAACTTCAAAAAAGAAATGCAATCATCGAACAAGACCTGGATAGAGCGAGAAAAATCCAAAAATCTCTTCTACCTCAAAAAACCCCTACCTTAGAAAACTATAAAATATATTCTTTTTATCAACCCATGGATAAGGTTGGAGGGGATCTTTATGGATTTTTAGAATTTCACAATGGAGATCTGGGAATTTTTATTGCAGATGTTTCAGGTCATGGAATTGCGTCGGCATTTATTGCATCTATAGTAAAGCAAGAGTTTGATTCTATTGCTCCTCTGATTTCTTCGCCGGCAGAAATACTAACGTATTTGAATCAAAATATTTGTAAAAAGTTTTTTGGAAATTTTCTTACGATGTTTTATCTAATATTAAAAAAAGACGGAAAAATTATTTGTGCCAATGGAGGACATGCCTACCCGTTTATTTATTCTCCTTTGAAAAATAAGTTAATCGAAGTGGAAGTGAAGGGAAAATTACTAGGAGCTTTTCCTGAAACTGTTTGGCATGACCACGAGTTTAGTTTAGAAAATAAAGACAGGTTGATACTTCTTACCGATGGCGTAATAGAAACAGGTAAAAAAGAATTATTTGGAGAAGAAAGGTTAAAAAAACTGATTATTGAAAATCACCACCTTAGTGGTAATTTATTTATAAAAAAAATTATGCACTCTGTAAACGAATTCAATGAATTTTTAAGTTTAAAAGATGACATAACAATAGTGCTATTGGAAAGAAATGGCTGAACCAAATCTTTTTTTTAGAAAGTATGGAGACTCAGGTCAAGAGATTATTATTTTACACGGTCTTTTCGGCTCGTCAAAAAATTGGGTGAGTATTGCAAAAGAGTTAAGTATCACAAATCGTGTTTACACTCCTGACCTTCGCAACCATGGGGATTCTTTTCATTCTAAAACACATAATTTACGAGACATGGCAGATGATATTTTACGTCTAATGGAAATAAACTCTATCCAAAATCCTATTCTAATCGGTCATTCTATGGGTGGACTTGTTACAATTATTTTTTCACTTCTTTATCCTAAAAAAATTCTTCTTCCGATCGTGGTAGATATTGCTCCAAAAAATTATCCTTTAGATTATAAAAATGAATTTGCTTGTTTAAAAATGGACGTTAGTGGATATACCTCAAGAGAGTTGATCGACAGAGATATGGAGAAAATTTATACAGATTCTTTTATTCGACAATTTTTGCAGATGAATTTAGAAAAAATAGATACTGGCTATAAATGGAAACTGAATGTAGAGACACTCGAAAACTCAAGGGATGCCTTTAAGCTCAATTTAGATGAAAATATCATATATCCCAATAAGGCTCTTTTTATACTCGGGGAAGTTAGTGAATATGTAAAAAAAGATGAATCTTCTATAATAAAAAAATTTTTTTCAAATGCAGAAATTTCTATTATAAAAGGTGCAGGTCACTATTTGCATTATACCCACCAAAAAGAGTTTATTCAAATAGTAAAAAACTTTATTTCGGATTATCCAAAATGAAATCTATTTCTTGCAATACTTGTGGCTCTAATGAATTTGAGTTTTTATTTGAAAAAGGGAGCTCTTTAAAGGAAACCTTTCGTGTTGTAAAGTGCACAAATTGTAAACTTGTTCAAGTCAACCCCCAACCGGATTTTTCTGAAGTTTCAAAATACTACTCAGATGAATATTTTACAAAAAGAACCGATAGAGGTTACGACAATTATTATTCTGAAAAAATCAGAAAAGAAATTTCGAGGGTGTTTGAATTAAACTTAAAAGATTTAAAATTTTTTGAATGGGAGAAAAAATTACCCGATACGAGATCTTCAATCGACGTAGGGTGTGCTGCCGGCTATTTTGTGGACTACTTAAAACAAAAAGGTTGGAACTCCAAGGGAATAGAAGTCGCTAAGGCTCCCGCAGAATATGGAAAAAAATCACTTGAACTAAATATCGAGATTTGTGATTTTTTAGAGTGGGACAAAACTCACAAAGAAAAATTTGATCTAATCACACTTTGGGCTTCAATAGAACATTTACACAAACCAAGAGAAACTTTAGAAAAAATTTTTCTTCACCTAAAACCAAAATCTAGGGTGATTATCTCAACTTGCAGATATGGATTATTAGCAAAACTTTTTGGTAAAAATTGGAGGTATATGAATGTACCTGAACATTTGTATTATTATTCAATGGGCGGTCTTATAAAATTAGCAGAAAGTTTAGGGTTAAAATTAATTTCAAAAGTTTCTTACGGTAGTGGGATGACCAACAAACCGAATTCGGGATTTCTTTTTAAAACAAATAAATTTTTTGCAGACAGAATTGTGAAGCTATTTAACCAAGGCGACATGATGGCTCTCAGTTTTGAGAAATCGGAAGGTAGAGGTTTTGAGCTTTAGAATAGTTTTTAGTATTTTGCGTTTAGTGCAGTTTTGAGAGTTTTCGTGCGTTGACTTCGGTCAATAAAGTATGAACCACAGTGACCAGCCTATCAGTTTTTTTGAAACTGAGAAGATGGGTTTGGACTTCTGTCACCCCATCATCTTTTTTACACTCGCAAGCGAGCTAAAAGTTGCTGGACATCGTTTAGTCGAAAACGTTATAATACTTATAAAAAGACAAAAACAGCAGAGCTTATTGAAAATAATTGATTAAATTTGCAACATGGAACTTGAAAAAATATATAACGAAAATTGTTTGATTACAATGAAAAATATGTCAGACAACTATGTTGACTTTGTAATCACATCACCACCTTATGACGATATAAGAAATTATAATGGCTATCAATTTGAATTTGAAAAAATAGCAAAAGAATTATTTCGTATTATTAAACAAGGAGGAGTTATTATTTGGGTTGTAGCTGATGCAACAATTGATGGAAGTGAAACAGGAACTTCTTTTAAACAGGCATTATATTTTAAAGAAATAGGGTTTAGATTACATGATACCATGATATATTATAAAAATAATCCAATGCCTCAAACAGGGAATAGGTATCATCAACATTTTGAGTATATGTTTGCTTTTTCAAAAGGAAGTCCAAAAACATTTAATCCAATAACAGAATCTACTAAATATCGAGGACTTGCGAACATGAAAAATAGAGGAAAAAATGGTACTCTTGATTATGAAAAAGTTGAAAGAACAAAAGAAAAGAAAGTAGGTAATGTGTTTTTTTATTCAATTGGCGGTGGAATTTCAACAAAAGATAAGATTGCATATAACCATCCTGCTATTTTCTCAGAAAGACTTGTTGCAGACCAAATTAATACATGGACTAACGAAAACGACCTAGTTTATGACCCTTTTATGGGAAGTGGTACTACTGCAAAAATTGCACATTTATTAAAACGAAAGTGGATTGGTTCTGAAATCTCAAAAGAATACGTTGAAATTTCAGAAAAAAGATTAAAGGAACATACAATGAATAATTTATTTATTGAAAGGACAGGGAAAATTTGCATCAGAATGGATGTTGGTTGCTCAAAAAGTTGAGAAAAATCAAGGTGGATACTCAAACCAATGAATTTCTGTATGAATTATTTCGGAAACGGAGAAATTGAAATTACAAAAAGAGGGAATTTTAAATTAGGAAGAATTACAATGCAAAGAAAAGGTGGTGATGGAGGCAGAGATACTGCAAAGATGTTGCAATTTAAAATAAATCCAGCAGAATTGTTTGACCATGAATGAAATACGCACTATAACAAAGGCTATAATCAATCAGTAGAAAGTATCAAAGGGTACTATAATCGTAATCTCACAATAAAGTATTTTATGAATATGTTGCATTTGCATGTTGCATCTTCGAAAATCAACAACACCGATTTATGCTTTTGGTTTCGAGTTATAAATTATATCTTTGTGACTTACATCAATTTTCTTCTCAGTTCCAATATCGATCTTTGCAATAAAAATATTGAATATGAAATTTGGAATAGGAATGTTTGGTGATTTGAGTTACAATTACGAAACAAAAAAATACCAGAATCCTGATTTACGATTGAAAGAAATTGTAGAAGAGGTAAAATTAGCCGAAATGATGCCGACTTTGCTTGTAGCAAAGAAGAAAAAGAGTAACAAGGAATTTTTACCAATCATAAAAAGAAACGTGCTGCCGGAAAAAAACAATAGCGATATACTGATCTACCAATCCGATGACGGACAAATAAAAATCCAGGTGCGTTTGGAAAACGAAACCGTTTGGCTGACGCAGGCGGGTATGGTGGAATTGTTTCAATCATCAAAAGCCAATATCAGCGAACATATAAAACATATTTTTGAAGAAGGCGAGCTGAATGAAAATTCAGTTATTCGGAATTTCCGAACAACTGCTACCGATGGTAAAAATTATGAAGTAAATCACTACAATCTTGATGTAATCATCTCGGTGGGTTATCGGGTAAAATCGCTTCGCGGTACGCAATTTCGTATGTGGGCAACAGAGCGTTTGCGGGAGTATCTGATCAAAGGTTTCACCATGAATGATGATTTACTGAAACAAGGTGGAGGATATTTTGAAGAGCTGCTCAACCGGATTCGGGACATTCGTTCTTCCGAAAAAGTATTTTACAGGAAAGTATTAGAAATCTATGCAACCAGTATAGACTATGACCCGAGGGCAAGTTTTACCCAACAATTTTTCCAAACCGTTCAAAACAAATTGCATTGGGCAGCCCACGGACATACAGCTGCCGAAATAATTTATCAACGTGCCAATGCAAAGTTACCCTTTATGGGATTAACGGATTTCAAAGGCAAAAAACCCACCAAGCAAGAAATAGCCGTTGCCAAAAATTATCTTTCAGAAGAAGAACTGGCAGTTTTGAATCGTTTAGTTTCAGCTTATTTGGATATTGCAGAAATCAATGCTATGCAACACAAACCGATGTATATGATAGATTGGATTGAAGTATTGGACGGCATTATTAATGTAGTTGGGTTATGGTGGAACAATCGTCAAGCAATTTTTAACGCCCACGATTACGGATTAAGAGTGATTTTTAAAGATTCTGTTTTGTCTATCATTAATCTGAAAACAAAAATACTCCGCCGTCCGTGTCGGGCGAATTGATAGGAGTATAAAAGGATGACAACTCGTGAAGATTTGAGAAAAGAGTTTACTATTTCAACAGCCACATTAAATAATTGGTATCGAACTGAAACTATTGATGCCCCATCCAATGGAACGCACTATACAGAGCAAGAATATCTTAAAATAAAAAACAATATTTTAAATAATTCAGACAAACTGAAAGGTAGAGCAAACCGCCTGCATGCGAGCGATTCCTATATTTGCTATCTTGGAATAACAGATGGGAATAGAAAACGTTTGCTTGAACAAGCAGTTGAAATTGGTCTTGCCCCCTAAAACTGGAATACAAAAAAAGGGGATAAAGGAGACTTGATAATATGATAAGAAGAAATAACTATGGCAAAGAATTTAAGGAAAAAATAGTAATGGAAATTTTGTCCGGGCAGAGTTCCGTTTCGCAAATAGCTCAAAGGGAAAAGGTAAATCCTCAAACAATCCGAAATTGGAGAAATGAGATAGATACAGGAAAGTTTGAACAAAATAATCAAACCGAATTTGCTTTAAGGAAACGAGTCGCAGAATTGGAAGGTGCACTTGCCAACCTTGCGTTAGATAATCACATTTTAAAAAAAGCCCAAAAATATCTGCAAGACTGGAAGCAAAAAGAGAAATTATCAGGAAGTATCTCGCACCAGAATTTGGAATTGTAAAAAGCTGTAAAGCTTTGGAGATCAGTATCTCTTCCTTTTATTACCAATCGGATGCAAAGATTAAAAGAAAACAGGAGGATAAGCAACTAATAGAAAAGATTGAAGCATATCTGGATTTAATGCCTCAATCAGGTTACAGGTCTGTCACTTATTTTCTGAGAAATGATATGAAAATCAATCATAAGCGAGTTTACAGGATCATGCATGAAAACCTTTTAAAATGCAGTCCGAAGAGGGCTTATCATCATGCGACCACGGATTCAAAACATAACCTGAAAAAATATCCAAATCTTCTTAAGGACAAGTCAATTAATCATGCACGAGTAATAGTTGGTGATGTTACTTTTTTTGATGTTCAGGGGAAAAATCATTATCTGGCATCACTAATGGATATGGAAAACAGAGAGGTCATCGGACGAGCTGTTTCTGATAAACTTAATAGTGAACTTGTCAGGTCTGCATTTGAGTCGGCTCTCATGAACAGAGGAAGTCTCGAAGGTTACATTCATCATACTGATTCTGATAGAAGATATTGTTCGCATGAATATATAGAACTTCTGAACAATTCCAAAATACAAATTTCAATGTGTCTTGGTAATGCATATGAAAATGCACACGCAGAATCTTTTAATAAAACTATCAAGTATCAAGAGATAAATATCTCCTGTTATGCTGATAAAATTGAAGCAGCCAAAAGTATTTTTCAATTTATTGATCGGTACAATTCAATCAGACCTCATTCAGCTTTAGGAGGACTATCTCCTCTGCAATTTAAAAATAAACAAAAAATATGATTTTTTTCTTTACAGTTTTAGGGGGGCACTTCAGAGATTTCATTGTTTGACATTTCAGATAATCAAATATGCTATGATAATATTGTCACAAACCCGCCGTGGGGAAGTAAACTTGACTTTAAAGAAAAAGAAACACTCATTAAAATGTATGATGAAATATCTACATCGGAATCATTCTCAATAGCATTATATAACTGCATCAATAACCTTACTTCCAAAGGAACACTAACCTTTTTTTTACCTCATTCAATTTTAAATGTTGGAACACATAAAAATATTCGCAAATTTTTACTATCTAAAAATAGAGCAATCAAAATTGACTTGTTAGGAAACGCATTTCAAGGTGTAGTATCTGAGGCTATACGATTCACATTCTGTAACGAGATAATTTCGGATTCTATTGAGATATTTAATAGCGAGCAAGTGTATCATCTTAATCATAAAGAAATTTCACCTCCAGATTATATAATTCAAGCTACAGCGAATTCTTTAGAGAAAGAAATACTTTCCCATGTTTTCTCTCGAAAATATTTAACATTAAAAAATAATGCAGAATTTGCACTTGGCATTGTAACAGGCAATAATGCTAAACATATATCAAAAACAAAAAGCAAGAAGAATATGGAACCTATATACAGAGGGAAGGATATAGACCCTTTCCGTTTTCTTCCTGCTGAATGTTTTATTGAGTTTCATCCAGAACGGTATCAGCAAATAGCGTCAGTTGAGAAATATCGTCAACCCAAAATCACATATAGATTTATTAACGATAGAATTATCTGTGCTTTCGACAATCAAGGCAGATTATTGCTTAACAGTGCGAATTTGTTTATTCCAAAAATTGACTATCCAATCGAAACTATTGTTTGTCTTTTTAATTCAAAGTTATATAGTTTTATTTACAGGAAAATGTTTCATTCAAAAAAGATTTTACGCTCTCATATTGAATCTTTGCCATTGCCAATTATTGAAAATAACCAGCATATTAAATTCAAAGATATTTATAATCGATGCTGTGAGATTATCGACATGACCGAATTAGATATTTTTGTTTACAATGTTTATGATTTAACAAATGTTCAAATCGAAACAATCGAGAGGGAGTTTTAAGTGGAAAAGCAAAATGTAGAACTCGACAAGTTAATTGCAAGATTGTCAGATTTGGTCTTTCTCCGAAAAATGGAATACGAAAAAAGGGGATAAATGAGACTATATAAAAAGTTTTTTTTCTGATAAAACTTGGTTGATTATGATTTCTTTTAAGTAAAATTGAATGAATTATTTTTTCTCTTGCTTGAAACTTGTAGCCATTGAAATAAGACAAGTATGAAAGAAAAAGTAAAAGCTGCAATCATTGGTGGAACAGGGCTTTATGGATTAGATGGTATGGAGATTATAGAAGAGATACATCCCGACACTCCTTGGGGCAAGCCCTCAGATAAAATCACAATAGGTAAATACAAAGGGAAGTTAGTCGCATTTCTCCCAAGACACGGTAAAGGGCATTTTATATCACCGACCGAAATTCCAAATCAAGCGAATATATGTGCATTGAAAAATATCGGTGTAGAAGAAATTGTAGCATTTAGTTCAGTTGGAAGTCTTAGAGAAGAAATCAAACCTCTTGATTTTGTTTTACCAGATCAAATAATTGATAGAACCAAAGGAAATCGTCCTTCTACATTTTTTGGAAATGGGATAGTAGCTCATGCAAGTTTTGGAGATCCGTTTTCTAAAAACCTATCTGATCGAATTGAAGCCTGTGGAAAAAATCTAGGAATAACAATCCACACGAAAAAGACTGTAGTTTGTATGGAAGGGCCTTTGTTTTCAACTAGAGCCGAGTCCAACATGTATAGAATGCTTGGTGGAGACATCATCAACATGAGTGTATTACCGGAAGCAAAACTTGCTCGTGAAGCTGAAATTGCCTATCAGATGGTTTGCATGTCAACCGACTATGATTCTTGGAAAGAGCACGAAGAGCCTGTTACAACTGAATTTATAATTGGAAACCTTACTAAGAATGGAGAGAATGCAAAAAAGTTAGTATCCTGTCTAATTGAGTTTATTGGAAATGGAGATGATTTAAGTCTTGTTGGTTCGACTAAATTTTCTATACTAACTTCTCCTGAAAAAAGAAACAAAGCACAATTAGAAAAAATTCATGCGCTATTACCAAACTGTGTTTAAGTATTTTTAAAACTGAATACTTTCTAAAATTTCTAAAATCTTAGGCTCATGAAAATCTTTTGTAACATTTTCAGTAAGGTGTAAAAGTAATGCATCTCCCGAAGGTAGAGGAGCAAAATAAAAACCTGTTTTTGCGTAGCGGGGCCTAAGTGGATCAAAGTACGCCCAAAAATATCCGTTCCAGTTTTTTTTAAGAAAAGGTTTTTTTCCCAACTCCTTTAATTCTTCAAATTCTCCTCTGTTTACTCCAACTTCCAATAGTTTAGAAAATTCAGAATATATTTGTTCCTCACTCATATTTATTGATTTTGGTAAGAAAAAAATACGAACAAAAGGATATAGATTTGGATCTACAGCCCCAATAGAAATGATTCCTGCAATTTGCCCGGCTCCTGTTTTTTCCTTTAAGTCTAAGTCCTTGGGATTGTAAAATTGGAAACTTTCCGGTAGTTTGAACTTTATTGGAATTTCTGAATTAGAAAGCTCTTTTGTTGATTCGTTAAATTTCCACTTTGTAAAATCTTTTTCGATTTCTCCGTATTTAGACTGATTAAAGTAGTAGAACAAAAATTTTTCGTTTGCTTGCAAATAGTAAAACGTAACCAACCCGACAGATAAAATTGAAAGACCAATTAGAGAAATTCTATAATACAATATAGAGTTAGTGAATTTAAAAAAAAACGCAATCGCAATAACAATTAATAGAAATAAATTTCCACCGCTATATTCCAAAAAACCTAAGGTGTATAATACTACAGACAATACGCTAAGAAATAAAATTTCAAAAAATAGATTCCCTTTGTTTCCGAATAGAAAACGAAATAAACCATAACCGAATAAAAAAAGTAATAGAGTAAAAATTAGTGTTGAAAATGCAAGCAGTAGAATAATAAACCAAGGGAGGTGGCTCTCATGGTAAAATATAAAAATAAAAACAATGAATAGATAAACTATTGAAATTTTTTTCAATAGGCTAAATCTATGAAATCTCTGAACAAAAGGAGAGAATATTCTCCAAATTTTATTTTTCAAGGTAAGAACAATGCCCAATTTCACAGGATTATTTGAAGACATAAAACGAAACTATGAGTCATTAGAAAACTCCCTTAAGACAATTACAACTGCTTATCAAAAGACAATACTTTTTTTTGACAATTTTTTTAGCTGGATACCTCCTGAGGTCATTTTGCTATTTATTTTTTCGGTACTTCTTTTGATTCTTATTAATAATTTATCCCCTTCTACACCGAGGGCAAACTTGACTTTTTCAGTTGGTTTACTTTGTTTAATATGGGTTTATCTGAATAAATCCATAACAAGTGAATACAAGATTTTTTGGGTTTTTAAAACTAGCCTGTATGTTTTAATTCCAGTTTATTGTTTTTCTATTTTTGGATTTATTTTACAGTATTTAATCAAAATATATAAGAGAAAACAAAAAGTTTCTGCATCAAGTCTGGAAGAATATGTAGCAAAGCTGGAATCTGCCTACCATAGCGCAAGAGGTGCTGCCCACCAAGTAATAGCTGGTGAAGTAGAATCTGAAGAGTTGCAAATTCGTTTAAAAAATTTGTCCACCTTATCAGAAAATTTTCAATCTATGCTTAAAAAATAAACTTACTCAGAAATAGTGTCAGAAAGAATTTTGGTTAAATTAGTAGCCGACTAAAATTTCTTCCTGACGACCCATTAATTTGACAGATAGTCTTGCACCAATCTCCATTATAATTCTGGAGGCAACATAATTTCCCCATCGGCAAGCCTTTGCAAGAGAATAGCCTTGAGTGATTCCATACAATACTCCGGCAGCAAACGCATCACCGGCTCCATTCGTATCAATCGGGTTCACAGGAAATCCGGGAACGTGGGTGATAATTCCTTTATCTACAAAATAAGCACCTTCTTTTCCCCAAGTCATAAATGCAGTTTGACAAAGACTTCCTATATAAGCAAGGGCTTCTTTAGGATCGTTTTTTTCGCTCAATGACATAGCTTCATCATGGTTGCAGAAAATATAATCAGCTTTCTCTTTTGTAATTTGAATAAAGTCAGCTTTCGCTCTTTTCACACAAAAAGGATCGCTATACGTGAAAGCGACCTTGACTCCATTTTTTTTAGAAATATCCATTGCATGAAGTGAAGCATTTTTCGTATCTTCCCCATCCCATAGATACCCTTCTATATAAGACACTTTAGATTTCTTTAAATTCTCGATACCTATGTCGCCTGACGTAAGGGTAATAGAGATTCCAAGATGAGTGAGCATCGTTCTATCTGCATCCGGTGTCATTAGAACTACACAAGTTCCTGTGTGCCCGGTATTTGCAGGCTCCATTTCAAAATTTATACCTGCATTCTCCATATCTTTCTTGTAGAACTCCCCATTTGCATCGTTTGCAACTTTTCCGGTATAACATCCTGTTCCACCTGAATTAGCTAAAGCGATCATCGTATTGGCAGCACTTCCACCAGACCTCAATTCCAACTTATGCTCGTGTAGAGAAGCTAACAACTCTCCTTGTTTTTCGGAATCAACTAACGTCATTACCCCTTTGACAATATTGCTATCTTCCAAAAATTTTTTATCTATATTTACCAGAGTGTCAACTAACGCATTGCCTACGCCGAATACATCATATTTTTTCATAAATCCCCATCCAAAAAGTATAAATGCAGTATTTTTAAGTTAGTTTTAATTACAAAGAAAATTTAAAAAAAGAAAGAGGGGGCAAAATTGCCCCCGATAGAATTGAAAATTTAAGCTTTTGGCTTTTTGATACTTTCTGCTACTTCGTTGATTTTTGCTTTTACAGCTTCAACTTTTCCTTCAGGCATCCTGTTTTTGATTTCGTCAGTGATTTTGTTGTAGTTTTCTATGATTTTTGCTCTTGTGTCTTCATAGTTTTTCCCAGCAACACTTGTAAATTCTTTGATATCACTGATGATTTTATCAACAGATTGTCTGAGTTTTACAGCAGTTTCGGAGTTGTCCTGAGCGCCTTTTGATGCAAGTTCAGAGTAAGCTTTTTCAAGATCAGCTCTTGCTTTTACTAATCCTTCTTTTCCAGATTGAAAAAGACCGATTCCTGCGTTCAGTATGTCCATGATTTGTTTTTCCATTTATATTCTCCTTTCAAATAGTGCATCGCACTAAATCAAATTTGTGCAATGCACAAAATTAGTCAATCTTTTTTTCTATTTTTTTTTGCAATTTTTTATTTTTTTGATTTTTTCTTAAGTTTTACAGAAAAAATCCCCAATCTGCACTAAATACGAAATCTTTTGAAATCCTCTAAAAAATTGGAGATCCCACATTTTCACACGAAAAGTGTAAAATCTGCACTAAATACGAAATTTCAAAAACTCTACTAAAGCTCAAAACCTCATCCTAAAAGATAAACCTATTTACAAAAGATTCTCACCTACACTATTCCCCCGACCTCAGACCTCCGTCATCAGTCCTCCGAATTGGAGATCCCACATTGTCGGTCAAAACAATCTAAGCTAATGAGACATAATATAAGTAAAACAAAAATAAAAAGCTAAAAAAAATACTGTAAAAGATATTGACAAAAAAAAGAGAAAACTAAGAATAAAGCTAAATCTAAAAAAGGGGATTAAAAATGAATAAAAATTTAATAAGTATTGCAGCAATTGCATTGGCTCTTGGTCTTTTCGTAAATTGTGCAAAAAAGAAAGAGGATGACAACAATTCAGCACTAATGTTTTATCTCTTGGATCAAACAAGCGGTAAATGTGCTACTATCACTAAGAGTGCAACTGGAACCACAACCTACTCTGCTACAGGCTCTGCAATTCCAAAAGGCGGTTGCAATGCAGCTACTTTAAATACATCACTTTACACTACAAGCCCAAGCGAAGCTAAAACTGCTGTTGATACCGGGTTTGATGGTCTAAAAACTGTTTATGATGCAACCACTGGTTGTTCAACCTTGAGTTCAGCAATAACCTTGAGCAAAACCAACACTACAACTGCTACAATAACAACTGCTCAATCTTCTTTAACAAGTGGAAACCAGGGATGTTCAATGGCAGGGTATAGAATTGTGAGCGGAAAATCGTCTGCTGTTATGATTTGTAAGGATGATGCAAGTATCACTGCAGTAAAAGCTCTTACAAATTACTCTGGAGTTGGAAGTGTTTCTACAGATATGTCTGTGAGCCTTGCGGATCTAAAAGCTTATCAGACTACTGCAATGTCTGTAACAGGATTTACTGCTGCTGCAATTGCACTCTTAAAGCCTTATGGACAAACTGAAATGACTACCTTGTCTGCTACAAACTATCTTGCTTTCATGAATGCTGCTTTTTCAGTTCCTGCATGTGCATCAGCTATTGTAGCCTCTGACTCAGCTTTAAAATCAGTTCTAACAAGCATGAGTGGTGGTTCTTATTCAACTTATGGTATTTCTAAAACCGATGCGGCTTCTGTTTCTGCTGTTGTTACTGCTTCGTTGAAGTGTGGATATGGTGCAGGCTTTACAGCTACCACTTCTTCATCTTTTGGAACAGCATCTGGAACTTGCCCTACTACTTACCCAACATTCTAATTTATTTTAGATTTGTGTAATTAGTGGAAAGCCGTCCATTTTGGGGCGGCTTTTTTTATTTAAAAATGAATATTTAGATTTGCCTTCCATCTGTCTATTTGAATCAGCTCAGGGTGAATTACAAACGATCTTGGTTTTTCAAGTGGAAGTGTTGTTAATTCAAATTTCCTGCTGGTAGTAAATTGTTTATAAGCCTCTTGGACTTTTTTGGTGTCTGTAGAATACCTGTCAGGAACACCATCCTTGTTTGAGTCAATTTCTACTCTATCTGCTGGAAATAGCCATACGTCTGTTTTATCGTCTTTGTCTGTATCAATTTCAATTCTTGCAATATGACCGTTGATTATTTTTGGCAAAGCAAGTTTATTATAATAGATTTTAGTTTCCAAAAACCCGTCTCCATCTTCATCACTAAATTCTATTAATTTAATAGTGTTTGGACCGTACCATGTTTTTGATTTTACCTTTCCGTTTTTATAAATCTTGTTAAATACTACAAAGCTCTCCTTTGTATTTCCCGGCTCTCCGTGAATCCAAGATATATCGTCAAAATTTCCTTCTTTACTTTCATCTACGACCATGGCAATCCCCAGATTTTTATCTTTTAGTGAGATCATGTATTGGTCTATTTTACCGTCTTTGTTTGAATCTATTTCTGTAACTGTGGTGTATCGATTGCAAAACAAAAAAAATACACAAAGGAAAATTACTGCCGTGCCTTTGGTCAATTTAGATATTAGGTCAAATAATTTTTTCATCTAAGCCCTCCTTACGATGTAAATAAAGAAATTCTTGGAAAACTTTCGTGTCAAGAGGATTAATAATATAGAATGTATTCCAAAGCAAATCTCAAAATCTCATCTGATAGAACACAGGCATAAAATGAACTTCTTGTTGAGACTTGTTGTAATTCGGATCGGGTTTGTAGTATTTGATTTGTGCAAGACCCATAAGAAAATTCCACCAGAAGTGCATTGCAATGGAAGGGCCCAGATCGTATCCTGAAGAATAGTGTAGATAGGCAAAATAAAAACCAAGTAGTGCTCTTCCGAGAAATCCTTCTTTTGCGTCTTGGTTTCCTGCGTGTGCCATAGAAAAAAGCAACCCGGAAACTCCACCACCAATTATTGGACCGTAGGATTGCATTAATGAGTAATTTACATACCCCCTAAAGAATGCTTCTTCTCCTATAGCAGGGCTTATCCCTGTGATAAAAGCGCCACCCACTAAGGAGCCGTCTCTTACAAGACTGGGTGGTGCTAATATTTTTGTAGAAGAGTTGTCTGTCAAAAGCATTGCACTCAAAAAAGCAATAGGTAAAAATATTTTAATATTGGTGAAGTACACTGGCTTGAACGGTGCAAGTAAAAGCGCTTCAATTTTTTCGTCTTTTTTGAACTCGCCTAATCCACCTGCGTCCCGAAACCCGGAGTATATGGAGTACAGCATAACACTCAACACCGGGTTATTGAGTGTATCGGAATAAAAAGTGCTTCTGGAAGTTCTTTGGTATTCTCCGTATTTCAAGAGTGGGTTTATTTCATAGAGTTTTCTTTCTTCGTAGAGTCGCAAGTCTCTTTGGTATCGAGACTCTGTGAAAGCAGGAATGCTTCTATAGAGCAGATTATTTCTTTGAAACTCTTCTGCCGCCAAAGTCCTTCCTATTTCAAATTTTACTTCTCTTTCATTGTATTCTATATAATCTGGTTGTTTAGAAAAATGGTACTCTAATCCTGACAATGTATAAAATAAACCAAACTGAAAAACTCCAGACCATGTATTCCCGATATACGCTTGTCCAAGTCCAGGAACAATTCCGAGAAGGGCTACAAAATGAGGATTCGGAGGCTTTTTGGGTTTTATTGCAATTGAATCATTTTCTTTGATTATAGGTTGGGCTTCTTTGTTATTTTGATTTTCATTTTTAGGTTGAACGATGTTTGGATCGTTTGAGCTACTTTGAGAAAATACAGGATAACAAAATAAAAATAGAATCAGTGCAAAATGCTTCATTTAAAAAATCTTTTTATTACTGCCATTTTGTTCAATTCAAAAATTATTTTTATAATAACCAAAGTACTGCCTCTATTTAAAATTTGCTCTTCTATCAAAATATATCAATAGAAAAACAAAGCGAGATAGGTTAGTTTCAAAATACTTTCTTGTAATCTATTGCCTGATTTTTTTTGTATAGTTTTTAGAATAAATCATGAACGAGAACAACAAGGCAGAGGCAACACTTTTCGATATAATCACAGAAATACAGTCTATTTCAGTTGAAGGAAAATGGTTTTTGTCTTCGACTCGTCTTTCCGAGTTATTGGAAATCAGAAAAGAAATCTACTACAGGATGGTCTATTCTGCAAATAACCCTCTGTTAAATTATGACGTATTGGGCGGGTTTCATGAAACAGACTGTGAGGTGCTCTGCAAGTTTTTATCGAATTTCTTAGGGATAGAAAATACCGAAAAAGTATTTATGGAGGGAGGGTTGTATTTTTCAAAAGAAACGTTAGACGAAATAGTAGAGTATTTTTTTCGCTATTTGACTGCAAGTGTGGAAAGCCATAAATTAGACAAAGAGCTAATCTTGCTTCTTTCTTCTGCAACTTTGAAGTTTGATGATGCTTTTGATTCTTATATTGACGAAAAATTTGATAAAGAAATTATGATCGACAGATATGTCAGTTATTATGTCGAAATTAAGCATATTGATATTTCTTATGGAGCTGACTCTTTTCTAAAAAAATATCTGCTTTCTCTTTATTCTGACAAAAAAATTGATATGCAAAAAATCTCAAGAGAAGCCAAAGAAAGAGCCTATTATGAAGTTTATGGCAGAGACATTCGTCTTCAAACACACAACAAAGAAACTCTCTCACTCATTCAATTTTTTCAATTGGACGAAAATTCAAATCGTACAGACTTGAGAAAAAAATACAAAGAGTTATTAAAAAAATACCACCCCGATTTGAATAAGTTTGGATTAGAAAAAACAAAGGAAGTTATAGAAAATTACAAAAAACTTTCAGCTATTTTAAAATAGATTTCACGGAAATGGGCAAGCCATATTTTTTTGAATATTTCTTTACACGAAAAACTTAGATTTTTATCCTGAATTGCACGGAGATAGAGAATGCTATTATTAAACCCAAAAAATCCTGACTACAGCGACTTGGACGAAAAATCCAGAGCTTTATTAAAAAAAGTTATAGATTTTTTTGAGAACAAGGGCTTGAAAAAATTAAAGCACGACGATCACGAAAGGGTTTGGTATCAGGACTTTGCAGATTTTATAAAGAAAGAAAAAATATTTTCTGTGCTAATGACTCCAAAGGGTTATGGTGCGAGTGACTCCAGATGGGACTCTTACAGAAATTGTATGTTTAGCGAGATCACCGGTTTTTACGGACTTGCGTATTGGTATATTTGGCAGGTGTCCATGCTCGGGCTTGGACCTATTTGGATGAGCAAGAATGAAAAAATTAAAAATAAGACCGCAAAACTATTAGAAGAAGGTGGGATTTTTGCATTTGGCCTTTCAGAAAAAGAGCACGGAGCGGATCTGATTTCCAGTGATATGATGGTTTTTCCAAAGGGTGAAGGGAAGTATATCGCCAACGGAGACAAATACTATATCGGGAACGCAAACAAAGCTGCCTTAGTATCTACCTTTGGGAAGTTAGACGGAACAGGAGACTTTATGTTTTTTGCGGTAGAGTCTTCTCACAAGAACTACGAGTGCATTCAGAACGTAACCAATTCCCAAAACTATGTTGGTGAGTATGCTCTTCACGACTACCCGCTTACCGAAGACGATATTTTGTCTAAGGGGAGAGAGGCTTGGGATGCTTCTCTTGCGACTATAGCGTTTTGTAAGTACAACCTCGGCTGGGCTTCAATCGGAATGTGCACCCACGCTTTGTATGAATCTATCGACCACGCTGCCAATCGAAATATTTTCAATCAACACGTAACAGACTTTCCTCATATTCAAAAATTATTTGTAGAAGCCTATTCCAGACTTGTGTCTATGAGATTTTTTACTATTCGTTCATCTGACTACATGAGGAATTCTTCTGTAGACGATAGGCGATACCTGCTATTCAACCCAATGGTAAAAGTCAAGGTAACCATGCAGGGAGAGGAAGTGATTAATTGTATATGGGATGTCGTAGCTGCAAAAGGTTTTGAAAAGAATATGTTTTTTGAAATGGCAGCAAGAGATATTCGAGCACTACCTAAATTGGAAGGAACCGCTCATATCAATATGATGCTTGTTACAAATTTTATACAAACTTATCTTTTTGAGTCTAAGAATTACCCTGAACTCCCTAAAAGGAACGATTTTTCTGATGATAGTTTTATATTCAACCAAGGCTCTACCACAAAGGGACTAAAAAAAATCCAGTTCCATGATTACAAATCAGTTTATGATAGTGTAGATTCTCCAAATTTAAAAATTTTTAAAGAGCAGATTGAGGCTTTCAAATATTTTCTGACTGATTCTCCCTTGGACAAACTTCAGTCTCGGGATATTGATTTTATGCTATCACTCGGTGAGGCGTTTTGTTTGATTCCTTACGGTCAGCTCATTATTGAAAATTCTAAATTTGAAAAATTAGACAAAGATTTGTTAGATCAAATTTTTGAGTACCTTGTAAAAGATTTTTCCAAATATATTATACAAGTATATTCTAAATCGAGTACTACTCCAAAGCAAATGGAGAACTGTCTAAAAATTATTAAAAAACCATTTACGGATGATTCTAGATTTGAAAGAGTCTGGAAAAACCACGTATTCAGTTTAAAAGATAAATACAAAATGAACCCTTAAAGCGTTATGGTAAAAGTCAAAAATATTACCAAAAATTTTGGAAATAAAAAAGCAGTTGAGAATCTGAGTTTTGAATTAAAGAGCAAAGAAATCGTAGGGCTTCTGGGTTTAAACGGATCAGGAAAGACTACCACGATTAGAATCTTAACTTGTTTTTTGATACCGAGCGAGGGAGAGGTAGAAATTGATTCTCTGAATATTTTTGATTCTCCTTTGGAGGTAAAAAAGAAGATCGGTTACTTGCCTGAAACGCCTCCTTTATACGAGGATTTTTCAATACAGGAATATTTAGAATTTGTATCTCAGATTAAAGGAATCTCAACAGAAAATATTCCAAGCGAAATAGAAAGAGTTTCCAAGAAGACAGATATTTTTCCTCAATTGAACAAGATTATCGGACACTTGTCTCTTGGGTATAGAAAAAGAGTCGGAATAGCACAAGCCCTACTCGGTAGCCCTTCTCTTATAATCATGGATGAACCGATTTCCGGTCTGGATCCAAAACAGATTATAGAAATGCGAAGTCTGATTAAAAATTTAAAGGAAGATCACACTGTACTTATTTCCAGTCACATACTTTCCGAGATTTACAAAACTTGTGATAGATTCTTATTTTTGCACGAAGGTAGGCTAAAGGGAGAATTTACCTTTAGTGAATTGGAAAAAGAAATTGAAAAAGAGCCAAACAATTTTTTTAATTTAGAAGAATTTTTTTTGAGTAAGTTGTAATAAATAATATGAATAATATAAAATGGATTTTTTTAAAAGAAGTAAGACTGTTTTTCGGGACTTATCTTTCTCCTATGATTTTAGGTGGCACTGCTTTTTTAAATGCGTTGTTTGTTTTGATTTTAAATTTTAACGGCAGGTCAAACTATGCAGATGCTACAATGGTAACATTTATTTCTTTTATGTCAACGATTGTAGTAGCAATGCTTATTCTTGCTATGGGAAGTATTGTAGAAGAAAAAAACAAAGGCACTCTTGAGCTTTTGTACACAAGCCCTGTAACAGATTCAGAAATCGTAATCGGAAAATTTTTATTTGGTGTGTTTGTATGTTTCATTATCTCCTTTTTTATAAATGCACTTTTTCCTTTATTCTTATATTCTTTTTGGAAAGCGCCAATGTACTTAGTTTTTTCGGGTACGTTAGGCGTTTTCCTGTTAGGAGTTTTTACATATTCCATAGGAATTTTCGGGAGCGTATTGGGCAAAAATCAGATGGTCTCTCTTTTAATTTCAATCGTGATTATTATGACATTATGGGTGATTGGATTTTTTTCTCATCTATTCCAATCTACAACCAGAACCATTCTTTTTCATCTTCATATTTTTTCGCACTTTATTAGTTTTGCGAGAGGGGTGCTTCCATTTTCGGGAATGGTATTTTTTGTTTCGGGTGCTTCATTTTTTGTATATCTGACAATCAAGGTACTCGAATCAAGAAGGTGGAGGGGTTAGTATGGATTTTTTTAAAAAAGAAAACCTTCTTCCATTTGTCTCTTTAGCTTCACTTTTACTATTTTTTGTATTTGATTCCGTGATCACAAAATCTACAATTCGAGGAATTTGGATATTTTTTTCTTTTATTTTGATTTCGTCTGATTTTTTTTATTCTTACTTAACAAAGAAATCTACACCAAGGGAAGTAAGAAATCAGAAATTGCTTTTGTATTCTTTGGGAATAAGTGCATTTTTATTATACCACCTTAGAATGTTCTTGGATTTTCCTTTGGCACCCGGAGTTTCGGAAGAGACTACAATCTACCCTAAACTTAGAAATTTCTTACTCGCTGCAATTGTCATTTTGTCTTTTTCTTTTTTTATATACACCATTCTCCTTGAGAACGTTAGAAAGTCCATGCAGTCGTCTAACGCACTCTCAATCAGAAAATACGGACTTCTGCAAAGTTCTGTGATGAATATTTCACTAGCTTTAACTATTTTAATCGGTGTGAATTATATTGCTTCATTAAAAAATTTTAACATAGACTTAACCTCTATCGGAAAATATTCTTTTTCTACAACTTCTCGAAATATACTAAAAGGGTTGAAGAAGGAAGTTCAAATTTTTGCTTTTTACCCAAGACCCTTAGAGTCTTCAGGACCTGAGAATACTTTTGCGCTTAGTGTGATTCGACCTGATATTGAAATTATATTGGATGAGTTAAGATCGCTTAGTCCGTATGTTTCTGTAAAATTTATTAATGCAGATGTAGAGACTGACCTTCTCGGAAATATAGGGCAAGCTTCAAACGGAACAATTTTATTTAGGACACAAAAAGATTCTTTTATCGGAAAGAATATTTTTGCAGAGCAAAGAATTTTAGTGCAAGATTCCAGCGACTTGGAAGGTATTGAAAGAAAAATTATTCAGGCAATTCTAAATATTTCAACAAGTGAAAAAACAATTTATATGACCACGTCCAATGGCGAAAGATTCAGTACGGGATTTCAAAGCATTCCAAACGAGCAAGTCAATAAATTTATTTCTGGCTTAAATTTTTTTAATTTTAAGGTGAAGCCTCTCGGATTTGAAGAAAAATGGCCAGGCGAGATTCCGAAAGACGCTGATGCAATTGTGATCATCGGACCTTCTATTCCATTTTCCAAGGAAGCAAGAGATACTATTTGGAAATACGTAACAGAAAAAAGAGGAAGTCTTTTCATATCCATAGACCCCCTCGGCTCTGAAAATTTTGATTGGATATTGGAGAGAGCAAATTTAACTTTTAAAAAAGAAATCCTGTCTCAAGGAAACGGACGATTTGGTATTTTAATAGCAAAAAATTTTGGAAGCCATCCAATCGAAACTGTTTTGGAGAAAAAAAATTTAGGCATAGTGTATCCTTATTCAGGATACTTTGAGAAAAAGGGAGACAAACCAACTGAAATGGAATCGAATATTCTTTTGGAGTCGGGATTTGATACTTTTATTGATTCAAATAAAAATGGGAAGTTAGACGGTAAAGAAACAAAAAATAACTATCAGCTGGGTTATGCACTTCAATTAAAAAATAAAAAAGAAGGCGAAAACCCAAGGGTCATAATTTTTTCAGGAACATCATGGCTGACCGATCAATACTTTTCATTAAATTTGAATTCCAACTTTTCCGTAAACTCAGTGAATTGGGTTTTGCAAAGAGAAATTCTAAGCGGAATCGTACTCAAAAAAACTGACATAGAAATTGTAAACTTAACAGATAAAGAAAAGCAAATAGTGTGGGTGATTGGAATGTTTGCTTTTCCCGGGCTTATAATCCTCGCTGGACTCGGATTTGTAATTCTAAGAAAAAAAACAAGGTTATTATGAAAAAAATATTTATCGCGGTTGTAGTATTTACTTTCCTATTAGTTTTATTTCTTTTTGTAGATGAAGATCGGGAAAACCTAAAAGAAGAAATTTTGTGGAAAGAGAGCCCTGACAAAATTGTATTTAGTCCTCCAAGATCCAAAAAGATTTTTGAAAAAATGCAGGACTCAGAATTGATTTTTATGCGTTATGCGAATTGGTTTCAAGATACTGCTTTTTTTACTGTAGAATCTGACGACAAAGAATCCGAGAAGCGAATCTTGTATGAGTGCAACTATCAATGCAAGAATCTTTTTATGGAACTGTCGGTCTTAAAAATTTTATCTGCTGCGTTCGCCGAGGACGGGTACAGAAAAAATCTTAGTATTAGTTTTGAAAATTCTCCCGCAATCTCTCTATCGAAAAATAATAAAGTTTTGAAAGAGTTTTATTTAGGAAATGAATCCCGAGATAAATCAAGAAGATTTTTTGAGACAGGTGGAAAAATCTATTCTACACACTCTTACATATTCAATAAATTTTTGGAGAATCCGATTGGCTTTAGAGAGCTAAACGTATTTCCTTTAGGCATTTCTAAAATAAAAAAAATCGAGTTGATCTCAGAAGAAAAAAAAGTTCAATTGGTGGTAAACCCTGTAATAGAAAATAATTCTGAAAGAAATTCTTACATTCGATTGTCTCAAAAAAAGATTTTATTAGACCCTGCTTTGGGGGATTTATTATTTACAGGATTAAGAGACTTGAAAGTAGATCGCTATCCAGATAGTTTGAATGGAGAAGGATTTTTAGTCGCAGAAGAATTAATCAAAACAAAAGAAACCAAGGAAATTCAAATTTCCCTTTCAAACAATATCCAGATTTCATTGAAAGTTTTTCCGGTGACGAATATAAAAGAGGTAAAACTAAGACCTGTTGTTCGCAAGATTCAAAACATTACAGAGTCGGCGAGCTATATTTCAGATGAATTTATGAAAAATATTGAAAATACCTTTGATAATATTTCGACTGCAGAAGTTTATGTAAAAGCCCTCCCTAAAAAATAGGATAGTGCAAAGGTAAGTGAATATGGATAAATATTCCAAAGGCGATACTCCCTTAGTATTTCCAAAATTTCCGAATGAAGACAAAATGACAGAGACAGAAATTTGCCTTGCCTGTCATGGTTGCTGCAATTATGTTTCTGTGGAGATTGAATTTCCAAAAAATAAAGAAACTTTAGATCACTACACTTGGTATTTGCACCACAAAAATGTACAAATATATATTGATAACGATAATGCTTGGAATTTATTGTTCATCACTCCCTGTGTTCAGCTTCAACCCAATGGAATGTGCAGCATTTATGAGACAAGACCCAACCTATGTAGAGAGTATTCTGCAAAGTCTTGCTCCAGAACAGGCAAGGATCATAAATTTTTATTTGAAACTCCTGATGCTATGTTGGATTATTTAAAAGAGCTAAAGGAAAAGAAAAAGAAAGCTAAAAAGAAATAGCTAATCTTGAATCTTTCCTGTCATGGGAACAAAAACCACTCTAAATTTATTTTCTTCTAGAAAGCCGGCTTTTGTTTTTTTGTAAACATATAGGTATTGCTCTTCTTTGCCAACAGGTATGACTAAGATCCCGCCTATTTTTAATTGCTCTTTTAATGCTTCGGGAATTTTTTTGGGTGCTGCGGTTACTAGGATTACATCAAAGGGAGACTCTTCTTTCCAACCAAAATATCCATCCCCGCACCTTAAACCAATATTTTTATAATTTAAAATCTCCAGATTTTTTTTAGAAATTTCACAAAGCTCTTTTACAATTTCTATAGAAAAAACTACTTTTGAAAGCTCAGCTAAAATTGCAGTTTGATAACCACAACCAGTGCCAATTTCTAAAACTTTTTCAATCCCTTGCAAATTCAGAAGCTCTGTCATATAAGCCACCATATAGGGTTGAGAAATAGTTTGACCAAAACCTATTGGAACTGGACTATCCTGGTATGAAAGAGAACTATGTGAGCTGGGAATAAAAACATGCCTTGGAACTTTTCTTATCGCCTCTAAGACTCTCGCATCCTTAATCCCCCTCCATTCCATTTGATACTTTATCATTTTTTCTCTTTCTTTATAGTAGGGGTCAGTCACTTTGCACCCTCCTTGTAAAATGAGTCCAATTAGCATAAAAAATATTTTATATTTAGAGAAAAAAACCTTTCTGCAAATAAACCTGTATTTCAAGCGAGCTTGCCGTTTGTCAATACGAAATCTGTCTTAGGATTTTTTTAAGTAGAGTCATAATTTCATTTTATCTCTGTCACCTCGAACATTCATACAAATTTGACATTTTTGAAAACTATTCGTTGTGTTTGTTTTGAATTCATTGGAGCCAATGTTCCAAATATTTTTTAATTCGCCCGGGTCATTACTCAAATCGTAAAGCTCTTCATACTCAGGGTACCCAAGATAATTGTAGATATAGTGCCAGTTCTTTTTGATTTGACTGAATCCGACTTTGTATAAAGAAATTTCGTTATTGTTTACAATAAACAATTCTCGGTCATCTGGAATATTTCCAAATAAGTCCATGCCTTCCAGTCTCAAATTATTTTTATTCCAACTATTTTTAGTTTTTCTATTTAATAGCTCTATGACGGTAGGAATAATATCTCCATTCATAACATTATTTTCTAAATTTTGAGTTAGATCTTTTCTTGGTAATTTTAAAGTTTTTTGAATTTGGGAAGGAATATAAAAAAATAGCGGAATAGAAATAGTTTCAATATAGTTAGATTCAATATGTCCAAAATATCCGTGCTCACCGACTGATTCTCCGTGATCGGACGTAAAAATTACAATTGTATTTTTATCTAAACCGGAAGACTTTAAATATTTTAAAAATTCTCCCATTATGCTATCCATGAATAAAACAGAGTTGTCGTAGTAGTCGTAAGGTTTTCCTTTTTTCCAAACTTCAAATTCATCGGGGTGGTAATAGGGAAAATGATTTGTATTTAGATGAAAAACTCCAAAAAAATTTTTATTAGTATTTTTTAATTTGCTAAGATGGTGTTTCAATTCTTTGAAAGTTTCTCTATCATCAATCCCTAAATCATTGAACAACAATCCCGGATAAGAGTCTCTACTCCAAAGATAATCAATTCCCGCATTTGCAAAATACCCGTTTAGATTGTTCCACTTTAAATCGTGTGATGTGATATAAAAAGTAGAATACCCTTTTGCTTTTCCAAATTCCCAAAATATCGGAGAGTTGTGAGTCTTCGTAGTAGGCTCATTTGGCAACACCCCTGTAAGAATGGACGGAAATGAAATCAATGTGCTTGTCGCATTGGAATAGGCTTTCTGAAATAGAAAAAAATTATTCGGATTCGATAAACGAAATTTATTTAGGTTTGGAGTAGTATTTCTATCGTATCCATACAATCCCATACTTTTTCTTCTAAGACTTTCTGCCACGATAAGCAGTACATTGTATTTTGGCGCAAGATCTTGGGTATCACCTAACGTATAAGGAGTTCTGGATTGAAGACCTGCTGAACCAAGTTTGTCTCCGGTTAATTCATTGTACAAAATTTTTACAATAAATGAATATCCGTTTGTATCTGCGATATATACTTGGTCTCTATACCTTGTGTTATGGACTAAAAAGGGAAATAGAACAAAAAAAAGAACTATTGCAACTAAAAATTTCCAATTGGAAACTTTTTTTTTCTGGTCAATAATAAAATTTAAGAAAAGAAAGAGTAAGATTGCAAATAATACAATAAGACCCAACCCAAAAAAATTGGTACTATCCCGCACTAAGGTAAAACTGTTTTTCGGCTCTTGAAAAATATAGGAAATAGAAAAGTAATTGGGTAAAATTTTTGAAAACTGAAAATAAGAATAGCTTCCTATAATCAAAAATGAATAAAACAGTGAAAAGGAGCCAAGCACCAAAAAATAGAGAGGCTTTTTCAACCGATTCAAATAGAATAAAATATCTATCCTTATTACCCAAAATAAGAAGGACAAAAATACTGATATGGAATAAAACACTAGGTTTTCGGAGGAAAATTTCTGAATTCTGGAAAATCGAAATATAAAGTCAATTGAAAGCACCACCAAGGAAAGAATGGATGCCGAAAAAATTGTTGAAAAATACATAGTTATACCAATTAGAAAGAAAATTATAGCAAAAGGTTGCACCTCAATGAAAATTTTTATCCATAAAATTGAAAAATTTCATTAATTTTCTATTTTTTTAGGGCTATATAGAAAAAAGTTTTGATTTTCAAATGTTTATATTTATAGTGATAGTAACCCTGCGGATTCACGGCGGATTATCTCGCTTGAATATTTTAAAGCAAATCACTCAGATGGTAGAAACGATTTAATAGAAAGTATAACTGGAGAAATGAAATGAAAAAGATTCTTATTTTTTTAACTTTGGCACTATTGGTAAGTTTTTGCAGTTCCAAAAAAGAAACCGGCTTAACAGAAGTTATGGATTCCAAACCCAACCCTCAATCAGTTCGAGTAGCATGGATTATGGGAGATGCTTTTATTTTAAGATTGGATAAGGAAATCAAACCTGAGCTTGGGATGGAGCTTACAGAAAGAGATGAGATTCTTACTAAAAAGAGCGGCAGCATAGAAATCATGATCTCCGACAAAGGAGCAATCAAAGTTTCAAAAAATACAAGAATTTCCATCAGCAGTATTTTGTTGTCAGAAGGCAAGGGTGAAACCAACGTCCATGTAAATTACGGAAAGATTGTAACCGTATTAAAGAAAGAAAAGAAAGACGAGTCCTTCAACATAACTACACCGACTGCAATAGCTGGGGTAAGAGGAACTACATTTCTCACTATCGTAGAAGCTCCTGAAAAAGAAATATTGAAAAATGAAAAAAATCCTTGCGGCAAAAAAGGCTGTGATACAAAATTTGCAGTAATCGAAGGCTCAATCAGTGTAAAAAAATCCAACGAAAAAGAAGAATTGATTTTAGACAGAAATACAGAGATTACTGTATCCAAAGAAAAAAAACTAACCAATCAGATGATCAAGACTCTGAACAAAGAATCTTTAAACGATTTGAAGAGTATGATTGTATTCCATAAAAATAGTTTGATGGGGTTTTCCAAATTAGTTGAAGAGTTAAAAGAAGGTAGTGAAGAGTTGAGAAAATTAGAGTCATCAGGCTCTGTCGAAGAAGCTATGCAAAAGCTATCGAAGAAAGAGTCTTCCAATTCGTCGGATGAAATCAGAAAAACTGCCGAAAAAATAGACGAAGGAAAATACATTAAAAAAGATATAGATAAGGATAGGTTAAAATTGGATTCCAACAAAACATATTAATTACTATATTGTTTAACAATCAAGAATTCATTTGAGTATAATATGAAACATAAGCCGACGTATTTCATCGTATTTGTTATTGGGATAATTTTTCTTTTCATGGGATGCTCTACTGTTCGAGTTCTCGAAGGGCAGTCTTTTCAGATTTCTTCTCCCTATTTTAAAGAGGCCCCTCCACCAAAAGAAGACCTTAGAAATAGTGAAAAACCAGAGGATTACAAAATCCGAAAAAAGGCAAAGCAAATTCCCTTCTATATCATTTCTCCTGTTTCTGTCTCGGAAGATTCTATTCAGCCTGATTTGCGAGCCTTGCTGCTGCAGGAAATTGATTTGATTGTACCGAAAACTGTAGGGAAAAGAACCTATATCAGTGAGCCTTGGACAATAGAAAACCCTCCTTTAACTGAATTTCAAAAAGAAGATATAGATGCGATAATTATACCGAATCTCACGCTTAGCATGGATTCCAATTCTTTTCAGGTAGATTTTAAAATTATTGATCCGATCAATCAGAAAGAATTTGGAAATTTTCAAGCAATCGGTAAATTCATTCTACCCAAAAAACCGAAAACAAAAGGAAAGCTAAAACGAGTAGAATTGTATAGAGCCGGCTCCAATTACAAATTCTTAAAAGAAATACTTTCTCCACAAATTGAATTTTCTAAAAAGCCCGATAAATCAGAAATTGCAGAAGTATTAAAAAAATCTATTTCGGGCAATTTATCCGTTTCCTCTACTTCGGGAGACACGATAATAACGGTGGACGGCAAGGACTTGGGAAAACTTCCCGTTACCAATTTTTTGATTTCCGACGGGATACATACTTTGGAATTTTCCAAGCCGGGGAAAACTCCAATTGCAAAAGAAGTTTGGCTTAGAGCAGGAGAGACAAGAGAAATTTTTCAAGAATGGGACGATGATTACACACTGGGCGCTTTAAATGTATTGAGCTATCCTTCTGGTCTAAAAATTTCTTGGGATGATTATTTAAAAGGCGAGACTCCACTATTTTCAAATGACATGAGCCCCGGAAACTATAAAATAGAATTTTCAAAACAAAAGCAAGGAGAAGAAAATACATCTTATATTCTCGATGAAGAAATCGTAAAAGTAGAGGCTAAGAAAATTTCTACTGTTGCTTTTCCCGTAAAATTACTGAATGGTTTAGACCCGGCTAATGAAAGTATTTGGGTGAATGCGGGCGAAGGTGGAATTTACCCTCAATTTGGAAAAGAATTAATTTTTCAAAAGCTAAGCGAGCCTATTCCCGGATGGCATGGAATTTCCACCCATCCTCTAATTTCAGGTAGCTTGGATGCAACAATTACAGCATACAGTCAGGAAGAAGTCGGTAATGGAAAAATGGCTATTACATTTTTTCAAAATGAAAAAGACAATTATACAGTTGAGTTAGAAAATTCCAGAATTTCTCTCTATAAGTTTCCTTCTGATGGCGTGTCAATTGCCAACTATGAATTTAAAAATAATGATCCCGAAAAAGGAAGACCTGTCAGATTCGTTACAGACAAAGACAAACAACAATTAAAAATTTATTTCGGAAATAAGAAAGTTTTTGAAACAGAAGAAAGTTTTCATAACCTATGGAGAATCGCTCTTTGGATAAAAAGCGATTCTCCACCCAAGTCAAAAACTTTTCGATCTTTTTCTATCACATATCCAAAAATTGCTCTTCCGGAAAAATGAGGTGTCCCTTGAAAATAAATAAATTTTACGCACTATTTTTATTCATAACCATTGTATCCATAAATACTTTTTTACTAACCAATTGTGCCTCATCCAAAGAATTAAAGCCTTCAAACGCCAAAGACACAAACGCGAAAGAATCGGAAGATGTAAGACAAAAAATCTCATCTGCAAAGAAAATCCTAAATAGAGGAAATGAATTTTTTCAAAAGAATAAATTTGACGAGTCAAAAAATATAGCAGAGAAATCAATAGAGGTTTACCCTACAGCAGAAGGGTTTTATCTTCTCGGCTCTTCCGAATTTAAGCAAGGGCAACACAAAAAAGCAAGAGAATCTTTTGAAAAAGCTCTTGCAGTCTCTCCAAAGTCAGAGCAGATTTTACTTACATACTCACTTGTCCTTACCACACTCGGTGAAGATGAAAAAGCCATTGAGATTTATAAGAGTTTGGAAGAGTATTACCCTAAAGAAAAAGTGTACCCATTTAAGCAAGGCGTTCTTTTAAAATCTTTAAAGCGATACGAAGAATCTTACACTTCTTTAAAAAGAGCTGATGATTCTTCTTTTAAACAAAAATTGCAGTTGTACATGCAGTTAGGTGACGTATCGTTGCAATTGAAAAAATACGATGAAGCAGAAGAGTATTTTGCTAAAGCCAAGTCTCTCGATCCAAATTTTAAATCAGCTTCAGATTCTTCTCAATCAACCAAATTGGCGAAATTGATTGAAAAAGGAAACTCGGCAATCAAAGAAAAAAATTATGAGAAGTCTCTTGAATTTTTCCAAGACGCTGTGAATCTTTCTCCTAAAACTTCTGCACCTTTAATCTTTCTGGGTAACGCCTATATACTTTTGAAAAAGGATAAAGAAGCGGAAGACTCTTTTAAAAGAGCGTTGCAAATGGATCCCAATAGTATAGAAGGGTATTCTGCCTTAGGGACAATTTATATTAAAACTGGAAAAAATTCAGAAGCAATTAAAATCCTAAAAAGAGCAGTGGAGCTATTTCCGTCGGATGCACAAATCTATAATAAATTGGGTTTGAGTTATCAAAATCTGGGCGATTCCAAAAAAGCACTTTTGTCTTTTACTAAGTCGATTGAATTAGATCCGAAATTTGGGCAGGCAAGACTCAACCTTGGATTTTTTTATTTGAATGAAAAAAGATTTTCAGATTCAAAAAGAGAGTTCTTGGAAGCGTCAAAATTATCTTTTGAAAAACAAGCAAAGGAAGCATTGACCCTTACAGAAATTTCTATCTTGGTTGATAAGGGAGACAAACTACTTGTAAAAGGAAAAATTGAAGAAGGGATAAAAGAATTTTTAAAAGCAAAAAAAATCAAATCAGACGAGCCTATGGTTTTTAACGCAATCGGAAGGGCGGAATTTATTTCTAAAAAATACAAAGAATCAGAAAATTCATTTAAGGCGAGCCTTGCAATAGATAAAGAAAACATACCCGCAATCCAGGGACTCATTCGGTTGTATTCGGCACAAAATAAAAAAGAACAAAAAATCTATACAGAAAAATTAGAATCACTCACTAAAGGAAATCCACTTTCCGGGATAATCACCGGCAGAATTTATGAAGACAAAAAAGAGTTTGGCAAAGCCGAAGATATTTATAAAGAATTACTAAAAAAATTTCCAGATAGCGAAACTGTTCGATATAGACTCGGAAATCTGTATTACAAACTGGCTCTGGAAAAAAACAAAAAAGAAGAATTCCAATCGGCTCTTTCCTATTTAGAAAAAGCCAAAGACCAAAAGTCTGAAATTTCTGAAATTGAAGAAACTAAAAAAATCATTCAAGGGAATATGAAGTTTGGTGAAGTCCTGCCTTTAGTGAAAAAAGGAAACAAACTTTTTAATTCTAAAAATTACAGAGAAGCTATCGAGCCATTTATGCTGGCTTATAAAAAAATAGAGAGACCTTCTATATTGATTAAAATTGCAGAGTGCCATATTGCACTTGGAGAAGAAGAAAAAGGGATAAGGATTTTACAAGATTCGATTGAAAAAGTAAAAGAAGGAAAAATCGAAATCCAAGAAGCTATCAATGCTTACTTTTTTAGAAAAGGACAAACAGATAAAGCCGAAGAAGGGTTTAGAGACATTTTAAAAACAAGACCAGAATCTTATTATAGCTTATATCAACTTGGTTTGATTTATTTAGAAAAAAATAATTATGGTGAATCGTTAAAATATTTAGATCGTGCAGTTTCGTTGAATCCAGAATTTGCTGCATCGCATATCGCACGAGGGCTTATTTATTACAAGCAGAACAATAAACAGAAAGCAAAAGAAGAATTTGAAGAAGCCATGAAGAAAGATTCTGAATTAGAGCTTGCACCTTACAATATCGGAATTCTTTACTTCAACGAAAACTCAACCCAGGAAGCCGAAAAGATTTTTACCAAATTGACCAAAGAATATCCCGACTTTTCGGATTCTTTTTACTACCTTTCTTATATCGCATTTCAAAAAAATGATTTCACAAATGCAGAAAAGTTTATCAAGTCTGCTTTGAAAATTGAAAGGTCTCCGGCTTCTTTGTACGCATATATTCGAATCTTAGAAGCAATGTATGCAAAAAGTACGGATGGAGAAATTGCCGATTTGCAATCTGAATTAAACAGAGAATTAGTTGAAAAATTTCCAAATAGCGAATATTCAAGACTCGCAGAATCAAGATTAGTAAAAGCAAGCACCGACTCTATAATTTTTCAGAAATATACACTTACCGGGAAACCTGTTTCAACTCCTGTGTTTGTGAACGGTAAGATGATTATTAATTATGGGTACTCAGTTGTTGCAATTGACTCAGGCACAAAATCTATTGCATGGAGAAGAGAGGTAAAAGAGCCTTATATTTTCTTAGAGGCATCTACAAGAATCTTTGCCGCATCTAAAAACTCCTTAGATGAGCTTGATATTCAAACCGGAAAAATTCTTCAAGTCAATTCTTTAGAAGATAAAACTCCCACAGGACTTAAAGTAAAGTCAAAGGCTTTTTTGACCACGCTTGACAAACAAGGGAAAACTCAAATAACTTCTTATAACTTAAACGGAAAAGATACAAAAACTCTTGGTATTAAAAGAGACATTCAATGGGATTTGTTTGGAAACGGTAAGATACTCTTTCTTTATGGAAAAAATACTCAATTGGAATGGAGTGTTTATGATTCCAACCTTGAAAGAATTGCAAAAGGTGAATCTATAAAAGGTGAAGGAAATATTAAAATTGCAGTCGTTAAAAATGACAGCCTAGGAGTTTTGAAAGGAAGTAGATTTTTTGAATTACGAGATAATGGAAAATTTACAGAATACTTCAAAACGGGAGAAAATATACGCTCAATTTTTTCAGAAGATGAAGATATTTATGTTGTATCCGATAAAAAAATCACTAAAATTTCTAATGATGGCAACTCTACCGAATTTCAAAACTCTAATATGAAAGATGTATCTGCAATTCGGTTGAATGAAGGAAAACCTGTAGTAGTGAGTAAGGATGGGGAATTGTCTATTATGAAACTAACAGGAGAAATCTTAAAAATTCAAAAAGTAAAAGAAGACAAGGCAACAAATCCAATAGAAATTTATTCTGTATTGTATAGAGAATGAGTTTTCATGTAGAGCATCTTGACTTTGACAAAAGAGTCGAGATCATTGAATTGACCAATCAATTTTTCAGAAAGGTGAACTCAATGCAATTGGACGGAGTTTTCCAGATACGCCACAGAGCAGCAGTTAAGATGACAGATATTTATCTAAAACTTTCCGGCTCGGAAAAAATTTTACTTATTGGTGCGTTAGACGACACCTCAAATGAGCTTTTATCTTTGTTAATAGCTCGTGTGGAAGAAAAGCCCTACTTGAAGGAGGGGAAAGTTTTGTTTATTGATTTAGCAGTGACTAAAAATGGAGCAAAAAAAAGAGGGTACATGAAGTCCTTGGTTAGTTATGCTGAAAAGTGGGCATTGCAAAAAAATATACAGTCTATCGAGCTTAGAGCAATTACAGAAAATAGTGAAGCTGTCGAGTATTGGAAAAAAAGAGGTTTTACGGATTTTTATATTCGATTTAGAAAAAACTTGTCAAAATTTTGAATTTTTTGCATAACTATATTTATGACGCTACTGCAAATTCCCCTTTCAGGGCTTTTTGCAGGTACGCCATTTATAGGATGGGATAAAAAATGAAGAAAACACATATTTTAAATATATTAAAATATCTTATATCTATAGCACTTTTATTTTCTATAAATTTATTGATTGCGGACAGCACAGAGCAGTTAAATAAAAAAGCACAAGAAAAACTGCAAAAACTAAAAGAAAAAGACGAAAAACACAGAGAAGCTATATTGCAGAAATTTTATTCTTTTGTTAGCAAAGCCAAGGCAAGATTTCCGGAGTTAGACATTCAGGAGATTCCCATCGATCCTTCTCTTGCAACAGGAGTCATAGAGCATAACGATAGACCGGGGGATGAGAAAATTAAAGAAAAGCAAATTTTTGCATTCGTGTTAGATCCTTATAATTTGAGAGCAGAACCAAATCCTAAAAATAAAGAATACATAGGAAAGGTGAAAAAGGGTGAAAAAATTGAAGTAGTTATGATCCTCACTCCGGACGAGAAGAATAATCAAAGTTTTTCTAAGTGGTGTTTAATTAGAATGAATAACAAAAAGGAAGGCTACATCCCGTCTGATTTGATTTCCAATAATCCTCCTGTAGAGGATAGAAAAAAACAAAGGAAAAAAGTAGGCAATGAAAATCATTTACCGAATTTTCTATCGAGCCTTGTGGGTTTTACAGACTTTGAAAGCAACTTGAATAGAGACGGTTTATTTTTTAATCATTCGGAAGAATACATTTTTCAAGTCGCTCAATCCATGCCCAAAAATGCTTCTGATTACCCGCCAATGATTGTGACGGCAGATATTCTAAAGATTAGAGAAAATCAAGGAATCGAATCGGAAGAAATCGGCTCTATTTCCAGAGGCACTGTCGTAAATGTAAAAGATGTCGGAAATGAAGAAAGTATAGACGGAATCAACGGACGTTGGTTGAAAATTAAGAGTGATGATTATTCGGGATGGGTATTTGGAGGGTATTTAAAACCTCAAGAGGAAGAAGAAAATCCCGATGAGTTGAAATCCGGAGAATCGAGATACGTGAAATCTGTATCTCTTAGGGTGAGAGATGAGCCAAGCGAGCAAGCAACCGTGATCACCACCTTAGAAGGACAAACTAAAGTGAAAATCAAAGATGCAAAATCCGAAGTTGAGACGTTAGGCGGGATACGATCGAAGTGGATTTATATTGAAGCTGAAGATTTTGAAGGGTGGGTTTTTGGGGGATTTGTAAGCAAGAAAAAAGGAATGCTCATAGATAGTGACGATATTGCCAAATACTTTCAAGCTCCTATCGACGGGTTTAGAAGTGTCAGTAGTAAGTTTGGACCCAGAGTAGACCCTGTTACCGGAAAGAAGAACGCCTTCCATGCCGGTTTAGATATTCCTGCTGTGATCGGAACTCCAATCCGTGTAGTGAGTGACGGAAAAGTTTATAGAGTTGATCCAAACCATGTAGCTTATGGAATGCTTACGATCCTAGAACATAAAAATAATATTTATACTTACTACGCTCATCAAAGTGTTCAAAAGGTAAAGGAAGGAGATAAACTAAAAACCGGAGAGACTCTTGGAGAAGTAGGCAGTACAGGAAAATCAACAGGCCCACACCTACACTTTGAAGTAAGACGAGGCAGTAACATGGAAGTTTTAAATCCGAATTTATATTTACCAAAATAAGTTAGTAAACAAAACAAAGGAAAGACGATGAAATTTTTTTTCAAGACAACAAATATATGCGTATTGCTTTTTCCATTTTTCAGTATATTTTCGCAAGAAACAGATATTGTAAAAACTCTTATAAAAGGGAATCCTAAACAATTTGAAGCTGAAATTCAAAATGGAGCCAATATAAATGCGTCAGACGAAACAGGAAAGCCGCTTCTGATCATCGCTATCGAGAAAGGAAAAACAAAACAGTTTCAGTTGCTTTTAGAAAAAGGCGCAGACTTGAATGCAAAAGATGGCAGCACAGGCAAATCTCCCTTGCATATTTGTGTTGAAAGATCATCAATGGAGTATTTTAAAAATCTCCTTGAAAAAAATGCCGACATAAACACGAAAGATAGAGACGGAAATACGCCACTCCATCTTGCAAGCCTGAAAGGGAATATAAAGATTTTACAAGCTCTATTAGATAAAGGAGCAGAGATTGATTCTAAAAATAAAATAGGGAAAACACCTCTTTTTTTATCATCCGAAAAAAACAGTACTGAACCAATCAAACTACTTCTTGAAAAAGGAGCAAACCCGAATATTCAGGACATTACCGGACAAACTGGGTTATTTCCTATTGTGAAGTCAGGAAACATTAAGCTCATAAGTTTGTTATTAGAAAAAAAAGCAGACGTAAATAAAAAAGACAACAAAGGGCAAAGTCCTTTAGCGTATTCACTTTCAGGAAGAATTCAAACTATAGAGTTGCTATTGCAGAATGGTGGGAATGCAAACGATACAGACGAGAAAGGACAAAAGTTGCTGTTTACGGCACACGAAAAAAGAAATCTACCCGCAGTCAAACTGCTTCTTGAAAAGGGTGCCGATATTCAATCAAAAAATAATGACGAGAAAACTCTTCTACAGCTTTCAATCGAAAAAAATGAGTTGAATTTAGCAAAATTGCTTGTTGAAAAAAGTGTTACTCTGGACGAAAAATTTTCAAATAAAAAATATCCTCTTCATCTTGCTATTGAAAATAATAGAACAGATATTGCAAAATTACTTATTGAAAATAACGCCAATCTCCAAATTAAAAACGAAGACGATAATCTGCCGATTGTAATCGCAGTTGAAAAAGGAAATAACACAATCGTTCAGTCTCTCTTGGACAAGGGTGCAAATGCGAATGAGAAAAATGCTAAAAAAGTTCCACTTATTTTAATCGCTTTAAAAGCGAACAGTCCTAAGCTGACTGAGCTATTATTAGAAAAAAATGCAGATATAAATACTAAAGACTCAGAGAAAAATTCACTCATCCACATTGTCAGTGACAAAGGATACTCGAAGATTGTAAAAATTCTGATTTCCAAGGGAGTTAACGTAAACGAAAAAAATGGCAGTGGAGATACACCTCTTCATATCGCAAGTAGCAAGGGAAACTTAGAAGTGTTGACCATGTTATTAGAAAATGGAGCTGAGATTAATGCAAAAGGAGGAGAAGACGAAACAACATCTTTATTTCGCGCAGTTGACAAGACTCAAGTGAAAACAGTTCAGTTTTTAATTTTAAAAAAGGCAGACGTAGAATTAAAAAACAAAGATGGTGTATCTCCTCTCTACAATGCAGTATCTAAGAAAAATATTGAAATCGTAAGAGCTTTGATTAGTGCAGGTGCAAATCCAAACGAAAAAAATTCTGAAAACGGGACTCTACTCATGGAAGTTGCAAAATCTGAAAGTGGAGGAAAGGATGGAAAATTTACCTCAGAGCTTGTAAAACTTTTAGTATCAAAGGGTGCTGACTTGAACGCAAAAAACCAAGGCGGTATATCTGCACTGCATTTCGCCGTGAATAGAATCAATTATGATTTGATGTTTGCATTAATCTCCTCAGGTGCAGATGTAAATCTTGCTGACAACAATGGATTTACCGTTTTGAAAAAAGCAATCTTAAAGTTTCTCGGCTCAAACAATCCGAAAGACCAAGAGGTAATACGAAAAATTCTCTACCTTACTGTAGAAAAAAAAGCAGATTTAAATTCAAAAGATAAATCCGGAAAAACTGTACTTTCTGATATTGCTTTGAATATAAGTGAAGAAAATAAACCCAGAGCTTTAGAAGCTGCGAGACTTGCAATGAACAATGGAGCAAATGCAGAGTTAAAAGACAACAAAGACAAGTCGCCGATCGACTATGCTGAAAAAAAAGGGTTTTCTGAACTAATTTCGATTTTAAAAAAGCAATAGAAAATAGTTGACTTTAATTTTAAGGAATAAGAACTACTTTTCCGTAACTTTTTCTTGTTCCTATATCCATTAGAGCTTTTGGCGCATCGATTAGTGGAACACTTTTAGAGATCATAGGTTTGATTTTTCCTTCATTGTACCAAGCAATTAGATCATTCATTGCACCTTGAATTTTCATCGGGTGATTGTCTTGATAGAGATTCCAGAATAGACCTACAACGCTAATATTCCCTAACAGCAAAAGATTTGTCGGAACTTTTGGGATAGTGCCGCTTGTAAATCCGACTACCACAATTCTACCTTCAAAGTTTACGGAAAGAATGGTCTTGTTAAAAATCTCTCCTCCAACCGGATCAATTACTACATCGACTCCCCCATATTCTTTTCTAAGTTTTTTAGACCACATCGAATCAGAATAATTTAAAACTAAATCAGCACCTGCCTTTTTAGCGATTTCGATTTTTTCATCCGAGCCTACTGTGGCATAAACTTTGGATCCGATTGCTTTACCGATTTGAATTGCAGCCGTCCCTATTCCACCGGCTCCGGCGTGTACGAGAAGGGTTTCGTTTTTCTGCAATTTTCCTCTGACTACAACTGCAAAATAAGAAGACTGATAAGTGACATTGAATCCTGCCGCTTCTTCAAAACTCATTTTCTCAGGAATTACAAATAGATTTTTTACAGGGATTGCAATTTTTTCGGCATAGCCTCCGAGCCAACTAAGCCCCATCACCCTGTCGCCTATCTTAAAATTATTTACATTCTCACCAAGTGCACTTACTACACCTGAAATTTCTGTTCCGGGAATAAATGGACGTGTAGGTCGAATCTGGTATTTTCCTTGAATTAGGAGCATGTCAGGAAAATTCATTCCACAAGCTCGTATATCAACCACAACTTGATCTTTCTCCGGCTTAGGATCAGGAACTTCTTTAAATTGCAATTCTTCCGGCTCACACCATTTATCGACAAAATAGGCTTTCATAGTTTACTCCAATTTTAAGTTTGATGATTTTTTCATATTGCGAATCTGCAAGAATTATTCGTGAATATAACCCCAGCTTTTTAAAATACTTCTAACTTCTTCTCCCATTCCGACTTCTTCTTTTGAGGAGTTTACTTTAGAGAATTGAGAGTCATTGTAGATCCATACATCTTTAGAGCTTTCATAGCCATAAGGTGGTCTTTCAGAAGTGAATAGAATTGAGTGCTCTTTTTGCTCTGTGTCAATTCCCTTAGAAAGTCCAAACCTGCCAATTCTATATCCAATTTTTTGATTGTTTCTATTTATATTAAGTGAAAATTCAAACTCCGGGTTAACGGTTTCAATTATTAACTCAGAAATATTTGTTGAAGGCTGTACTGAAAAAGAAACGTGCTTCTTGCTTAATTCCTGTAACTGAATATTCGGATTTTCTAAAACTCGGTAAATACTTCCTTTTAGAGAAATTTCTCCAAAGTATTGACAAGGGGAATCGCTACAGACAGGAAAATGAATTCTGTACTGGTTTCTTTTTATAGAAAAACTGTCCATGAAAGACCTTGCTTTTTTTAGTAGTTCAATATTTTCTTCTGCGATATTGGTCTTTTCATTCGGGTCTTTTGTAAAATCATAAAGTTGTTCTATGTGTGATGAAATTTTCTTGTTAGAATAGTAACCAGGATAGCGTCTAACGTATTTGAATTGATTGGTTCTGATTGCTTCGGAAAGTCTTCCTTCTGATAAAATCACTTCTTCTTTTGGAAAATCTTTTTCGTATAAAATAAATTCTGAATAGTCTTTCCCTTTCCATTTTTCTTTATCGTAATGAATTTTTGCGAGAGACAAGACTGTAGGAGCAAACGAAAGAAGAGAAACTTGATCAGGGATTTGTTTCACCTTAGCAATACTCTGAATGTCTTTGGGAAGTTTGATTAGGTATGGAACATTTAGCTCTTCGTCAAATAGAGACTCTCCGTGTCCAAACCGTACTCCACCATTAGAGTGATTTTTAGAGTCGTGATATTCGTTGAGCAATTCACCATGGTCACTCGTGACTACGATAAAAGAATCATCGAATTGATGAATTTGTTTCAAATACGAAAATAATCTTCCAAGCTCTTCATCAGCGTAACGTATTTCTCCTAGGTATTTCTTTTCATACTCATGAAGTTTGGAAAATTGAGAAGAAGGGGAATTTTCTTTTAGGTTTTCTAAAATCCTTTTAGGAGGCAGGTAAGGTGTATGAGGTGTATTCAAATTCAGATGTAGAAAATAGTTTCTATTTTTATTTTTTTCGGAAAATTCAATTGCCTCATCTATGATTTTTTTTGTATCTTTAACTTCTTTTCCTATTTGAAAAATTTCATGGAAACCAAGATCGACTCCGACTCCTGTGTAATCCAAGAAAAAAACATTGTTCATAATTGCTGCCGTATAGTATCCGTTGTTTCTTAAAACTTCTACGATATTTTTTTTATTTGGAGAGTAAAAAATTTTTTTCCTGTAATTTTCTACCTGAAATCCAATATTGCCGAGTCCTAAGGCAGAAGAGTAATCCGAATACAGCATAGAAATCATCGAAGGCTTTGTCCAATTTGCATTTACAAAGGCGTTTTCAAACACAACAGATTCTTTAGATAGTTTGTCTAAGTTAGGAGATACTGGTATAGGAAATCCTGAGTACCCCATTGCATCTTTTCTCACTGCGTCAATCACTATAAATAAGATATTGTATTTTTTCTTAGAAGCAATTTTTGATAGAATCGGTGCGCCGAGTATAAGAGAAGAATTTTCAGAAATCCACTCTAACTGCAAGCGATTAAGAATTTTGATAGGAAAGGAAAATTCTTTCCATGTTTCTGACTTCATGGAATCTATTTGAAACTCTCCAATAATTTTATCGTCAGAATAAATTTTCAAAATACCGCTTGAGCGGATATTTTCATTGGACAAGATTCCAAATTTTCCAGAAAATAAAAAATCCCCGTGTAAATTTTGAAATTTGTAGATTGAATTTTTTGAGAATACAACCGAATCAAGAGAGTGGTTTAATAAAAACTCCTCACTTGTTTTAAAAGTAACTTGTGAATTTTTCCATTTTTCACCTTGATTTAAGTTAGAATATCTACCTGGATTTTTTTTCCAGAAATCGGGAGGAAAAATTTTTTCGTCAGGAATTTCTCCCGTAAATTCTGATGAATTTAGTTCTCTTGAAAGATCAACAGACACCTCAAATTGTCTGTATTTTGAATTTTTCGCATAATTCCCTTTACAAGAAAAAAATTGAAAAATAACACAAAAGAGTACCGTAAAAGTAAACTTCACAAATATCTTCCCTGCAAAATTTTTTGAATTGTCAAGTTATTTACAGTTTTTCCAGTAGGTCAGATAAAATCTTTCTTAAATTTAATGAAATATACTATTTTTTTTGAACTTTTTCTAAAATTTCCAATCTTTTAGTTTTCCAATCGTTTAAGTCTCCGGAATTTTCAGGATAATTGGAAATCAAAGCGAGCATTTCCTTGTGCTCTCGTAAAATTTTTGTAAGCATTTCTGGACTGATTTTGTTTGGAATGTTTTCTTTCATTTTTCGCCTCTTATAGACTTATAAAAAAAACCTTTTTTTTTTCAAGGAATTCTTTAATTTTTACTACTCAAAATCTTGGGGTAAGGAAAACTTCAAGTACTATGTCAAAACGAGTCGTACCTGATTACACTGTAGAAGAAAATGTATTTGAAGGAGAGGATGGAACTATGATATTTTATCGAGTTTTTCGTCCCAATCTTATAAAAAGAAAGCCCAAAGTATTGGTAGTCCACCATGGGTTTGGTGAGCATGGAGGTCGCTATGAGAATTTGACTGAAGCGTTAAAAGAATCAGGATTTATAATATATATTCATGACGCAAGAGGCCACGGTAGATCTGGCGGGAAACGAGGACACGTAAATAATTTTTTAGAATTTTTAGACGACTTGGACAGGTTGATCCGAATAGCCACTAAAACAGAAAAAGTTCCAAAGGTATATTTGATGGGGCATTCCATGGGTGGGCTTGTAGTCTTGTGTTACGCTGCTATGGGAACAAACCAAGGAAATTTGGTCACACTTATCGCAAGCGGGTCGGCACTTAGGGTTCATTTGAATGTAGTTATGAGAGTAAAAAAATTTGTAGGTCAATTTTTGGCTAATGTATTGCCTGAGGTAACTGTTCCGGCAGGCTTGAATATCGAAGACTTGAGCCATGATCCTGAAGTCATAGAGGCATACAAGGCAGACCCTCTGGTTCATGGAGAAATTTCAATGGCACTCGGAAAAGTATTTTTAGAAATTGGTGAGCCTTGTATTAATAGTGCGGACGTTATACGAGTCCCTACATATTTATTTCACGGACAAGAAGATCGAATTGCAGACCCTTCCGGGTCTATAGCTTTTTACAATAATCTTGTAATTGCAGATAGAAAGCTAAATATTTACGAAAATCTTTTTCATGAAACGATGAATGAATACCCCAAGGATAGAGATCGAGTGCTTTCTGATCTTAGAGTTTGGTTAGAAAAGCATTAAATTATTTTGAGAATGCGATCCATTTTTTGTCCCAGTCAAAATATTCTAACGAATGAAAATTTTTTTTATAGTCATAGAACGAAGGTTTTTTGAAAGCATAACCATGATAGAAATACTTTTTTTTGGTTTCGATAGAATATTCAATCTCTTTGAGAAGTGTGAATATTCCAAGACTTCTTTTTGAGTAGAGTGGATCGAATATTGCGTAAATACTGGAAGTAGAAATTTTCCCTATATCAAGAAAACTGACTGCGACAAGTCTATCATCATAAAACACTGCAACTTCTTTATTTTCACAAGGTATTACAGATGGCTCTTCAGATAAAAAAGTGTAAATCGACTCCGGTTCATTTTCTTTAAAACGTTTCTTATGCAAAGAAAATAATTTTTCTTTTTCTGGGTCTATAAACGAATCTCTTATACTTACCAATAGGTCTTTATTCTTTTTTAAAATTTTCTTTTGAGAGTCTGAAAATTGAAATGTTGTCAAATTAATCCTGAGAGGGAGAATATCTTCTAATTCTTCGTCAAGATAGGAACTGCTGTATCTGAAAAAATTAACCCCAAAGTGACGAAATCCTTGTCGAAGAAATTCATCAAGTTCTGTTGGGCTTACTTTGGCAGCTATCAATCTATCGTATATCATACTATGCAAAATAAAACCTTATAGTTTTTCTATCAGATAGAAATTTTTTGACAAGTATTTTCTGTGAATTTGACCTATTTTTGGAGCATTTTTCCCCCTATTTTAGAAAATCTTTAAAATTTGGAATATTTTTGAATTTCTAAATCCCTGTGTGGATCTTATATTTTGCATAAGGTCAATTCATGAAACAATTCTGTGAAAGGAAAACCTATAAAAATCGAGCAAAGTTCGTTATTGAGAATAAAAATCAATTGCAGTTAGTTTGGAATCTTGAATAATGTCTTATAGGATGATATTTACTAAAAATACAAAATACAAAACTAAGCCTTCGACGAATTCTTTGAGTGAGTTGGCTCAAGGCAAATTTGCAATAATTGAGTCCCTTGACTTAAGGTATTTTCCCATCAATATAGTATATGATCTTTTGGACTATGGGTTGATACCCGGCACTCAGATTAAAATTTTACATAAAATAAAAGGACAAAAAAAACTTACTGTAGCGGTTGGGTCTGCAGAGATAGCCCTTCGTGATGAAACCGCAGACCATATTTTAGTGAGGGCATGTTAAATGAGTGCTATGCCTTATCGCTGTCTTTTTGTAGGGAATCCAAACAGTGGAAAATCTTCTCTTTTCAATAAGCTCACGGGGCTTCATCAGAAAACAGGAAATTTTCAAGGAGTAACCGTTGAAAAACTCAGCGGCACTATGAGCTATTTGGGTAATGAGATTGAATTGATCGACCTGCCGGGCGCGTTCAGTCTTAGTGGTATCTCCGAAGACAAGGCTGTCCTATCCAGATTTTTGATGAAGCGAGAAAAAACGGACAAGATACTTTTTGTAATAGACGGACTTCTATTAGAAAGAAGTCTTCAATTTCTATTTCAGATTTCAGATCTTGGTGTACCGATTCTACTTATTCTTACAATGAAAGATATTCTGGAAAAGAAAAATATCTCTATTGAAATAGAAAAACTAAAGAAAAAACTTTCTTTGAACATAGTACTTGTAAATGCCAAAAATGGAGAAGGTGTAGAAGAATTAAAAAGAGCACTCTTTGACGAAAAGAAATTTTTAGTGCCGAAACAACTTTGGAGGTGGGATAAGGATCGAGAAGTTCTGATAAAAAAACTTAAAGCAAAAATTAAAACAGATGATTATGGATCTGTATCTTTTATTTTGTCAAATTCGCTGAAACAACTGTCAGGTGAATCTTTGCAAAAAGATATTCCGGGGTTTTCACTATTCTCTGATGAAATAAGAAACTATATAGAAAGTGAATTCAAAAAATCTAAATTAAAATTTACCTATCAGGAAGAATTGATTACAAAATCCATCCAAATAAAAAAAATTTTATCTGATGTTGTGATTGGGGCATCGAAAGGAAAGGGAGCTTTTTCTTCTCGCATAGATTCATTTCTTCTTCATCCGGTTAGCGGGTTGATATTTTTTTTCATCCTAATGGGTTTAGTTTTTCAATCTTTGTTTAACTGGTCACAAATACCAATGGACTGGATCGACTCTTCGATAAAAATCATAGCGTCTAAAGCTGTCGAGACCTTTCCCAAGGGTCCGATTTCAGGAATTGTAAGCGATGGGATTATAGGTGGAGTTGGGTCTGTGATTATATTTATTCCACAGATAGCTTTACTTTTTTTATTTGTAGGGATCATGGAAGAAACAGGTTATATGGCGAGGGCATCACTTCTAATGGACAAATTTATGGGAAAACTAGGTTTATCCGGGAAGTCTTTTATTCCTCTGCTTTCATCGGCTGCATGCGCTGTCCCTGCAATCATGGGAGCACGAACTATAGAAAATAAATCGGACAGAATGGTAACAATTTTAGTTTCTCCTTTGATTACATGTTCGGCAAGATACCCGGTGTACATATTGGTGATTGGTGCAGTTTTTCCAAAAGAAATGCTATTTGGATTTATCAATTCACAGGCACTTGCCCTTTTTGGTTTATTTTTACTTGGTATGTTTACTTCTATGTTCTTTGCGTTTGTTTTTAGAAGAACATTTTTTAAAAGTGAACAATCATTTTTTATATTAGAGCTTCCGGAATATAAATTTCCTTCTTTTAGAAATTTGTTTATGAATGTTTACAAAAAAGTAAAAGTATTTGTGTTCAATGCCGGAACTGTGATTTTGTCTATATCTATTATACTTTGGTTTCTGGCAAATTATCCTCACAAAGATACTTCAGTTATTCATCCTACAGAATATCCAAAAACTCAAATCCAAGACACTTATGCAGGAAAGCTCGGAAAAATTATTGAGCCGGTAATTGAGCCTTTGGGCTTTGACTGGAAAATAGGAATTTCTCTTATTACTTCTTTTGCAGCAAGAGAAGTCATGGTTTCAACGCTTGCGATTATATACGGTGTGGAGGGAGAAGAAGATTCCCCCGATCTTAGAAAGTCTATGCAAAAAGATATTAATCCAAAAACTAAAAAACCGGTCTGGACTTCTCTAAGTGCAGTAAGCCTTTTAGTATTTTTTGCTTACGCCTGTCAGTGTATGTCAACACTTGCTGTAGTTCGGAGAGAAACTAATTCTTATCTGTGGACAATATTTCTATTTTCGTATATGCTGGTGCTTGCATACGTTAGTTCTCTTGCTGTTTACCAAATCGGAAAGATTTTAGGTTTTGGCTGATAAATGAAAATTAATGAATTAGAAATAAATTATCGTTACCATAGAAAATATAGGAGATAAGTAATGAATAAAAAAATTTTCATGTTTAGTGGATGGATTCTTTGGATTGTTTCAGTGATTTTTTTTATAAGCATCTTTGCTCGTGGGAAAAAAGTAATTTCCGAAGATAAGAGAATTGCAATATTATTAAATCCAAGTGAAAAAGAATTGGTTCTTTCAGAAATGAGAACTCTATTAACTGTAATACATGAAACTTTAATTTTATTGTCTAAGGAAGATTATAACGCTGCAGCAAAAAAATCTAAAGAAGGTGGAATGGATTTAGTAGAAAATCTTGCAGCAGCAGAAAAAAGTATTCTTTTAAAAATACCAATTGAGTTTAAGAAATTAGGTTTTGGCACCCATGAAGCATTTGATAATTTTTCAAAATCTATTCTAGAAAAAAAACCTTATCCGATTTTGATGAAAGAATTGGGAGAGCTTACTTCAAGGTGTGTTGCTTGCCATAGTGCGTATAAGTTAGAATTAGAAAAATAGTTGATTTTTAAAATCGTAAGCATTTGAGTTTTATAGATAAAAAATTTACAGAGCCTATCGGGGACATGAAACTCCTCATAGTACTACTCCCTTGCATGGGAGGAAATATTATGACTTACAGGTACCCTGTGAAAAACTGGAACAGGTCGGGCTATGGAGTTTTGTATTTTAATCCTCCGGGACATGGAAAGTCTGATGGAGTTTTTCATTTTGAAAAAACCTGCGAATTACTAAAAATCGAATTAGATAAAATTTTAAATACATACGGGAAAGACATCCCTATAACGGGAATCGGACATAGCGGTGGAGGCTCTACCCTTATGAAATTCTTTTATGAGAATTCAGATTACAATTTAAAAAAGTTAATTTTACTTTCTCCAATCTTGGATACTGTTCGTTCTCTAAGAGAGTTGTACATAAGAAACAATATCCAAGAGTTTACTAATTCTCTCAGGCTCACTGACTCAAGAATACTCTCTATTCTTTCTAACGACAAATGGCTAAACCCAGACTATTGGGAAGAGAATGATTTAAAAAATTTAATCAATGATTATTCGAACGAAATCATTAATGGGGCAGAGCTTGGAACTTTTTTGGAAAATATATTCATCCCTACTAAAGAAGTACATTCCTGTATAGGTAGGTTAAAAGGACAAATTGTATTTATTTATCCTACAAAAGATATTTGGTACCCGATTGAAGAAGGAGTAAACTATTCTAATAATTTTCAATTCCCCTATTATACAATTTCTTCTGCCAAAGACCACTTTTTTAAAAATGCATGGAAGTTTGTAAGTGAAAAAATTGATGAAATTTTTCTCGAAATTGATAAAAATAAGTTGACTAAATAAAGAAAGTAGTGGTAATCTTTAAGGATTTCTACTACTTTGTCTTTACTATTTTTGCTATAGAGCATCTGATAGGGGTTATCCTAAGGATATAAAATGGATACGGAAAACATTAGTCGATTGAATTCTTTGACAAGGGAAGAATTGGAAAATCTCTACCTCAAGAAAGAACAGCAATATTTATCAGAAAAAGAATCTCTTCAAGAGAAAAACCAATCACTTGTCAACCTAATCGAAAATGTTTCTTATGGCTCATTTATATACCGAACAAAAAAAGACGGAACTTCCCACTTTGAATATCTGAATAAGCGTTGCATTGAGATTACAGGGGTCGATCCAGAATTAGTATTGTTAGACGGTAAGAATTTATTTCAATACATACTTCCTGAAGACTATGATAATTTTTTAGAAAAAAGTAAAGAATCTATTCTTGAAAAAAAAACCATTCTTTGGAAGGGAAGGCTTCTGAAAAATGAGAAGACCCGTTGGATTCAAGTAGAGTCTTTCCCTAATTTTCAAACTAATGGTGATGTGTTATGGAATGGGTTTATTTATGATATTACTGAGCGTAAAAAAATTGAAGAAAGCGTTAAAATTAATGATTCCCAGTTAAATTTTGCCAATACAGTCGAAACTATTTTATTAGTTTTGGATCGAGATGGAATTGTAACTACAATCAATAAACAAGGTTGTGCTATCTTGGGTTATCCTGAAGAAGAAATTCTTGGAGAATTTTGGTTTCAAAAATTTTTGCCTAAACCGGATGAAATGGAAAAAATTTATCCTTTATTTCTTGAGTTTATGTCGAGCGGCAAAGAAATTCAGATGGAATATTTTGAAAACCAAATAGTTAATAGTTCAGGAGAGATCAGACTAATTGCATGGCACAATATCGTTTTAAGAGACGAGAAAAAAAATATAATAGGGATTCTGTGTTCTGGAGAAGATATTACAAATAGAAAAAAAATTGAAGAAGAGATTGTAAAAGCTAAAAATTTTTCAGAGTCTATAATTGCGAGCTTACCGGGAATTTTCTATGTAATCGATCAAAATGGAAAGTTTTTAAGAGTGAACAATCAATTTTTAAATATCACCGGATACACAGAAGAAGAAGTCGATCTTATGCATCCTTTGGATTTTTTTACAAATAGTGAAAAGCAACTTTTAACAGAGAGGATTCAAGAAGTTTTTGAAAAGGGTAAATCGAATGTAGAAGCAAATATGTTGTTGAAAAATGGAAATACAATACCGTATTTCTTCACAGGCTATCGCGCCGTGATAGACAATCTACCACTTCTTATCGGAGTTGGAGTAGATATTTCCGAACGTAAAAAAGCAGAAGACGAACTACAAAAAAGTGAAAAAAAATTCAGAAGGCTATTTGAAAAATCTACTGATGCTCTTACTATTGTGGAAAATGAAACATTCATAGATTGCAATCAGTCAACAGTTGACCTATTAGGATTTAATACCAAGGAAGAGATCATATCCTTGCACCCATCGCAGGTCTCACCCAAGTTTCAACCGGATGGAGAATTATCTTCCGAGAAAGCCCAAAAGATGATGAGGCTCACATTTCAAAAAGGTGCTCATCGTTTTGAGTGGGTTCACAAAAGAAAAAATGGAGAAACAGTTTATACTGAAGTACTGCTTACTTCGATTTCAGAAGATCCAAATAAAAGGCAGCTGTACACAGTATGGAGAGATATTACTGACAGAAAAAAAGCAGAAGAATCGCTCGCAGAAGAAAGAGAAAGGCTTTTAGTCACACTGAAAAGTATTGGTGATGGAGTAATTACTACAGACGTTTCTGGAAATATAATTCTTATGAATAGTGTAGCCGAAGAGTTATGCGGTTGGTCGCTAGAAGAAGCAAAAGGAAAACCACTTCCTGAAATATTTCGTATTATTCATGAGTTTACCCGTGAGGTATTTGAAAGCCCGGTTAGTAGAGTCTTGAAAACCGGAAGTATTGTAGAGTTAGAAAATCATACAGTGCTGATTTCAAGGAATGGGACAGAAAGAGTGATAGCAGATAGCGGTTCACCGATTAGAAATCAGAAGTCAGAAATTATCGGAGTTGTTCTTGTTTTTAGAGATATGACCGAAAAACATAAAATGCAAACAACAATTCAAAGATCAGCTAAGTTAGATTCTCTCGGTGTATTGGCTGGTGGAATTGCGCATGATTTTAATAATCTTTTAAGCGGAATTTACGGAAATATTGATCTTGCTTTGGAAAATTCAAACGACAAAAGAAATATTGCATATTTGAATAAAGCCATAGGTACAATAGATCGAGCAAAGGGACTAACGTCCCAATTATTGACATTTGCAAAAGGAGGCTCCCCTGCACGAGAGATTACACAAATTGTCCCCTTTTTAAAAAAAACAATCCTTTTTGCATTGAGTGGCTCAAATGTATCTTGCTTATTTCAAATCGAAGAAGGACTTTGGAATTGCAATATCGACAAACACCAGATTGCTCAAGTATTTGATAATATTGTTATCAATGCAAAACAGGCAATGCCTTTTGGAGGAAAAATTGAAGTCATCGCAGAAAATATTAAAATCGCTGAAAAAAAGGGAAATTTAGAAATTGAATTGGGAGAGTATGTAAAAATTTCTATTAAGGACTATGGTCATGGAATGTCCAAGAAAACTCTCTCTAAAATATTTGATCCTTACTATACCACTAAAGAGGGTGGGCATGGTCTTGGACTTGCAACTTGTTATTCAATAATAAACAAGCACGAGGGAAGTATTGATGTAGAATCTGAAGTTGGGGTTGGTTCGATTTTCCATATTTACTTACCTGCTGAAAAAAGCATCAAATCAGAGAAAAAGTTACAAGACGATGAGAGTAAACCAGATGCCGGTGTAATACTTATTTTGGAGGATGAAGATACGTTAGGCGAAATCATGACGTATATGATCGGCTCCTTGGGTTATACTGTAATTTGTAAGAAAGATGGACAAGAAATAATAGATTACTTCCAAAATGACCTAAACAGGGATAGAAAAATAAAAGGAATGATATTAGATATTACGATCCCAGGTGGAATGGGTGGAAAAGAGGTTATCCCTGTAATACGAAAATTAGATCAAATTATTCCTGTTTTTATAATTAGTGGTTATACAGAAGATATGGTAATGACTAACCCTTGGGGATATGGATTTACTGCAAGTATTTCTAAGCCATTTACTAAAAGAGAATTGTCTGATATACTTTCAAAGTACGTTCGATGAAATGACTCAATCTGAAGAATTTGAAGAAAACATTAACTCCATAGAAGATATAAAATTTTATGAAGATTTAGAAAAAGTACAAACCTTAATCTTTGAGCAATTTGATCCTAAAAGAGCTTTAAAACTTTTAGAACTTTTGATTTCTCAAAAGCCAGAGGAAATCAGCCTTTGGATTAATAAGGGAAACGCATACTATATTTTAAAGGATAAAAATGAAGCCGAGAAAGCATGGCTGAAATGTTTAGAGCTGGATCCGAAGTGTAGCGAGGTTTATGAAAAACTTGCTGGTTTAAAAAAAGATAAAAAGCAATATTTTGAAGCCTTGAATTTTTTAGAAAAGGCATTTCAATTTGGAGAAGAAAAAGACCCGTACCTCTTGCACTTAAAAGGGCAACTGCATTGTCTTCTTGGAGATTCGCCTACAGGGAAAATTTTTCTTGAAGAAGCTTTGAAGATTTTAGAATATGAAAGAATTACTTGTGAGGATAAAGCAGAAAACAGCTACAGGTTGGCTTGCATACATTCACTTCTCGGAAATTCAAAAAAATCTTTAGAATATTTACAAGAATCTGTTGAGTTAGATAATTTGTATATATATTCTGCAAAGTATAACTCTGATTTTCATTCATTAAAATATAACAGAGCCTTTCAAATATTAGTCAATTGTGTCTGATAGTTTTTTTGCTTTCGCATTTAGTACAGACTTTACACTTTTCGTGCTAAAATGTGGGATCTCCACTCTTTTCAGTATAGTGCATGTTTTATACCAATTGTTCACCTTTTCTGCACAAATGTGGAAACTCCAATTCGGAGGACTGATAACGGAAGTCTGAGGTCGGAAATAGTGGAGGTAGAATCTTTGCAAATACGTTTATCTTTTAGGATGAGGTTTTGAGCTTTAGTAGAGTTTTTGAAATTTCGCGTTTAGTGCAGATTTTGCACTTTTCGTGTGAAAATGTGGGATCTCCACTCTTTTAAGCAAAGTGCATGTTTTATACCAATTGTTCACCTTTCACGCAAAAATGTGGGAACTCCATAGTTTTCGGTGGATTACGCATTTAGTGCAGATTTGGAATTTTTTATGTAAAACTGAAGAAAAAATTTCTAAAAAACGATAAAATTTTTTTTCTACAGCAAACTTTTTTTACCTTATAAAGAAGAGCAGAAAAATTTACTTTAAGGAGAAATTTATGAATCCACAAAAATATGTAGAAACCCAATCGAGTTTGCTTGTTCCAGCAAAATATATGGACGAGTTCAATAGAAGAACAACGGGTTTTTCGAGACGAAAATATTTGCACGCATTGCTGAACAGATACAGAAATGTGATTCTTTGGGGGACTTTTGAGAAAATGGATAGAGTAAAGAAAGCGTATCAAGAAGTCGGACAAAATTTGCAGAAGAAGAATTTTACCCCGAATAACGAGGACTGGATTGAGCTTGGCATTCTTGCAGATTGGCTCGGTACCACAAAGACCGCTCTTTTTACTCTTCTTTTGGTGCTTGATCTTGCCGAATGGGACATAATTCTCCCCAGTCGGTTCTTCGAGAGTGGAGTTCCCACCCTGGTAACCACGATTGCGGGTGGATCTTATCTTTCCAAGAGAAAAACGACCCGCTACAATAGGCTGATAAGACACAAACCCGACGAATAAGAAGAAAAAACTTATCGCCTCAAAACTCAATACCGTAAACCTTGCAATCTGCACGGGTCATAATTTCAACGAGTTCAGGGAATTTCACCTTTGGCTCCCAGCCTAACTTTTGCTTTGCTTTTAAAGGATTACCGAGAAGCTGTTCTACTTCTGTGGGTCTATAATGCCTCGGATCAATTCCAACAATAGTTTTGCCTGTAGCTTTATCAATTCCAACTTCTTTTGAACCACTTCCTTGCCATTCTATTTTTACTTTAACATGGGAGAATGACAATTCTACAAACTCTCGAACTGAATGCATTTCATTTGTTGCGATTACATAATCATCTGGCTCCGGTTGCTGTAACATCAGCCACATCATATTTACATAGTCAGGAGCATACCCCCAATCTCTTTTCGCGTCTAAATTTCCTAAAAGGAGAACATCTTGTTTGCCGGCTTTGATTGCAGCTACAGCTCTTGTAATTTTCCTTGTTACAAAAGTTTCGCCTCTTCTTGGTGATTCGTGATTAAATAAAATTCCATTAGATGCATGCATTCCAAATGCTTCTCTGTAATTTACCACAATCCAGTAAGCATAAAGTTTTGCTACTGCATAAGGTGATCGTGGATAAAAAGGAGTTTTTTCTGTTTGAGGAACTTCTTGAACCTTACCATAAAGCTCTGATGTAGAGGCCTGGTAAAATTTAGAATTGATTCCTGTTTCTTTAATTGTATCTAAAAATCGAATTGTACCTACAGCGTCCACCTCTGCTGTATATTCAGGCACTTCAAAAGATACACCAACGTGAGATTGAGCAGCTAAATTATAAATCTCATCTGGTTTCACTTTATCCATTAACCTACTGAGATTACTCGAATCAGTTAGGTCTCCATAATGCAATTTTAGTTTTGGATTTCCACTTAAGTGGTCGATTCTGGCACGGTTAAAAAGACTCGCTCTTCTTACAATTCCGTGTACTTCATACCCTTTTTCAAGAAGTAATTCTGTTAAATAAGAACCATCCTGACCGGTGATTCCTGATATTAATGCTTTTTTCATAAAAATAAATCTCTTTCAAAGAAGAAATTAAACATAGTAAATATTACAAGTAGAAAATCATAACAGGAAGATCAATTTTTTTAAATTTGTTGTAATTTTAATAAATTCAATTGAGTTCTTACTGACTCAACAATGGAATAATTGGACTCGCTCGATAGAATTGGTTTACCGATTCTTATTTCAGGTTTTTTATTCAAATTGTACGCATCAATATAAACAGGCAAAATAGGCAAGTTATATCTTTTACTCAATACTGCCATTCCAGAGTGGAGCTTTCTGGATTTTCTAAACCCTCTAAACCAAGTACCTTCAGGGAAAATTCCTATCCAATAGTTTTGTTTGATTTTAGTTTTCATGTCTTGGATAGTTTCCTTGTCATTTTCTTTTCTATTTACGGGAATTAAGTCTATGGAGCGAATAATTCCTTTTGTAATTGGTGCTTTGATTTTATTTTGAATCCATTTTGCCTTTTTTGTTTTAGCGATTCCAAGCGAGTCGTAGCTTGTCAAAGCAGTCACTTTGATTCCAAACTTCAAAAACATTTTTCTTAATATATATGCGTCATACGGCATCGATAAAGCTCTTACAAGTTTTCCTCTTCTCGGTTTGATATGATTAGAAACTACTATAAAAGATTGGTTCTTTAAATCATGCAAAATTTGTGTATTTATATAAATACATTTTTTATTACCATAAATTTGTCTGAGAGGTTTAACAATGAACCATAATAGAAAAAATCCCATTGTTCTTCCAATAATATACGCCATAATACTTCCTCTTGCTAATAGGATAAAAAATTATCGAAAAAGTTGCAAAAAAGTTAGCTTGCTGATTTCATGGGAATCAAAATTTTAAAGGTAGTTCTGCCGGGAATTGAAGATACTGAAATTTTTCCTTTGTGCTTATCAATAATTCCTTTTACGATTCCGAGCCCTAAACCGGAGCCTTCTCCTTGGTCTTTTGTAGTAAAAAAAGGATCCCAGATTTTTTCTCGAATATCCAAAGGGATACCGGGCCCACTGTCTTCGATTTCAACACAAGCAAACCCATTTTCTGAAAAGCACCTAAGGATCAACTTGCCCTTTCCCTTCATCGCTTGAACTGCATTTGTGATAAGATTTGTCCATACCTGATTCAATTCATCGAGGTTGCATGGGACTCTTGGAATATCAGAGTATTGTCTTTCTATATCAACTCCGTGTTTCATTTGACTATTCAAAATAATTAATGTATTCTCAATCCCTTCAGTCAAATCTGCATCGGCAAAACTGGCTTGGTCTAAATGAGAATAGTATTTGAGGGCTTTTACAATTCTAACAATATTCTTAATAGCAAACTTTATATTTTTTAAATTCCTATAAACCCCTGACATATTTTTTAATAGCTCAAAGATTTCTTTACCACCTTCCTTTACTACCCTCGCCATATAATCTTCTTTATCGTTAAAATTTCTGTCGATTAAAAAAGTCGCAAGATCGCTCGCAAGATTGTCTTCCAATCCCATGCCTCTATATTTTTCTTTTAAAGATTTTTTCATCTTAAATTTTTCTTTTGAGTCGATAGGAATATTTTTTTCTTCACGTAAGAGTTTTAAAAGTACGAGTTCAAATTTCCGTCTAAGTTTTCTGTTTGTTGCAATTAAATCCAAATCGCTCAAATGAGACACTATGTACGACATATTTGCATCTAAATTGTCTGCACTCCCATTGATCACACCGGATGGAGTATTAATCTCGTGTGCTATCCCTGCAACCATCACACCGAGAGAAGCCATTTTTTCAGACATGATTAGTTGAGATTGCGCCTCCTCTAATTCTCTGGTTCTCTCTTTTACTTTTGTCTCCAAGTTTTCCGTAAGTGCAGTCAATCTCTCATAAAATATCGCATTGGATAAAGCCATAACCGAAACAGACTTAATCTCATATAACCTTTCCCAATCTTTTTGAGAAAGATCGCTGCTATCAGTTTTATCACCAAGGATCAACATTCCGATAAGGCTGTTGTTTAAAGTTAAAGGAACAATTACTTTGGCACCTACTCTATCAAAAAAATCCAAAGCACTTTGATTTTCTTTAGATTCGATTGAGGAAAAATTATTCTTAGAATAAATTCCATCGTGATCGGTAATCCATAAAATAAAAGGGTCATAGACATAGAATTTGTAGTCTGTATCCTGATCAGAAGGATAAGGTATGAACGCACCTTTATCTTCTTCCCATAAAAAAATTCTGGATTTAGTAACCTTGTATGTGTGGATAATAAATTCGCTGATCGTATAACAAATCTTTGCAGGAATATTGATACTCAATAGTTCATTTTTTAAACTATCGAGAGCAGAAAGATATTTTACGTATTCAAGGTTTTCTTCTTTGGAGTCCAAAATTCTTTTGGCTCTGATTTTTCCTCCTCGACTTTTTGCCACAATAAAAAATATTCCAATTGTAGAAAAAGAAAATATAATTAGTGCCTCAATAGCCGATTCTAAATAACCGGAAGAAAGTTGAAAAATCAGTTGAATAAAATACAAAAGTAAAAATTCTAACACAGATAAACCGAATAAAATAAATAGGGTTGACTTTCTGATCAAAGGAAATTTAAAAAAAGATTTCATTCTGGGATAAGTTACGACAAATAGAAAAAATGGTCAAAGAAAAATTTTTGATTTCTAAAATTTATGGAGCTTATTATGAAATTTATTCTCCAACACTCGGCAAAAAAAGAGCTGTTCTTAGAGGAAAATTTCGTCTTGAAAATTCCAAAGAAAGACACCCTTTTGTGGTTGGGGACAAAATTTTAGCAATACCATCATCCGGGGATGAATGGGTCATAGATAAATTAGAAGAAAGAAAAAACTTTCTAATACGAAAGAGTGGTTTAAACGACTCTCATGTTCTGTGCTCCAACGTAGATCAAGTAGCTATTTTTGCATCCCTAAAAGACCCGGAGACAAAAGAAGGATTTATAGACAGAGCCTTGATCGCCTCAGGGAAGGCCGGCATTCCTGCAACAATAGTATTCACTAAGTCTGACTTAGTTTCTGAAAACGATTATAAAAAAATTCTTTCTATTTATAAAAATTCTGGTATAGACACAATGGCTGTATCAGTGTTTAATATTTCTTCTTTGGAAAATTTCCGAAAAGTATTGGAAGGGAAAGTTACATTCTTAGTGGGTAATTCAGGTGTAGGGAAATCCACGATCTTAAATAAATTTTTAGACAACAATTTTCAAATCACTGCGGAGATCAGTTCGAGCACTGGAAAGGGACGACACACTACTACAAATTCTAATTTAGTTCCTTTGTCGTTCAATACATTTCTTATTGATTCGCCGGGTGTAAAAGAATGGGGACTATTGCATTTAGACGAAAAAGATGTAATTCAAAATTTCCCCGGGGCAAAGAATTTTATGGATTCTTGCGAAGAAATAAACTGTTGCACTTTAAAAGGTGAATGTAAAATAATGAAATTTTTTGAAAGTGATAGTTTCTCCGAAAATAGAAAAAAAAGTTTGGAATCTATCTTAGAAAGCCTTTCTATCGAAAGTTCATCCCAATACAAACAAGACAGCTTTAACAAAGGAAAAAAGAAAGAACGATTACGTAAAAGATAACACAAACAATAAAACTATACGTTAGACGCTATAGCCTATTTCAACAAATCCCCCGGATTGGCTTCTCGATGCGGAACAAAAAGGGACAAGGATTCATCTTTTCCAGAAGCCAATAGCATCGCTTCAGAAACTCCAAATTTCATTTTTCTTGGCTCAAGGTTTGCAACAACAACGACTTTTAATCCGATCAGATCTTCCGGTTTATAAGAAGATTTGATTCCGGCAAAAATATTTTTTATCCCCTTTTCTCCAAGATCAACCTTTACATTGATTAGTTTGTCTGCACCTTCAACGTGATTTGCTTCTTTGATTTGTCCGACTCTTAATTCTACTTTTGATAAATCGTTAATTCCTATTAGACCTATACCGGTTTCTGGTTTTTCTGTTTTAGTTGATGTAGTTTGAGTAGTTTGTTTACTTTCTTCTATCATGGCTTGTATCGCTTTTTCGTCCACCCTATTGGTTAAAATTTCGTATTTTGAAATAATTCTGTTTTCGACTACGCTATGAATCTCTGAAAAAGAAATTTCTGCATTTTCATTTAGAAAAGAAAAAACCTTTTTTGATATATGAGGTAAAACAGGATACAAAAAGATTGCAATTACCTTCGCACAATTTAATGCGTTAGTTACCACCTCTCTCGTTTTCTCGATATCCGTTTTAATAAGATTCCAAGGAGTTTTGTCGTTAATATATTTATTTACAATATCTCCCGCTTTTGCGATTTCTTTCATAACCTTTGAATAATTTTTATCTGAATAGGCACTTCGAATTTCGCTTTCTTTGGATTGGATTTCTTTCAATAAAGAATAACCTTCTTCAGAAATTTTCCCAACCCTTCTATCTAATTTATCGAGTATTGTAGTCCCTACTCTAGAAAGTATATTGATAAAATTTCCTACAAGGTCTGAATTGACTTTTAATACAAAGTCATCAAAACTCAAGTCCAAATCTTCCAAACCATTAGAAAGCTTTCCGGCAAGATAAAATCGAAGGTGTTCCGGGCTAAGATATTTTAGGTAGGTACTCGCTTTGATAAAAGTACCTCTCGACTTAGACATCTTCTCTCCATTTACGGTTAAAAAACCGTGAACGTTTACTGTGCTCGGTGTTTTGTAATCTGCACCCATTAGCATAGCAGGCCAAAAAAGTGCGTGAAAATACAAAATATCCTTTCCTACAAAATGAATAATTTTCCCTTCACCGGTTTTCCAGAATTCATCAAACTTTTTCATATCCTTTGCAAAAAAATTTCCGGACGATGCCATATAACCGATAGGCGCATCCATCCAAACATAAAAATATTTGTCTTTCTCTCCGGGAATTTCAAATCCAAAATAAGGTCCATCGCGGGAAATATCCCACTCTTGAAGTCCTTGGTGAAACCACTCTAAAAGTTTATTTTTCACTCCTTCGTGAACATGGTCAGGATTATTAATCCATTCAAAAAGTTTATCTTGCAACTCTGGAAGTTTAAAAAATAAATGAGTTGAATGTTTTAATATCGGTGGAGTTCCGCATATCGCACATTTTGAATCGAGTAAATCTTTAGGTGAATAGTTTGACCCACAAACCTCGCATCCGTCTCCGTACTGATCAATTGATTTGCACTTCGGACAAGTTCCTCGAATAAACCTATCGGGCAAAAACATTTGGTCTTTTTTGCAATAGCTTTGCTCTATATCCTTTTTTGCGATATGCCCCTTTGCTTTTAGTTTATTGTAAATATCCTCAGAATAAAACTTATTTTCAAGAGAATTGGTAGAGTAGTAATTATTGTACTCAATAAGAAACCCGGTTAAGTCCCTGTAGTGTTCGCTTTGAATTCGATTGACTAATTCTTCTGGAGAGATTCCTTCTTTTTTTGCTGCAATCATCACAGGAGTTCCATGAGTATCGTCTGCACAAAAAAAATAGCACTCGTTCAGAATAGATTTTTGAAACCTGACCCATATATCGGCTTGAATACCTTCTAATAAATGTCCTAAATGGATTGGACCATTGGCATAAGGAAGGGCGGTAGTCACTAAAAACTTTTGTTTCATAGAGTATAAATACACTAAAAATATCTTTGTAATTTTTTTCTATTCGGAAAAAAGAAATCATTCTATACTATAAGAAAATTTTCTATTGGAATAGTATCCCATAAAAACCAAGGGAAATACCGACAGAGTTTATACCCTCTCTGCCCGCTTTCATTGCAATTTATCTGAAATTTTTTCCAAAATAAAATAAAATTCAGGTAGTCTTGCCGGAAAAGAAATATATCCTGCAATATAGTTTCCAAAAATAGAGATTGTACTTGGACAAACATATTACCGTGACTACTCCTATAATTATAAGTCTGATCATTTTTATCGTAGTTCAAATTTTGCTTTCGGGTCCTATTCTCCAGAAAATTTTAAATATGCTTTTTTTTCGATATATCCACTTTCAATGGAAGTCCACCGGATTTGTATTGCCGTTTTTTTATTTTTCTGCAAAAGACATACGCTTAGAGTTTACCGGTTACAATATGTCTGACCTTGTTCATATCGAAGGAAAAAAATTATCTGGTTGGATAAACCCTCTTTATCTATTCATTGGTCGATTACACTTGAATTCTGTTATTATGTCCGGATTTAAAATGAGATACCTGAACAGAGTGTCTTCTTATAAAAAAATTCGATACCTTCCAAAAAGAGGGTACGTTAAGATTCAAAATTCTATCTTAGAAAATTCAGAAATTTTCATAGAAGACCAGACAATGACCCCTCATTACAAATTAAATCTTTCTGATATACAGATAAATGGTTTGAATATGGATGCAGGTACACCGATTGATTTGCTGTTTCAATCCAAAAGCGGGTATTGTAAAATTGCATCGGGAGAATTGAGAACAGAATTATTTTTAAAAAAAACTGGAAGAATTTCTCTTTCGGGAATCACTTGGGGAGAATTGTCCGGCTTAAAAATAATTCCCATAAAATTGCTAGAAAAAAAGGTAGATTTAAAAGCAGAATTTTTCCATGAAAGTAGAGATTCCATGTTAGTGTCCGGTGAGCTTGCAAGAATTCCAAAAGAGCTAACCGATGCCAACTCACCAATCAATGAACAAGGAAATTTTCCTTTTCAATTTAATGTTGCATGGAATGAATACGCACTGCCTTATGACATGGCATTCCGTAAATTGATTAGTCAAATATTAAAAGGAGTTCTTGTTCGTGGAGTGATAAACTTTGCTATTACAAAAGTAACTCGTGGGATCTTTGAAATGTTTCGATTGAGAAAAGATAAAAATATATGAAAATATATATTCTCATTATCGCTCTATTTTCTTTTTCCTGTATATCCGAAACAGAAAAAGATACATCTTCTGTTAAAAACCTTTTCCCCGATGGAAACCAAGTTTATTTTACTAAGTCAGGATTTAAAAATTTTTCCGGGTACTTTGATACAAAATTTAAAAAGGACAGCCCCTATCGCCAAGAATGGGAGAATGAATCCGGGTTCGTAAAATTTTTACTTTTCTCCTTTGAAAATAATAAAATTCAAGTTAAAGAAATTGAAGTTTCTATTTTTTCATATTCAGATAAGTTTCTAAAATCAGTTGAATCCAGTTTTCCAAAAAATGCTCCCAGAAAATATAAAGTTACGGAAATCATTCGATCTGGGAAAGGGGAAGAAAAAAGAAACCCGTCAGGAATACAAGTAGATTACGATACATACAATATTCGCGAATACGAAGGAGATGACTTACAACTTGTAATCCAAAATTTTTCTCAAAAAAAAGAAACCCCTATTCATTACAAAGAAACAATGTTTTACCTGAAATTAAAAGACGGAACTTTGTGGAAAGGATTAGAATTTATCACTAGAAAAAATGGAGATCTAATGGTTTGGAAAAATTCTCAAGGTGGAACTTCTACTGATTATGCTTATACGGAATTCTCTCCCAATAAAAATATAATTGAATATTCAAAAATTTCTTCTTACTCTGACTTTAAGTACAAGCCATTACCGAACGACGACAATTATATTTCCGGATGTACTCTTTTTTTAGATGGACACATATATTATTTTTATTCTCCGTTAAGTAAAGAAGAAATTCTGAAAAAAATAGATTCTAAACATGATGTATTTCGTCATTCCGATGAATATACAATTCAAAGAGAATCATTTAAAAATTATTATCCGTTTTTTCTAATTAAAAATTATTTAGAATAGCTTATGAAAAATTCGTATTGTAATGCCACAAATTAAAAAAAGTTTAGAGGATTTATGAGTAAAGAAGTTAGAACAAGGTTTGCTCCTTCACCAAGTGGATTTTTGCATGTGGGAGGGGCGAGAACAGCTCTTTTTAATTATTTGTACGCAAAGTCTAATGGTGGAAAATTTATTTTAAGGATCGAAGACACAGATCAAGACCGATCCACACAAACTTCTTTTGACTCAATTGTAGAATCTATGAAATGGCTTGGACTAAAATGGGATGAAGGACCGGAAGTAGGCGGGCCTTACGGACCTTATAAACAATCAGAAAGAATTTCTATCTATAAAAAATATACTGAAAAGTTACTAACTGAAAATAAAGCCTATAGATGTTTTTGTACTACAGAAGAATTAGAAGCAAAAAAGAAACATTCCGAGGCAATGGGAGTCCCAAATATTTATGATGGACTTTGCTCTGGAATGACTGAGTCAGAAATTCAAACAAAACTTGATAACGAAGTTCCTTATTCGATTCGATTTCGTACTATTGCAAAAACTTTAATAGTAGGCGATCTTATTCAAGGAAAAGTAAAATTTGACACAAAATTAATAGGAGACTTTATCATTGTAAAGTCTGACGATTTTCCTTCGTACAATTATGCAGTGGTGATTGATGACTACTTGATGAAAATTTCACATGTTATTCGAGGTGTTGGTCATCTGTCAAATACTCCAAGACAAGTCTTAATCCATGAAGCACTTGGAATGGATATTCCTGAGTATGCTCATGTTTCTGAAATCGTAGGCTCAGACGGAAAAAAACTTTCTAAAAGAGCAGGTGCTACTTCCATTTTAGCTTTTAGAGATTTGGGCTATCTTCCAGACTGCTTTGTAAATTATATGTCTTTACTCGGCTGGACTTCTGAGGATGGACAGGAATATATTGAAAGGGAAAAATTAGAAAAAATCTTTGATGTAAATAGGTGCTCCAAATCCCCTTCTATGTTTGATGTTTTTAAAAAATCAGACGACAAAGATCAGAAAGATTTTAATTCGCTTGCTACCTCTGAGCTTGCTGAGTATTTAAATCCAAAATCAAAACTGAATTGGCTATCCAACAAATTTATCAGAGATTCAAAAATTAAATTTATATCAGAAATGGTATTGCCGTATATTCAGAGCGACAATACAATTCCAAACGAAATCAAAAATGCAAATAACGAAACATTAAAATCAATATTGGAATCTATTCGAGTCTATCTTGACAGGTTGTCTGATGCTCCTCCCTATATTTCTGAATTTTTTAATAATTCAATATCAACCAAAGACGAAGAAACTAAAAAAATGATTTTAGAAGGGAATGGAGTAAAAGTTATAAAAGAGTTTTATCTACTTCTTAAAAAAAACAAACCTACTACTGTCGAAGACTATAAAGAGCTAATGGCAGAAACCGGAAAAATTTCAGGAGAGAAAGGAAAACTTTTGTTTATGCCGATTCGTGGGTGCACAACCGGTAAACTTCAAGGGTTAGAGTTACCTGTTCTTTTCTCTCTTTTGGGCGTAGACAAAATTTTACAAAGAATTGAATCTATCTGTAAAGAGCTATCCATTCAGCTATAATATGCCCAAAGTAGTGCTTTTTTATGTGGGACTCCACCTATTTTGGCAGATTTCGCTATTAATACAAATTCTACACTTTTTCCGCAATAATGTGGGAACTCCATCTATTTCGGTAGGTTTCGCTATTAATACAAATTCTACACTTTTTCCGCAATAATGTGGGAACTCCAATCTAAAAGATTCGATATCTGGGGATTATGTCTTTAAGACAACTACTACGAAGTAGGGGTTAAAGAAATTCTGACCAAAGAGAGTGGTATTTTAAAAAAGTTCTAAACGGAAAGCCTAAAACATTAGAAAAAGAGCCTTGAAAGCTTAAAACAGGACTGCACTTATCTTGAATCCCGTAAGAGCCGGCTTTATCTAAAGGATTAGTGACTTTAATATAGTTTTCAATTTCTTCAATCGACCATTTCTTCAATTCTACAAATGTTTTGTCCAAATCAAAATAAAGATTTCCTTGTTTAAAAATACCCAGCCCGGAATATACTTGATGAGTTTTCCCATTTAGTTCCATTAGGGTATTTTTAGCAGTTTGAAAATTTAATGGCTTAGGGAAAATCTTATTTTCCCAAACTACAATTGTATCTGAAGAGACAAGAGTTTGGGAATATGTCGCATTTATTGATTCTAATTTTGCGATTGTAATTCTTTTCAGATATTCCATACAATCTTCTTCAGGCAAAACAGATTCATCTATTGAGGAAGGCGAAACTTGAAAACGTAAACCAATATCCCGAAAAATTGAAATTCTTCTGGGTGATCCGGATTTTAGTATTAACAAAAAAAATTCCTTTACTCAAATAAATAAATCGAATTTAGTACAAATACTATGAGAAATTTTGCAATCCTAATATTGATTTTACCTTTTATGATATTTGCACAGGACAAACCGGACTCTTCCAATGAAAAAAAAGAGGAAACCAAGGTAAACAGTGCTGACTCCAAGCCGATGAAGCATGAATCTGGAGACGTGACAATTAATCCTTATGATGTCAGCGAAGGATTTAAGCAATCCAACTATAGAAATCTCAGTAAACTCAAAATATCTATGATGAATCATGGTACTACAGATAAGTTTAATAAATTAATGGTAGGGTATGTCGATGCCTCTTCTTCGTTTCAGGAACGACAATTTCTTGCTGCAAGAAAAAAGTTTGAACAGAATGCAAAAGAAATTAAAGAAGAGTGCAAATCTACTTCAGAAAAATACAAATCTACATATTCCAAACTTGCCAAAGATGCTTCTAAATTAGCTATTGAGAGAAAAATCAATCCTGAAGCAGGAAGCTCTGCAAATTTAAGTTCTGTTTTAGAAACCCACATGAACAATGCCCTCCAAACCGGAGGAATTGCTGAAGACCTTCTCAACTATAACCCTTGCGACAGTATTTCTGTTTATCGTAATTCTATTTTTCAATTCTTGATGATATACTACACTATCAATAAAGATAAAAATCGGTACCTCACTGCAAAAGAAAGATTAGAAAAAAATCTTTTAATTGATGACGATTACATTCCTGCCGAATATATTAAAGACTATGACGATTCATTGGAATCTATTTCTGTCAATAGAGAAAAAGCTCGTGAAAAAGACAGAGAAGAAGTTAAAAAAATGATATCTCTTCGTTATGGAGAAACAAAAGCAAAAGATCAATCGGGGAAAAATCCGACAAATGAAAAACCTTCTCAGACCTCCACCGATAATAAAACTGAAACTAAAGATGAGAAACCTAACGATAAAAAGTAGCCTTCTTGGGTTAATTGCACTATCTTTTTTCTATTGCAACAAGAAGTATCTTAACGAAGAATTGGATGAATGCGATCCCGTCAGCAATCTTTATGAAGATGGAACTCACTATATCCGAAGAGAGCTTGTGACTGATGAGGGAGTTCTCGACTATCACAAGCTCTTAGAAAGCTCCAAACAAAAAAATTCCAGATGCTACCCAATAAAGAAAGATTAACTTTTAGTCTTTAGAGAATTGCTCTTTTTGTGATTTTTTCGATAGATGTTTATCTCTTATTTTTTCAAGTTTTTGCATTTGCTTGTCGTCCAACAAGTTTCTGGCATATAGACCAAAAAAAGGTAATTGGGACTCGTTTACTAAATTTGCTGAATTTATCGGTATTTTTAAAAATGAGCTTTTCAACTCAAGATTCATTTCCTCATAATACATTTCTGCCTCCGTGCAACTTTCTATATTTTTCGGGAAAATCCTTCATCCTTGAAGAATTTCTTCTTTCCCTGATAGTACTATCGTTATAATAAAAAAATCCTTTAGCAAAAAAAAATCTTGTACTTTTTTTTTATTAAAAAATACTGTGATAAAAATCGTATGAAAATTCGTCTGATAAACAACACCGGAAAACGTCAGGGAAGATTTGTAGCTTATGATTATGGCACGGATCTTTTTGGTTACATCTATTTAGATAAGATCAAAGGTCGTGATAAAGGAAAACTCGTAGATAGTTGGGTAATGGAAGATTACATCAGCCTTATAAAATTATTGGATCTTGAGATTTATAAAAGAGAAACAGAAAACTACGAAAATGTAACCTGTTAATGAAAATCTTCCACCCGGAGACTGTTCTCGAAAGAAGAAAAGAAAAACTTCAAAATAAAGAACTCAACCTTAATCTATTTTTAAGAAAAATTTCCAGAATTCGATTAGGAATATTCATATCTTGTGTTGTATATTTTTCGATTTTATATTTTTCCAGAACTGAAAATTTCCTATATCAAGTTGGACTATTACCTCTTACAGGAATTTTTTTTTATTATGTTTTCCTATTTCAAAAAATTAAAAAATATAGAAATCGTTTAGCATCGTATTTGGAAGTTATCAAAAAAGAGCTGTGCAGAGCAAGACTCGATTTTAAAAATTTAAACAACAACACTGACTGGAAAAATTTCCCGAATAACATTTATCAAAAGGATTTAGATATTTTTGGTGATAGTGGACTTTTTCTGTATTTAGATACCACACAAACAGTCGAAGGAGAAAAAAAATTATTGGAGTCTTTACTTTGCATTAAGGACAGAAGCGAATCTGAAATCTTAGAAAGACAAAATAGAATACGAAAACTCACCCTAGAGAAAACTCTCACCTTGAAATACCTCAGACTTTGGAGAGATATTGAAAAAAAAGAAAACCACACAAAAGTAAAATTAACCGATCTGAATAAAAGTAGAAATTTCTTTTTTGAAAATAGAAAATTTCTTCAAATCAGCTATAAGATATTGTGTATTCTCTTCATTTCATCGGCTTTTGTCAATTTTGTTTTTAATATTTCGATTTTTACATCGAGTTTGTTCTTTTTTCAATTTTCATTATTCGTTTTTTTTCGTTCAAAACTATTAAACCATTTCAAGCCATATTACAACGTTTCAGAAAAAATCAAAACAATTGAAAAAGTTCTTACTTTTCTAATTCGAAAAAATATATCCTTAAACATATTAGAAAAATATTCTTTTGATGAAAAAGAAATTAAAAAATCCTTCCACAGTCTTTTTAAAATTATGAATAAGGTGTCGATTGTTCATTCTCCTTCTACGCATTTCTTACTGAATATTTTATTTTTGTGGGATTTTTGGTTAATAGACCAGTTGGATAATTGGCAAAAAAAATATTCTGAATCCCTGAAAATTTGGTCGGATACAATTATTTATCTTGATTCGATTCTTCCTTTTAGCCACTTCCATTTTCACAATCCGGAAAATAACTTTCCTCAAATTTCAGATTCGTATGAATCGATATCTGCAAAGAAAATGTCTCACCCTCTAATTCCAAAAAGTAAAAGAGTACAAAACGATTTAGCTGAAATTCATTTTGGTGAGATTGATTTAATAACTGGATCCAATATGTCCGGCAAGACTACCTATCTTAGAACCATTGGCATAAACAGCGTTCTTGCGTTATGCGGAAGCTCAGTCCCTGCCGAAAATTTTTGTCTGCCTCCGATTTCCATACTTACAAGCATAAGAAACGAAGACTCTCTAATTGATGGAATTTCATTTTTTTATGCAGAGGTGAAAAAAATTTCATCAATTTTGAAAAGCCTCAACAAAAATAAAAAAAGTTTAGTTTTATTAGATGAATTATTAAAAGGAACAAACTCCAGAGAAAGATTTATTGCCACTACGGGTATTTTAAAAAAATTGCAAGAGTACCGATCCATAAGTTTTGTAACCACCCACGATACCGAATTGGCAAATAATTTTAGCGGTTTACACCTCCACCATTTTAGTGAGATTATCGAAGACGGAAAAATGAATTTTGACTATAAAATCAAGGGCGGAGTCGTAAAATCCGGAAATGCTCTCAAAATTCTGGAATTTGAAGGATTGGATTTAGAATTTTCGCAATAGCATAGTCTTGCCACATCTTCACAAATTTGAAAAATTTTTGCCAAAAAATAAAAAATTTCTTTACAATTTAGTAAATTAGTCTAAAGTATGTCTGAAAGTCTAAGAGTAGGCTTATCTAAGAGGAGGCAAAAATGCGTAAATTCTATTTACTCATTTCGATTTTATTGTTTGTTTCCGGGTCTTTAATGGCTCAAAACAGAACAATTTTTGTTCACGGAAAATCAGGTTCCAATCATAATGGAACAGGTACAACTGATGTAAACAACTACTGGGGTGCATCTGCTAACACTGTTTCCGGAACTAAGTATTTTGTCGGTTACGACGGAACTACTGATCCAAGAACTTATGGAACTGCAAGAGCACAAACAAACCTTACTACTGTTCTAACCAACCAGTGTAAAGGTGCAAATTCTTGTAAGATTGTTTGCCACAGTGCTGGTTGCTACGCAACTGAGTATTGGCTTGCAAATCTTGGTGGAACTGCTGCAAGCAAAGGTTTCAATATAGTAAAAGTTACAGCACTTGCTGCTGCATCCGGTGGGTCTGAGCTTGCAAACACACTCAACTCATTTGTATTGAGCTGGGCAGGAAATGCAATGGATAAGTCCCTTGTAGTTTCTACTGCAAGAGCTGCATACAACCATAACAACACAGGCGGAGTTACAATTTACCAAGTTCCTGGTTACAAGGGAATGGCTGGTGCATCTGCAATTCTACCAGGTGAAGACGACTATGCGGTTGCTTACCACTCATCTTGTGCATACAGCACAGTTGGTGGAGTTGATAAATGCCAGAGTTCTTTGACTCAATCTGAAGGAATTTGGCCATTTAACAAAAATGTAACTTACACACAATACTCAGGACATACTAGAGCTCCTTCAGTTGGATCTTCAGGACTGTACTTGAATCATGGTGAATTAAAATCAGAAGGTTACAGATAGATATAAGATTTTCTAAGAGTCTGCGAGCGTAAAAACTCGCAGATTTTTTTTATATAAATCTTGAATTATGTCTCTTCAATAAAAAACTACCTCTTTCCTTTTTTAAATTCTTTTACCATATTTTTGATTCAGGATTATAAAATTTTTGACAAATTTTAAAAAAAAGCTATACAAATATTTTAAATAGTCTATAATTAGTATTAGTTCAGAAATGGACTTCATATATGAGGAGAAAAAAAATGCGTAAAATAACTTTACTCGTTTCTATTTCGTTCCTGATCGTTTCCGGGTCTTTAATGGCACAAAACAGAACAATTTTTGTTCACGGAAAATCAGGTTCTAATCACAACGGAACAGGAACAACCGATGTAAACAACTATTGGGGTTCTTCTGCAAACACTGTTTCTGGAACTAAGTATTTTGTCGGTTACGACGGAAAAACAGATCCAAGAACTTATGGAACTGCAAGAGCACAAACAAACCTTACTACTGTTCTAACCAACCAGTGTAAAGGTGCAAATTCTTGTAAGATTGTTTGCCACAGTGCTGGTTGCTACGCAACTGAGTATTGGCTTGCAAACCTTGGCGGAACTGCATCCAGTAAGGGTTTCAATATTGTGAAAGTTACAGCACTTGCTGCTGCATCCGGTGGGTCTGAGCTTGCAAACACTCTCAATACTTTCATATTGAGCTGGGCAGGAAATGCAATGGATAAGTCCCTTGTAGTTTCTACTGCAAGAGCTGCATACAACCATAACAACACAGGTGGAGTTACAATTTACCAAGTTCCAGGTTACAAAGGAATGTTTGGTGCATCTGCAATTCTTCCAGGTGAAGACGACTATGCGGTTGCTTACCACTCATCTTGTGCATACAGTAAAGTTGGTGGAGTTGATAAATGCCAGAGTTCTTTGACTCAATCTGAGGGAATTTGGCCGTTTAACAAAAATGTAACTTACGCACAATATTCAGGACATACAAGAGCACCTTCGGTTGCAGCGTCAGGATTATACAAAGATCATGGCGAGTTAAAATCAGAAGGTTACAGATAGTTTAAACTTTCAAGCCTGCGGGGTTTACTCGCAGGTTTTTATTTCTCTCTAATCCACTATTGTTCAAATACAACAACTCGATTATAAAAATTAAACTTTATTAAAAATCATTTCTCTGAATTCTTCTAAGATTTCTTCATTCCCACAAAACATAAGCTCGATTTGATCCTTATCGAGGTCATACATTACTGGGGTTTTCAGAAAGTCGGTAAATTCAGCACTTGAAAATTTCTTTTTATCGTAGCTTTCTTTTAAAAAATTGTACCAAGCAGATAAGATAATCTTTAGGTGGGGTAATTCTTTGATTGAAATTGTAATAACTTTTTCAGTAGCCATAATAACTTGCAATATTATGGAAATCTATAATGATATGTCAAATAGAAAATCTACCCATACAAGAAAAATATAACACTGCACTCCCCACAAAAAAATCCAATCTTCTGGTCGCGGCATTGTACCATAGATAATTATCAGAATAGTCAGACTGGTTGATCGAGTTCACTTTTCCTTCTTTATTTATGAAAAAAGAATTGGATTTACCGTTTAAGCTACCCGAAAAAGAAGGTACTGAAGAAAAATTAAGAGCAATTCCAAGCTGAAAAATAAGTGTATCTGTAATTTTTTTATTTAGAGAGCCTTCCATTTTATACTGCATTCCTGATCCGGATAAATACCCTTTTTGGTTTTGAAACTCGCTATTTGAAAAAGCATAACCCGTAGTCTTCCAATTGGTTTGATTGACACCTATCCCAAGCCCCCCCTCAATAAATACATGTTTAAAAACCCACTCCGTATGATACGTTGCGACAAAATAATTCGTAGATATGTGAAAATTCAACACGGTTACATACCCGTCCGATGCGATTTCAGTCATTCGGAAATTTTCATATTGGTTATAACCGTAAGCAAAACCAAATTTTACATTCGGCGACCACCTTCTTCTAAAAAAAATTTCCCCGTTTGCCAAGTTTTGGAATCCGGATATGCTTAAATTAGTGTATATGTTTGGAGCGTCGTAAGTTCTGAAATTTTTCAGATTTTCGTCAAATCTTTCCCTGCCTTTTCTTCCGGTTCCAAGACGAAAACCAAATTCAAAATCGTTTTTTTCTATTTTGTCCGGCTCATCCGAATACAGAGAAGAAAAAAATAGAAAAAATGAGCAAAGAAATATAGAAAATAACTTCTGTATAGGGTTTGACATGGCTAACCAAGTCAAATTTTATTGAAGAGATAAATTCTCATCCATTAAATTTTTTTTAATTTAGGGAAATTTTTGAGAAAATCAGTGAGAAATGATGGCAAATAGTAAAAACTTTTTTCTTTTAGGCAACGATATAATCAATCCTTATTTCCTTCTCGTAATTTTCTGTGGAATCTATTTGACAATTCGTTTAAAATTTCCTCAATTTCGATTTTTTTTCTTAGCATTTAAAATTTTTTCAGGAATTTTAGACAACAAAGGTTCAAAAGGGCAACTTGTTCATTCTCAGGCATTTTTTGCCGGCACTGCTTCTTCACTTCTATTGGGAGCCATTATTGGATCTGCCGTGGCCTTGACCATCGGTGGGATTGGAGCTTTATTTTGGATATGGATTGGCTCTATTTTAATTATGCCGATTCGATTTGTATCATCCACTATGGCGATCAAGTTCAGAACGAAATTACCCAGTGGAAGATATTTAAGCGGCCCTATGTATTTTATAGAAAAAGCACTAAAAGCAAAATGGCTCGCGGTTTTATTTTCTCTAGGTAGTATTCTGGCTGTTTTATTTATGGGAGGTGTAGTTCCCACTTTGACAATGACTCACATTTCAAATAATGCATTTGGAACAAAGGGAATGTTTATTCCTATTCTTGTTTCTGCAATTCTCATCTACGTGTCCCTTGGAGGAATTCGCAGGGTCGGGAAAATGGCCGGATTTTTAACCCCAATCGGTCTAGTACTTTTCTTTTTTAGCTATTTTATTCTTTTTAAAAGCGACTTCATTCCGTTTTCGTCATTCTTATCCATAGTTTTCCATGAAGCTTTTCAATCGAGTAGTATTATCTTAGGTGGTGGGTTTATTACAATAAAAATGATAAGCGAGTCATTCGGTGCGTATTGCATGATCACCGAAGTAGGTGTCGGAAAAAGTGCCGGAATCTCCGGAGTTGTTAGGACTGATTCTCCTGTCAAACAAGGCCTTGTCAGCATGTTATCGTCTTTTTTTGAAGGGATGATTGTATCTACTTTAGTATTTTATCTATTAGTGTCGTCTAACGCACTTTCTTTTGATTCCCAGATGAATTTACTTTCCTCCATACTTGTTCGTTCTGATGAATTGGCTGGCTTTCTATTCAACTCATCTTTGTTGATCTTTGGATTGGTTGCGATTTGTGGTTGGTTCTATACGGGAGAGCAAAGCTCAACTTATATATCGGGAGAAAAATTTGCCAATTTTTTTAGAATTTTTTTTGTAGGGTTGATCTTGTTTGTCAGCTATACCTTTCTCCAAAAGGGAAATGAAATTTTCTATTACTCGTTCAACTTTGGCTTACTTATGGTAATTTCTTCCGCAATCCCGGTTCTTGTTTCCTTATTACTACTTACCAAATCGGCTTCTTACGAATTGAGCAAATTTATTTCAGAGAGTGGAACTCGATATGAAATATTTAAGGACTTTTATATTTTATTATTATCCATGCTGCCAAAGAATTTTTTATCTAAATTTTTTGGAGCCTTGACTTATATAAGACTCCCAAGATTTATGATGATTCCGATTTTAAAAGCATTTGCCAAAATTTACAAAATCAATGTAAGTGAAGCCGAATTGAATCTTGGAGAGTACAATTCTCTAAATCAATTTTTTACCAGAGCATTAAAAGCAGGCGCTAGAATTGTGGACTCTGCAGAAAATGCGGTAGTGTCTCCGGTAGACGCTCGAATTACAAGCTATGGAGATATTCAAGAGAGTACACTAATTCAAGCGAAAGGTCTTGAATACAGTTTGAAGGAGCTTTTAGGCTCAGATAAATATTTGGACTCATTTTCTAACGGCAAGTTTATAACATTTTACCTTTCTCCTCAAGATTACCACAGAATCCATTCTCCATTCTATGGAAAAATTTTAGGGTATTATTACGAGCCGGGTAAATTGTTTCCTGTAAACGATCTTGCAGTTCTTGGAATACGAGGTTTATTTCCAAAAAACGAAAGACTGATTACTTTCCTCCAAACAGAATACGGTAAGATTGCAGTAGTAAAAGTTGGAGCATCCAATGTGGGAAAAATACGTGTAACTTACGATAATAAAATTGTTACAAATTCTTGGCTTAGATTTTCAAAAGAAGTCGAATACAAGAATGTAGATATTCTGATCCAAAAAGGAGCCGAGCTTGGTAGATTTGAAATGGGCTCTACCGTGATATTGATATTTGAAAAAAATACTTTTAAAATGGCTGATCTAAAAAGAAATGAAAAGCAGACTTACGGAAGCACAATTGGATATTTTAAAGAAAAAAAGATGAGTTTACCAAAATGAAAAACCCGCTATCAACCATGCCTTTAGAGATTTCACACGATGCCGAAAATTTAAAAATTTCTTGGAAAGACGGAGTTGCCTCGAACTACAATCTTTTAGAATTACGAAAGAAATGTCCCTGCGCAAAGTGTAGGGGTGGTCATGGGGGGAATATTGGTGATGCTACTTCTCATATAAAAAAAATCACTCTCCTATCATGGAGGAAAATGGGGCGTTATGCACTGAGCTTTTCTTGGAGCGACTACCACGATTCCGGTATATACACCTTTGACTATTTAAGAGAATTAGGAGAATAAATTTTTTTCACATTATATTCTGTTGTAAAACTTTAGCTTAATTAAATCTATTTTCAAGCAAAAAAGAAAAAAACTAAAACGACTATTTTTTTATAAGTGTCCGGTAATGATTTTGGTATAGATTTCCGACCTTAATAGCATGAAAATCATTTCACCTATTATTTATAAGTTCCTTAAAAATATTCAAATAGATTTTTTCAATAGTACCCTATATACTTATATCTTTCTTTTTAGTTTTTCCTTACTCGCAAGTCAAGAAATTGATCCGGGAAATATTCAATTACTTCGAGAAAGAAATCAACTCATAAATAGCAACAGTAAAACCCCAAACCCAAACATGGAACTCCTGACTAAAAGAGTAATGGGGTTAGATAGCAAAGAAGTAAAAAATGCAATATTGGAAGCAAGTGATTCTTTAGATCCGAAGGGTCTTGCTGTTTTAAAAACTGCTTATATCCATGCAAAAAATACTTCTATCAAAACAGAAATTATTCGAGCTATCGGTCGCTACCGATCACCTGAAGGTGAGTTGCTTCTTTCTTCCTTGATTGTTTCTTCTACTGGAGAAGAAGTCTTTTATGATTTTATAGAAGAGCTAAAAAATATGAACTCTATTCCAGATCGAAACGGAAAAATAATTCAATATAGGCCATACTCTGAAAATCTGATTCACCTCTTTATCAAATTGGTCAATAGCTCTTCTTTAAGCAATGACCAAAAAGGAGCGGTTATTTTGGCTATGGGAGAAACAAAAGACGAAAGATTCAGAGATGTATTGAAAAAAATCATGGATGAAAGAAATTCATTTATTCGAGATTTAGCAAAATTGATTTTTGAAGAAAATTTTATTAAAAAATAAATTCTTGAAGTGAATTGGTATAGTTTTACTGCATTGGTAAACATAGTTGGCGATCATTACAATCTAAATTAGAAATTGATAAACCAATTAAACGAATTTTTCGTATTCCAGCTTCTGTTTGTTTCAATAGAACCATAGCCTCTTTTAAAATATATTGCAAATCATCAGTGTAAGAGCACCCTGTTTTACTTCTAGTAACAGTTACAAAATCCTCGTATTTGACTTTTAGTGTCAGTGTTCTTCCTTTTACTTCTGATTTTTGAAGTCGATGAACTAATACGTTTGCAATATCTTGAACCTCATCTTTAATCGTATCAATATTCAGAAGGTCTATTGAAAAAGTATTTTCTGCACCAACCGATTTAGCTACATGAAAATTTTCAACTGGTCTATCGTCTTGACCTCTTGCCATTCTATAATAGAAAGCGCCTGATTTTCCAAAAATTTTTATCAATTCTGCTTCTGAAATTTTTTTCAAATCACTTCCTGCATGAATTCCAAGTGACTTCATTTTTTGTTCTGTTACTTTACCGATACCAAAAAAACTTCCAATAGATAGTTTTTCGATAAACTCATTTGCAGTTTCAGGAGTTACTATCGTTAGTCCATCGGGTTTATTTAGACCGGAAGCAATTTTGGCTAAAAATTTATTATAACTAACCCCGGCTGATGCAGTAAGTTTTGTTTGTTTCACTATTTGGTTTTTGATTTCCTTAGCAAGAATTGTAGCATAAGCAATATTTTTTTTATTTTCAGTCACATCCAAATAGGCTTCATCCAATGAGAGAGGCTCTACCTTATCCGTGTACTCTTCAAATATTTTTTTGATTTGATTTGAAACTTCTATGTACGCACTAAACCTCGGATAAACAAAAATCGCATGAGGACAAAGTTTATAGGCTCTTGAAGTTGGCATAGCGGAATGAACTCCATACTTTCTGGCTTCATAATTTGCCGTAGAAACAACTCCCCTACTTTTGGGATCACCACCTACGACTACAGGCTTTCCTCTGTACTCAGGAAAATCTCTTTCTTCAACAGATGCAAAAAATGCGTCCATATCAATATGAATAATTTTTCTAACAATTGAATTTTCCCTGTTCACACTAACGTAGTATTTGTTTAGGTATATTTTTCAACTATTTCTTTTCTGATATTTTCCAAAAAAATAAAAAGAAAATCTTTCTTTGCTATTCGATAGCACTGCCAAAGTATAAGTTATTTTAATGAATTTTACTATTAGAATTTTTCAATAAATTACTTTTTGCAGGAATGCCTTTTGTAAAACTGGTTAAATATAGCTTGGCTGAATGGAAAAAAATTGTGGAAAATCTTAAAAAAACTCCTTTAAACGAAAAGCATAAAAGTCTTGGTGCAAAGATGGTTAGTTTTGGTGGATGGGAAATGCCAATTCAATATACCGGAATTATTGCCGAGCACGAAAATACAAGAAAATCTGCAGGGTTGTTTGATGTATCTCACATGGGAGAAATTTTTGTAGAAGGAAAGCCGGATAAGATTCTTGGCTTTTTGGAAAAACTTACCTGCAATTCAATTAATTCTCTAAAAAATTTTCAGGTTCAGTACAATGCAATTTTAAATAAAGAAGGTGGAATTGTGGATGATGTCACTGTTTATAAATTCAGTGATGAAAAATACATGATTTGTTCCAACGCCTCTAATTACGAAGATGTATTTTCGCACTTAATCAGTTTTCCGCATTCAGTCAATATCAGAAACGAAAGTTTGAATTGGCACCAAATTGCAATCCAAGGACCAAAAGCAGATGAAATCTTTTCAAAATATATAGATAAGAATCTGGATTTTATAAAATACTATTCATTTGCGCTGATACCATTTCAAGGAGAGGAGCTGATCGTTTCAAGAACAGGTTACACGGGAGAAGATGGATTTGAAATCTATTCTTCCATTTCTTTGGGGTTGAAAATTTGGGATGAACTTCTTAGTTTTGGGAAACCCTTCGGTTTAGTTCCGGTTGGTCTTGGAGCAAGAGACACTCTAAGAATTGAAGCAAAATATCCTCTCTACGGTCATGAGCTTACGAGTTACAGAACTCCGGTTGAATCTGGAATTGGCTGGATAGTAAAGAAAAAAGACAAAGAATTTCTTTGCTATGATAAAATTATCTTACAAAAAAAAGAGAACCCTCCAGAAAAAATACTGGGTATCCAGTTATTGGATCCCGGGGTGTTACGAGAAAATTATTCTGTTTTTGATTTAGCCAAAAATCCAATCGGAAAAGTAACTTCGGGAACATATTCCCCTACCTTAAAAAAAAGTATAGGAATGGCAATTTTGAAAAAAGGTTTTTGGGAAGATGGGACTGAAATTTTAATAGAAATTCGTTCAGAATTCAAAAAAGCAGTTGTACATACAGGAAATTTTATCACCGGAAGTATTAAAAAAAATTAAGAGGTTAGTAAAATGTCAGACGCAAAAGTAAGTGAAGGACTAAAATACACTAAAAAGCACGAATGGGTAAAAGTTGAAGGAGAAATTGCTATACTCGGAATTTCTGACTATGCTCAATCTGCGTTAGGCGATATTGTATTTATTGATTTGCCAAAAGTAGGAAAAAAACTCAAAGCTAAAGACAGCTTTGGAACGATTGAATCAGTAAAAGCTGCCGATGATTTATATTCTCCCATCAGTGGAGAGGTCTCAGAAATCAATTCTACTTTGACAAGCGATCCTTCCGCAATCAACAAAGATGCGTATTCTGCTTGGATGATAAAGATTGTGAATTTTCAATCCGAAGAGCTTTCCGGGCTTTTAAGCTCATCAGAATACAGAGAATACATCAAAGATTTAGAGTAGTCAGGAAAAAAATATGGCTAAGACAAATCAGAACGAACAATTTTTCAATTATGATTCTTTTACCAATCGGCACATAGGCTCAAATCCAAATGAAGTTTCTGAAATGTTGAAGCTTCTAAATTTATCCAACTTGGATGAACTGATTGATAAAACTATCCCTTCGAATATCCGATGCAAAGAACTCAGTTCTCTACCAGAGCCTCTAAGTGAATACGATGCGTTAGGCGAATTGCATAGTATTATATCGAACAATAAAATTTTTCGTTCTTACATTGGTCAAGGCTATTATGATACAATTACTCCCTCTGTCATAAGAAGAAATATAATAGAAAATCCAAGCTGGTACACGGCATACACTCCATATCAGGCAGAAATTTCACAAGGAAGAATGGAGGCTCTTCTTAATTTTCAAACAATGGTAATGGATTTAACCGGGATGGAAATAGCAAATGCATCTCTTTTGGATGAAGCCACTTCTGCTGCGGAAGCTATGTTTATGAGTTATTCGCTAAAACCAGAATCGAATTCAAATAAATTTTTTGTATCATACAATTGTTATCCACAAACTATAGATGTAATCAAGACAAGAGCAGAGCCTATCGGAATAGAAGTAGTTGTAGGGGATTGGAAGAAATTTTCCTTTTCAAATGAATATTTTGGAATGCTATTACAATACCCCTGCTCAAGCGGAGAGATTCACGATTACAGCACTGTGACGGATAACGCACATAAGAATGGAATTCTTGTTACAGTTTCAGCCGATCTTTTAAGCCTTACTCTTTTAAAGCCACCTGGTGAATTTGGGGCAGATATCGCAGTAGGGACTACTCAAAGATTTGGAGTGCCCCTTGGATTTGGTGGACCACACGCTGGATATTTTGCAACTAAAGATGAATTCAAAAGGCAAATGCCGGGAAGGCTCATCGGTGTTTCCAAGGACTCTTCAGGAAAGCCAGCTTTAAGGCTATCCTTACAAACAAGGGAGCAACATATCAGAAGAGATAAAGCTACAAGTAATATATGCACTGCTCAAGTTTTGCTTGCAGTGATTTCTTCCATGTATGCCGTTTACCACGGAGCCTTAGGTCTAAAAAATATTGCAAAGAGAATTCACGAGTTTACAGATCGACTAGCGACCTCTTTGAAAAATTCCGGCTATTCAGTAGAGAATGAATTTTATTTTGATACCTTGACAATAAACTTAAAGCATAAAAAATCCTCAGACATTCTGAAAATAGCAGAGAGTAAAAAAATAAATTTCAGACTCATTGATGAAAATAAAATTGCGATCTCTTTAGACGAAACTCTAAACGAAAATAGATTTCAGGATATTCTGTCTATTTTTTTGGAGAAATCCCAAGCAGAAGAATTTAGCAAAACCAATTTTCCAGAAAATTTGAAAAGAACCTCTGAATTTTTGACACACCCTGTTTTTAACTCTTACCACACAGAAACAAAACTAATGCGTTATATCAAGACACTCGAACTTAAAGATATATCTCTTACAACCTCTATGATTCCTCTTGGCTCTTGCACGATGAAATTAAATGCAGCATCTGAAATGTTACCTATTACATGGGCTGAATTTGCAAACATTCATCCTTTCGTCCCAAAAAATCAGAGCGAGGGCTATCAAAAATTATTTCAACAACTCGAATCGTATTTATCTGAAATCACCGGATTCCCTGCAATTTCCTTGCAACCAAACGCAGGCTCGCAAGGAGAGTATGCCGGGCTTTTAGCAATAAGAAAATTTCATAAATCAAAAAACGAACTCAATAGAAATGTTTGCCTCATTCCTGTGTCAGCCCATGGAACAAATCCTGCAAGTGCTGCATTAGCCGGATTTAAAGTAGTACCGGTGTCGTGTGACGCACAAGGAAATATTAATATTAACGATCTTAAAGCAAAGTCTTCTGAATATTCAAAAGATCTGGCAGTATTTATGGTTACCTACCCTTCTACTCATGGAGTATTTGAAGAATCTATAAAAGAAATTTGTGAAATTGTTCATAGTCATGGTGGTCAGGTATATATGGATGGGGCAAATATGAATGCTCAAGTCGGCTTGTGCAGACCTGCTGATATTGGTGCAGATGTTTGTCATCTAAATCTACACAAAACTTTTGCAATTCCTCACGGTGGAGGAGGCCCTGGAGTCGGACCGATAGGCGTTGCAAAACATTTAAAACCATTTCTTCCCGGGCATTCTGTGACAGAAAATAATTCAAACTCGAAAGATGGTTCGGTATCCGCAGCTCCTTGGGGTAGCGCCGGGATTCTTCCAATTTCTTGGATGTATATTCGCATGACTGGCAAAGAAGGACTTACACTTTCTACAAAATTAGCCATTCTAAACGCCAATTATGTTGCGAAAAGACTCTCCGAATTCTATCCACTGCTTTATAAAGGAAAGAATGGTTTTATCGCTCACGAATGTATTATGGATTTCAGAATGTTTAAAAGTAGTGCAAAAATTGAAGTAGAAGATGTAGCCAAAAGACTAATGGACTATGGATTTCACGCCCCTACTATGTCCTTTCCGGTTCCAGGGACTCTAATGATAGAGCCAACAGAAAGCGAATCAAAAGAAGAATTAGACAGGTTTTGTGATGCATTAATTTCTATTCGTGAAGAAATCCGACAAATAGAAAACGGTACGTTAGACGAAACCGACAACCCTCTAAAAAATTCCCCTCACACGGCAGAGTCTGTGATTTCAGAGAAATGGAATCACCAATATTCCAGAGAGCTTGCAATTTTTCCACTACCTTATTTGCGTAATAATAAATTTTGGCCTTCAGTAGGAAGGGTGGATAATGTCTATGGCGATAGGAATCTTGTTTGCTCATGCCCTCCAATGGAATCCTATCAATAAAAAAGACACCTTACGATTTTGCAAATATTCTCTTTTCCGGAAAATGCAATCGGTATTGTCCATTTTGTATCGGCAAATCTCTCCCGAAAATAGTAAATATAGACAATCTTGAATTGTATCCTTTACTCAATCAGGAAAAATTTCTTATCGAATTACAAAAAACCCAAACAACAAATATCATCTTTACCGGTACAATTTCCGATCCCCAACTTTATAAATTTGAAACGAAACTCATTGATGAAATTAGAATAAAAATTCCTCTATCCAATATTTCACTTCATACGAATGGAGCCTTAGCCCTAAAAAAAATTTTGGAATTCAACTCATACAACAAAGCTTGTATATCATTCCCGACATTTGAAAAAAAAACATACAAAGCCATGATGGGGACTGAAAATATTCCCGACCTAAGTAAAATTTTAGCCAAGAGTAAAATCGAAATAAAAATTTCTGCGGTTATCACAGAGCATAACATAACAGAGATTGATAGTTTTATCTCAAAGTTAAGATATCTTGGAATCAAAAGACTCGTGCTGAGAAAACTGTTTGGTGAAAAACGAACTTGGAATTTGTTTCAGGGATTACAGCCAGTCAAATTTTTCAGAAACAACCCTGTTTATGAAGTAGATGGAATGGAAATAACTTACTGGGATTTTGACGATACGAATTTTTCAAGTATAAATCTTTTTCCGAATGGACTCATAGGTACTTCTTACTTATTAACTGAAACTAAAGAAATTAAATCAAATTCTATATAAAAATTTTTGAATATACAAAAATTGAAACAGAAGTTGAAAAATATTTTGCCAATTCATAAATATTCAAACCTTTTCTTTCGCAAATAAACCTACAGTATACTTCTCGTACAACTCAAACAAAAACTCCATGCGTTTTGCTTCACTTGTAAACGGCTGAGAACGATAAGCCGCATCTACTGCTTTGTCCAATTCTTGGTGTGCTTTCGTTAGTTTTGGTGGCATGGAGAGAGGATCATACAAAGTAGCAAGACTTGAATCAGGAAATTCCTTTCTCGCATCTAAAACCTTTTGTGCATACATTTCAATAGCTTTAGTTTGTTTTTCTGTTGGATTAAGAGGCCATGGGTAGTTATTGTAAACAATTTCATTTGAATATCTATAATCACTTTTTAATCTACCGCATACTGATCTCACCCAACACATGTGCATTGTGGATTGTAAAATTCCGAATGTAAGTAGATTTTGTGATGCAACATACAAGCAGGTATCACTTAAGATATAATCTTTAGAGAAGAAACCAATAGGTATAAATTTTCTTTTCTCAGAGGATACTCTTGGTATAGCAATATAGGAGGAATCAGGTTGCCTAATTTCTCCGAACAGTTGAGGAAATGCGGCTAACTTTTTTGTTGCTTCCCGATTGCTTTTTTGTCTCAGATTTTGAACAGCTTCAATTCGCTTCCTAACTTCTTTTAGTTCTTTAAGTTCTTGCGGTTCAGCATCTTTTAACCATAGACACCACCTGTTTTCCCCATTTAAAAATTCATAACCGCTTATTAAGGGTCTCATAAATTTTTTTGCATTCGGTTCTAGTTTTAGGAACTCTTTTTTTTCTTCATCGGTAAATAGGAAATTTCCTCCATCATTTGGCATACTTCCAAAAGATATTTCTGGAACATTCGAGATAGGAGTTCTTCGCTTTAAAATAACGAAATCTTTTCCTTCGACTAAATATGGATTAATATTCTTTGCAGGAATTTTATGTGCTTCTCCTTTGGTATCCTCGTATTCAAAAAGATTTTTTTTATTCGTATCAAAATTAGCAAACCCAACAATAACAACATGCACAGCCGCGTTACCCTTAGCCTCATTGCTCCATTTAAATGTTCTATGCGCAAAATGAATTTTTATTTTATATTTAAAAAATAATTCATTCCACAAAACTCCTACTTGTTCTCCTTGAGTGATAGAATTCGTAGAAACAAATGCTGCTTTGATTTTAGAATTCTGAATGTATTCTGCTACTTTTAAATACCAAGCGGCTACATAGTCTAAAACACCCGCTCCTTTTACTTCTTTAAACACTAAATCTAAATCATCCTTTTGTTCTTGGTTTTGTAAATACTTTCCCACAAACGGTGGATTTCCAAGAATATACGAATAATCGTCCTTAACCGTTTGCACCTTACCGGCTACTTCCTTTTTGCCCATGTCGTAAAAGTACGTTTCTATAATCCTAGGTCTTAAAAGAATACCCCAATCTGTTCTAAGAGCGTTGGCATGAACTATATTTGCTGCTTTCTGCAAAGGAAGTCTCAAAAAATACATTCCAAATTCTTTGCTTAGTTTTTGATTCATCTGGTGGTCTATTAGCCACATTGCTACCTCAGCCACTCTCGCGGGAAAATCTTCGATTTCAATTCCATACATTTGGTCAACATCTATGAGTGCTACATTTTTGATGTTCGTAAACATCTCTTTTTTGCTGAGGACTTTTAATACTTTGATTTCCAAAATTCGCAATTCTCTGTATGTGATTACTAAGAAGTTTCCACATCCACAGGCAGGGTCTAAAAATTTTAAATTGCCTAGCTTTTTATGAAAGTCTATGAGCCTATTTCGATTGCCCTTAACTGATTCAAACTCCTCGTAGAGTTCATCTAGGAAGAGTGGCTCAATTAATTTTAAAATATTTTTCTCGCTAGTGTAATGCGCTCCTAAATTTCTACGCTCTTCTTTGTTCATTACCGCTTGGAACATCGAGCCAAAAATAGCGGGAGAAATCAAACTCCAGTCCAAGTGGCAACATTCCAATAACGCATAACGCATTTTAGAATCGAAGCTGGCAATGGGTAAAGTTTCCTCGAATAATTTGCCGTTCACGAATGGAAATTTATTTAACTGCTCATCTAAGTTTTTAAAACGCTTTTCTTTAGGCGTATTTAACACTTGGAATAGTTCTTGGATCTTAGCTGCTAAATCACTTCCATCTTCATTTGTTCTTTGCTCTATATAATCCTGAAATAATTGTTTTTCAAAAATAGTTGTGTCTTCTGCGAATAAGCAGAATAATACTCTCACTAAGTAAACTTCGAGCGGATGTCCTTCGTATCCGATTTCTTTTAACCTATCGTGGAGTTTACCCATTAACTCTGCGGCTTTGATATTTACAGGATCTTGCTCTTCGTAGGTTTTTTGTTCATAGCCCGCAATAAATCCAAAATGCTGAACGTTATTTACTAAATCTTTTAAAGTAAATTCGATATTAATCTCTTTTTCTAAATCATATAAATTAAATTGAGCAAAATCAGAAACTAGGATATATTTAGGAATTTCTTCCTGCTTTAGTTTTTGTATATATTCTTTTGCTTGGATAAATGCCTTTTCCAAATCTTTTCCACGACTTTTCATTTCAACCAACATTGTGCCTTTCCAGAAAAGATCAATGTATCCGTCATGCTCGTTTAGCTTCCTTACTTTATGTTCAAAGGTTGCAATTTTTTTTCGGCTAATGCCAAACACATTGAAGAATGCTTCTAAAAATGGCTTTGCTTCCGCATCTTCACTTACAGTATTCTCCCAGTCTTTGGAAAAAGTTATTGCTCGCTCTTTGATTTCATTCCAGCTTAAAGGCATATTATTTTTTCTCTCTATTTTAACTAATCCGAATACTTGAAAAAGAGGTTTGGTGTTTTTTATAGTTTCTTTTTTTCTTAGTCTTTCGTAACTTTAAATATTATGTTCAATAATTAAACTATTCTTTTCAAGATTAATTATCAATTCCTTTACTCAAGAATTTTATCTAAGACTGAAACATATTTGGCAGACTTTATGTAAATATTAATAGGTATTTTTACTTATAGTTTAATTAATGAACATTACAAGAAAAACTTGGTCTAAATAGAGTATATGGTTTTGTTACTTAGTTTTTAATTTGAGAGGATTTAAGCATTTGGTGCAAAATATTTGTTTAAGGAAAAAATCATGAGCGAAGATAGACAATTTGTAGATATATATTCAGCCTTTCCAAATGGAATGAAGGCAATGGTTGCTTTAGAAGAGGCCTGTCAAGCAGGGAGTTTAGAGCCATTTTTATACGAATTAGTAAAGATGAGATCCTCCCAGATTAATGGATGTGCTTACTGTTTAGATATGCATTACAAAGATGCAAGGGCTATGGGAGAAACAGAAGAGCGTTTATACATGTTAAATGCTTGGAGAGAAGCAACAATTTATACCGAAGCAGAAAGAGCTGCCTTAGCTTTAACTGAGGAAATCACCAAGGTCTCAGAGCATCACGTATCTCTTGAAGTGGAAAAAGAAGCTCGTAAGTATTTCGATGAAACTTCTTATGCAAATTTGATTTTTTTAATCGTTGTGATTAATTCATGGAATAGGCTTGCAATATCGAGTCATTCTCCCGCAGGAAAATACAAATCAACCAAGAAAAAAATAAAATAGACCAGATTGTAAATATATTTTTCTAAACACTCTATTTATGACGCTACTGCAAAAACCCATTTCAGGGCTTTTTACAACGCTAGAAAATGGCACTTTTATTGGCTTTTTTGAACAATTGCTTTTTCAAAAAACGACTTTTTGCAGGTACGCCATTTATAATATTTTTTTTTAAAAAAATATTATAAATGGGACATATTTTGCTTTTGGGTAAAGTGAAAGCTACCGAAGAGTATAGTGGAGAATTTTATGTTTACAGATACATATTTTATGAAGACTCAAAGCCTTTTGCATAGAGGTATGAGTAACGCAATTTTAAAAAGAAAAGTTATATCGGATAACATTGCAAACGTGGACGTTCCTCATTTTAAAAGAAGTGAAGTCTTGTTTGAAGCCAATTTAAAGCGAGCGATTGAATCCGAGAAAATTATGGCAGAAAAGGCGCTCCCGACTCAAATCTCTGACGAAAGACATATACAGCTTTTCAAACCTCTCGACCACAATGAAGTTAAGCCAAAAGTAAATATAGACTACCTCACTACAATGAGAGCAGATGGGAACAACGTAGATATAGAAAAAGAAATGACAGAAGCCTCTCACAACCAAATGGCTTATACAATTCTCACAGAAAGATTGAATCAGAATTTCAAGCAATTGAATATAGTTATGAGAATGGCTTAGGAGTAAAAAATGGGTTTATTTACATCAATTAATGTATCGGCAACAGGCCTTTCCGCACAACGTCTCAGGATGGACGTTATTTCCAATAATATTGCAAACGCGACAACTACAAGAAATACAAATGGAGACGGCCCTTTTAGAAGAGATCGGGTGATAATGACTCCGATTAATTTAAGGACAAGGTGGAAAAGCCCTGTGTATCCGTTTGGAATTGCTCCGGGAGATGGAAAGGGAGTAAAAGTAATGAAGATTGAAAAGGATATGAGTCCTCTTAGATTGGTTTACGATCCAACTCACCCCGATGCGATTAAAATTGGTGAAAAAAAAGGCTATGTAGAAATGCCTAATATAAATATTGTTACAGAAATGACAGATATGATTTCCGCTTCACGCTCGTATGAAGCAAACGTTCAAATGATTAATGGAAGTAAAGCTATGTTTAATAAAGCAATGGAAATAGGTAGGGCATAATTATGAATATATCATTCAACTCTAATACAAATTTATATAATTCAGGGAAACCTTTTTCAATCACTCCAGTTGGAGATAAAGTTTCAGTAAATGTAACCGATACTCGCCACTACGGAGATAAGGCATCGGTTCAAAGCCCTGATGATGTAGCTGAAAGTTTTGCGAGTGTATTAAAAAAATCTTTTGAAAATGTAAACGACGCACAAGTGCAAGCAGATGAAATGACCCAAAAACTTGTGTTTGATCCAAACTCAGTTGATGCCCACGATGTAATGATCGCAGCAGAAAAAGCGAGAATTTCTCTGACTTTCACTAAAACTCTTGCAGATGGGTTTGTGAGAGCCTATAGAGAGCTTACAAGTTTAAGATAAATTTTTAAAGCTCATTCTGAAAGATTAGCAATTCTTTTTTAGTTTCTTCCCAGATGGATCGAGTGCTTGGAAAATTATCTATCGCTTCGCTTACTTTTTCATTCTTAGCCAATTTTTCCAATCCTGAAACTTTTTGGTGTAAATCTTCTAATCCAAAATTGGCTGCTACTCCGCTAATTTTGTGAAGTTCAGAAATTATTTCTTTTGTGTTATTTGAATTAATAGTACTCATAGTTTTCATTCTGGATTCCAAGTCTTCAACTACTTGGTCAATAAGACCTTTCAGCCAATTCAGTTCGACTTCACTACTATCGTCTTTGAGTAAATTAAGTCTTTCTTTGTTTACAAGCATAATGGAGATTGTTTCGGTATCAACATTAAAGATACTTAAAACTCATTTCAAATCTCTTATTTTCAAAAGATTTAAAATGAGTTAAAAATATAATCAAAAGCAAATCTTTATCTATTTAATTAACCGTTCCATGTATTTTTTACTTGGCAGTTGATCCCACCGTATTTTGTGCATTGTTTTACAGCTTCATTTTTTGCTCCAGCAAGATTACCAAATCCGCAAGAGGTTCCAATCACAGCAGCTCCTTCAGAGTTTTCTCCGAGAGCAATGGCACCATAACCCTTTTTTTTGCAGTCCACAATTTGCTGGCAGTTCGTCCCGCCATACTCTTGGCATTTATCCAAAGCACATTGATCGACCTCAGGGGCACCATAGCAATAACCGTAGCTTGTAGTATCCGGGCAAAAGTAAACGGCAGATTGGGCATACACTCCAACTGCAATAAAACTCGAAAATAGGATTCCAAATAAAATTGATTTCATAGTATTTTTCCTTTGAATAAGAAATTAACTGAAATTCTCATATAAAAAATAAAAGTCAAGAAATTTTGTAAAATTATCCATCCCATGTATGGATAATTTTACAGTCAACCCCTCCATATTTGACACACTGTTTGATTGCTTCTGTTTTTGCTTTTTCAGGACTGTCGTAGCTGCAAGAAGTTCCAATTATAGAAACTCCTTCTGAATCGTGTCCGGTTGCAATTGCTCCGTGACCTATGTTTTTACAGCTTACAATCGGCTTGCAATCTTCCCCGCCTGCACTCTGGCATTTAGATTTTGCGCACTCGTCTGCATCAGCTCCTTTATAACAATAAGCATAGTATGTCGTTTTTGGGCAAAAATACACAGAAGATTGAGCAAAAATGCTAAATCCTAAAAATTGAATGATACATAAATAACTCCACTGAATGAGTTTCATAAGCACTCCATTATTCTTGATTTTTTGTAGAAATTTTGATTTCAGAGTCCAAATTAATCCAAGGCGAGCTTTTGCTTTTCCTAAAAAATAAAGGAGATTTTAGAATTTCAAAATTTATACTATGCACTAAATCAACCGTAGTTTCAGATTTTACAAAAGATCGACTGGTTTCTCCACTGGAAAGTTTGACTTCATTGATAGGAATCCACCCAAAATTCAATATATAGGAATTTAAAGACTCATATATTTTACTATTTCCCTGTGAGTCAAACTTGATAGTCATCGCTGGTTTTACGGGGAAGCCATTGGTAAGTAGATTAGAAGAGAGAGAAGAAAGGTTAGAACTGTATAACCTACCATCAAAAAGTTTGTTTAGAAAAAAAGTAGTGTTCTTCCCTTTTGCAGCTTCAGGGAATTTTTGAAAAGAGTGAAGGTCGGAAGTGATGCTTTCTTTTTTCGCAAGATATTCATCTGTAATATAATACCGAATATTTTGAGTTCTTACAGAAAAGCTGTATTTTAAAGATTGTTTCCCTGTTGTATCTCCAATGATCAAACTTTTTATTAAAGACCTTGTTTCAAATTCGGTTGTATTTACCTGAAATCTTTCATCGCTTGATTTTACATTTCTTACTCTTTGGTGCTCTGTAGTAGGAGGAAATAGGATCGCCAGTTCTCCACCTGCAATAGAAGGCTCGTTCAGTGAAAAGTTTAATTCTACTTCTATATGAAATTCTTTTTCCAAAGACGCTATAAATCTGTCTGTTTCAATATAATTGATTCGTTTTGCTTTTTTTTCTTCTTTGTCAACAATCCAAAGTTTCGATCCGATAAATACAAGTCCTCGAATATCTTTACCCGGAGATTTTACGGAGCCTGTAATCTTCCCTGTTTCAATATTGTATCTATAAATATTTCCGTCTGTAGAATCGCTTATCCAAAGGCTTTCTTTCCCGTAACAAATATCTTTTGGCTCGGATCGATCAGAAAAGAATCCACCAATGATTTGCTCTGTCGCCTTATCGTATATAACTACTTTTCCATTTTCGGAATTTAGAATATACAAAACTCCTGCGACACTTGCTACTCCACCAATCTTATCAATCGGAATGTGAATCCGATCTGTCACCCCACCTGTATTGGGCTCTACTTTTAGAATTAATCTGCTGGAAGCTACAAATATTCTACCTTCTCTCGAATCAAAGGTAATTCCAGTGAGTTTTGGAACTCCTAAATTAAATACTTCTTGCTTGCCAAATTCATCAATTTTATACAAGGCCCTTCTTTTTGAATCAATATACCAAAAATTGGATCCGTCAAAAGTCAATCCATAAGGACTATCGGATAGTGCGTATTCTTCAACGTCTTCTGAAAAAATAGGATTTGGAAAAATTATAAAAAAAGTCAAAAGTATTGCTAATATTAAATTCTTCATTTTTCTTATTCTTATCCTACAGTAAATACAACTATTGAATGTAAAATCAAATACATTTTTGTGTTACGATCCGAAAATAGACTTCCAAATATTTTCTAAAATTGAAGATTTTTCCATTTCACTACCAAGAAAAATCGGAGAAGGCACAAAAATAAATACTAGAGAGAGAAGCATAAATATCCCAAGTTTTTTTCTAAACGGAGTTAAAGGAAAATGGGAATCTGGAATATAAGGGTGCTCCACTTTTATTATAAAATAAATTAAAAGTGTCCACACAAGCCAAGAAAAGTTCCAAAGACTTAGAAGCATAAACGCTAAGAAAAGGTAATATATCCATCTTCTATATTTTTCACCGAATACAGAATAAATTACGTGGCCACCATCAAGCTGCCCAAATGGAAGAAGATTGATCGCAGTTACAAGTAGTCCCACCCACCCTGCCTTTGCAAGTGGATGAATCATTACGTCGAATTGCTGAGTGTTGTATGGACCGAGTATCCACTGTCCACTAAAATAGGTAAAAATGCTATCCCCAAAAAAAATCAATTCCGATTTATTCTGAAAATTATCAATAGGTACAAGTTCTGATAAATACAAACCAACAACCCAACAAGGAATAGATAAAATCAAACTCATCACCGGACCACCGACTCCTATATCAAAAAGTTTTTCTTTGTCTGGTATAGCATCTTTTATGCGAATCACAGCACCCATTGTACCTATTGGTCCAAATGGAAATGGGATAAAATAAGGCAGTGTTGCCCGAATTCCATAGTACCTTGCAGGAATATAATGCCCCATTTCATGAGAAAATAAAATAAGTATCAGAGCCACAGAGTAAGACCACTCTTTAGATAGAATTTCAAAAGCTACCTTGCCGTCACCAGTAAACAGAATATAGGGGAGAGCTTCTCTATAAGTAAGAGAAAGGAAGGTTAGTACAAATAAAAATATATGCAGGAATGGTCTTTCTTCTTTCACACCACGAGAATTTTACTTGGGTTCATTTCGTCAATTCTATTGAAAATTGTAGAGTAACAGAAAAAAAAGTAGTAAAATTTTTCGGAGTAAAAAATATCTGTCTAACTATGAAATTGTCAATAATTATTCCGTGTTACAACGAAAAAAACACGATCTTGAACGTACTGGAAGCAGTAAAAAAAGTCCCCTATAAAAACAAAGAAGTTATCGTTGTGGATGATTTCTCAAAAGATGGTACAAGAGAGATTTTAAAAACGAAAGCCGCAAAATTAGCAAACAAAATCGTATATCACGAATTGAATCAAGGTAAGGGTGCAGCGCTTAGAACCGGATTTCAGGCAGCAACAGGAGATATTTTAATTGTGCAAGATGCAGACTTGGAATACGATCCTATGGAAATCCCCGGAGTCATTGAGCCTATTTTGCAGGGGAAAGCCGATGTAGTGTTTGGATCCAGATTTATGGGTGGAAGACCACATAGAGTAGTTTACTACTGGCATAGTTTAGGAAATTTATTTCTTACCACTTTATCGAATATGTTTACAAATATTAATCTTACAGATATGGAAACTTGCTACAAAGCATTTCGCTCTAATGTAATCAAAAATATTTCTATAGAAGAAAACAGGTTTGGATTTGAGCCGGAAATTACAGCAAAAGTAGCTAAGATTCCTGAAATTCGAATTTATGAAGTCGGGATTTCTTATTACGGAAGGACTTATGCAGAAGGCAAAAAAATCGGTTGGAAAGACGGTTTTCGAGCACTCTGGTGTATCATTAAATACAATATTTTTCGATGACTATTGCCCCTTGAGCTCATTATACTTCTTAACAAAAAAGAAAATCTTCCTACGGCTAATTAGCTTTTTATTTAAGTGGTATTTATTTTTTGTAATCTTTGTTTCAGGAATAATTTTTTCAGCGTTAATTTCTTATATAGCCCATGCTCAAGTAACTCGCTCCAATCAAATACGCTTTGATAATGTAGCCGATCAAGTCCGTCAAACTATTAATAGCAGATTAAACATCCATTCCAGAACTCTAAAAGGAATGGCAGGTTTCTTTTATGCATCCGACCATGTCAGCCGAAGTGAATGGAAACGTTATGTCAGTGAGCTTCCATTGGAAGAGTATCCGGGAGTCTTAGGCTATGGATTTATACGTTATGTACCTCGCTCAAAACTGCCGCAGTTTTTAATCAATACAAAATCAGACGGAGCATCAAACTTTGAGCTAAAAACACAAGGCAACTACCCTGAATTGTTTATAATAGAATACATTGAGCCATACAATAAAAATATTCTTGCGAGAGGATTGGATATTGGATCGGAAATAAATAGACGAGAAGCTGCAATTGAGTCTATCGAAAAAAATCAAACTATACTTACAAAAAAAGTTAATCTCATCCAAGATTTGAAAGGGCTTCCCGGGTTTCTAATGCTATCCCCTATTTTCAAAAAAAATATTTACGGAACAGAAAAAAAAGAGAGGTGGAATTCTTTAATTGGTTGGGCTTATGCACCAATTCAAATAAACGAATTATTAAAAGGAATTTCAGAGAGCTTAGGGAATCTTGCAGATTTTGTAGTGTTTGAAGAAGACAAAAATAAGAAATCTACCATCTTATATGATTCAGGAAATATATTTCAAAACCACAATGAAGATAAAATCACTGAAAAGTTTTACAAGAAATATTCTTATACAAAGGAATTCAACATAAACCATTCGGGCAGAACTTGGTCTATCAAAGTAGTGCCTCTACCGGAGTTCAAAAAAGGAAGTAACTCGGACATGCCCCTCATTGTTTTCCTTACAGGAATTCTAATTAGTTTTCTTGTAACAATTGTTTGGGCATCTTTAATCCACACAAAAGAAAATGCGATTTCACTCGCAGAAAAAATGACAGATAAATTCCAAAAAAGTGAAATGGAAGCAAAAAATGCGCTTAGCCAATTGTCCAACCAGAAACATGCGTTAGACGAGCATGCGATCGTTGCTATCACAAATGTGCAAGGTGAAATTTTATACGCTAACGACAAATTTTGCGAAATTAGCTACTATTCTAAAGAAGAGTTGATTGGTCAGAATCATCGTATTCTAAATTCGGGATACCACTCACAAGAATTTTTCAAAGATATGTACAAATCTTTGATGAAAGGAAGAGTTTGGAAAGCAGAAATCAAAAATAAAAGAAAAGACGGCAGCTTTTACTGGGTTGAGTCCACCATCGTTCCGTTTAGAAATATAGAAGGAAAAATCTACGAGTATATATCGATCCGGACGGATATTACCGAATTGAAAGAAATAGAAGAAAAGTTGAGAATAGCCAATGCAACCAAAGACAGATTTTTCAGTATCATCGGTCACGATTTAAAAAATCCTATTAACGGAATTTTGGGACTTGTAGAATTATTTTTGTTAGAAGTAAAAGATGGAGTTAGTAAAGAAGGGCAAACTGAATATCTGACAATGATTCAAGGTGCTACAAAATCAGCTCTTGCGTTATTGGAAAATTTATTACTTTGGGCAAGATCACAAAGTAAGCAAATTGAATACAAGCCGAAAAATATTTCTTTTCGAGCAGTATTGAATTCTACACTACCACTTCTATCTGCCAACTTAATCAGAAAGAAAATACAAATTGAAACAGAACTATGCGAAGACGACACGATATACACAGATACGTCTTTATTAAGTACCGTATTAAGAAATTTATTAACAAATGCTATGAAGTTTTCTCACCCGAATAGCATGATAACTGTAAGAAGCTCGATTTTTGACAAATTTCTAAAAATAGAAATTATAGATTCCGGGATTGGGATCGAGCAAAAAAATTTAGAAAAATTATTTCAATTAGAATCTCTATACCAAAAAACAGGAACAGAAAACGAAACCGGCACTGGACTTGGGCTGCTTATTTGTAAAGAATTTATAGAAAAACAAGGAGGACAAATTCAGGTAGAAAGTACCTTTGGTAAAGGCAGTAATTTTTATTTCACAATACCCCTGGAAAATGAAAGTAAAATAATATAACTCTCTACAGTAAAAAAATAAAATTTCACTTGCTAATATCTTCATAAAAACAGACTAACACTTATCGGAGAAAAAAATGAATAAAAGAATACAAACGATCATCCTAATAGCGACACTTTTATTGACGATGCTCTTTTGCCAGAAAAAAGACGATCCTTATAAGGTTCCAGCCCTTATTCCTACACCTGAAAATAACAAACTCACTCCTGAAAGAATTGAGCTTGGTAAGAGTTTGTATTTTGATCCGAGACTTTCCGGATCCAATTGGATTAGTTGTGCTACTTGCCACAATCCCGGTCTTGGCTTTTCTGATGGTCTTCCTACTGCACTCGGGCACGGAATGAAATTTTTAGACAAAAACTCTCCAACCATTTACAATACTGCATTTCAAAAAACACAATTTTGGGATGGGCGTGCAGCTACCTTGGAAGAGCAGGCAGCCGGACCCATTCAAGCACCGGGTGAGATGAATCAAAATGTAGATGAACTTGTAAAAGAATTATCTGCAATCGGAGGATATAAAATCTTATTTGACAAAGCCTATCCCGGAGAAGGGATTACTCTTGCAACGATTACAAAAGCTATTGCAAGTTACGAGAGAACTATTGTTGCCAGAGATTCTCCTTTTGACAGATGGAGAGCCGGAAATAAAAATGCGATTAGTGACTCTGCAAAAAATGGATTTGCTTTGTTTGAAGGAAAAGCAAGATGCGTTATTTGCCATTCCGGGTTTAACTTTACGAATAATAATTTTCATAATCTGGGTATTAAAAAAGACAAACCGGATCCGGGCAGATTTGCAGTCACTAAGGTTCAGATGAATTTAGGTGCATTTAAAACTCCTACATTAAGAAATGTGGCTCTGTCGGCTCCCTATATGCACAACGGCATGTACAAAACTCTTGAAGAAGTAATCGAACACTACGACCGTGGTGGTGACGATAAAACAAACTTAGACCCACAAATGAAACCTCTTGCGCTAACCGTACAAGAGAAAAAAGATTTAGTAGAATTTATGAAAAGTCTAACGGATGTAAGGCCTATTACTGTAACTTACCCGGTTCTTCCTTTATAAATACATAGAGTCGGCTCTTTTTTCATACAAAGGGCCGACCTAATAGATTTTTCAAAAATTTATCATATAAATTAAAATATCATAAATTTCTAAATGCTTTTTTTCTTCTTGCATTAATAAAAAAATCTAATACACTTAGCTAAATTTCGTCTTGCTTGTGAGAGATTTTAGTACTTATAAATTTTCACTCAAAACTCATAAATAATTCTATTTATGATGCTTCTGCCCGGCTATTGATTTGCAAATGCCGACCGAGGTCGATAGTAAGTGGCGATTTATCCGAGTATTTGATCGTATATACAAGAAAGACATTTGGGTAGGTGCGTCATTTATGACGCTACTGTCCAGTCCTTGTGGACAAGAGCTGGACAACGCTAGAAAATGGCACTTTTATTGGTTTATTAAATAATTGCTTTTTCAAGAAAGACTTTTTGGAGGTGTGCCATTTATAGATTGATTAATAGAATTATCTTGATTGTGGGCTTCATCTGGACTTTAATGGTCGGACTATCTCTTTTCTGGAATCTACAATATATTAAAATAGACGGAATGGAAAGAGCCTATTCAGAAGCAAAAGCGAATATTAATAAAGATCGTACTTTTAGGAGATGGGCTACAGAGCATGGTGGAGTCTATGTCCCAATTACAAAAACCCAAGGATCAGTTGAATGGTTAAGCCATGTACCGGACAGAGATGTTGTTACACTTGATGGCAAAAAGTTGACTCTTTTAAATCCGGCATCAATGCTTAGACAGATTATGGATAGATACGCCGCCGACTATGGAATTCGAGGAAGAATTACCGGTCTTAAATTTTTAAATCCTGGGAATGCTCCCGATTCTTGGGAAAAAAACCAACTCATATCTTTTACCGCAGAAGAAAAAAAAGAAGTATGGGAAATTGCAAATATCAATGGACAGCCCCATCTACGATATTTGAGAGCAATGTATATGGAGCCTGGGTGTGAAAAATGCCATGGAATTTTAGGGTATAAAATCGGAGATATGAGAGGGGCGACTGGAATCAATCTTCCATTAACTGGTTATTACCAACAAATTAAAAATGCAGAAATCAATACGAGTTTCAGTCATAGTGCTATTTGGTTACTCGGTATAATCGGAATTGTTTGGTCATCACTATTAATAAAAAAAGCAGAAACAAAACGAAGAGAAGAAGAATACAAAAGAATACTCGCCGAAAATAAAATCTCTTCTGAAAAAGAAAGACTGCAAGTTACTTTGAAAAGTATTGGTGATGGAGTAATTACTACAGACTTATCTGGAAATATTGTAGTAATGAATCCGATTGCTGAAACACTTACAGGTTGGACTCAAAGCGAAGCACAAGGGAAACCTGTTGAAGAAGTATTCAAAATTATCAATGAGTTTACCAGAATGCCTCGAGAAAATCCAGTAAAAAGAGCGTTGCAAACAGGGAAGGTAGTTGAATTAGAAAATCACACTCTTTTGTTATCTAAAGACGGTAGTGAGAGAATTATCGCCGATAGTGGTGCACCTATTATAGATAACAATAATAATACCTATGGAGTTGTGCTTGTATTCCGTGATATGACTGAAAAACAAAAACTTTTGGATTCGATTCAACGCACAACAAAACTTGAATCATTGGGTGTACTCGCAGGGGGAATTGCTCACGACTTCAATAATCTTCTTGGCGGTATTTTTGGTTATATAGATCTCGGACTCAATTTATCCACTGACGAAAAAGTTTCAGAATATCTAACAAAAGCAAAAAGTACAATAGATCGTGCTCGCGGCTTAACTCAACAACTGTTGACATTTGCAATGGGTGGAGCTCCGATTAAGAAGGTTGGTAAATTAAAACCTTTTATTAAAGAAACTGTAATTTTTGCATTGAGTGGCTCTAATGTTAAGTGCAATTTTCAAATTCCGGATGATCTATTTCTTTGTGAATTTGATAAAAATCAAATAGGACAGGTGATTGATAATTTAATCATCAATGCTCTTCAAGCAATGCCTACAGGTGGAACAATTGATATTACAGCAAACAATTGCACCATAAAAGAAAATGAACATTCATTTCTTCAAGAAGGATGCTATGTAAAAATTTCTATAAAAGATACAGGTACAGGAATTCCAAAAGACATTCTTTCTAAAATATTTGATCCTTTTTTTACTACAAAACCCAAGGGGCACGGTCTTGGTCTTGCTTCGTCTTATTCTATCATAAACAAACATGGAGGATGTATTGATGTTGAAACAGAAATAGGCGTTGGCTCCATTTTTCATTTTGCCCTCCCTGCATTGAAAGACAATTTTAATTTTGAAACTCCTTCTGAAAATTCCCACTATAGTAGTGAAGGAAATTTTTTAATAATGGACGATGAAGAAATATTATTAGAAATAATTAGCGAAATGCTGAAGTCTTTTGGGTATTCCGTTGTATGTGCAAAAAATGGCAGTGAGACAATATCCTGTTTTAAAGATTCCTTGAATTCAGGTAAAAAATTTGTAGGGATGATTTTTGATTTAACAATCCCTGGTGCAATGGGTGGATTAGAAACAATTGGTGAAATTAGAAAATATGATCCGGATATTCCTGTTTTTGTTTCAAGCGGATATTCTGGTGATCCGGTTATTGCAAATCCGAAAATTTATGGGTTTACAGACAGCATTAAAAAACCTTTTAATAAATCAGATTTAGCAAACCTACTTCGAAAGAATTTGATTTATAAGTCATAAATTTCCCTTGATTCTCTTGTGAACTTTTACAGCATTATCCGAGAAGGGGAGTAATAATGAATTTTCAACATTTAGGAAAACTTGTAATTGTATTTTTTTCTTTTTCCTTTTTCCAATGTGCCTTATTTCAAAAATCCGTAAAAATCAAACCATTGAATTTTGAATATTCTTCTATATCTAAAAATTATTTTACTCCTTCAAACGAAAAACCTTTTCCTTTAACTGTTCACAGAGGACACAATCTCTACAACTCTACTACATTTGATGGGAATTTTCTTTTCTTTACCACAGATCAAGAAGGGAACAATGATATTTGGTTTAGAGATTTAAAAAGCTCTGTAGTGAGTCTTGTTACAAGACACCCATCTCACGAATATAAACCTGCGATTAGTCCGGACGGAAAAACTCTCGCTTATGTTACTGAAGAATTTGATTCGGAGGGAGATATTGCTATTCTAAAAATTAATCCTTCCAAGTGGGTGAGTGAAATTGCTAAAGGAAATCAACCAGAAGTTTCTGATTACCAAGTGATCACAAATCCTGATTACATAAAATCTTCAGGAAAAGAGAGGTTAGTTGATACCGATCCTGCTTTTTCTCCCGACTCTCGTTTCTTGGTATTCTCCAGCGAAAGATTTTCACCCGGAAAACAAAATTTAGTGTTAGCTGATTTAAAGAAAAAAAATGAAATGAAGCCTTTAACTAAAGAAGGAGGAGCTTCACCTTTTTGGTCATTCGACGGAAAAAAAATCGTATTTTTATCCTTCAAAGACGATCCTAATGGAGAGATATATTTCTATGATCTTAGCACTGGAAAAGAAGAGCGTCTCACAAACGACTCTTATATGGACTTCTCTCCTTCTTTGTCAATCGACGGAAAGTATTTATTTTATACTTCAATCAGAAAAGATACCAACAAAAATGGGAAGTTAGACGAAAGAGATAATAGTTATATCGTTCGGGTCAATTTAGAAAATAAAATCGAAAAGTTATTTTCTTCAGGAAAGACCTCCGTATTTGATACAAAATACTCCAATTTTAACGGTGGAAGTATTTTATTTTCTGAATCTTTGCACAATTCAATCAATATTTATTTTATTCCTGCATCCGGTTCTGTCCCAAAGCAAGATACAATTGATTCGCAAATGGAATACTCTCTTCGATATAGAAAAAAACATTCCTATGAAAGTTTCCTTTTAGCTTTGGATTCAGTCGAATTATTTTTTGGAGAAGATAAATTATTTCCAATTTACAATTCCAAAATAGAACTGATCAAAGTTCAAGAGAGTAAGAAATCAGGGAATTCTAAATTTGCCGATGAGATTCTAAAAAAAATGGAGAAAACGAAATTAGACCCGAACCATGCCCTTTCTCACGCTTTGTACATCAGCTATAAGTCGGAAGAAGAAAATAAAAATCAACTGCCTTTATTAAAAAAATATTTTCAGCAAGTTAGAAATACTCCTTCAATCAATAGGAATGTATCCGGGGCAATTTTAAATCATATAGGAGACGTAGAGCTTAAAACTCAAGACACAACTTCTGCCATTCAGACCTATCGTGAGTTGTTGGCAAGCTACCCGGAATATTTTTTATCAAAAGAGATTAAGCAAAAAATCGGAGCCTTAGAGTTTCAAAGTACTTCTACAATTTTACCTAAAGAATATATCGAGATTATGAATGACCCTATATCTAAAAAAGAAGACATCAGTATTCTTGAAAAAGATATCGAAAATAAAATCTCTCAAAATCGCACACCGGATGAAAAAATCCAAATAACAGAAAAGATTATTACAGAAAATAAACTTCCAACAGTTTCTGCCATGATGGATGCTTTGATGCTTTATATTAAAGCATTGGCTTTGAACGAAGCCAAAAAATTTTCTGAAAGCAATACTTTAGTTGATAGCTATTTGAATAAAGTTCCGGTTGCAAGACCTCTGTTTTTAAAAAGTCATCTCTTAAAATCAAAAAATTTTGAAAGCCTCGGTAGTGTTAGTGGCTCTTTTGATGAGTTGAGATTGTATTTAGAAAATTACGACCCGGCTCTGGGGGTAGAATTAAAAGAAGCAGAAATCGAAAAATCTTTTCGTTATTACGAAAATAAAGCCATCGAGCACGAAAAAATTGGGAACCTAAGAGAAGCTGCACTTCACTATTTCTACAACACAGAAAATATGTTTTTGTTGAAATCAAAAAATTTATTTTTAGACACACTCTACCGCGATTATGCGATCTACTATCAAAGAAGAATGGTTGAATCAATTTTCCGTTACGGAGAAAAATTAGCAGACGATAAACGAAAAAGCATTTTGAGTAAGATCAATCTACTTGGGGAAGGTGGGGTCAATGTTGTAGGAAACGTAACAGGTGCCTTGTCAAAAGTTACGGATGTAAAAGGAGTGAAAAATTTAAAAGTACTCGGAGACTTTCGAGATTTACAGGGAATCGAAGTGTTAGGCGACGAAGCTACAAAACTAATTGAATTGCACTTTAAGCAAGGCTTACCCAGAGCAAGACCTCATTTGTATTTAGCATCTCTCTATGGTTATGCTTATTATCTGATTAATAAAGGAGTGATTTACGAAAATGCGTATTATTCCGCAGGAGCTATGACTAAAGCTCGAAAAGCTTCTATCTTAGAAGATTTTAAAAAAGCAGAGTACGAATTAAAATGGATTATTTTTGCAGACCCAATGTTTACCGATGCCTACCAATTATTAGGTTGGTTGTACCAATATATAGATATTGTAAGGTCTTCAAAAAATTCAGATGAAGAATCCACCGAAGAAGAATTATTCCAAGCTCAATACGAGAAATTTTTTCCGGGCAAACACTTTGAAGAAAATATAGAGCTGTATAGACAAATTTTAAATTTTCTTGGAAACTCACCTAATAAGAAAGTTCTTTCAGATTTGAATTTGAATCTTGCGAATAATTATTTTTTATTAAGTAATTATCCAAGAGCAAAAGAACACTACGACATTACTAAAAAAATGGAAAAATTTATAGTTTCTAAAACTCAATTTGAAAATTATAAACAAAAAGCATTGTTTCATTTTAATTTTGGTAGAACATTGATTTATCTTTCTGATTTTGAAAATGCTTTAGTTGAGTTGAAAGAAGCAACATCAACTTATTATAAAAATGAGTATTATATCGCATACTCCAAAGCCAAAACTTTAACTCAAGAATCAAACGAATTGACAAATCCATTAAATGAAGCAAAAAGAAAACTTAGTTTACTTTTTGCCTTAACCGGTCTTGCGGCAATGGAGTCTCTCGAATACAGTCAGGCAATAGGCTATTACAAAAAAGCCCTCGCTATGAACAGGGAAATCCATTACTTAGAAAATTCCAGCTTGTACAATGCTATAGCGATATGCTATCAAAAAAGGAAAGAATTCAAAAACTCGGATCGTTATGCAAAATTAGCAGAGAAGGCTACGATTCAAAATAAAAAGGGAACATTCAAAAAGCTAACTTCTTTTTCAGTTTGGAATATCCTCATGCCGGATAGCGTACGAGTTATTGGAGATGGTAGGTTTCCGGGAGCTTTTCCTCCTGAGTACCACAATTTACTCGCAAAGGGAATTATGATCGAAAACTCTTTGGAAAGAAACGAATTTTCCAAGGCTTCAAAATTATTTGAAAAAAGAAAAAAATTCATTCAAGCAAATGATCTAATAAAAAGTGTTGCAGGCAAAAGAATTCTCAATTTTACGGAGCCGATGCTTGCTACGAGCAACTATTTAAAGGGAGACTATTTCACTTCTTATAAAAAGTTTTTAGAATCTTTCAGGTTGCGGAAAAAAGAAGGAAACACAGAAGAAGCAAGAAGATTCTTGAGAGACTCAAGCGTCAGCCTTCTTGAAACTATTACCCGAGAATCAGACATAGATTCAAAAATGAGTTTACTAAATGAATTTATTGAAATATATTTAAACGAAAGAAAAGAGTATTTTAACGAATGTAGCGAAAGAATAGATACAGACGGATTGGTAAAATCTGAATTAGAAAAAGAGGAATTCTGCGAAGATAATTTTTACAAAGAATGGAATAACTATGAGCCTCTCTTAGGTGTATTGTATTTTTACAAGGGAGAATTTTTACAAAGTCAAGGCGAGTCTTTAAAAGCAAACTATTATTTCGGATTAAGTTTCCCGTATTTGAAAAACCCTTCTCAAATTGAAATGAGTATGATTGGACTTTCGGGAGATCCATTTTCTAAAAAAGAAAGAACCAGAATCTTAATCAATCTAATCAAACTTTACAGAAAACTCGGGGATAAAGAAAATTTTCGGACAAATCTACAGTTTGCAGGAGAGCTTGCCTCCAACGGAAATTTCTTAGAAGAAATGATCTACCTGAAAATTTTAGAATCTGAATTTATTTATAACGAAAATACGACTAAGCAATCGTTTGACGACGCTTTACGAAAAGTTTTAGAAGCAGAATCCATAATCGGGAATAACCCTGAATTAGTTCTAACTTTGAACAATAAAATTTTTGAAGATATTCATATACTAAAAAATAAAATATATTTAGCTCAGAAAAAATACTCTGAGATGTTTGAGTCAAAAGACAGAATTATAAAATTGAATTTTTTTAAAAGCGTACTTCTTTCAAATTTGAATTTTGAGTCTGCCGATCTATCTAAAATGTATTCGGAGTTGCAAGGGCTTTTTGAAGAAAGTAGCTTCTTGGAACAAAAAATTCAAACCAACTGGACAGATAAGAAATCCGTAGAAACATACACAAATAGAAAAGCAAAAGTTCGCGAAAAGATTTTTACAAAACTAAAACAAATTCAAACAAGTTTTCCAGAAAAAGCGCATTTCTTTGATCCTGCGATGACCTTCAACCCTATTCCAAAACCCTCAGGGAGAGAATTGATTTTACGATTTATAGACATAGGAAATAATTTACTTATAAACAAAATATCAAAAGAAGAAAACTCTTTCACCAATTTAGAAAAAAAAGATGGAAACCTAAAAAAAACTATCGAAGATTTTTTAACAAAAATTCAAAATGATATTCAGAAAAGCACTACAACAATTATTATTCCAGATTCTAACACTTTTGTATTAAATTTTTCACAAATGAAAATCGGCGAGAAACTCTTAGGAGAAGTATTGAAAGTCCGTTATGCTTTCTTGTCAAGCCAGCTCGATAACAACGCTAAGAAAATGAGAAGCGGGCAAACAAAGAGAGCTTTTGCAATACTCGGTGACAAAGAAATTCAGCCCGCTTTAAACAAATCGGAATCCTATATGATTTTCAAAAAAAGCTCGCTAGGAAGCGATAGTTATGTCCCGGATACTCTCGATGGATCTTTGGATTTTTCTTATACAAGAAATTATTTTGGGGAATCTATACCCGGTTACATTAATTTAAAAGAAATATTTGAAAAGAATACTCGTATTTCAAAAGTCTTGGTTAATAATTTTAAATTTGCAAAAAGAAATTTTGAAAAACTTGCATTTTCGTCTGAAGTCTTTCGCTCTTCCGGAGTCGGAGATATTTTCTATGTTAGTGAAGGGAACGACAACACGGCAATTAGAAAGAAAATTTTACAAAATGAAAATTTTATTAATGAGCTTAGTCTGATTTCTTTGGTAGGCAGTAAAATTTTCAACAAAGAAGAATCTATAAATAAAAATGATTATGATAGATTCTTAAAAACAGGAATAGAATTAGAAAAAAAAGGAAAGTTAAGCGAAGCTCTAATTCAATATGAATCTGCTTTGTATTCTCTCGATAAAAAATACGAGAAGGAAATTTTAGATTCTGAAATACTTGTGTCTTCTACTAAAGTAAAAATTTATAGAGAAGAATCCTCATTCAAACATTTTGATAAACTAATTGAAAAATACAAAGAGGATGCAGAAAAGTTAAACTTAGTCTTGTATTCGAGAGTGAAGTCTTGTTTTTTAGGTTTAGTAAAGTTTGACTGTAAAAAGTTTGATCAAGAATTTCAAGACAAGGTTTCAGAGAATACCAACTCTACAAATTCTAAGTATATAAAGAACATTGGATTTTTCAGGAATATCTACTCAGGAAAATTGATCGATTTCGATAAGAACTTATCCGATTATCTGCAAAACAATTCTAAAGACAATAATCCTTTTTTATACTCAGAATTACGAAAAATTCTTCAGAAAAATCTTATCGATAACCCGGATAGAGAGACTAATCTCTCTAACTCTATTGGAATAAATTCAGAATTAGAAGATTCAAATATTTCAAAAATCGAAAAGGTCTTTCTTTACGGAAAAAATCCGGTAACCATGAATTTAAAAGATGACGGAAGTGCTTATTATTATGCTGTAAAAAAAGAATGGGACAAGTTCGACACGAAAGTTCAACAATTGTACAATGATGAGAACACTTTCTCTGAAAGCGTAGTGAGAGATTACAAAAGAGACATTCTTAAAACTTTTAAAAAACTAAGTGTTGGAAGAGATTTTATTCCTTTGTTTCTATCACCGGAAGAATTAGAAAATGGAAAATCGACTCTTTACTATATCAACTCTATAGATAGAAGTTTATTGTTTTATATTTTAACTGAATCAATTCCAGGGCAATTGAGTGGAGAGATAAATTCATTGTTCGATAAAATTCTACAAACAGAAAATGAATTAGGAAACTTAAGCAAGGCTCAACTTATGATGATTGTTTGGGCTGAATGTCTTCTTGAAAAAGGCGATAATTCTGGAGCAAAAAAATATATTGAAAAAGTTCAAAAAGAAACTTCTATCCACAACTCAACTCAAGAAAAGTTCTTACGATTTTTATATCTAAAATTCAGGTATTCCCTCTTAAACAAAGATTTAAAATTTTTAGATGAAGAAACTGCTTTTTTGAAATTAAAATTACCCGAAAAATATTCTTTTTACGAAACGGCTCAAAAAACTGAGGTAAAAAAATTAGTAGAATATTTGAATTCGGTCATAGAAAAAAAATCAAAGAACACAATAGAAACTTTTTCTAAAAGAGAGCTAATCCAATTGGTAACTTACTTGCAACACCTGTCTTTCAAAGCAAACAACTCAGAAGTATTTTTTGATCTCGGACTTGCCAAAGATAAAATTCGAGGGTGGAACGAAAGAATAATAGGCCAAAATTCAAATTTTGGGAAACTCCCAAGATTCAAAACTGTGTCTTACGAGCTTTTCAAAGCACTGCCCAAGAATCAAACCCTACTCAGTGTTTTTGATTTTGGATTGCAAACTTTTTCTATAAAATTCTATAACGGGAAGTCCAACGGAGAGTTAGCGTTCAAAGACAATCGTCCTGTTTATGACAGCCTAACAGACTATTATCGTAATCTTCAAGAAAATGGGAACGCAATTTTACAGAAAGAAGCAATAGAAGAAAGATACAGGAAGTCAATTAAATTAGACAAAAATCGCCTAACGTATTTGTATTTAAGCTCCTACCATTTTAAAGCCCCATTGGAATATAGAGAAGACGACAATTTCTATTTGGTTACTGACCCCGGAGAATTATTGAATCGAACTGCACACAATATTTCAGAAGATATTTCACCCAACTTTTCATTGGAGAAAAAGAAAAACACCAACTTTTCTAAAGATTGGTTTTTGAAATTGAAAAGATTGGAAAATCTAGAAGCAGAAACTGTAACAGGAAAAAAATTCGACTCAAAAGTAATTCTATCTCAAGAAGAAATTTTACTAAAAGACAATAAAGAAATTTATTACGGAGGCTCTCCTCTTCTTGATATTGAGCGATTTGGCAAACGCACAGGAAATTGGTTTTTGTCTTCTTCGTATCTACACGAAACGTCCTTTTACTCGGATGATATAAATGCTACTCTTCAATTTATAAATAAAATCCATTACGGGCCTGGGGTGTTTTCTATCGGCTCTCAAAAAGATTTGAGCAATGTTTATTTTTTGAAAAATCTATTTTTACGATCTCGAATAAAAAAATCTCTCAAAGAAAGATTTATAGACGCAATTTCAGAGGTGAAAAAAAATTATCCTGATGAGATTCACTGGAATGGTTATAGATTGTACACCAGTACTTTACTTGTTGAATAAATTATGCGAGGAAATAATTGTATGAATAGAAAATTAATTTTGAATTCCATGGCTCTGCCAACAAAACAGTCTAATACCCTTTTAAAATATGTTTACCCTCTTTTTCAAAGAGTTGCACAAAAAAAAAGATTTTTTCTATTAGTGCTATTTTTTATGGTATATAGTATGTGCTTTTCATCTTGCTCTCTTCTTTTTTGGAGAAATTCAACTATGTTAGTGGAGCCTTCTTGGTCTGAAACTGGAAAAAGCTATGTGACTCTTGAACTTTTGTACAAAGAAAAAGACCCTTGGAATCCTTTGAATGGAACAACTCGCAAAAAAAATTATAAATCCAAACTAAGAATATTCAAGATAGAAGAAAAAAATTCTATAAAACAAGTCTGGGAATCGGAAATCATAGATTCATGGATTTTACCTACCTCAGTGTATTACCACGAAAAGACAGGTAGGATCGTTTTCTTTAAAGGCTCGTCAAACAATGAGTACGGTACAGAAAATGGAAGCCTATATATTTTGCAAATAGGAGACAAAAATCCGATTCCTTTAACAGAAAATAAAGGAAGTAGTGTGATAGTTTTTGCTATACCTTCTCCGGATGGTGAAAAGTTGGCTATTGGAACATCAAAAGAACAAAACCAATCTCCTGAAAGTGTTAATATACGGGTAGTTTCGCTTTTAAAAGAAAATAACCTGTTTAAAGAAATTGGACTTTGGACAGGCTTTCATTTATCGGATATAATTACTTGGTCAGAAAATTCAAAATTTATTTATATTAAGGAAAAAAATCAGGTTAGAGTGATTTCCTTAGAGAAGACTACGGTTTCCACAGCAAAAGAATTCCCATTGTGTTTTGTCGGGACTAATTACGGAACGGAAGTATCTGCATTAGGATATGGAGTGGAATGGGCGGAAGGAGGAAAATCTTTTCATATTTCTCCAAATAAAAAAGACCCTATCCCAATTAATAAAATGACTACAGAAATAAGTAAAATTTCAGGATGCAAATAGAAAGAATTTTTTTAAAGAAAAAAAAATATAAGTGACAAAAAACTATAAATTATGTCTCTTAGGCTTTACAGTGGGGACTAAAGAAAAATATGGGAGAAGGTTCACTTTCTCAAGATGAAATAGATGCACTTTTGCAAGGTGCAGACGAAACAAGCTTTGATACTTCCGGCTCTGCCGTAGCAACGGGTGGAGGTGGATCGGATGCACTATCTCCTGTAGATAGAGATATAATTGCAGAATTGATTGGCTCTGCATTTTCTATGGCCGGAAATACTTTGGGAACGATTCTTTCCAAAAATGTTAGAATCTCAAGCCCAAATTCTGAAACAAAAACGCCGGCAGAGCTAAAAGCCGAGTTAGGCTCAAACTCAATTTGCATGTATTCAGATTTGAGTGGATCTTTTTCGGGAAGAGTTGCGTTTATCATGTCTATCGACAACGCATCTAAAATTATCAATGTAATGATGGGTGGTATGTCCACAGGGGAAATGGACGAAGCCCAAATTCAAACTCTAAAAGATAGCCTTTCACCGATTATAGGCACAGTAACCGCTCAGACAGGATTGAAGTTGAATGCTTCGGTGAATGGAACTCCTGCAAATATTTCTGTAGTAAAAACTCCTTCAGACCTAATTCTCCCTGATGGTGCAACTTTAATTAGAACTTCCTTAAACGTATCTATTGATGGAATACCTTCCTTCAAAGTGCATTATCTATTGTCCCTATCTACTGCAAACGATATGCTTACCATTTCCAAAAGAGGAGGTGTGAATAAACAGCAAGACTCAGGAACAGGCGGGATGAATATCAACATGAATCCCGGTGCAGGACAATCTCTTTCTCAATTGGGGATCAAGTCTGTAGGATTTCCTTCCTTATCAACTGCAGGCTCTCCAAGTGGAGCTACAAACCTGAATCTATTGATGGACGTTCAGATGGCTTTAACTGTTGAGCTTGGGCGTACAAAAATGTATATTAAAGATATTCTTGGATTAGGTGAAGGCTCTATTATTGAATTAGACAAACTTGCCGGTGAGCCTGTAGATCTACTTGTGAATGGGAAACTCATTGCAAAAGGTGAGGTGGTAGTTATTGATGAAAATTTTGGTGTTCGCGTAACTGATATTGTCAGCCCAACAGATAGAATCAAAGGTGAAGGGAAATAGGAGTGCCTGATTTATGGAGAGTCGGTTTTTTTCTTCATTAATTCTTATTCTATTTGTTTTTACTACAAGTGGAATTTTTGGCCAATCAGAAAAAGATTCTATGGATGAATCCTTGAGAAAGGAACTTGGACTACAATCCTTAAACGAAAAGGATAAAGAATCTAAACCCAAAAAAGAACCCACCCAAGAAGTAAATCCTGTTGAAGAAAGATTTCGTCCGAAAGAAGAAGAGTCAGGAATTCTTTGGAACTTGGTGAAAGTTCTTATTGTATTTGGGATTTTAATTGGTGCATTGTACTATATACTGAAAATTCTATCGAAAACAAAAAATGCTCGCTACCCTGTTCACGGAGTGATGAAAGTGCTATCAAGTCTTCCTGTATCTCAAGGTAAGCAATTGCAGATTGTAGATGTTTCCGGGATCTTACTTATTATCGGAGTTTCAGACAATTCAGTGAACCTTATAAAAGAAATAGAATCTCCTGAAATCAAAGAAAGAATCTATCATTCAAAAAGCTCCATTGAATCAACAGAAGAAAATTTTCTTGTTACTTTTTTACACACTCTAAAAGGTGTCGATTTAAAATTTCCCGGATTTGGAAAAGCAGATTCCAAATTTTCTGAAAACGAAGAAGAGGTCATACAGGAAATCCGAAAAAGGCAATTAGAAAAATTAGAAAGCTTGAAATCAGAAAGATTAAACCTAAAAAAAAATGATCAGTCAGGACTATTTGGGGATATTTGAAAATGTATTTTAAAAAATTTTCTCAAATAATGCGACATAAAAAAACTATTTTCGCATCAATTTTATTTCTAATTGGTATCAGTCTTTTCTCAAGTGAAATATTTGCACAAGCAAGTGGTACAAGATTCCCAATTCCAAATTTGAATTTTAATGTAAACGAAGCCAAAACCCCAAGAGAAACCAGCCTTTCGTTGATGATCTTGTTTTTACTGACAATACTTTCACTTGCACCGGCAATAGTCATGAGTGTTACATCATTTACCAAAATTGTAATAGTTTTAGATTTTGTAAGAAGGGCACTTTCCATACAAAACCTTCCACCCAATCAAGTGATGATGGGGCTTGCGCTGTTTATGACTTTTTTTATAATGGCTCCCACTCTTGGAGTTGTAAACGAGAAAGCGTTCAATCCCTACCTCGACGGAAAAATAGATACAAATACTTTTTTTGAAAGGTCTATGGTACCTCTTCGAGAATTTATGATGAAACAAATCGGTCAATCCGGAACAAAAGACGTTGCACTATTTTTAAAATTGGGGAAAGTGAAAAATGTAAAATCTTTTGAAGATGTTCCCTCTTATGTATTGATTCCGGCGTTTATGCTATCGGAGTTAAAAAAAGCCTTCATCATAGGAATTTATCTCTTTATCCCTTTTATAATAATTGATCTGGTTGTGGCAAGTGCGCTTGTCTCTATGGGTCTTATGATGCTTCCTCCTGTAATGGTGAGCCTTCCTCTAAAGTTGATTTTATTCGTATTGGTAGATGGTTGGAATCTATTGGTTTATGAATTAGTCAGGAGTTACAAATGACAGAAGTTGATGTAGTGACTTTAATACGTGAAGCTCTTACAGTTACTTTAAAAGTTTCTATGCCTATTTTACTTTCAGCACTGATTGTAGGATTTATTGTAGGAATACTTCAGACCACTACATCCATTCAAGAGCAAACAATAGCCTTCGTTCCAAAACTAATTGCTATCTTTGTAGTCATAGTTATATTTTCACCTTGGATGATTAAGACATTAACTGACTATACGAGAAATTTATTTTTGGTAATTGAAAAAATATGATCGAGCCTTTTGTAAATAACTTTCAAGTATTTCTTTTAATTCTGACAAGAATTTTAGGCTTACTCACAGTTGCTCCGATTTTTTCTGCCGACTCAATCCCGTTTGCAGTCAGGATGATGTTTTCTTTCCTATTTAGTATAATTCTTTTCCCATTTGCATCCGGATACATGCCTCCTGTCCCGGGAAGTATGGGAACTTATGCGTTGTTGGTGGCTTCAGAAATTTTCATTGGAATACTTATCGGGTTTCTGGTAAATATTATCTTTGCCTCTTTTCAGATGGCAGGAGAATTTTTTAGCGTACAGATAGGATTTGGCTATACTGAGGTTTTAGACCCTGTAAGTCAAACTTCCAATCCTGTAATCAGTACATTAAAAAATCTAATGGCGATAGTTATTTTTTTGATTACGGGTGGACATAGAATCTTATTTGAAAGCCTTGCATTTTCTTTTGAAAAAATTCAGATGATTCGATTTACCAGTGAGGTCAACTCCGGGATATTGAAAACTTTTGAATATACCTTTGGAGCTATGTTTCTTGTAGCATTTAAAATTGCCTTACCTGTTCTTGGGATTTTATTTTTGATTACTATTGCAGAAGCACTCATGGGAAAGGCTGCAAGCCAGATGAATATCATGTATCTAAGTTTTCCTGTAAAATTAGTCGTCGGTATATTTGTTTTAATCGCTATTATGCCATTTATCGAAAAACAAATGGTTCATGGTTTTGAGATTACCTTTGACAGAATCAACAATCTATTGAGCGAGTGGCCTGATAAATGAGCTTAGATCAAGTCATTTCAGAAAATGATCCAGATTTAAAGTATTGGATCAGACTCCAATTATTTGCTGCAGAAGATGAAGGTCGTACAGAAGAAGCAAGTGAAAGAACAAGGCGTGAGGAAAGAGAAAAAGGAAATGTTCCTAAATCAAACGAAATTCCTTCAGCACTTGTGATGATTGCAGGAGTGGTTTTAATTTTTTTCTTGAGCAAGTATCTCTTTTTTCGATTTTCTTTTATGGTTAAAAAATACTTTCATGGAATTGCAAAAAATAATGAATTTGGTGCAGAAGCTCTCATAGCTTTGTCGAGGTCTGTCGCTGAAGAGATTTCTTATTTGCTATTACCAATTCTTGGGATAACATTCATAACAGCAATCATAGGAAATGTCGTCCAAGTAGGGTTTTTATTTTCACCGAGAGCACTCAGATTTGATTTAGCAAGGGTGTCGCCTAACTTCAAGAAAGTACTGCCCACTCGTCAAACTCTTTTTAATTTAGGTAAATCTATTCTAAAAATAATTCTAATCGGTTGGGTAAGTTATATCATCATCTCTTTTGATTTTTTACCTGTTTTAATGACCGGAGATATGGGAGTGATCCAATCGACTGGAATGATTGCTTACACATCACTGAAGATATTTTTAGTTTGTGGAATTATTCTTTTTGTAATCAGTATAGTGGACTTTTTTTACCAAAAATTTGAGTTTGAAGAATCTCTAAAAATGACTCCCGCTGAAGCAAAAAGAGAGATGAAGCAAGAAGAGGGTGATAAAGCAATTCTACAAAAACGTCGCCAAAGAATGAGGGATATGATTCAAAGCGGGATGCTGCAAAAAGTCAAAACTGCTGACGTTGTAATTACCAATCCCACCCACTATGCTGTTGCTTTGGTATATGAACCGGGAGTTCAATTAGCTCCTGTGGTAATTGCCAAGGGAATGGATGAAATTGCACTAATCATCAGAAGAATTGCAAGAGAGAATAACGTCCCAATAGTGGAAAATAGAGTTCAGGCTCGTATGCTGTATGAGGAAGTTGAATTGAATCAACCTATCCCTGAAAAATTCTTTCATGCAGTTTCGGTTATTATTACAAAATTAGATAAGTATAAAAGGCTACGTGCATGAACGAAGAAAAAAAATGGTACAAAGAGTCAGATATAATAATGGGCGTCGGTGTCTTGGCAATTGTAAGCATGCTCATTGTTCCTTTACCCGGATTTTTACTTGATCTATTAATTGCAATAAGTCTAGCTATCGGTCTTATTATTTTGATTACTTCTCTTTCAGTTAGAGAGTCTTCCGACTTCTCTATATTTCCAAATTTGCTGCTTATTACCACCCTTTATAGATTAGCGCTTAACGTATCAACGACAAGGCAAATTTTATCTCAAGGGCCGGGTATCAATAGTCATATTATTGAAGCGTTTGGAACTTTTGTTGTTGGAGGTGGGACAGGACTCGGAAAATATTTAGTTGGTTTTATCATTTTCTTAATTTTAACGATTGTTCAGATTCTTGTTATTACAAAAGGTGCGACAAGAATTGCAGAAGTAGCTGCAAGGTTTACGTTAGACGCTCTCCCCGGTAAACAAATGGCAATTGATACAGAATTGTCGAGTGGGAATATTACAGAAGAGGAGGCAAGAAAAAGAAGAAAGAAAATTCAAAGAGAAGTTGATTTTTACGGGTCTATGGATGGTGCGAGTAAATTCGTACAAGGAGATGTTCGCGCAGGACTCATCATAACTGCAATCAACTTAATCGGTGGAATTATTATTGGAACATCAATTCGAGGTGAAAGTTTTCTTTTTGCGATTGAAACTTATGGAAGATTAACTATCGGAGATGGTTTAGTATCTCAAATTCCGGGACTTCTCTCTACTACTGCAACCGGTATGATAGTCACTAGAGCCGGTTCAGATACTGACCTAGCAAAAGATTTTCAGGCACAGCTTTTCAACAATCCAAAAGTTTTGTATGTGGTTGCATCAAGTCTCGGTTTGGCTGCACTCATACCCGGGCTGCCTTTTTTCTCACTAATTGCATTTTCAGCACTTCTGGCTTATCTCGGTTATACAATAGATCGAAATACAAAAGAAACTCTTGCAACGATTGAAAAGAAAGAAATTGAAAGCAAGGGAGAGAAAAAGATCGATTATTACAAAGAGCTTAGAACAGACCCTATCGAAGTGGAGCTTGGATTGAATCTTGTTCCATTAGTTGATGCAAACTATGGAGGAGTGTTATTAGACAGAATTCAAAATGTTAGAAGAAAGTTTGCAATAGATATTGGTCTTGTAATTCCACCTGTTCGGATCATGGACAATATGGAATTGGATCACGATTTCTATGCTATTAAAATTCATGGTGTAATAGTCGGAGAGAGCAAAGTCAGATCCGATAAACTAATGGCTTTAGACAATGCGAAAAAGGTGCAAGACCCTATTGCCGGAGAGGAGTTTATCGAGCCTACTTATGGATTCAAAGCACTCTGGATTGACCCATCGGATAAATTAGATGCAGAAAGCAGAGGATACAGCGTAGTTGACCCCGCTACAGTGATCGTAACTCATTTGACTGAGCTTATCAGAAATCACGCAGCATCCATACTTGGAAGAGAAGAAGTAAAAAAATTATTAGACCACCAAAAAGAGACCCATCCGACTCTTGTCAGTGAGTTAGAAGATAAAAAAATCAGCCTTGGAATCATTCAACAAGTCTTGCAAAACTTTTTAAAAGAAGGACTTGGTATTAGAAATCTAACGCCAATATTGGAGTCGATTGCAAACAATACTACCGGAAGAAACGATCCGAATTTCTTATCGGAAAATGCACGTCAGGCGATATCGAATCAGATTGTAAAAGAATATTTGAGCTCTGACGGAAAGTTACACGTAATTGCTTTGGATGCAAAAATAACAGATCGCCTCACCAAAAGTTTGGTTAGTGATCCCATTGAAGGCGTTTTAATCTCTTTACCGCCTGACTACCATTTTAAGTTAATCAATGCAATTACCGATCGATACCACCTATCTCAAAAAGAAGGGAGGTTTCCAATAATAGTCGTATCAAGAGATTTACGCTTGCCGTTTTCTTATATGCTTGCAAAAGAATTTCCTCCAAGAAATTTTGCAGTTCTTGCGGCAGAAGAAATTCATACTATAACTAAATCGGTTATAGATGCAGTGATTACACTGACTACAGAGCCGGCGAAACAAGTTGCCGTACCAGTTGAAGAATTAATGTAAAGAAATATATAAATAAAGGTGGATAAAAAAATATGGATTTTGTAAAAATTAGAGGAAAAAGCATACAAGATTGTTTCATGCAAATGAAGATGAAGTATGGGCCGGAAGCCCATGTTTACGATCAAAGAGTAGTGACCGAAGGCGGAGTACTTGGTTCTGGCTTTCTTGCAAAGAAACTATATGAAATCGAGATTGGAATTCCTGAAAAGCTATCTTCAAAGGACAAGGTAGAAAAGAAAGTTCAGGACTTAAAAGAACTTCTTCGACAAAAAACAGATGAAGCAAAAAAAGCAAAACCATTAAGTGAGTTAAAAACTCTATCTGATAAGTTAGACGATATCCCAAAAGAAGAAAAGATTACTTCTATCTTGGTTGAAAAAGAAAAAGAAGAATTGATCAAACCAGAAAGAAAAAATTTAGGACTTTCTTTGCACGAGGAAATCGAAAAAAGAAATGATTCAAAATTTACTATAAAAGAATCTCTCTCGACCAATTTGATAAGATTAAGAGAAAGACTTATCACAGAAGGTATGAGTTCTTTTTATGCTTCCGAATTAATGGACAGACTCGAAGAAAATTTGTCTTTGATCGAAAAGTCGAAAAGCTCTCTTGTAAATGAAAAATGCGTTGAAGTGCTAAGAGAGAGGATTTCAGTAGATTCGGATTTATTTGCGGGAACTCCCAGAAACAGAAGAAAGATAATCTTTTTTGTAGGACCAACAGGTAGCGGGAAAACTACCACGATTGCAAAACTTGCAGCAAGGTATTACCTAAATATGCGAAAAGCAGTTTCCTTATACACCTTAGACAATTACAGAATTGCTGCAATCGAGCAATTAAAAAGGTATGCGGATACAATGGAGTTGCCGTTTTATGCAGCAAAAGACCCCGAAAAAATGAAAGAAGCACTTTTGCGAGACGGATCAGAATTAATTCTGATAGATACGGCAGGTCACAGCCACAGAAATCCTGAATTTTTTTCTAAAATGAAGGAATTTTCAGGTGTATTTTCTGAGAGAGATTCAGTTGAAAATATATTGGTGATTTCTGCAACGTCTTCCTACAGCAATGCAAAGTCTGTATTTTCAGCTTACGAAAGTTTAAATTACAACAGAATTTTAGTAACCAAAACAGACGAGGCAGATTTTTTATGTAGCTTTGTAGAATTAGCCGATACACTAAATAAGAGATTTACATTTTTCAGTACTGGTCAGGATGTTCCTTTTGATATTACGTCTGCCGACCGAAAGTTGCTTGCTGAAATTGTTGTTTATCCTGAGAAAATCAGAGAGCTTAAAGGTGAGGTCTTTGCGGTTGCCGGTTGATCCACTTTTAGCTAAAATAGTAGGTTAAAGAATGGATCAAGCTACAAATTTACGAAAATTGGCTAATCAGGTTTCACCTTTAAAGGTAATCAACCCACAGAGAAGAAGAACTAAAATTCTTGCTGTGGCATCCGGTAAAGGTGGAGTGGGTAAAACTACCCTGTCCGTAAATCTGGGAATATCTATTGCTAAAACCGGCCAAAAAGTTTTAATTTTTGATGGGGATCTTGGTTTGGCAAATATAAATGTGCTCTTGGGAATTATTCCTAAATACAACTTATACCATGTAGTTAAGGGACATAAATCTTTAAAAGACATAATTATTCAGACTACAGAAGGTGTCGATATAATTGCCGGAGCCAGTGGCTACGCTCAACTTGCAAACTTAAACGAGACCCAAAGAAACAACCTGATCAAAGGCTTTTCAGATTTAGGACACTACGATTATATGATAATAGACACCGGTGCAGGCATCAGCTCGAATGTAATCGGACTAATCATGCCCGCCGATGAAGTGATTATTGTCACTACCCCTGAACCTACTTCAATTACAGACTCTTACGGGCTTATCAAATCTATTGTAACTCAAAGCAAAGAAAAAAATCTAAAGATTATTGTAAATCGAGTAAAAAGTGCCATAGAAGGAAAAAAAGTAGCTGATCGCGTAATTGATATTAGCGGTCAATTTTTAGAGGTAAGAGTTGAACATTTAGGTTTTATTTTCCAAGACGAAGAAGTTGAAAAAAGTATCAGAGAACAAAAACCTTATGTAATAAATTATCCTCGTTCAAAAGCTGCATCTTGTTTAAACAGAATTACATACACCCTAACAAATTCAGAAAATTCTCTAACGGATGAACTAAAGATTGGTGATTTCTTTAAAAAGTTTTTTGGATTCTTAGATCATAGAGAACAAGAAATGGAAAAACAGATGGGAGAAGACACTTGAGCTTACAGCTCCAATTTATAGTTTTCTTTTTTGCTTTAGGTCTTTTAATCAGCACAATTTCCGGCTTTATTGTAGGAAATAGAGTTACCCATATTGCTTTTGTTTCACTCATTTCTTCATTCGTATTTGCAACTTTAGGGTTCGGCATTCATTTTATTTTACAAATGAAAGTGCCTGAATTTTTAGAAATTTTAAGTCAATTTGAGCTTATGGGTGGAGAAAGTGACGAAGATGAAACTACAAAAATTTCTAACCCTATTAATTTCAGATCCACTTCTGCAAGCACGGAATCAGGAACACCTACAGAAACTCATTCGGATAATTTAGGAGTAGAAATATCTCGTCCTCAAACCAAGACAAAAGATGGAAAATACGGAGATCACATAATCGTAGAAAACATAACTTTAAAAAATGAACCTAAACTTATGGCGGAAGCAGTAAGAACTATGCTCGCAAAAGACGACGACGCTGGCGGTTGATCTATTTTTATTTGCAACCACACACCCAGAAAAAGCCTTTTTGTAAATACCTATGCCCAAAAATGAAATAGATAGAAATTATGTCTAAAAAAGTTACGTTTTTGCTACATAATTACAAAAAAGTACTATTCTAAATATTCATTTTTAACGAATGTATAAAGAGATAGCATTCAATCAGAAGATTGGAAATAAATAAAGGTTAGATTTTAGATTTCGGAAGAATATGTCAAAGCTGCTAGAGAAATACAATCAGATAGAAGAGAATGAGCTTTGGAAAGAATACAGGATTTCTAAAAAACAAGAAATACGCAGCTATTTAGTAGAAAAATATTCACCACTCGTAAAACACGTTGCCGGAAGAGTGGCTATCGGTATGCCACAAAATGTAGAATTCGACGACCTTGTGAGTTATGGTGTATTTGGACTTTTAGACGCTATCGAGAAATTTGATCCTGCCAGAGAAATCAAATTCAAAACTTATGCAATGACAAGAATTCGGGGAAGTATTTTTGATGAGCTTCGCTCCATCGACTGGATTCCTAGATCAATACGACAAAAAGCAAGACAATTAGAACAAATTATCGGAATGCTCGAAAATAAAGAAGGACAGACTGTTGAAGACGAAGCGATTGCAAAAGAGCTTGGAGTATCTGTAGAAGAGCTAGGAAGTTTACTTACTAAAATTAGTGGGACTTCACTTGTCTCCTTGAATGATATTTGGTTTTTGGGAGACGAAAACGATGAAGTTTCTTTTATGGAAACTCTCGAATCTCCGGCTAATATGAATCCTGATGTGATTATCGAAAAAGAAGAAGTAAAAAATGTAATTGTGGAAGCAATTCAGACTCTGCCGGAAAAAGAAAAAAAGGTAATCGTTCTATACTATTATGAAGACCTCACATTAAAAGAAATCGGTGAAGTATTGGAAGTTACTGAATCTAGAATTTCTCAACTCCACACAAAAGCTGTAATGAGGCTTAGAAGTAAACTCGGAAAAGTAAAATCAGTAGTTACTAAAAAGTAATATTTAAAATTAATTCATTCTAATACTTTAAAGAGGGGCGATATGGGTGCTTTAAAAACATTCATGAGCGAGCAAGACGAGCTTTTGCACAAGCTCGAGGGCGAACAAGTAGAAGTAATCGGCGATACTGTAGATGAATGTCTGAAGTTGGCATCAAAGCACCTCAGAAAACAAATTCACCAATTAGATTACATCGTTTTAAAAAGAGGAAAGAAAAATTTTTTCTTTGGAGAGCCTTACCATATTCGAGTTTCTATCTTACCTGATGATGAATCCTATGACGATTTAATCGCATTGGACAAAAAACTTACAGGTGGTTCCGGGAAATTATTGTCCACGAATTTAAAAGAATTAATTGTACCGAAGAACAAAGATGGTTGGGTCTGCCTGAAAAATTATAAATCCGGTGTTTGGCTTACAATCTTTCCACCCAAAGGAGAAGGCAGAAGAGTTACGCAAGATGAAGTAGTAAGAAGATTGTCCCATAAAGGAATCACCGACGTAAACCAAAGTTTAATTTCAAAATCTTTAAAAGAAGAGTCCGGTGAGCCTGTTAGAATTGCAGACTCAAAAATTAAAGCAGGCATGGAAGGAAAAATCATGGTGGATATTTCTGCTGATAAAATGAAAGCAATGGTTACACTGATTCCTCCAAAACCAAACGGTAGAGATTTAGAAGTATCGGATATCGTATCTACTCTAAAAAATTCTGGGATTCGATATGGAATCAAAGAAGAAGAAATTAAAAACCAAGTAGAGGCAGATACTTATAATATCGCATTTCTCGCAGCAACAGGAGACCCGCCTGTGAACGGGAAAAATGCAAGCATCGTGTATCATGTAAGAACAGAAAAAGTAATCGAATTCAAAGAAGATAGCTTTGGAAAAGTAGATTATAGAAATATGGACTTAATTGAAAACGTAGTGGTTGGTCAACTGCTTGCAGAGAAAATTCCACCTGAAAAAGGAAAATGGGGAAGAGATTTATACAATCAGTTATTAGAAGCAAAAGACGGAGTTGATATTCAACTAAAGCAAGGGAAGGGTACAATTCTATCAGAGGATCGTTCTAAATTAACCGCAGAAGTTAACGGACAGGTTTTATTTCTAAATGATAAACTGTCTGTAGAAACTATTTATAGAATCAATGGAGACGTAGGAAATAGGACTGGAAATATTACCTTCCTCGGCTCTATCATAATTACAGGCAATATCGAAGACAATTTTCAAGTTAAGGCCGCAGGAAATATAGAAGTTTACGGTACAGTTCAAAAGGCGATAGTTGAAGCAGACGGGGATATTGTAATTCGTCAGGGAGTCACTGGTAGAGGAGAAGCAAAAATTGAATCAACCAGTGGGAATATTGTAGCTAAGTTTATCCAGAATGCAACTGTAACCACAGACAAAGACGTAATTGTGCAAGAGGGAATTATGCACTCCGAAATAAGTGCCGGTGGAAAAATTGCCTGCCAAGGAAAAAGAGGTCAAATTGTAGGTGGAGTTTCCAAAGCAGGAAATCTAATTGTAGCAAAGGTTATCGGCTCTAAAGCAAACCCGCAAACTGATCTCGTAGTCGGATTTAATCCTAAAATATCAAAGCAAATCGCAGACTACGAAGCCAAAAAAGAGGAAAATAAGGGTAAATTAGATCAAATTCAAAAAAGTTTAAAAACTTTAAAAGCCCGAAAAGAGGCAGACCCTTCTTCTTTTTCCGAAGAAAATGCTGCGCACATGGTAAAACTTGAGCAAGGCGGGAAAAAACTTCACAAAAGAATCACCGAATACGAACAAGAAATCCAAACTTTACAAAATTATCTTGAAGAAACAAGCGAGCATGGTAAAATTAGCGTAGAAAAGATACTTTTTGGTGGAGTTTTTTTAAGAATTAAAAATGCAGAATACAGAGTAAAAAACGAAATTAAAACTAAAACTTTTTACCAAGAAAACGGTCTGATTAAACAAATGCCCTACGAGGATCCAAATCCTGCAAAGGCTGACTGGAGGAAAAAAAGGTCAAAGGACAAAAAACCTTCTAACAAAGTGAAATGAGAATAGCAGAGACCTTATATGGACAACTTCAATCTCACGATATTGCCAGAAAATGGCAGTTTGAGAATCCATATACTACTCTAAATCAGATGGTCGAACAAACAAAAATTCTAAAAGAATACGTTGAAAAAAGAAATAAATTAGCCCCCCCAGTCGAGTCAACAGGCATTCTCTGGAAAGAGGATCGAAGTGGAAAAGATGAGCCCTATATTCGTGGACAAAAAAAAGCAAATAGCTCAGATTTAAAAAAATATGAAAATAACTCTATACTTTTTTACAACTCTGAGGGAAAAGGTATAAAAAGCATATCAGGGAAAAGCTCTTTTGAGTTTTTTGCGTAAAAATATGCCTATGTCAGATATTCGTTAAAAAAGAATACCCAATAGAAAAATAGGTGGGGATTTTCGATGGAATGTTGTTGGAAACTTTCATTGAGGGAGATTTTTTTGGAACTTCTGGCTTTAGTTATTATAAATTTAATATTTGCAGTAGTGTTGTACTATGCTGTTTCCATCAAGGTTACAAATAGCGTCAAAGAGTATCAAAGTAAAAAATTCAAAGCAGATATGAACAGAGATATTCTTTTATTTTATAAAGAAAGCGAAAGTTATTTAGCTCAAATGGATTCTAGAATAGTTATTTTACGAAATCTGATTCAAAAAGCTGAGTCTTTAAATCTACCAAATGAAGTCACCTCTACTACAACAAACCTAAAAAAAGAAAACTCTTCCTTTCCTATTCTTAAAGAATATTCTCAAAAAGAAACAGTCAAAAATTTACAGGCAGAAGAAAATATACGTGAAGGGGTTCAAGCCTTGGGTGTCAATCGAGAGTATCTAAAAAATGAATTTATTCATCAGAAAGAAAATTATAACTTAGGATCCAATACAAAAAATAAAGAGTCCAAGTCAGATTCACTTACATCGGGTCCAATCCTCATGGAATTTATTACAGGATTAGGAAAAGGCGTAAAGTCTTTTCTTGGAATAAACGATCCGTTGAAAATTGAAGAGCATTCAGAAAATTACCTTGTTCAATCATCAGGAGTAAAAAATTCTTTAGACTATTCTATAGGAGGAGACCCTTTCAAGAGCCAGACAAATTCTATTGATATTACAAACAATATGAAAGAAGAAAATTCTTTTGCAGAAGTGTTGTCTATGGTTCAACACCCACAAGAAGTCTATGGAAATCAAAAAAAAGATGAAATCAAAATTTCTGCCGGAGTAGCTTTAAAAGAAATACCGGAGAGTGCAACAAGAATAGAAAAAGTTGTTTTTCTGTTGAAAAAAAATTATTCTCATTCAGAAATAGCCACTGAGCTTGGAATTGCAATCCCAGAAGTTTCTCTAATCGAAACTATTAAATTTGACAGGAGAGGAATTTTTCCTAAACTTTAGTCTTGAAGGTATTGAATGTCGGCTTTTCCAATATAGTTATGATTTCTAAAATTGTTTCCATGATTCAATCAGACTCTGCATCAGGAAAGCGTCTTAGAAATGAAGCAAAAAAATCAGGATTATTGATTGAGGCGACTCAAGGCAGAAAAACAAGGTCTATTATAATTACCGATAGTGGTCACTTGATTTTGTCTGCACTTAGAGTAGAATCTTTGATAAAGAGGATAGAAACTGAGGATAATTCGGTTGCAATAGAAGAAGAGGAGTCAAGTATAGCAATTGAGTAGATATGCGAAAAGGAAAATTATTCATAATTTCATCTGTTGCGGGCGGGGGAAAATCAACTCTGATCGGAATGGTTTTAAAAGATTATCCGGAGTGTAAATTTTCTGTTTCTGTTACTTCCAGACAACCAAGACCCGGTGACGTAGAAGGAGTTACCTATCATTTTGTTTCTAAGAATGAATTTGAAACACTAATTGAAAAAGATAGTTTTTTTGAATGGGCTGTGGTTCACGGGAATTATTATGGTACGCCTAAGAATTTAATTTTTGAAAATTTGGAAAAAGGTAATAACGTAATCCTCGACATTGATGTACAAGGCGCTTCCATTGTTAAAAAGAAAATCCCTGAATGCATTTCAATTTTTATTCTTCCCCCAGATACAGAGACTTGGATAAATAGGTTGCAATCCAGAGCTACAGACAACCCGGAAGAAATTAAAAAAAGAATTAAGAATGGCGAAATGGAATTGAAACTATCTGAAAAGTTTGATTACAGAATTGTAAATAGTGATTTGCAAACTGCATACAATGAATTAGTTAAAATATTATTTCAAAAGTGATTCATTGTTTGTGAATTAATTTTAATTGTATTGTAATTTTTTTTCCTTTTCGGAGTACTTGGATTTTTAGTTTTCCTCCAAGCCCTGCAAGAGAAACTTCTTCTCTCAACTCTCGAATACTGAGTATTTTAGATCCGTTGACTTCTTGAATCAAATCAAATCTTTGAAGCCCGCCTCTATTGGCAGAAGAAAAAGGCTCGATTCCATAAACCAAAACTCCGGTTTCGTCAACTGGAATACCAAGTGCTCTTTTGTGTTCCGTCGGTGGAGCTGTTGCAACTACTCCAAGTGTTGCAGGACGAATATTAACTTTTGGATTTTCCTTAATCATCTCAAGAATTTTTTTGGCGTAGTTTATAGGGATTGCAAAAGCTATTCCAGAACTGGAGCCTGAATTTGATCGAATGAGTCTGTTAATTCCGATGACTTCTCCATTAATATTGAGTAAGGGACCTCCACTATTTCCGGGATTTATCGCAGTGTCTGTTTGAATATGGCTTTGCCCTGTCTCATCTAGATCAGCTCTTGATTTTGCGGACACTACTCCTACAGTAAAAGTTTTTTCCAAACCAAAAGGAGAGCCAATAGCAATCGCCCAGTCCCCTACTTCTACTTCATCAGAATTTCCAAAAGTAACCGGTTTCAGTCCTTCACTATTTGGAATTTTCAAAAGTGCAAGATCGGCTCTCTCGTGGCTTCCAATAAATTCTGCTTTTTCAGTTCTTCCGTTTGGTAAAATCACCTCGATTGACTTAGACATTTTTATTACATGGTAGTTTGTTAAGATATGCCCGCTGTAATCAATGATAAACCCGCTTCCAAGCGCTGAGATTTCATTTTCTCTTCCCTCATAAAAATACGGTAGATTTTCGTCTTGAGTAGTTCTGATAGAAACTACGCTATCTTTGGTAAGCGAATAAACAGACCGAAAAACTTTTTGAATTTGAACTGCGCTGTTTTGTTCGGTTTTACTAAGTTTTGTTTCTTTTGCTGTTATCGAGAGAATTCTATTTTTTACACCCGGATGATAAATTAATAAAAATAGAACAATAAGAAGAATTGAGTTTATGTAAATCAATGGAGAAATATTTTTAAATCGTTCCAAGATAAAAATACACCTATTTCAATCTGTCTTTAAAACAGCGAGAAAGGCTTCTTGCGGAATTTCTACGGAGCCGAATTGTTTCATTCTTTTTTTGCCTTCCTTTTGTTTTTCGAGAAGTTTTTTCTTTCGAGTAATATCTCCACCGTAACATTTTGCAGTAACATTTTTTCTTACAGCTGCTACATTTTCTCGTCCTATGATTTTACTTCCAATGGCTGCTTGGATTGCAATTACAAATTGTTGTCGAGGAATCAACTCTTTTAGTTTTTCAATGATTGCCCTGCCCCTTTGCTCTGCTCTTGTCTTATGAACGATGGTAGATAACGCATCTACAACTTCTCCATTCACCATAATATCTAACTTTACGAGTTTGGACTGCATATAACCAATCGGCTCGTAATCTAAGGAGGCATAACCTTTGGAATAAGACTTTAATTTGTCATAAAATTCAAATATCAATTCTGCCAGAGGAATCTCATAAACCAATTGTACCTTATCAGAATCTAAATAGACTGAGTTTTGATGAACACCTCTTTTTTCGATTACAAGACTCATTATGTTTCCGACGTATTCATTTGGAGTAAGGATTGTAGCTTTTACATAAGGCTCTTCCATGATTTCAATAGTTTGTGGATCAGGAAATTTAGAAGGATTGTCTATTTCATAAGTCTCTCCCTTCGTACTTGTAATCCTGTACTTTACAGAAGGAGCTGTGGTAATAAGAGACAAGTTAAATTCTCTTTCGAGTCTTTCTTGGACTATTTCCATGTGGAGAAGTCCGAGATACCCTACTCTAAAACCAAAACCAAGAGCGTTTGAGCTTTCCTTTTCATAGATAAGCGCTGCATCGTTTAATTTTAACTTTTCTATAGCCTCTACAAATTCCTCAAACTGTTCTCCATAAATCGGAAATAGCCCGGAGAACACCATTGGTTTAGCATCTCTATACCCGTGAACAGGCTCTTTTGTAGGTTTGTCGAGTAAAGTAATCGTGTCTCCTGTTCTTGCATCAGCTACATTTTTTATTCCAGCAACAATATACCCTACATCACCGGCGTATAACGTATCTTTTGAAATTAGTCTTAACTGGTTGATTCCGATTTCTGTCACTGTGAAATTTTTTCCATTTGACATGAATAGAATCCGATCTCCCTTTTTTACGACTCCCTCAAAAATACGAACCTTTGCCACAACTCCCATGTACGCATCAAAATAAGAATCATAGACCAAGGCTTTCAGAGGAGCGTTATCATCCCCTGTTGGTGGAGGAATATATTTTACAATTGCTTCAAGAACATCTTGGACACCAAGTCCAGTCTTTGCAGAAATCGCAACCGTTTCTGTTGAATCGAGACCGAGCGTGTTCTCTATTAACTTCAAACACCTTGGTATATCGGCACTCGGCAGATCAATCTTGTTTATAATAGGAATAATGTGTAAATTTGCCTCCATTGCCAAATAGAGATTGGCAAGAGTTTGAGCTTCTACACCTTGGCTTGCATCTACAATCAATAAAACTCCTTCGCAAGCCATGAGACTTCTTGAAACTTCATAATTAAAATCAACGTGCCCGGGAGTATCAATTAAATTAAAATGATAAATGTTTCCATCTTTAGATTTGTAATCAAAAGAAGCGTTACTCGCCTTGATAGTAATTCCTCTTTCTCGCTCAATATCCATAGAATCTAAGATTTGATTTTTTTTTGTTCTATCATCAGTCAAAGCACCATATTCAAGAAGTCTATCGGCTAAAGTTGACTTACCGTGATCAATATGCGCTATGATTGAAAAGTTTCTGATATATTTAAGTCTTTCGCTCATCTGAAATCAAGCCCCTTCGGCAAGGCGAATATCCTCTGGAGTAATTTTTGTTTTTGTATAGCGAATGAACTCTACATCCTTGATCGTTACAATCCCGTCTCCTATAAACTCGTCTAAAACTTTGATGATTTCTTCGATTCTTTTCTCTGATTCAATCACCGTCAAAATTACAGTAGATTCTTTTTGAAGTAACGTAGAAAGTAAGTCATCGGAAAATTTTAGCTTTAAGTTTGAACCGTAACCCGAATTTGATTTAATGATCGTGCAGCCGGTAATATCCATTTTAAGAAATTTATCCACAAGCACTTTGTATAAAGGCACTTTTTCAAATTCATCTTTACTGTTTAGATAAATTTTTATCTCTTTTCTACTATCTCTTAGTTTCATAAATTCAAGCATTTTTTAATAGAGATAACGGTAAACATTTTTGTTATTTTTAAAATAGTGTGACGAGATTTTTCTGGACAAGCCTTCTTATAGTTAGAAAATAACATAAATAGAAAAAAATGAGGTTAAATTATAATGAACTCTGACTCTTCAAAAATCAAATCAGTAAAAGCGCGCGAGATAATGGATTCTCGTGGAAATCCTACCGTGGAAGTGGATATTTTTTTAGAGGATGGATCTTTTGGGCGAGCCGCAGTCCCTTCAGGTGCATCTACAGGTGAGTACGAAGCAGTCGAGTTGAGAGATGACGACAAAAAAAGATACCTTGGAAAAGGAGTCTTAAAAGCAGTCAGCAATGTAAACGACAAACTTTCTAAATCAGTAATCGGACTAAACGCAACCGATCAAATTAAAGTCGATCAAGCAATGATTGACTTAGACGGAACTCCAAACAAGAAAAATCTAGGAGCAAATGCAATTTTAGGAGTATCGCTTGCTGTAGCTAAGGCAGCCGCAAACCATTGCAGACTTCCCCTTTATAGATATATTGGTGGAAGCTATTCAAGAGAATTGCCTGTCCCGATGATGAATATATTAAATGGAGGATCCCACGCTGATAATAATATCGACTTTCAGGAATTTATGATCTTACCTGTCAGTGCAAAATCTTTCCACGAAGGACTAAGAATGGGAGCAGAAGTTTTTCACAATTTGAAATCTGTTCTTAAATCCAAGGGCTTGAATACTGCCGTTGGTGACGAAGGTGGATTTGCACCTGACTTAAAAAGTAATGCAGAGGGAATCGAAGTGATTCTAGAGGCGATTTCTAAAGCTGGGTACAAGCCGAAAGAGGATATACTGATAGGCCTCGACGCAGCAAGTAGCGAATTCTTCGATAAAGGAAAAAAGAAGTATATCTTAGGTAAAAAATCAAAAAATTCTAGTGATATAAAAGAATATAGCTCTGAAGAAATGATAAAGATGTATTCAGATTTGGTAGATAAGTATCCGATTATTACTATAGAGGATGGATTGGACGAAAACGATTGGGCAGGGTGGAAACTGTTTAGTGAGAAACTTCGTAAAAAGATTCAGCTCGTAGGAGACGATCTTTTTGTTACAAATATTGAGAAACTAAGCAAAGGAATTTCTGAAGGAATTTGCAACTCAATTCTAATCAAAGTAAACCAAATCGGCAGCTTGACTGAAACATTGTCAGCAATCGAAATGGCAAAGAAAGCAAATTATACCGCAGTGATTAGTCACAGAAGCGGGGAGACAGAAGACGCAACAATTAGTCATATAGCAGTTGCTACAAACGCCGGGCAAATTAAAACCGGGTCTTTGTCTCGAACAGATAGGGTAGCAAAATACAATGAGCTTCTTCGTATAGAAGAAGAGCTTGGTAAGATTGCCAATTACAGAGGAAGGGAGACTTTTTATAATCTTGAATAATCTAAAGCGACTACAAATTGTATCTTCATTAATTTTTATCTTAGGACTTGTGTATTTTAGCTTATTGAGTACGTCTGGAATTCTTGTTCGTATGGAAATGAAAGAAAAATTAGAATCTCTTAAGATAGAAATTGAAAAGATTGAAGCAGAAAATCAAACTTTAGAAGCAAAAAGAAAATTACTAAAAAATGAAAAGTTTGCAGTCCAAATGGAAGCAAGAAAGCACTATCTCTTATCTAAAAATTCTAATATTCTTAAATTTAAGGAAGCAGCCAATAAAAAGTCAGAAGACTTCCTACTTGCTTCGAGAGAAAATCTTCCTTCTTTAAAAAATAAATCTTCTAAAAACCATATACCTCCGATTTATATTTTCAGATTTTTCTTTGTAGTTTGTGCAGTTTCTCTTAGTATTGGAGTTTTCATAAAACTCAAATAACTGATTATGGTTATATAATTCAATTTAGAGAGGGATAAATGGCAGACAAAGAAGAAAGTTCACCGGATATTTTAGAAGATTTAAAAAATGCCGGAAAGATCCAAAGAAAATTTTTAGATGAAAGAAAAATTTTTCTATGGGGAGTCGTTCACGATGATTCTGCAAAAGAAATCGTATCTAAATTAATGTATTTAGAAATGTCAGACCCCGGTAAAGATATAATTTTTTATATCAATAGCCCCGGTGGCTCTGTGACAGCAGGACTCGCCATTTTCGATACTATGAAAATGATAACTTCTCCTGTATCCACAGTATGTATGGGTATGGCTGCGTCTATGGGCTCATTTTTATTATCAGCCGGAGCCAAGGGCAAAAGATATATCTGGCCCCACGCAAAAGTAATGATCCACCAACCGAGTATAGGCGGTCAAATCACAGGCCCCGCAACCGATATTAAAATCCACGCTCAAGAAATTGTAAAGACTAAAGAGACACTAAATAAAATTCTTGCAGATGCGTGTAGCCAACCTCTTGAAAAAGTGGCAAAGGATACGGATAGAGACTATTACATGACTGCAAAAGAAGCAATTGAATATGGAATAGTAGATAAAATTTCTACTACAATTGGAGTACTTCCATCAGAATTTTGAAAATTGCTTGACTTTTATAAAAAATATATATTGAATAATATGTTATGGCGAAACTGAAATTTTTATTTTTTCTATTTTTCTTGGTGCTTTTTACCTATCAATATGCAATTGATAACGACTCAATCTGTGGTGGAAAAGGTATAAATGAAGATTTCTGTTCGTTTGCCTATTTAGACAATGTTGAAACAAACCACAAAGATTCAGACCATAGACACACTTGCGTGAATTGTCCATGCAGTTCAATACTCATCTCTAACTGGGGAATGGATGAAGCAAAAATAATTACGGAAATTCAATCCTCATACAATGTGAACCTATTTTCAAAAACGTATAATTTTCTCTATATCTCCTATTTGAATCGTCCCCCCAAAAATACTCTTTCTTAAAAATTTAATTAATTCTGATTGTAGAAGCCAAGAGAATTTTTGCAAATTTATGTTAATGAAATAATATTAAACCAAAAATTTATTCTGTTCGGTCTTCTCACAATGTAACGGGAGATATACATGAAATTTAATTTTTTATTTATACTTTTTTTCATTCCAGCTTATGGAATTTTTTCAGGTGGGAATGATCACGACGAACCTCATCTACATTGCACAGGAAGTGTTACTCTAAAAGATATTGTAGAGTGCGTAATAGACCATAGCCCCGAATACAAAAGCTCACGGTTGGAGCTAAATGTAATTAAGGGCAGAAAAATTGCGGCCGGTTACTTTTTCCCATCGAACCCTCAAGTTTCTTTAATGCAAAGTTATCGAAAGCAAACACAAAATCAGGGTGAATTTACCGGTCTTCAATCTTCGGTAAATGGAGAAGTAATGCTATCCCAAGAAATTTATATCGGAGGTCAAAGAAAAGGCAGACTCGATGTAGCAGACAAAGAGTTTGCATCCCAAGTAAGACGAGTCACAGTAATGGAAAGAGAAATGATCTATAATGCGCTCGTTGCAAGCCTAATGTATTTTAGTCTCATCGAAGAGTTAAGGCTATCTGAAAACTTATATTCTCTTGCAAAAGATATATACGAAGTCGCGAAAGCCAGATCAGAAAAAGGTTTAGCTGCACCGATTGATACTGATATTGCAGAGGCAGAATTAGTTAAGATGAAAAGATTTTTTCTTTTGACAAAAAGAAAAACGGAATTGGCAAAAGGAAATTTAACAGTTATGATGGGAATTCCATTTCATGCAAGTATAGAGTTGTTGGAAAAGCCAAAAAATCCAGTATTTCAAAATATGAGTGTTGACAGATTGACAGAAGAGGCACTGAAAGTGCGAGCTGAGATACAAGCGAGTGAAGCAGATATATTAACCCAAGACTCAAAAATTACTTTACTAAAAAAAGAAACCATTCCCAATTTGACGATCTCGGGATTTTTGCAAAGAGACGGATTTAACGAAAATGTAATCGGAGGAAGATTGTCTCTACCTTTAAAAATTTTCCGAGACAATTCCGGCGAATTACTAGAAGAGCTATCAAGAAAACAACAACTAATCAACAAAGCGGAAGTTAGTCGGCATACAATTCGATATGAAGTAATTAAATCAATTTCTGGTTACAATTCTTTAAAAGAAGAGTACGAGAGTTATTCGGAAGAGCTTCTGCAAAGAATAGATAAAGACCTCGACTCAATCAAGAAAGCTTTATTAAACGGCAGAATTAATGTACGTGAAGCTCTAATGAGTCAACAATCCTTAATCGGTACAAAAATTTCTTACATTCAATCTAAAACAGATTTTGCAATTGCTTCGATTGAAGTTATTCGTGCATCAGGAATTCCGTTTACGGATTATCTAAACTCTGAAAGTAAAAAGGAAATAAAATGAAAACAGGTAAATATATTATTATAGCTATTTTGGCTGTAACCTTTTTAGTTTTAGGGTATGGAAAACTAAAAGAAAAAAAAGCCATTCCCGAAGGAAAAAATCCAACCGAAGATTCGACAACTTCCAATAAGGAAAATTCAAATAGAATAGATTTATCCATGAAGATAAAAGTTCCTTCTGAAATTAAAGAAGACACTGAAATAGAAACGATTGAGGTGAAGCGAAAAGATTTCCAAGATACGATTTCAGTAATAGGAGAGATTTCTGCAAATCCGGACAATATAAGAAAAATTGGAGCAAGACTTGCGGGAAGAATTACAAGCGTGAATTTTAAAGAAGGTGACCACGTGAAAAAAGGAGATACCCTAATTACCTTGGACTCGCCGGATGCATCCAGACTCCGATCCAAATTCCTTGGGTCTTTATCGAGATACACTGCATCCCAAAAAAATTATTCGCGATTAAAAGAGCTTGTGACTTTAAGACTGGCTGGTGAGCAAGAAGCTATAAACGCCGAATCCGAATTAAGGATAATGGAGTCAGAGCTTGAAGCAGACAGAGAAAATCTTAGAGTATATGATATTGCGATACCTAATATGGCTAAAGAAAAAAAAGAAACCATTGGTAATTATGAAGTACGCTCTCCAAAGTCTGGTATAATACTAAGTAGAGAAGCAATCGTTGGTGGACAGGTAGATGCAAATACAAATATGGGGACGGTAGGCGACATCTCAGAAGTATGGTTTATCGGAAAATTATTTGAGAAAGATATATCTAAAATAGGCACAGGAGAAAATGCAATTATTCAATTGAATGCTTATCCAAATACAAAATTTGAAGGGAGACTAACGTATATTGGGATACAGATTGACCCTTCTTCAAGAACTGTTAACGCAAGGATAGTTCTAAAGAACAAAAAAAATCTCGCTAAGGTTGGCTTATTTGGAGTCGCAGAGATTTCTGCCATAGAGCCTGAAGTTATTTCTGTGCCTTCTTATTGCTTGACAGAGGTGAACGGGAAAGTAGGAGTTTTCGTAGAAGAAAAACCGGGAGAATATGTATTTAGAGAAGTGGCTATAGGAAGAAAATCAAATACATTAGTTGAAATCGTTTCTGGTATAAGCGAGAGAGAATTTGTAGTACGAAAGGGAATTTTTTTCTTAAAGTCTATTTTACTGAAATCAACATTTGGTGCAGAGGACTGATGAAATTTTTAAGCTCTTTAGTTCATTGGTCACTCAACAATCAAACGATTGTATTAGGCTTAACCGTAATATTTCTATTTTTCGGAATCGACTCTGCAAGAAAATTAAAAATTGATGCTGTTCCCGATATTACAACAATACAAGTACAAGTAATCACTACTGCACCTGCCTTGTCGCCTATTGAAATTGAAAAGTATGTTACTTACCCAGTTGAAAGAGCGATGGCAGGTCTCCCAAAACTTGTAGAAGTTCGCTCCATCTCGCGTTACGGAATTTCTGTAGTGACAATAGTATTTCAAGACGATACGGATATTTTTCGAGCAAGGCAATGGGTTTCAGAAAGATTAAAAGAAGCAGAAGCAAATATTCCTCCAAGTTACGGAATTCCTACGATGGGTCCAATATCTACAGGGCTTGGTGAAATTTTTCAGTTTACTTTAACAAGCGATAAACATAGTTTACTTGATCTTACGACTCAACTAAATTGGTTTATAAATCCGATTTTAAAAACTGTACCGGGAGTTGTAGAAGTAAATACTTTTGGAGGAGAATCCAAAGAGTACCAAATTATTTTAGACTTAAATAAAATGCAGTCTCTTGGGTTTTCTGGAATGGATGTATTAGAGGCGTTAAGGAAAAATAACGCTGCAACAGGTGGGGGATATATCGAAAAAGAAAAAGAGCATATCGTAATCGGAAGTGATGGTCTAATTTCTTCTTTAGAAGATATTTCTAAAATTTATGTAGGTAAAACAAAGGATGGGTTTCCAGTAACAATTTCTTCTATTGCAGATGTAAAAATTGGTCACAAGCTGAGAAGAGGTGCTACTTCAAAAGATGGTAAAGGTGAAGTCACCGGAGCAATCACAATGATGCTAATGAAAGAAAATTCTCTTCAAGTAACCGAGTCTATTAAAAAAAAGTTAGAAGAAATAAAACCGTTTCTTGCACCCGGAATGAAAATAGAATCTTTTTACGATAGATCGGAAATGGTAAAAAAAACAATTCGTACAGTAATCATAAACTTACTCGAAGGAGCAATACTTGTAATCGTAGTTTTATTTTTTATGTTAGGAAATTTTAGAGCAGGACTCGTGATCGCTCTCACGATTCCTCTCGCTATGCTTTTTGCTATTAGCATAATGAGAGTTCGAGATGCGCCCGGAAACCTGATGAGTATGGGAGCAATAGATTTTGGTTTGATTGTTGACGGTGCTGTAATTCTTGTTGAGAACTCTTATAGGAGACTATCTTTAAAGACAATCGAATTAAAAAGAGCACTAACTTTCCTAGAGAAAAAAAAGGTAATCTTTGAATCCACAGTAGAAGTCAGAAAAGCAACGATCTATGGTGAAATCATAATTGCAATTGTGTATCTACCTATTCTTGCATTGTCTGGAGTAGAAGGAAAAATGTTTATCCCTATGGCGCTAACCGTTTTGTATGCCTTACTTGGTGCGTTCATTTTAACTCTTACCGTCGTTCCTGTTCTTGCATTACTTTTTTTAAAACCTGCGGATGAAAAAGAACACGAAACTATAATTTTTCAAAAACTAAAAATCTATTATGAGCCTTTATTAGAAAAAGCATTTCAAAATCCAAAAAAAATAATTTTTGGAACTCTTGGAGGATTTGTATTTTCCCTCATACTGTTTTATTTTTCTGGAGGAGAATTTATCCCGCAACTTGACGAAGGCTCACTCTTGCTCGAAGTAAATCGATTACCATCTGCTTCTTTGACTGAGTCTTTAGAAACTTCTAAAAGAATAGAAAGGATTTTGCTAAAAAATTTTCCTGAAATTACAAATGTAGTTTCGAGAACCGGCTCACCGGATATTGCAACCGATCCAATGGGAATTGATAGGAGTGATATTTACTTAGTGTTAAAACCAAAAGAAGACTGGAGATTTTCTAAAAATGAACTTATTGAGAAAATTTCAGAGACCTTAGAAAAATATACTCCTGAAGTTGCATTTTCTATATCACAACCGATTCAGATGAGGACGAATGAATTGATTGCAGGTGTGAGATCCGATGTTGGTATAAAAATTTATGGTGAAGACCTTTCCTTATTAAAACAAATCGGTGAAGAAGTATCTCACAATATAAGTAAAATTCCGGGTGTTGTGGATATAAAGATAGAACAATTGAAAGGTCTTTCATATTTGAAAGTAGTCCCAAATAGGGAAAGCCTTTCTCGTTATGGAATTAGCATTGATGAAGTTAACCAAGCAGTGGAAATGATTTCTTCCGGAAACTATGCAGGAAATATTTTTGAAGAAAATAAAAGATTTAGCTTAGTAATAAAAGCAAAGGACGATAGGCGAAACCCATTAGACAGAATTAAGTCTTTTCCAATACGCTCCCACTATGGGCAAACTGTCCCTTTGTCTGACCTTGCAGAAATTTATACAGAAGAAGGTCCCGTTCAAATTAGCCATGAACACCAATCGAGGAGAATGATTGTAGAGTTCAATATTCGAGGCAAGGACATGGTAAGCGTAATTCGAGAAGTAGAAGAAATTTTGCAAAAAAAACTAAAATTCCCTGCTGGTTTTCGATATGACTACGGCGGGAAATACGAAAATTATATCTCTGCAAGAAATACTCTTCTTATCATAGTGCCTTTAACTCTAATTGTAATTTTATTTGTACTATGGGTTGCGTTTGGAGAAATGAAACCTGCCTGGATTATTTTTCTTAACGTACCTTTTGCAATTACCGGAGGGGTTATTTCACTTTATATTCGAGGAATTCCATTTAGCATTTCTGCTGGAGTAGGTTTTATTGCTTTATTTGGAGTTGCTGTCCTTAACGGACTTGTACTCGTTTCTTTTACGAAAAAATTAGAGCACGAAGGAAAGGATTCTTCAGCTGCAATATTTGAATCTGCTAAACTTAGACTAAGACCTGTTGTAACTACTGCAGTCGTTGCAGCGCTTGGATTTTTGCCGATGGCACTTTCTACAAGCATGGGTGCAGAAGTCCAGCGTCCACTTGCTACAGTCGTTATTGGTGGATTAATCACTTCGAGTATTTTGACTTTATTCGTGCTTCCAATCATTTATTTAATGGGGAGTGATCAAAGGAAAAAATAGAAATTTCTTATTGTTTAGAGATTGAGATACCTCAAAAATATAAGAATAAGGTTTTGTGTCTGGGCTTCATTGTTATTTGAAAAAATCTTAATCCATTAGTGTAGCCATTGATATAAGATTCCTCGCCTCCTTTTGGCTGTTGTTTTCGTTCAAGAATGTGGGGCTCCAATTTGGAGGACAAATAGACTGAGGTCTGAGGTCGGAAATAGGTGGGTTAGAATCTTTGCAATTAGGTGTATCTTTTAGGATGAGGTTTTGAGCTTTAGTAGAGTTTTTGAAATTTCGCTTTTAGTGCAGTTTTTGCACTTTTCGTGCTAAAATAGCTAGGACCTCCTTTCTACCAGTAAAGTGCATGTTTTATACCAATTGTTCACCTTTCACGCAAAAATCACAAGGAACTCCATCGTTTTAGGGAATTTCAAGATTATTACATTTAATACAGATTTGGGACATTTTTCTGTAGCAAAGATGAAAAAATTTCTTCAGATGAATCGCAAAATTTTATTTCATATCACGCTATTATTTTACCTTATATCAGAGAACAAGATTAAAAACTTTTTATATTAGGAGAATACTATGAATCCAGAAAATTTGATACAATCAATCGAGTCTGAAATTATTCCAGAGAAGTATATGGATGAGTTTACCTCGAGGACTGAAACTATTTCAGATGAAAGGATTAGCCTTGCATGAATGTTGAGGAAGATACAGAATAAAATTTACATTGGCTATGACTTTTGAAAAGTTGGATTGTGTTAAGACGGTGTATCAGGTTCTTGAAACCATTATAAAAACATTGCAAAAGAAAATATTTCGTCCGGAGAATGCAGATTAGATTGAGCTTGGTGAGTTTGCTCAATGGCTTGGTATTTCAAGAACAGCTGCCTTTTTACTCTTCTTTTGTTGCTTGACATTTGAAAGAATGGGACATAATCATCCTGCCAAGTTCTATGACTTTGGAGTTCCACCCAAGGTCAGTTCTATTGCGGTAGGAATTTACCTCTCCAAGAGAAAAACTATACGATACAATAGACTAATACGACATAAGATGCGGAAATAAAAAAAAACAAGCCTGGAAAAAACCAAAATCCGAAAAACTAAAAAAACAGCTCTAATCTACTCATACAAATCACTAACTATTTTTTTTCCTAAGGACCAGAGACGCAACGAATATAAGAATATTGAAGATTGGTGTCATCGCTTACTGAGAAACCACTAGAAAAATTGACTTCCCAAGAAAAATTAGTATTTGACACAAGAGTAGTTGAACTCCAATACGAACCTGATGCAGTATTTGGAAAAATATTTGTGTCTATAGTTTCACCACTGGATTTATTTATATCAATGATGGATTTTAATTCATTGATATTTGGTAACCTCCATGATTTTCCGGCTAAACTTAGTCCACTGCAAGCAGATAGTGCATTTGCCCAAAGATCACTACTTGCAGCTCCAGAGCAGTTCGAACCACTCTGCCCATTACTACATTTCTGCCAAATAAGTCCTGTCACATTATCTTTTACTGTGCCATCTCCATTTTCTGTTAAATTATTACCGTACTCTTTTACTGTACCTGAAACACAACGGACATAGTAAAAAACTGCCTTGCTATCTTTACTTATTTCACCGGCACTAAAATTTATATACCAAGCCTCTGTACTGGAAGGCACATAATTGCTTGAACTCCAATACGGGTTTGTTGTAGTATTTGGAAAATAACTTGAATCAATTGCAATTGCTATAATTGGTCCAGAAAAATGTGATAGAGTTTCTAATTCTAATCTTGATGGCAGTCTCCATGTTTTAGATCCCAAGCTAAGCCCACTGCAATAAGTGCCCGCATCTGCCCAGTTTGGGTTTGAAGCAGTTCCTGTACATCCCGCATCATTATTTAATCCCATGCTACATTTCTGCCAAATAAGCCCTGTCGCATTATCTTTTACCGTGCCATCTCCATTATCAGTGTAGCTCCGACTTACACCTGTTTGACTTTCTCCATCATCTCCAACTGCGTATGAAGTCTGTTGCCCTGTTTTTAAAGGCGGATAGCTAAACACTCCGGACAAAATTGCACTATCAGTCATTCCATTTTTCACAGCAAATGCCTTTATCGTTTTTCCAGCTAAGGACCAAATATTCTCCAAAGCACTAGAGTATCTATTGGATCCGATTGTTGGGTTTGTTCCATCTGTGGTATAGTAGATCGTTGCTCCAAAAGTAGATGTCAATATATTTATATCGGATAGGGAAGTTTTATTTCCTGCGGATGGAGTAAATATAGGAGTAGCTACACTTCCAAATGAAGGAATAATCCCACAAAAAGAAGAACTATCTGAGGTTATATATTTTACGATATTGGTGTTTCGATGAGAATCCGAATTTAGATCACAAGGGTTATCAAATTTTGGTTTTTGACAATTGGATAAAAAGAAAAAAATTTCGATAAGTGTAAAAATTAATAAAATCTTTTTTATATTTCTCATTGCCCTTAAATCATTAAAACTTTTGCAAATTTGTCAAGCTCTTTAGTTTTTAAAAAGATCCATTTTTTGTTATACACAAAAATAAAAACATCATGCTTTCCTATAAAATTCAAGATAATAGTACTATGAAATATTTTTTATTATGTCTTTTAATACTTACTTTTAGTATATATTCGGAAGAAGAAGGATTTATTCCTGTGAATATAAAAGAAAAAATTTTTCAGGGTGAAATTTCTTTAAAACAGGCAAATGAGTTTCTTGGAGACAGAAAATATTTTTCCTGTATAGAAAAAATTAAAGAATTTCAAATACTTTACCACGACCATCCGTCTTTTCTAAAGTCTTACAAAATTTTAAGTCTTGCGTATAAAAAAATACAAAAGTGGGATTTGGTAGCAGAAACAGAAATGAATCTTTTTAATGAGAGTCCAGAAACAGAAGAAGGTATGAATGCTTATTTGAATGTAGCTAAAGCCTTTGTAAGAATAGGGAAAATTGAAGAAGCCAAAAAAATTTTTGAAGAGATCATTTCAAAAGAAAATACTTCGAAATTAAAAAAAGAAGCAGAATTAGAGCTAAATTTATTGAATGCAATTTAGTGGATAAGCCCACCTTTCCTAAGTTATCACTTTGTCTTAATTACAAAGAGACATATCTACCAAAAAAAGAATGAATTTTTCCTAATCAGTTTATAGATTCGGTCGAAGTTATCTATAGGAAAAGCAAAAATGAAACAGCCTTTTATTGAATGGATTAGTAATATATCTGAAATTTTTACAAAAGAAATCAAAATTTATAAAAATCTTTTAGATTTAGAAATTCAAAAGAAAGGTAATATCCTAGAAAAAAACGGTAAAGCATTAGAGTCTCTAACAAAAGAATCTTACAATTTAATGGTGGGTGCATCTGAATTAGAGAGAGTAAGAATGAACGAAATTGAAAATTTTTACAAAGAAAAAAAAATTGAAATTTCAGAAGAAAAAAATTCATTTAACGAGTTTTTAAATCATATAGATAGAAATTCAAATTTTAAACTAAAAGGTCTCGCTGGAGAATTAAAAGAAGTTTTGCAGTCATTAAAAGAAAAAATTATCTTAAACGAAAAATTAATGAAAACCAATCAGGAAATTTTTAAACTTAGTATAGATGCTTTGAAACGAGCTTCCGAAACTGAAATCCCGGTTTCTTACGGAAGCGTTAGTGTTAAGACCAGTACCCGCAACACACCGGTCATGTTAAACACAAAAGCATAACGGAGGAAAAATGGGCTCTACGTTTATGGGTTTAGAAGTAGGAAAAAGGGGCTTGAGCACTCACCAACAAGCTCTTCAAACTACAGGACACAATATATCTAACGCAGATAATAAGCACTATTCGAGACAAAGAGTAAATATGTCTGCACCTGATCCACTTTATGATCCGGCTTACAATCGTGCACTTGTTGCAGGACAAATCGGGCAAGGCTCTGAGGTGACAAGAATTGAAAGAATTCGAGATAATTTTATTGATGACCGAATCATTGAAACAAATAATAAAAAAGATTACTGGGGTGCAAGAAACGATTACCTGTATCAGATCGAGACAGTTTTCAATGAGCCTACAGGGATTACTCTTCGTACTCAAATGGATCAATTCTGGACAAGTTGGGAAGACTTAGCCAATTACCCCGAAGAAAGCGCACATCGGTCTATTGTAAAAGAAAAAGCCACAGGACTTGGCACACGAATAGAAGATACATTTAGAAAATTAACACAACTAAGAGATCAAGCTAACAGAGAAGTAGAATCTAAAACCAATATGATAAATCTACTTGCAGAAAATATTCGTAACTTAAACGAAAGAATCGGCAAGGCAGAAGCGTTAGGCGACACACCAAATGATTTATATGACAAAAGAGATGCTGCTCTTCAAGAATTGTCCTCTTTGGTAGATATCAACGTCGGGCGAAGTGACGAAGATGAATTTATGGTTTTTATAGGACAGCAAATTTTCGTTCAAGGCAGTAAGTCAAATAAAATCCAACTTATAGGAAATCCGGATAGAGACGGGATGTTCGATCTTGTATGGGCAGAAACAGGAAAACCCACTCTTTTACGAAGCGGCAGAATTCACGGGGTCATGGAAATAAGAGATCAAGTTCTAAGAGAGAAAATAGATTACGTTGATTCTCTTGCAATTAATATGACCGATGTTGTAAACGAAATCCATAAAGATGGATTTGGTTTAAACGGAAAGACAAATTTGAATTTCTTTCAACCAAGAAATTTAAGTGCAAATTCTTTCGGAGAATATGATTCAAACGGTGATGGACAAAATGATATTTCGGCAGTATTTAGGGTTACAGGAAAGGTGTCTATTGATAGTGATAGACCGATAGGGATTTCAGGGAATATAATTTTTCACAAGCCAAATAAAGAATCTACTCCTGTTATCATCCCTTATTCCAAAGATGATACTCTCGCAGAGGTTATCAAAAGAATCAATAGAAGCGAATCAGGAATCGTAGCCTATATGAACCACGACAATCAATTGGCTTTAAAAGCTACAATTGCAGAAGACAATCCAAAGAATAATTTCATCATACGTCACTTGGAAGACTCTGGTGATTTACTTGTTGGATTAACTGGAATACTATATGCGAGTGGCCCTTCTGGATCTTACGATTACAGGAAGTTAGGCGAAATTGCAAAACTCCAATCGAATACTCAAGATATTACCCTAACCCCACATTACCATCCAGCCTCATTTGTGAAAATGACAGAAGACGTAATAAATAATTCGGCAAATATTGCTGCCGGTAGAGGGAAAGATGTAGGTGGAACAGGAGATTATAATTCGCCTAACGGACACAAGGATGGGTCTAACGCACTTCTTATTGCAAGCTCTTTACGAGGCAAGCCTATCATGGTAGAATATTCAAAAACTACTGATGATTTTTATACCTCTTTAATTGCAAAACTTGGAACAGAAGCAAGAGAGGCAAAGCAAGAATTTACTACTCAAAATGATTTGCTTTCAGAATTAGAAAATATGCGTCAATCTGTAATGGGAGTAAACTTAGATGAAGAAATGGCAAATATGGTCCAGTTTCAGCAGGCGTATAACGCATCAGCTAAGATGATTTCTGTTATGACAGAAATGCTCGATACAGTAATCAATAGAATGGGAGTGTAAAAATAAATGAGAATTACAAACCAAATGACAAACAACACTCTGGTCAAAAATTTGGGGAGACACCAGATTCTTTTAGATGAGACCCAAAACCAGTTAGGTACAGGACTAAAAATACGAAAACCCTCTGATGAACCAGGTCTTGCGACAAACCAAATGTATTTTCGTTCTCGTTTGAATGAGCTTACGCAATTTCAAGAAAATATCACAGATGGTCACTCAAGGTTGCAACAGATCGATGGTGAGTTAGATAGAATTGGGAGTATTTTTCAAAGAGCAAGAGTGCTGACAGTTCAAGCCTCCAATGGTATCTACCAAGGAGATAAAGGGTTTGAACTGGAAATAGCGATTGGAAAAGAAATCGACGAACATTTACGTGCGTTAGTTGATATTGCCAACACAAGAGATGCTACAGGGCAACCTTTATTTGGAGGACATGTAATTGAGAGACCTCCTTTTGAGCCTATCGAATCTAAAATCAAAGGGCTTCAAGGTCTTGAATTAAAAAACCAATATATCGGAGTAGAGTATAGGGGAGATATAGGTGAGCAAATTCGTGAAATTGAGAGAGGAGAATATATTCCTGTTTCTCTTCCTGGGAACAAAGTTTTCTGGGGAACAAACATGGCTATTACAAGTAAGGTTGACAATTCTTCTTATTCTGCAACTTCAGATCAAAAATTTAAAATTGATGGTGTAGAGGTTCACATTTCTGTGGGTGATACAATCGACGATATTATAGATAAAATTAATAATTCTCCTATTGAAGTGAAAGCAAGTAAACTGGCGCAGGACAATATTTCACTTAGCTCAACCGCGCCTCATCAAATCTGGTTAGAAGACACAGATGGAGGAACAGTTCTAAAAGATATCGGACTGGTTGATGCCGCAAGTTCTGAACCTCCGAATAATTATTCAAAGAGTGCAAGCGTTACAGGGCTTTCCATTTTTGATGTATTAATTCAGCTTAGAAATGATTTAATCAGAAAAGATCAAGAAAGAATTTCCGGGAGAGATTTGCAAGACTTAGATTTAGCTTTAGAGAATGTTTTGAGATATAGGTCGATTGTTGGTGCCAGAATGAACAGACTCGAAGAGCACACGAAAAGAGTTGATTTTGATTCAGCCTACATGACAGAGCTTCTCGCAAAAAATGAGGGGATTGATTTTCCAGAAACGATTATGAATTTAAAATGGTTAGAAACGATTCATCAATACGCTCTAAATGTTGGATCAAAAATTATTAAACCTACTCTAATGGACTTTCTAAGATAATGGCAATTGAACTAGTTACAAAACCTTTCGGGAAAATACAAATTTCCGATAAGCAACTAATATATTTTCGTGATGGACTTCTCGGTTTTGAAATGCAAAAACAATATGCACTGATCGAAGATTCTCCTGACAATCCATTCAAATGGTTGCAATCTACAGAAAACACTGACCTCGCATTTGTGATTATGCAGCCTCAATTGTTTTCTCCGAAATATATTCCATCGATACCAGAGAATGATCTTGTAGATATAAAACTTGATACGTTAGACGCTGCGCTAATTCTTACGATTGTAACTATACCTCCAGATGACCCTTCTAAAATGACCGCAAATTTACAAGGGCCTGTAATTATAAATCCAGAGCTGTCCCTTGGGAGACAGTGTATTTCAAGAAATGAAAGCCACTCTGTCAGAACAAAAATTTTAGAGTGTTATTCATTATTGGAGAAAATTTAGTTTGCTCGTACTTGCAAGAAGGTTAAATCAATCCATAATGATTGGAGACGATGTTGAAGTTGTTGTAGTTGACATCAAAGGTGATCAAGTAAAAATAGGAATCAAAGCTCCTAAGAATATTTCTGTACACCGAGCAGAAATCTATCAGGAGATCCAAGACGAAAACAAAAAAGCATCTGCAATCAATATCAAACCCGAAGATTTAGGTAAGTTAGGTGCTATACTAAAAAAGAAAAAATGAAACTAAACCAAAATACTTTCATAAAAATTTCTGCTTGCCAATATCTTTTCATGTTTTTCGCATTAGTTTTTTGCGCAAAGCCTCCAGTCAATCCTCCACCTGTTAAAGAAAAGGAATCCGATAGTTATGGATGGGTAGATGAGCACACTTTTCAATTAAGAGCCAATGGCTTTCCGCCAGAAAAGCAAATGGACTTAGCAACTGCTAAACTACTCGCTTGCGAAAATGCAAGAAATTATGGTATTAAGGTATTCAACTATAGATTTTTGAAAAATATCAACACCGGGGATAGCCTGCTCTATCCGGAACAAAAATTTTCAAAGCAATTCCATGAATTAAAAATCCAAATACGAACTGTAGAAAAAGAAAACGACCCGGGTGGAAATTGCTATTTAAAACTTCAGTTTAGCGGACAGGATTTAAAGAAAAAGTTAGTTCCCTTTGAAGACAAGTCCGTAGCTCCAACTACTCCAGGTTGGGAGTAATAAATCACTTTTTCTCTTTACGACAAAAAACACTCACGCAATAGTAAAAAGTTGCCGTATTTTAAAAAGGAAAGAAATGTCACCTGCTCAGGAAAATCCATTAAACAAGTCAACCGGAAAGCTCTTGTCCTTTCTTTTAGATGGAAGAGAATACGGAATTCGTATTTTAGAAGCAAGGGAAGTTGTTGAAATACAAAACATAGACCCTGTACCAAGGACTCCATCGTTTATGAGAGGTGTAATTAATTTGCGTGGAAAAATTGTCCCAATTGTAGACATGCGGCGCAAATTCAATTTAGAGCACAAAGAAACAGATAAAGACAACTGTATTATTGTAGTTGATTTGAATGGCATGCTAACAGGGATCATTGTTGACCAACTTGTTGGAGTCATCTCAATTGATGCAGAAAAATACGAACCATCACCACAACTCGGAAAAAATATTCGTTCGGACTACATCTCCGGAATGATAAAGTTAGACGAGAGAGTTATCATAATTTTGGAAATTGAAAAAATTTTAAGTAATGATGAAATAGATAATTTATTATAATTACAACAAAAGAGGATACGATGAAACTACTGCGAATGAAAATGTCAACAAAGTTTGCTCTACTGGTATTCATTCCAGTTATAGCCTTTTTATTTTTTTCAATTATTTTTTTGATTATGAAATTAGAAACAAAAAAAGAATTAAATAAGTTTGAACGATATGCAGTTCTTGCTATAAAAGTAAGTGCATTTATTCAAGAATCTCAAAAAGAACGAGGGATGGTCGGAGGTTTTCTTGGTTCTAAAGGAGAAAAGTTTGCAATTGAATTACCTAGGCAACATTCTGTAACCAATGAAAAATTAGAAGAGCTAAAAATTGCACTAAAGAATTTTGATTTCAATGAATACAATTTAGAGTTTAAATTTGCCATTGATAAAGCAATTCTTGAAACAAACCGTCTCAAAGAAATGAGAAAAGCACAAACTAATTTTACAATCTCTGGCCCTGAAGGAACAGAATATTATACCAAAATGAATTGGAATTTCTTAGAAACAATTGCAGCTATGCCAAAGCTTACTACAAACGCCGACCTTTCTCTACAGCTAAATGCTCTTGCGGCCTTTCTTTCTATTATAGAGTTCAATGGGGTTGAAAGAGCAGTGTTGACTAACGCATTCGCCGACGGAAAATTTATTCAAGCAAATTTACTAAAATTTTTAGCAGCTATTTCAGGACAAAATAATTTTCTTGCCATCTTTAAAAGAAACGCCCCATCCGAATGGATACAACTTGCAGAAAGTACCATCAAAGGCTCGGATATTGATGATGTTGAAAAAATGCAAAACTTAGCAATCGAGCACGCAATAGATGGAAAGTTTACAGTAAACACAAACGTTTGGTTCGAAAAAATTACTGGAAAAATAGATCTTATGTGGAGTTTTAGCAACACTCTATCTTCCAAGATTCTTGCTCAAACAAAAAAACAAAGCGAGTGGATTGAGAAAGAAATTATCTTTTATATATTGACTATGTGTATTGTAGTCGGGTTTACGATAATTTTTGGGTTTATCGGGTTTCGGAATTTTTCAAGAATCGTCACAAATTTAAGTGTAGGCAGTAAAGAGGTAAGTGCAGCTTCTAATCAAATCGCTACAGCAAGTGCACAACTTTCATCAGGAACATTAGAGCAAGCAGCTTCAATCGAAGAAATTTCCAGCACTATGGAAGAAATTGCATCTCAAGCTCACTTAAATGCAGATTCAAGTAAAGATGTAACTGCATCTGTGAATAAAGTTGAAGTCATAGTTCACCAGAGTGCGAACAGTGCAAAAGAAGCTGTTGGGATGTCAGAGGAAGCGAGGTTATCCGCAGAATCAGGAAACGAAGTTATCACAGAAATCACAAAGGCAATGGATGAAATTCGTCAAGGAAGTGAAAAAATTACCGAGATCATTGACTCTATAAACGAGATTACCCAACAAACAAAAATGCTTGCAGTCAATGCAGCAATAGAAGCTGCTCGTGCCGGCGAGCATGGCGCTGGATTTGCGGTCGTTGCCGATCAAGTAAGTAAGCTTGCAGAAACAAGTAGAGCTGCGGCAAAAAAAATCGCAGAGCTAATTAAAGAAAGTGTAAGAAAAGTAGAGTCAGGAAACCTTATTGCAAAAATGGGGACAGAAACCTTAAAAGATGTTTTACAAAACTCTTTCAAGATTGCAAATATCATTACTGAAATAAATACAAATTCTAATCAAGCCGCAGAATACGTTAGCTCTGTCAAAAATCAAATTGAAGATATATCACGATCTACAATTGAGCAATCGTTGGGAATAGAGCAAGTAGCAAAAGCAATACATCAAATAGACAATGTAACTCAGCAAAATGCAAGCGTATCTGAAGCAACTTCATCGGCTGCCGAAGAATTGAATAGTCAAGCCGAATCGCTCCTACTTATTATAAATGAGCTAAATTTTATGACTGCTCAAAAAAACTCAACTCAAAAAAATCTTTTACCTCATTTGTCCTCAAGAATGAACTCCAAAGAAAAAAAGAATCTTTCCAATCCAAAAAGACAAATTCCGATGAAGGATGATTTTCAAAATTTTGAGGATGAAGATAAATCATGATCAAAGTCTTGATTGTAGATGACTCTGCGATCGTAAGAAGTTTATTACATCAGAATCTAAAAAAATTTTCAGACATAGAAGTCGTAGGAACTGCAGTCGATCCTTACGATGCTCGCGACAAAATAGTTGAACTAAAACCAGATGTGATTACCTTAGATTTGGAAATGCCTCGAATGAACGGGCTTGAATTTATCACAGTTTTGATGGAGTTCCACCCGGTACCGATTTTAGTATTCAGCTCACTCGTAGATGGAGAATGTGAAACAAGTTTAAAAGCATTGGAGCTAGGAGCATTAGAAGTAGTTCCAAAACCAGTGCACGATCTCGCAAATGCAATCCCGTCTATTTCAACTATATTAGTAAATAAAATTCGAGGAATCAACGGTGCAAAAATTCAGATTATTAAAGCAAACCCAGAAACAGTCAAACAGATTACATCACTATCAAACATTCGTCCCGCAGAAAAAATTATTGCAATCGGATCTTCTACAGGCGGGACAGAGGTAATTCGATATATTTTAGAGCACCTTCCTGAAGGCACTCCTCCAATCATAATTACACAACACATGCCAGAGGGTTTCACCACTACCTATGCAAAGCGATTAAACGACTTATGCAAGTATCTTGAAGTCCGCGAAGCAGAATCGGGTGACGTACTTCAACACGGTCTTGCTTTGATTGCGCCCGGGAACTATCATCTTATTTTACAAAAGGATGGATTAAAATACAAGGTCACAACAAAAATGAGTCCAAAAGTAAATCGTTTTAGACCAAGTGTAGATGTAATGTTTCTCTCTGTGGCACAAACTGCCGGAAAAGATGCGATAGGCGTAATCCTTACCGGTATGGGATCAGATGGAGCTGAAGGTCTGTTAAAGATGAAGGATAGTGGATCTCTAACAATTGCTCAAAGTGAGAAGTCTTGCGCTGTTTTTGGGATGCCTGCAAGTGCCATTAAAAAAAATGCAGTCGATTACATTGAAGACATAGAAGAGATTCCCATTCGGCTATTAAAAATTTTGGGTAAAATGTAAACACTTGCAATCAATGGAACTCTCTGAAACTACAAAGCATAAATTTTTAGACACATTGCAACAAACAGTTTCAATCCGAAGTGATTTGAATGCAAGCCTTGCTCTTTTTGATACAGAAAATCTTGAGGCATTGAATTGCATCCACCTTTTTACTCTTCTCTCTCATTTGAATCGTAAATTTACGATTGATGATCTTGCCGTATTTAGAAACGCTTATTCCATTTGTGCAGAATTCATTCAATCTGTACACTTGAAGGAAGCACCTCCTGATTCTTTCAAATTTGTTTTTGAAATAATAAGCAAAATCGAAGAATTTTTTTCTCAATTGGATGATATGCCAAGTGAGTATCTAAAGGAAAATGAGTCTATGGTTATTTCAGAACTGCAAACAATTCATCAGATGACTCAAAAATTTCAATCTCTTTTAAACACGGTATGGAAAGATGGTGTAAAACATAGCATTGGAACATTTCATGAATTTAAAAATAAGGAAGGCTTGGACAAGGTTACAGAAGTTGCAATCGCTCTGCAAAATATAGAGAACGTTCAAAACTCTTATGAAAATATTAAAATCGAAGAAAAAGATCTACTTAATGATTTTCTTACCAGCTCCAGCGAAATATTAAGTGCTGTTGAAGACAATATGCTCATTCTTGAAAATAGTCCTCAAAATGAATCGGTTATCAACGAAATTTTTCGAGGAATACACACTCTCAAAGGTGACTCCGGTTTTCTGAAACTCTCTGATATACAAACATTGAGCCACGCATTTGAAACTCTCTTGGGAAAATGCAGAAGTAAGCTCATCCTAATCGATAGTGAAAAAATTTCTTTGTTCTTATCCGTTTTAGAGACTATAAAAAAAATGATTAAAAATATCAGTCTCAAACTAAAAGTTCTTACAAAAGAAATTCCCGATGCTATTTTTGAAAATGTTGATATTGTAGAACCCCTTCAACAACTACAAACTGTTTTATCGGGTGGAGCTGTTTCTCATATTAAAACAGATCAAACGGATACGGACAATGCAAACCAGTTAAACAAAACAACAGAAATACTTTTGACAGATACAATTCGTGTTCCTCAAAAAAAAATTGAAGATGCAGAAGAGATGGTTGGAGAATTGACCATCGCTTTGTCTCTTGTAAAGCAAGTAGCCATTTCTAATAATAACCAAGATAAAAGTACTGCCGAAAAACTCGACCAAATGGAGCTTACTATAGAGCAGTTACAAAAAAATATTTTAAAAATGAAAATGTTTCCAATCGGGAGTATTTTTAACAAACTCTCCAGAACTGTAAGAGATTTGAGTCAGAAGCTAAATAAAAAAATTCAATTTGAAACAATTGGAAGTGAAGTTGAAATTGATAAGACATTGATTGACCAAATCCACTCTCCTTTATCGCACATTATCAGAAACTGTATTGACCACGGTATTGAAAGCTCGGCAGATCGACTAAAAAAAGGAAAATCAGAATTCGGGACTATTAGTTTGAAAGTAGAAAATATTGCTGATAACGTAAGTATTGAAGTTCGAGACAATGGGGCAGGGCTAAACCAAGAAAAAATTCTTTCAAAAGCGATTGAAAAAAAAATTATTACAAATAATCAAGAGCTTACTGATAGCCAGATTTACAACCTTATCTTTATGCCGGGATTTTCTACCTCGGATGAGATCACTGAAATTTCTGGACGAGGTGTTGGAATGGATGTTGTGCGTACAACAATTGAACAACTCGGTGGAAATATCAGCCTCTCTTCAACGATGAATATAGGGACAACTATGAGTATTAAATTGCCTCTTTCTTCTTCCATTATAGAAGGGCTTGTGACCTGTGTGGGAAGAAGCAAATTTATTTTTCCAGTAAATAAAATTTTATATACACTCATCCCAAAATTAAATTCTTTTCAGTTTACAATCGGAAGTGAAGGGTCATATATATTCTTTGAAAATCGAACTACTCCAATCGTCAGTCTCGGAGAATACTACGAAATTTCAGACTATATAAAAAACCCCGAGCAAGCTATCATCTTGGTCATTGAATATGAAAATAGTTATTATGGAATCATAGTAGATGAAATTTTACACAAACAAAAAGTAGTGTCAAAAAGTTTTCGGAATAGATTCAAAGAAGTTCCTGGATTAAAAAGTGGAACGATTATGGGAGACGGAAGTGTAGGATTTATCATAGAGCCAAATGAACTCATCCAACAATATTTTTATCAGAGGAAAAACATTGAATAAAAATATCGCTTTCTTTTCCGAAGATGAAAACTATATCCATTATTTTACCGAGCTACTTTGTTCTCCGTTTGAAGGAAACAGTTATTTAGATGTTATCGCAAATTCACTCTCCTTAGATCAGATCACCTATTTTTCCGATTATGAAAAATTTCATCGCTATACTCAAGAAAATTCAGTCGATTTCTTTTTGATTGTAGATATAAAAACAAACCCTACTTCTCAAAAAATCTATGAAAAACTTCGCGTAGATATTAATTTTACAGATACACCTATTCTATCTTTGTCGCTGATAGGCTCAGAGAAAGACACAGACGACAACGACGATTCTATTTTTGACTTTGATCCTAAACTTCATTTTGTTTATTTCCCAATTTGGAGAGAAGAGCTTATAATGAAAATTGATAAAGCTGTTTCAGAAAAAAAATACGTACTTCTCGTAGACGACAGTAAGATTATACACCAAATGATTGACGAGGTTCTTTCAGCAAATAATTTTCGAATAATGAACGCCTACAATGGTTGGGAAGGTTTGGAATTTTTAAAGAAGTGTAAACCGGATATAATCATAAGCGATATCGAAATGCCTGAAATGGATGGGTACGAGTTCTGTAAGGCAATCAAAAATTCAACCCACTTAGAGCACATACCTGTAATGATTTTATCGTCCTTAGATTCAAACTTAGACATTGACCGAGGGTTTGAAGCTGGTGCAAACGATTATCTAACAAAGCCAATCAACAACGATGAGTTAGTTTCCAGAATTCAAAATCTATTACAAAAAAATGCCCGCTCTGTGCGCGAGAAAATTTTAGTAGTCGATGACAGTAGTATTGTTTCGTCAATGCTGTACCAAGGGTTGAAACAACAAGGCTTTCGTGTATTTACCGCAGTGAATGGAATGGATGGTCTTGCTAAAGCAAGAGAAATTAATCCGGACTTAATAACAAGCGACTACGATATGCCTGTGATGAATGGCTGGGAATTTTGTACTGCTCTCCGAAGAGAAGATGCGCTAAAAGATATACCTGTTATCATGCTCACGTCAAGAGACTCAACTGTTGACAAAAGGAAAAGTACAGGAGCCGGTGTAAAAGCCTACCTGACAAAACCTTTCCCAATCGAAAAATTACTCGTAGTTATAGAAAAGGTTTTGGCAGAGAAAAGAATTGATAGAGAAAGAGAAATTCTGAAATTTTATGTTTCCGATGTAGCCTTGGCTTCTGCAAAACAACAATCCCTGCACAATATAAGTTCAAGTAGTATGCGGGCTAAAGAAATATATGCAACTGTCTTGTTTTCGGATATAGTAAAATTTACTTCTACTTGTGAAATGCTAGAGCCGGTAGATCTGATCAATTTATTGAACGATTATTTTGATCTAATGTGCACCGTGCTAAAAAGGAACAACGCTATCATAGACAAGTTTATTGGTGATGCGATAATGGCAATATTCAGTGATAAAGACGGCTCCTATCAAGCTGTTAAATCAGGGCTTGAAATGGTCGAGGCACTAAAGGAATTTAACCTCAACCAGAAAGTTCCGATTCAAATACGAATTGGAATCAATTATGGAAAATTGTACATTGGTGATATAGGAAGTAAGACTCATCGCAAAGACTTCACAGTCATTGGTGATACTGTAAATGTCGGACAAAGATTAGAGAGTAATTCTAAAACTAATGGTGTCTTGATTAGTGAATCTACTTATGAAGTCGTAAAAGATTTTATTGATGCAGAAAAAAAAGGGCCTTTGAATTTAAAAGGGAAAATGGGTGAATACTTCGCTTACGACGTAATTCGTGTTCGAGAAAAAATAGACTTGGCTGCAAAGTAAAATTTTTCGTTTGTACCAAAATAGTTTTGCCCGCCTTGGCGTGCCACCTAACTTTTTCGATATCTGCCTAAAAAAGCATTTGTAACTCTAAAGGGATCGTGAGAAGATGTCTTAAATTTTTAAATAAGAGGTCGTATGAAATTTTTCTCTAAGATACTTTATCTAGTTTTTATCACCGGGTTTTGTTTTTCTTTAACCTTAGGTTTATTTGCAGAAGATACAAAATCCCCTGTCCCTACTAAGGAAACTACTACAGTAGAAGCTAAAGAAGTCAAGGCAGAAACAGATCACCACAAAGGGGACACCCTTCCTTATTGGTCGGTCATTCCTTTTGTTGCGATTTTACTATCTATTGCGATTCTACCGATTGCTTCTCACGTAACTGCACACTGGTGGGAAAATAATAACAACAAATTGATTATCGCACTCGCACTTGGTGGAATTTCTTTTGGGATTCTTATTGCTAACCACTGGGGGCATACAATTTTCCACACCTTAGTATTTGAATACGTGCCTTTTATTATTTTACTTGGGGCGTTATTTTATATTTCAGGTGGAATTGTTTTAAAAGGAGATATAGAAGCAACTCCATTGAACAATTCTCTTTTTTTACTACTCGGTGCATTTCTTGCTTCCTTTATAGGAACTACAGGTGCATCCATGCTACTCATTCGACCGGTCTTGAAAACTAACTCCGAAAGAAAACACGTAGTCCATACGGTAGTATTTTTTATATTTTTGGTATCGAATATTGGAGGCTCGCTCACCCCACTCGGAGACCCTCCACTTTTCTTAGGATATTTACAGGGAGTGCCGTTTACATGGACGTTCAGTTTATTTCCTGAGATGATTTTATCTATAGTTGTTCTTTTGAGTATATATTTTGTCTGGGATACGATCCAATACAAAAAAGAATTAAAGACAGATATTAAAAAAGATAAATCCAATGCAGAGCCTATTTCTTTAAATGGACAAGTCAATTTTATATGGTTATTCGGAATTGTATTGTCTGTTGCATTTATCAATGAAAACTATATCCCTGCAATAAAACAAAATCCTTTTCTTGCATTTATCAGAGAAGGTGTAATGATATTACTTATACTACTTTCCAAGGTTACTTCAAGTCCAAAACTTAGAGAATACAATAAGTTTACCCTTAATCCGATTATCGAGGTCGCTTATTTGTTTATTGGAATTTTCCTAACTATGATCCCGGCACTAATTTTACTCGAGGCAAACGGGAAGTCACTTGGAGTAACCAAGCCTTGGCAATTTTTCTGGGCTGCCGGAGCTTTCTCATCAGTGTTGGACAACGCACCTACTTATCTGACTTTTTTAAGCCTTGCTAAAGGGCTTACGGGTGCTACAGGTGTAACTCAAATCTTAGCAAACCCTGAATGGGAAAGACTACTAAAAGCTATTTCTGTGGGTGCTGTATTTATGGGAGCAAATACCTACATAGGGAATGCGCCTAACTTCATGGTGAAGTCAGTTGCAGAAGAAAATAAAGTAAATATGCCAAGTTTTGGTGGGTATATACTGTACTCTTTTGGAATACTCATTCCACTATTTGTAGTTATCACATTTATTTTCTTCGTTTAATTTTTTGCCCTGCTCTTATATTTGTATAGGGGCAGGGCTTATTCTGTAATTTTTCATTTATGACGCTACTGCAAAACCCCTTTCAGGGCTTTTTACAGGTACGCCATTTATCGGCTTTTGGGAGTTTGTAGAAAGATTTTGATCTACAAAATAGATCCCTTCCATGTTTTTTCTCCACTACCAGAAATAGGATAAGGCTTACCCAAAAATCTGGGATTTGTGTGCATTAAATTCATGTCTATCCAAGCAAGATTCCTAGCTAAAAATTCTCTAATACGATTGTACTTTTCACTTGTATAAATTCTTCTGTCTGCCTCATAACCGGCTATTCTGATCCCAAGTTGTTTGGATATAAACATAGCTCTTGGCAGATGAAATTTTTGACTTACAAAGATCGCATCTTCTATTTCAAAAATAATTTTGGCTCGGATGAGCGTATCTAATGTTCTAAACCCTGCGTGGTCTACAAAAATATCCTCTTTTCTGACCTTGTTATTTAACATAAATTTTAACATAGGTTTTAATTCATTGTAGTAGTGTGATCCGTTATCCCCAGACAATAGAATTTTTTTAACTTTTTTGTTTTTGTATAAAAGTAAGGCTGACTCTAATCTATCTCGCAAAACCGGTGAAGGTGTCTTCCCATAAACTGCAGCCCCCGGAACTATAGCAACTGTCGCTTCTCTAACAGTTCTGTAATTTTTTGATATATCGGATTTTTTGTACAATAGCTCAAAATTCAAATCGATTAAAATACTCGATATAAAAATTGAAAAAACTAAAATAAAGAAAAATCCCTTGCGGGTCAAAATGGCTGCCTTCTATTCTATTCTAAACTTTTTTAAATTAGCTACTAATCGTAGATGCAAGATGTTTTAATAAGCGTCGCACAGATAGCACGCTATAACTATTATCCGAGTTCAAAATCGGTATGTGCCTAAATCCCCCAACCGACATAGCATTCATTGCGTAAGCAACCGGTGCATCTCCTTTCAATGTATCCGGGTTTTTAGTCATAATCGTAGAGATAGAAAATTTATCTATGTCAATAGAATCGTCTGTAGCTTTAAACAGTATATCTCTTTCGGTTACAATTCCTATGAGCTTATTTTCTTCGTGAACCAGTACACAACCCTGTCCATTCTTGACCATTTCATTTACCGCAGATCGAATAGTATCTGTTGGTTTTAAAAACACAGGAGTAACAGGAAAGAGTGAATCAATTCTTGCAAGCATGATAGACTCTTGCAACTCTGTTTCAGGATTCTCAATATCGTTTCCTCTTAAATCGTGCCCGCAGTTGTTGCAGGTATCGTCTCCATTAATATTGTGTGAAGTACAACTTGGACAAATCATGCTCCCTCCTGATTAGTAAAAGTTTGAATCTTGGGTGGAAGATTATATACTTCATTCGGAAAATGCTCTGCAATATAATCAACTATTCCTCGAACAAAAATCATCCCGATTGGTTTGTTCTCATTATTCACAACTGGTAAGTGTCGAAAACTACCTTGGACTAAATCGTGGATCGCCTTCCCTAAGGTGGTATTGCCAGGTAAAGTTTTAGGATTTGGAGTCATATAGTTTTCAACTAATTCGGATAGGCTAACCTTTTGTTGATGGATTTTTTTCAATACATCTCTTTCGGTAAATATTCCACAGAGTTTCTCATTCTCTACAACAAGACAAGCTCCGGTTCGCTTTTCTTTCATCATCTGAATACATTTAGAAATCTTTGTTCCTTTTTGAACGACGACCTTAGGAGGGTTTGCCACTCTCCAAAGCTCAATAGTTTTCAGTAATTCTTCAACTGTCTTTTTAGTTTGCATAATTCAAGATTATAGATTCAACTTAATATAAATCAAGAAATTTATTTATGACGCTATTACAAAAATCACTTTCTGGGCTTTTTGTAACGCTAGTAAATAGCGATTTTATTGAGTTTTTGAGTCTCAATTTCAGTAAAAAATGACTTTTACAGACGCACCATTTATAAAATAAAAAATTTAACGAAAAATTAAACAAATTTTCCTACGATTTCAGAAATATTTTTAATTCCATTTTCTTCTAAATAATTGTCGATGTATTTTAAAATGGTACTCGGCAGATTTGGACCGTTGTAAATATACCCGGTATAGATTTGAATCAAGTCTGCACCGGCTAAAATTTTTTCAAGAGCCGACTCGCCCGAATCTATTCCACCTACCCCAATAATATTTAACCTTCCATTTAGCTTTTTTCTCGCAAGGCGTATCAAATGAGTAGATTTTTCTCGTAAAGGTTTTCCGCTAAGCCCACCTTCCTCAGGATTTTTTTCTTGTAGTAAAGATTTATCCAAGGTAGTGTTCGTCAAAATAATTCCTTGCACTCCCAAGTCCAGTACAACGTCCAATAATTTTTCAAATTCAGTATCTGTAAAGTCCGGTGCAAATTTTATAAAAGTAGGAATCGGAAAACTTCCACCAAGCTCTTTTCTTAAACCTCCAACAAGTGAGGCAAGAGTGTCTTTTTCTTGCAAAGACCTCAAACCCGGAGTATTCGGAGAGCTAATATTAATCGCACAATAATCACTTAAAGGGTAGAGTTTTTTATAAGACTTCAAATAATCTTCAAGTGCATTTTCTAAATCTACAACTTTTGTCTTTCCGATATTAATTCCCATTGGAATAGAATTATTTTGTGTAGAAAGAATTTGAAATGCCTTCTCTGAACCCGGGTTATTGAACCCCATTCTATTGATGAAAGCGTCTTGGTTTGGATATCTAAACAACCTTGGCTTAGGATTTCCAGGTTGCTCTTCTCCAGTAATCGTACCTACCTCTGCATATCCAAATCCGAGCTTTTCAAAAAAAGGAAAATATTCTCCGGTCTTGTCAAATCCTGCTGCCATACCAAGAGGATTTTGAAATTGTATTTTTGAAACAGTAGTGTTTAATCTGGCACTTTTAAAAGAAAAATTCTTTTCTAAAATAGAAAAAATTCCAGGAATTTTGTCAGCTAGTTTTAAAAGCTCAAAAGAAACATCATGCGCATTTTCTGGGTATAAATTAAACAGCAATGGCTTGAAAAAGTTTTTGTATAAAAAATCTTCAGCCCAATTCATAATATTTTTTTCCATACAATTCGTTAAACAGATTTTTCAAACTTCAAAGTGATCAATTAGCTCACCCATCATTCTGACCGGCTTGACTAAATTGTTGGAAATCTCTGCGAGTATGTCCAACTGCTGACCGATCGCCGATATCTCGTGTGAAATAGACATCACTGTTTCAGAAATTCCATTGGCAGTAAGCCCTTGCTCTTTAATACCAAAGTTGATCTCATTCGCACTTTTTTCAGTTTCATAAATATTGTCTTTTATTCTAGAAATCCTTTCTGCCTCTGCTTGAACTGATTTGGAAACTACTATTGCAGAGTCGTTGATTTTTGGATTCCATTTAAAATATATCGTAAATACGATACTGTTTCCGTAACTTCTTCACTTGTAGCGTGAATAATTTTATTGTTCGAAGTTATAAGTCCAGTTATTTCTTTTACGCTAACCGCAGTTTGATCAGCCAATTTAGAAACTTCGCCTGCTACAACCGCAAACCCTCTCCCTGCTTCTCCAGCTCTTGCAGACTCTATCGAAGCATTCAAAGAAAGTAAATTAGTTTTATCTGCTATCGCTGTAATGAGGGAAACTATTTCATTTATCTTTGCAGAATTGCTGCTAATTTCTTGAATTCTGACTACAAGATTCTGAATCTTTTGATCTCCTTCTTGGGCAGTCTTAGACGTTTTATCTGAGATTTCGTCTAACTTCCCCATTTCTACTTTCACATTGTTCATCGACTCGTCTAATACCCCAATTTTTTCTTTGATAGAGGAAATATTTTCGGTTTGGGTTTCTACACTGGAAGAAATTGAATGAATAGTCGCAGATAATTCCTCGGATGACGCAGTAATTTCTTCGGTTGCTGCAGCTTGCTTTTGAATTAGTTCTGAAATTTCTTTTGTTGACTTTGATAACTTGACAGACAGAGTTTCTGATTCTGTTGAGTTAAGCTTTATTTTAAATATAACTCCCCAAAGACCAGTAGAAATACTTTTTAAGTGTAGGAGTATTTCTTTATTAAATATCCCTCCTTGCTTGAAAGTCTTTAGACTTTTTTTCAATCCACCACTGCTAATATAGTCCGCCGCTTCAAGAAGTATATTTTCTTCTTTTTGCTTACTGAAATAAAAATACATTGAAGTAAATATTCCAAGAACTAAAAAGATTAACTGGGTTCCCAAAGCTATAATATTTCTTAAATTCCATTCCGAAAAAAATAAATTGCCAATAGAATAGATTAATCCGACTGAAAATAAAACAATCGATATAAAAAATTTTTTCTGACTAAGTGAAGCCCTTATGCTAGCAAAAAAAGTTTGTAATTTAAAAGCGATAGTTTTCTCAGCTCTAAGTAATAAAGAATACAATTCTTTTGCTTTTTCTATATCTCCGGGAAGAGGTTTTTTTCTGACAGACATATAGCCGATAAGTGTATCGTTTTTTCGTATTGGAGTAACAGTTGCATCAACCCAATAGTAATCTCCGTCTTGCCTTTTATTTTTAATCACCCCACTCCAGGGTTTATTTTGTTTAATTGTACTCCAGAGAGAACGAAAAATAGATTTTGGCATATCGGGATGCCTGATTATATTGTGTGGCTTTCCGACTAGCTCACTTGGTGGATAACCACTGATTTGAGCAAAATCAGGACTGACATAAGTAATCACTCCTTTCAAATTGGTTCGAGAAATCAATACAGAAGTTTCTTCTACCGGATATTCTTTTTCAATAGCCTTAGTATTCATTAAAAAATTCCTTTCATATTAAAGAGTATTATGCAAGCCAATTCGTTCAACTTTTTTATTATTCTAATTGTAAACTATGTTTTGTAAAGCTATACATTTTTTGGGCATGAGTAGTTCTATGTCTTCTTTAGGTTATCTTGTGTTCATAGTTTTGTTTTTCTGGTTTCTTCGTTTATTGTTGCATTTGAATGTCGTATCAGGTCATTGTATCGTATACATTCATTTCTCTTGATAAGAGGTTCCTATCGCAATCGAACTGACCTTGGGTGGAACTCCAAAGTCATAGAACTTGGCAGGGATGATTATGTCCCATCGGCAATGTCAAGTAACAAAAGAAAGTAAAAGAGATGTTCTTGAAATACCAAGCCATTGAGCAAACTCACCAAGCTCAATCCAATCTGCATTCTCAGAATGAATTCTTCTGTCTGAAGATTCTGCCTTCTTCTTGGTAATCAAGTTTCAACACACAATCCAACTTCTTCAAAAGTCTTTACAGCAATTAATTCCTGTACTCTCTCTAACAAATCATGCAAGTAATCCTCTCTCGAAATATTTTCTGTCCTACAATTAAACTCATCCATAAATTTTTCTGAAATGATTAAACTGTTGATTGAGTTCGCTCAAATTTTTCCGGGTTCAGTAGTCTCTATAAAATTTTTTCCTCATATAGTTTCTGCCCCAGCGGCATTTCTTGCCTCTTGATATAAGGTAAAATAATATCGTGATAGAAATAAAATTTTTGCGATTTTAGAAAAAATTTTTTAACTTTTACAGAAAAAGTCCAAATTCTGCATTAAATGCGTAATCTCTTGAAAACGATTGGAGTTCCCACCTTTTTGCATAAAAGGTTCAAAATTAGTATAAAACATACACTTTTCAAAAAAGAGTATTTTTACTTGTAGTTTATGTTTATCTTGAAAAAATGCGAGAAATTATTTTAAACATTGCGCGCTGATAATCATTCTAGGAAAACCAACAAGAATAAAATTTCTTTGATAAAATTCAATTTCAATATTTTTTAAATCTTTACATTTGTTTTCAGTCATCAGATCAAGGAGTGCAAGTTTGGTATCCGGCTCTTCACCTGTAGGCAACATACCGAGAATTAGTGCATTTCCATTATATGATTTTGTTACGAGTTGGATTTTGCTGTCTAATGAACTCCATTCGTATTCGATTAAATTATTATTCGAGTGACTAACAATACACGAGCTTAATAAAAATACAAAGCTAATTGATAAAATAATTTTCATTGTTTTTTCTCCTCAACAGTTTTCACACAATCTGCAAGAATAATAATTTTTGGGAAGCCTACAAGAAAATAGTAATTTTCAAAAAATTCTATATCAATATTTTTTAAATCTTTACATGAATTTATTTTTGCAAGTACATTGATTGCAGTTCGGATAGAAGGAGAATCTCCAGATTTAATCTTTAAGAATAAAAAATTCTCACCCATAATTTCATATTTTACTCTTTCAGCCTTGGACGAGGAATCAAAATTAAGAAACTGCTTATCTGCATAAGGTAGAGCACAATTAGAAAGGACTACAGTAAAAATAAAACCAAAGAATAACACATTTCTCATAAATTTTCCTTACTATTATTAGATATTTAGATATGAAAATAAGTTTAAATTCAAATCAAGCAAAAAATTTATTTACAAAAGAAAAGTCTTGTAAAAGTATTAGAATATTGTGAATTTCAAAAATTGAACAGCAATGCGCAATTTTTAAAAATATATTGAAGGTTTACGATGAACTATTCCTATTTACTATTTTTTGTTTTTTTGTTTAGCCTATTTACGGGTGATATTTTTTCGGAAAGTATTGATACAAAAATAACTCAAGTTCGTTTATATCAAAATAAGGCTTATGTTCGTAGAAGTGGTGAGTTGGATATCAAAAAACATCTGACTAGTTTTTACATAGAAAATATTCCCGAATCAATTATAGATAGGTCAATCAATATTAGCTTTGAGCCAAAGAAATTTCCTATCAAAGTGAAACGTGTTCAAGTAGTCGAAATAATCGAGAAGGTTTTTCAGAATGAGCAAGCAAAAGAAGCTAAAATAAAATACGATGAGCTTTTAAAAAAGTTAAACTTATTAAATAAAGAATTTTCTATTCTAATTTCACACAAAGAAAAAATCAACAGTATAACTGCCAAGAAAAAAGAGTCCAATTTTTCTGTACCGGAAATTCAGATGAATCCTTCTATTTGGAATACTGTACAAAAAACAATTAGTGTCATGTTAGAAGAAAATGCAAAACAAGAAATAGCCAAATTAGAAGAAATTGACAACTTGCGAGAAGAATTACTCGTAGCAGAAGCAAAATTAGACTTTTACAAAAGAGCAGAAGAAAAAGTTAGAAAGAAAATCATTATTGATTTTCAATCTTCACTTCGAGAGAAGATTCAATTTCACGTTGATTATATGGTTTCAGGTGCCGAATGGTATCCGCATTATGCAGTAAAAGTGGATACAGTTACAAAAATAAATTCACTATTTTTTTACGCCTTAGTTAGAAACAACACAGGAGAAGATTGGCAAAATGTTGATTTTTCTTTTTCGGCAGCAGACCCGAATCAAAATTCGGACCTACCAATTTTGAAAGAATGGAGAATCGGCTATGAAGAAATCCAAGACGATCTTAAACCACAAATTTCGCCTAAACAAAGTCGAAGAAGAATTTCCGAAGAAAAAGAAATGCCTTCTTCAAAATTAGACGGTCAAATTTCAGATGATTCTCTATCAAGTGACACTTTAAGCACTGATGATGAAGAAGTAGAAAATTATAAACCACGCCCTCGTAAAAAGTCTGAAAAGAAAAAATTTAAACCTCAAGAAGCAAATGAATATAGTCCTCAACAAACAGACATTCAAGCTCAATCTAAAAATTTTCTTACTAACAATGCCGTTCAATCTCGATCTTTTGCTACAGAAAATAATTTGAACAGCTTAAAAAATGACTTTCAAAATTTGCAAGATTCTTTTGCTTCCAGAAACTATTCTGACGCGATAGACTATGGAAAACAAGCTAAAGAAAAAATTTTACGTTTAAATGAAAGATACCGAAAAGAGTTAATACAAACTTCTGAAAAAATAGAAGAAATCTCAAGAAGATCGGCTATTTTACAATCAAATTCCAAGCTCGGAGTCAATCTCATTTCACCTATATCTTCTTCGGGTGGATTTGATTATAGATATTTTCCAAAGTCAAAAGAAACAATTCTATCAGATAATTCATTTAATAAAATTATGATTAATATTGAAAATTTGAATTCTGAATTATATTACGAAACCTCTCCTATATCGCAAAAATCAGTTTTTATGTCTGCTTCTTCATTGTCGAGAAATAAAGAACCGCTTCTTGCTGGTCCTTTAGATATATTTGTCAAAGAAGATTTTTTAGGAACTTCAATTCTCAACATGACCTCTAAAGGAGAAAAATTAAAATTCGACTTAGGTCCGGACAATAATATTGAAGTGGACAGGAGAGAAACTAAATACAGAGAAAAGAAAGGAATTCTTTCAGAAAAAAATTCAGTGAAAACTTCGATTGAGATACAACTAAAAAATAAAAAGAACGAAAAAATACAGTTGAGAGTTATTGATCGAATTCCATACACATTTGACAAAGACATAGAAGTTGAGCTTATTCATGCAACCCACAATCCGGAAAAGAAAAATTATGGTGCTTTTTATTTTAATATTTCTTTGAATCCAGGTGAAGAAAAAAAAATACAATTTGAATACATTGTTAAATACCCTGCAAAAAATATTTTAAAAGAAGGATCAGGAGCAGAAATCGAATGAAAAAAATCTTTATAATTTTTACAATAACCACTGCTTCACTTTTTTCAGAGCCTTTAACGATCCCGATTCAAGAAGTTTTAATTTACAGCGACAGAGCACAAATAACAAGGCGTTTAGAGATTAATATCCCTCCGGGAGAAACAATTTTTAAAATTTCTTCTTTACCTGTAAACTTAATGGATTCGACTTTAAGAGCAAGTTTCCCTGAATCAAATCAGTTAAATATTTCTTCTGTAAATTCTTTTGTTGAACTAACAACTAATTTTAATGATTCTTCGATCCAAGAGCTTAAAGAAAAGATTGATTCAAAAGAAAAAGAAAGAAAATTTTTAGAAGGGAGACTTTTTTCTATACAAAAAGAGAAATCTCTAAACTCAGATTTTGAAAAATTGACAATTGGTTCTGTATCGTACAATGCAGCTTATACAAAATCTGAACAAGAAGTTTTGGGCTGGAAAAATTCATTTGAATCACTAAAAAATAAATTTTTAAAATTAGAAAACTATTCCCATGAAACACAAAAAGAGTTAGACAAAGTAACATCTGAGCTTTCTATTTTAGATCAAAAATTGAATAAAATTATCTCCAGAAGCGGAAAGTCAATTCGAACTACAGAAGTGAAAGTGATCAACTCATCTAACAAGACTATCAATTATCCCTTGCAAGTTTCTTATCTTGTGAGTGGTGCTCTTTGGAATCCGGTCTATAACATCACTCTTTCTGAAAACGGACAAATAGAAGTAGAGTATATTGCAGAGATTCAACAAGAAAGTGGTGAAAACTGGAAAAATGTAAAGCTCTCTCTTTCTACAGCAGAACCAAGAAAGTCTCAAGTTCGTCCAAAAGTATTTGGAACATTATTGCACAATATTGAAACGCAAACCAAAAAGGATAACTTTTTTTTATATAAAAAAGAATCGGCAAGGGGCGCAACAACTATGGCAGCTCCTGTAGCAGAGACAGAGCCTACAAATATTGAAGGTTCTGTTGACAAGACAGCCGGCAGTTTTATTTTTCATTCTTCTGAAAAAATTGAAATTCCTTCTGATAAAGAATTTCATCGTGTAGCTATATCTAAATTTCAGGCAAATTCAAAACCTGAACTTCTAACAATTCCAAAATTAAAAAAGACTGTTTTTCTTACAGGAAGGATACAAAATAAAATTAGCTTTCCGTTACTTGCAGGAAAAGTAAATCTTTATAGAGAATCCGGGTATGTAGGAGAGTCTTCTATATCTTATATTCCTGTAGGATCAGAATTCACTATATCCTTTGGAATCGAAAATAATGTGAGGGTTGCTTATAGAGTCGATACTAAAAACTATAACTCTGGAATCGTATCGAATAAAAAGGTCTTTGAAAAAAATTTATACATTTCTATTGAGAATTTTGATAAATCAGAAAAAAAAATCAATGTAATGGATCAAATTCCAGTTTCTGATATAGAAGAGGCAGAAATAGAAATTGATCAAGAAAATTCTACATCAGGGTATAAAGAAAAAGTTAAAAATTCCGGTATTTATGAATGGTCGGTTACGATTTCGCCTAACGTCAAAAAAGAATTAAACTTGAAATATAAAGTAAAAGTTCCTGCAACTTCAAGTTTAAATTTTTAAGAATACAGCTTATTTGTTTTCTGTATATTTTTTATACAAATTTATTAATGGCTCATCTGCTTTTTTAGGGCGAGCCTTATCTACAGAAACAATTAAAAATCTTCCATTGGTTGACATGAGTAAATCTTTATTTTTCTCGCTAAAGGCATCTTGCCTCATATACACCCAAATTTTATCAATTCGATCTATCCAAGTATAGATTTTTAATTTTTCACCTGCGGGAATTTCTTTTTGAAAGTGGAATGTCCCGCCCATATAAAACATAGTAGAGTTTTGTTTTTTGATTAAATCAAAAGTAATTCCAAGTTTTGACATAAAGTCCCAACGAGACTCTTCAAATATCCTCCAATAAGATGCCCCCGGCAATACTCCAAAAATATTTCTCTCGGATAAATTTGGAGTATGGATAAATGAAATTTGTGAACAACTTCCAGAAAATTTCTTGACCTTCTCAAATTCAAAAGGTGCTTTTTCTGAAAGATTTTCAAATACAACGAACTTTTTATTTTTTTTGCGAGGCTCAAACAAAAACTCAATCTGACAGGCTGTTTTTGTAGAGGTTGTATTAGAGATAAGAGTAGAATAGTGTAGCTTTCCATCCGATTGTGGAAACAATTTAGTTTTTGTTATAATCTCTGTTCCCATTGTTTGCTGCTCTGTAAAACTCACGAAACACTTTACAGGACGAAAATGTATTTCTTCTCCTAAAAGCTTTTCTAATGTCCAACCAGATTCCGACAAAAGAGAAATCCTTCCTGATTCAGCAAGGTTTTCATAGACGATATTATTTACGTGTCTTTGCGTATCCAGATCGCTAAATCTGGTAGTGTTCTTATATATACTTTCCAAAACTATATTCTCCGAATATTAAAAATTCTTTGTAGTTATACTTACAAAAACTTCAACATGAGATTTTTTGTCTATAGTAAATGGTAGCAGTGTTTAAGTTTTTACAATCAATTTATTCAAAGAAAGAATTTATAATGTTCTAAAATATTATTATTCAAGCAATATATCTTCCGGATAGTTAATATTTTTGAAAAAATTTTTAGAAATATTTTCATCCTCTATATAAAGAGTTTTGAATTTTGCTAAAATTTCTTTTAGTGAATAGGATTGAAAACCTACCGAATCAATTTGATTTTTTAATTTTTTCAATCCATGACAAGTGTAAATTCCACACAAAGGCTCAATTTTTCCATCAATTTTAAAAACATAAAATTCGAAGCCAGTGAAATTTTTAAATTTTGTATATAATATTGAAACTATATTTTTATCCATTGAAATCATATCGCAGGCATGAATAAGTAAATCACAATCTGGAAATTTTTCATAGACACTTAGGATTCCATTCAACGGGCCCTTAGCATTTGCATTATCTAAAATTAAATTTGAATTTGGAAAAATTTTTCTGTATAAACCAAATTGATCCTCACGAATTGAAAAGATAACAGTATTTGTAAAATTTTTTAAAATAGTTAAAGAGTAATCTGCCCAGTATTTCCCGCGAGTTTTCAATGTGCCTTTGTCCGTCCCCATTCTTTTAGAAAGCCCACCACAAAGAACCACTCCGACTATAGATTTACCAAAAGGATTTTGAGAAGTTGAAAGTTTTGAGATTTCATATTTATTCATACCTAAAAAAATTTATCACGTAAAATATTCTTATACAAAAATTTCTATTTTTGCTTATATGTCCAATTTTTTTTATCTGAAGAATACACTCCATTTTTACCGATAGTCAACTGGTCAATTACCGTGATTTCCAATGGACGTAAAATCTCTCTTAACCGTTCCAATAAAATTATATCTTTTCTGCTTGGGACTGCATCAGCATTTGGATGGTTGTGGGAAATTAGAATTGATTTGGCTCCGTAGTCTAAGGCGACTTTTGCGATTTCTCTTGGATACACTCCTACTTCTTCTAAGCCTCCCTTTGACAGTAATTCGATATGGATAAGATGATTATCCGCACCAAAAAGAACAAGAAAAAAGCACTCTCTGAATTCTCTAACTGTTCGCAAGTATAGAAGTTCAGATATATCTTGCAATTTAATCGTAGAATTTTTATCATAGCTTTGCAAATGAATCAGTTTAAAGCGATTCACAAGCTCTTTGGCTGCAAGTAAGCTGGCAACTTTTGCATTCCCGATCCCGGGAAGTTTCAAAAGAGAGCCTACAGATGCTTTTAAAAATCCTATCAAGCCCCCGAAATTAGAAAGAATCTCTTTGGAAAGAACTTCTACATTTTTTGTTTTACAACCCTTACCTATAAGAATTGCAAACAATTCCCAGTTTTCGAGTCTTTCCGGGTCTGTTAAAATTTTAGAGCGAGGATCTGAATCCCCTTTTCTGAATGATAACTTCAGATTCTTTTTAAATTTTTCATTCCCATTTCAGTTAATTGGCTTGAATACCAATTGCCCTCTTGAACAATCTCACCCTGAAATGCTTCAGTTAGATATTCTTCAAAAGATTTTCCTGCCAGAGGAGATTCGGTTACACCTTTAGCTTTTAAGCCTGCTCCGGGTAAGCCCCCTCTTCTGTTTCTGTAGTAAACGGGTTGTTCCAACGATCTTATCACCATGGCACCCCTCCATTTCTTATATTTAGACGACATAATCTATGAATTTTCGATAAAAATTTGACAAAAATCGTAAATTTTATAAAAAATTTTCAATTTTTGAAAAAATATCAAAAAGCAAATAACTATACTTTTGTTACCATACTAAAACTATGTTTAGTTACTGCAAGTAAATTTTTTCATCTATGAAAAAAATAATACTATGTGGATCAGACAAAATTAGGGAAAAATATAAATTTTTTTTAATTTTTTTCCTATTTTTTTGTATTTTTACACTTTAAGTGCACTTAGTTTTTTCCATTTTTTTCTAATAAGCTCGATTTTTTTTACCTCATCTATTGATGAGACGATTTGTATTTGCATTTGTATTTTTTTTATGCGGGGCGAGCCTATGCGCGGTTCAACCAACTGTAGTTTTTTTCAGTATTCACGAAGATCAAAATTTTTTAGGAATTTTTACAAATAAAAAGACTTATGATAGGATAAATTCCACAAATCCGGGTGTTTTCCTAAATCTGAATAAAAATTTTTCTGAAAAAATTCGCGGTGGGGTACTCTCCTCTTTTTCCAATTATGAAACAATTAAAAAAAATCCATACATAGAAGATTCACCGGAAGTTAAACTAAAAAAAACTAATTACGCTCTATTCCCTTATCTTACATTTTATAACATTAAAGTTGGAGTAGGTTATGAGAAAGAAAAATCTGAAAAGAAGTTTTTTTTTACCGAAGTTCATTTATTTGAAAATAAAAAAATATTTTTCCTATACTCCGATATTCAAAAATTTGAGAAAGAATATTCTTTTGGGGTAAAAAGTGGAGAGCAATTTTATTTAACATTCCAGGCAGGGAAAAAATTTTACCCTCACGATCCTCCTGAGTTTTTATTTTCTATTCTTATTGGATTTAAAATCGGAAACAGTGAACTTGGATTTTATCAAAGTTTTCCTGAATCAAAAGAAAAATCCGAAAGCACTGCATTTTTAGCGTACAATTTTTCAGAACAAAGCAATTCGGGTTTACTGGGTAAAGAAAAAAATCCAATCTTTGAAGAAGAAATTCATTTCAATAAAAAGAAAAAAAATGTTAAAATCAAAAATGAAAAAATCGTTTATCCGTTAACATTGGATGAGCTTTTAAAAGAAAAAATTCCACTTGCGATCGCTTTGAAAATCAGAACTGCAAGCAAATCCAAAGACTCTTACTCAAATATACTAAAAACTCTACCGCAGGCAATAGTTAAAAAATTAAATTATCTCCAATACAAAAAAAGTCAATCCGAGACAAAAAATGAATAGCAAAGTTTTTCTATTTATTATTATCCTCTCAACAGAAATTCTTTCCAATGAAAATATAAAATACACGTTAGGCGGAACTGCTGAAATTCTGCAAAGTAGGTTTATTCAAGAGAATAGCCAATCTAAAACAAGTGTATTCGGAGCTATCGACTACTCCTATTTTAAAGCATTCTTAGAAAAAAGAAACGAAATATTCTACGGCTCCGGGCAAATCCAAAACAAATATTTTTTTCTTTCTGCGGGACACAGATACAAGGCAATTCCCGGATTTTATTTATTGAGAGATAAAAAATTTTATTCTGCTTTTCAAAATCCTGAAACAGGTATTATTCCTCAACCTCTCGAAAGATCTGTTTGGGCAGGGGGATTTTTTAGTGGATGGGGGTTTGGAGTATTCATGGGAAAAAATATTTCAGAGAATAATCTTTCTTATTATTTAAAATCTCCCAAAGATCAATTTGCAGTCACCTATTCCCCTGAAACAAAATACGGAACTTTATATTTAGATTTTCGTAATCTGAAATTTGACGATAAAAAAGGAGAGCCGGAATTTACAATCAGCTCACAGATTCTTGGAGATAAAAAAAATTATTATGGATATATAAACCCAAAATTAATCGTACCGCGACAAGGAATAGAAACAGAAGTATCTATTTACAGAGAAGACAAAGGAAACTTATTTGCCATGAATAGCGACAAATCGCAAATTGATAAAAATACAAACGCAGTCTTTGTAAAAATTTCCAGATACCATTACGATAGAATCGAAGCATTTCAAGAAAGAAAGCCCGGATCTATTGAAAGTGTTTACGGATTCAATACAGCTTTAATTTCCGGAAATTTAGGTGCCTTTTGTGTGAAAGGAAGATGGTACGAGAAAAAAGATTTAGAAGAAGAAAAACAAACAAGCGATACCTTAGCCGGAGGTTTTGGGTATGAGTATCGTTTAAAATCTACAGAATTTTTACTTGGCGTTGAAGAAAGAAAAAATAGAGACAAGCTACTCGAATTTAAGCTCACATTAAAACCAATTCCTAATTGGAAATTTGAAATTTCTTCCGTAGTGCAAAGTGAAGAGAATAAATTCAAATCTTTATTTGAGCAGTGGAGCGATGGAGAAAATGTAAATACAATTCTAACAGATAGAAAAGCTATATTTAAGCTAAAAACCTCAGGCTCATTTTTAGTATTTAATATTAGTGGCTCAAGAAAAAAAGACGGCAAAGGAGAGGTCTATTTTGCGAATTTTCAGTTCAAGACAGAATTTTAGATTTTGCAAGTTTCTTGAAACTTTCTTCTTGATTTTGAAAAGGCAAAACTTACACTATGTCTATTCAATTCAAAAACAAGGTAAGAATAATGAAACTAAATTTATTGCGCAGAGTAATTCTACTCATTTTCGCTTTTCTGGTTTGCACAAACTCCCTATTTTCGTGGGGATCTCACTATTTAGTCATGGATAGATCTTTAGAGCATCCTTCTATGGCATTCACGGATAAAAAGGTAAAAGTTGAAACCTTAGACAAATTTCTTGCATCTGAAAAAGACAAACTCAAAGTTTTATTTGATGATTATTATATTTGGCTTGGGAAAAGAGGCTCAACCCGTTTCAAAAAAGCAGAATTCCAAGTAAAAAATCCGAATACTTTAGCATTTTTAAAAGCCGCAAGATTAAATCCTTCTACCAAATACATGCTTGTAAATCGGATTCTACCGGGATCTAAACCTACTCTAAAAACTGTAGATAAAGATTTAGTTTCTCCTTACTTTAAAACCTATAAAGGAAACTTTTATATGGTGTTTGAAGATGTAACAGGACAAGACGTTAGTATTCGATCCATTCTCACTACTTTTATTGATGAGCCTGATTGGAATATGGATCACAAATTGTGGGATTTTCCTGAATACGGATACGGGACTCAACCTTACGGCAAAAACGAAGGAGAAAGTTCTAAGGCACCATTTCACATGCAGTTTTTACACGAGAATTTATTAATCAAAAAATTTGCTCCAAATATTGTTTCTGGTGGGATGATGTTGGATCGAATCGAATTATTTTCCAGACTTGCATCGCTTGCACTTCAAACCGGCCACGAATACTGGGCGTATAGATTCTCTGCTTGGGCTTCTCATTACATTCAAGACTTAGGTCAGCCTTATCACTCAAAGGCTTCTCCAAGTGCAAACTGGTGGTTCTATATTAAATTTATCCTGTCTCCCAATAGAGCAAAAATTCAAAGTGAGGCAGAGACTCTTCTTGGAAATAGACATTTTGCTTATGAAGATTTTGTTTCTGTTGCTTTAGAAAAGTCTTACACTGACACAAATCCTCTCTATCAAAATTTAGTCAAATTTGCTTCAAAGGGTGATTCCATCTACTCTGGTGTCAATACCCCTGAAGAGTTAATGAATCATCAAAGCACTTTTGCGGCAGAGCATTCTCAAACTTTGGATAAAGCGATTGTAAAAGCATTTGGTCCTAAAATGACTGAAGACCCAAGTTATGTTCTGGAAAATGACTCAAAGTTTTCGATGGATGCCTTCTTAAAAAGTATTAAGCAAAACGATTCTGATTTGCTACTATCAGAAACTGGAAAAGATTTTGAGATGACAGGAAGAGGGACTAGAACTATGATTTCAATTATTCGTGCCAATTCTAAAAAGTAAAATTTTTTTGTTACGGTCTATTGTAAGTTTCTTACTTAGGCCGTAACAGTGCACTTCCAAGCCTTTTATTAAATGGCGAATATTCAAACAAATGACTCAATAGAAATTTCTATTTCGATAGTGAGTCATTTTCATCTAAGTTTAATTTTAAATCTTTTGAAAGATTTAAACCAACACTGTAAAAAACATTCTTTAGAAGTGATTCTCACCTTAAATACCAAAGAAGCTCTTCCCTTCTCTTTGAAGGATTTTATATTTCCTATTTCTATGATTCAAAACTCGTCTCCAAAAGGATTTGCAGAAAATCACAATAGAGCGTTTCAACAAATCAAGGGAAAATATTTTTGTATTTTAAATCCGGATATTCGCTTTCAGTCTGATCCTTTTTCAAAATTAATCCATTGCCTACAAAAAAATTCTTTTATTGGAATTGTTAGCCCCAAAGTACTCAATGAAAATGGAGAGATAGAAGATAACGCACGATTCTTCCCTACCCCATTAAGAATTATTTGTAAATTATTCGGTAAATGCAGGGGCAGTGATTATATGATTGGCAAAGAGATTATCTACCCGGATTGGGTTGCAGGAATGTTTCTTTTGATGCCAAAAAGTATATTTGAAAAAATTAGAGGTTTCAATAAAAATTTTTATTTATATTATGAAGACGTTGACTTATGTGCAAGGGTTAGATTGGCTCGCTTGGAAATAGCTCTTTGTCCTGATTCAGTAGTAGTCCACAATGCAAGAAGAACAAGTCACAGACATATCCGATTTTTTATGTGGCATTTAACAAGTATGATGAAGTTTTTTTTCTCTACAGTATTCATAAAAATTTTTATTGGTAAAATAGTGCATTCTTTTCAGAAAAAAGGTGTATAAAAAATTATGGCTATCTCTAAAGAACCTCATGTCGTGATTGTAGGAGCCGGTCTTGGCGGTCTGCAATTTATAAAAAAAATAGCGAAGCACTCAAAAATAAAAATTACAGTTATTGATAAAATAAATCATCACTTATTTCAACCCTTGCTTTATCAAATCGCAACTGCAGTATTAAGTCCGGCAGATATTGCTATCCCTACTCGATCTTTGACTACAAAATGGAAAAATGTATCAGTAATGTTTGCAGAGGTAGCCAACATAGACAAAGAAAAAAGTATTTTGTATATTGGCCAAAGAATTCTTTCTTATGATTATTTAATTCTTGCTTGTGGGGCAGAGACGAGTTATTTCGGAAATGATTCTTGGGAGCGTTATGCGCCAAGCCTAAAAACATTGGTAGACGCACTAAAGATAAGAAAACAAATTCTCTTGTCTTTTGAACAAGCAGAGCTTGCCCAGACAAAAGAAGAGGTCTCTGAGCTTTTGACGTATATAATTATTGGTGGAGGACCAACAGGTGTAGAGCTTGCAGGCTCGATTGCTGAGTTGTCACACAAAATTATTCGAAAAGACTTCCGTAAAATTGATCCTGCCATGAGCGAAATATTTTTAATCGAAGCCGGCAAAAGACTTCTGTCTTCGTTCCCCGAAAAACTTTCCGAGATTACCAAAAAGCAGTTAGAAAAACGAGGAGTCAAAGTTTTACTGAATGAAAAAGTATTGAACATCGATGAAAAAGGAGTACACCTTCAAGATAGGAAGATTTTTTCTCATAATATTATTTGGGCTGCCGGAGTGAAAGGCAACTCAATCGGTGAAAAATTAAATTCTACTTTGGATAAGTCCGGTAGAGTTTATGTAAATAAATTTTGTCAAATACCAGAAATGGAAAATATTTTTATCATTGGAGACCTTGCTTATTTTGAAGAGAACGGTAAATCTCTTCCGGGCGTATCCCCTGTAGCGATGCAACAGGGGAGGTATGTTGCAGAGCAAATTATTCGACTAACCAAAGGAAAGCAATTGCAAGAATTTCATTATATCGACAAGGGCAATATGGCAACTATTGGAAGAAAAGATGCTGTAGCCAATTTAGGAATCTTTAAATTTTCAGGATTTGTAGGTTGGCTTTCTTGGTTACTGTTGCATTTGTTTTATCAAGTAGGATTTAAAAATAAGGTATCTATTTTAATTACTTGGCTTTGGAGCTATATTACTTTTGGTGCGGGTGCAAGACTGATACACGAAGACGCTTCACATATAGAGAAAAAAATATGAGCTTTTACGAAAAGATAAATCTTCAAAAAGAAAAACTAAATAGTTTTTTATGTATAGGGCTTGACCCTGAAGAAGAAAAGCTCCCCGAAAGTATAAAAAATTCTCCAACCCCATTATTGGATTTTTGCAAAGGAATTGTAGATGCTACTTGTGAAGAAGCCGTATGCTTTAAACCTAATATTGCTTTTTTTGAAAGAAGAGGAAGTAGAGGCTTTTCTGAATTTGAAAAATTAATTCGATATATTAAAATAACTTATCCGCAAACTCCAATCATAGCAGATGTAAAAAGAGGAGATTTGGCAAATACTGCAAAAGAATACTCTAAGTACTATTTTGATGAGCTTGGAGTTGACTCTGTTACACTATCTCCATATATGGGTAAAGATAGCATAGAGCCATTTTTAAAAATGTCCAAGGGACACGTATTTTTGCTGTGCCTCACCTCAAATCCAAGTTCGAGCGATTTTCAAAAGTTAAAAACTTCTGATGATATTTTCTTTTATAAGGAAGTTGCCAAGTTTTCTGATTTACTGAATCAAGAATTTCACAATCAAGTTGGAATTGTAGTTGGTGGAACTCACCCGAAAGAAATCGGTGATTTGAGAAAAACGCACAAGGAGCTAAACTTTTTGATTCCGGGCTATGGAGCACAAGGAGGGTCATTGGAAGATATTGTAAAAAATTCAGGACCAAATTCCATCATCAATTCTTCCAGATCCATTATTTTTTCTTCCTCAGGAAAAAACTTTTCGGATTCAGCAAAATTGAAAGCAATAGAGATCAACAATGAAATGAAAAAACTATATCAAAAAGCACTACTTCAAAATAAAATATTGAAATAATATATTACCTCTTATCTTTTTTGGTTGATACTTTTTCTAATCAATTTTTTATTATTAGAAAGGAGAAATTATGTCGGCAAAATTTGAAGTATATAAAGACAAAGCAGGAGAATACAGATTTAGATTAAAAGCTGGAAATGGAGAAGTCATCGCAGTTGGAGAAGGTTATTCTTCTAAAAAGGCGTGTCTTAACGGAATAGAGTCTGTTAAAAAAAATGCACCTGTTGCTGAAATCGTAGAGCAAGACTAATATTATTAGACGCTTTTGATGAACACAAAGGCGTTTATTTTTTTGTAAATGAATCCTTTTGAAAAAGATTATAGCAAATTCACTTTAGAGTTTTAATAAGAATAGTATGAGCGATTATTTTTTTTTCTTTTCCAAAGTATTGTCTATTTTTATTTTTCCTTTACCTGCAATTATACTGATTAGCGTATTCATATCAATTTTTCTGATTCGAGGATTTAGAAACAAATTACTTTCAATTTTTCCTATTTTAATTTTATGGAGTGCATCCACTTTTTCTGTTAGCCAGTATTTGATCGAAACCCTCGAAGACGACTATCCCCCTAAAGAAATACAATCCATTCATCCTGCAGAAGCAATAGTGGTGCTCGGTGGAATGATAAATATATTAGTAAAGCATCAAAGCAAAATTGAATTAGGAGAGTCAGTAGAAAGATTAACCGAATCGGCTCTACTCTGGAAGGCTAAAAAAGCAAAATACATACTTATAACCGGTGGCTCTGGAATTTTATTTTTTCAAGGAAAATCAGAGGCTGAACTTGCTAAGAAATTTTTAATATCTATCGGGGTAGATGAAAAGTTTATTCTCACCGAAGAAAAATCCAGAAACACTATCGAAAACGCTTTATACACTTTTCAAATTTTACAAGAAAAGAAAATTAACAAAATTATCTTAGTTACATCTGCCTTCCACTTAAAAAGAAGTGAGGCTCTATTTAAAAAGGTAGGCTTTGAAGTGGAAACCTTTCCTACCGATTATAAATCTCTTCTACCTGTGTTGAATTGGGAAACTGTGATCCCGACTATTAGTGCGTTAGGCACCACGTCAATTGCAATTAAAGAATGGATCGGAATTTTTGTCTATAGATTTCAAAAATATGTGACACTACCGCAAAAACCCTAAAACAGGTTTTGTACCGATAGGAAATAGCGTTTTCCTGTGTATTTAGTCGTATATTTTTCCAAATAAGACTTTTTGTACGTAAGCCTATATAAATTGAGTATTTTTTCTCATAACATAAAATTCTACTATGCTAAAAATTTTTGTAATTTTCAACTCGATAAAGAACTTTTTTCAGTTGAATCTTTGTCAACCTGCATCCTTCCAACAACCCTTCGTATAAAAGAATGCTTTTCTTTGCAATTTGCAAGTGAGGATTTTTTTTCTCTTTCAGACTCAAACTGACCTCGTAATCTTCTGTAATCATTAGAATGATTCTTTGAATTGCTGTTCCAATAATCTCATTCAAATTTTTCTTAGAAGAAACTGCCTCATCTATTTTTTCCATCTCACTTAATGCAGATTGAATTTTTGAAGGAAGAGTATCTCCATTTTCAATAGACTTGTAAATTGTATTGCTTAAATTATTCCCTTGAATTAATAGTTTTTCAAAATCAGAAAGATTGGAAACGATGGATTCTATTTTTTTTTGTAAATCGAGAATAGTATAACACTCTTTTCCTCTTCCAGCAAGTAATTTAATTTTTTCTCGCAGTATTTGAATTTGTTTAGAATTTTTTCCAATTTCAAAACAATCCTGAAACTTTTTCTGTGGGATTCCTTCTAATTTTGCACCAAAAGATGTAAGGTTGATCCAGTTTTTTTCTTTTGAAGAATCTTCAAACCATTTCTTAAAGATTAACATTTTATCATTGGTTGTGTAAGTTTTCCCATTATAGCCTGTAACTTTTTTTTTGGCAAGTGCATGAATTTGCCTAAAATTGTGTTTTTCTCGCCTAAAAAATCTGCTTTCTAAAAAATTTAATCGTTCTTCTAATACTGCACCTTTGCAGTGTGCATACCCATCCGTAAATGCTAAATCCTGCCCGACTAAATACACAGGAGAGCCTTTCATTAATTCTGCGAGACCAATTGCGTTAGTTGAAACCGAGCCTCCAAAAGGAACATCTCCTATTTCCTCATTAAAAACATCTGAAATCATTTTCGTAAGAGGAAAAGGAGAAGAGGTGAAAAATCCCTGTTTTAAGTTTTCAGACAAACGAAGAGTGTGATAACTGGAAGTTGGATCAAAAACAATTTTTCCGTCTCCGGTATAATCTTCTAAATAAGAAGTATTCATCGCTTGAGGGTCTACAGAATAAATCAAATCAGGGTGTATTCCTGAACTCTCTAAAATATGGAGCGCGGTATCTACCGAAATTAGTAAAAATTCGTCTCGATATTTTTTTAAATTATCGAGGTCATAAAATAAACTTGGACCAGCTCCGGCTATCACAATTGGTACGTTAGGCGAAATATTAAAAATTTTAGATACGGGAGAAAGGTTCAATATATCGGGTAAGTTTTGCAGAATGTTTCGAGTCCAAATTTTTTCAAACCTACTTAAAGTAGCAATATTTACATCTTTCTTTTTAAAAAAAGACTCACAGATATATTTAAACTCTATGTATTCGGATTCTTTCCACAAAAAACTTTCCCTGTGGGGAATAAAATTCACCGGAAGACTCGAAAGTCCTTTGAACGATGAAAATAAAATATCTTCTTTTAGAGGTTTGACAAGAATGACTAAGCGGTTGTTTTGAATTGCTTCGGAATAGTCTTCAAGAGACAGAGCAATTTTCATTATCCCAGGAAATGCTTCTAACCAAAATATTTTTAGATACGGATTCAAAATAGTTTGCTGAACCATATAACCAAGTCCAGCTCCAAAAAAGATGAGTATTCGCTCTTCTTTTTCATCTATAAAATTTGATATAAGTCTTGATGCTTCAGTAGAAGGATTGTATCTGCTGTGAAAAAATACTTTGTCTATCACTAAGTTCCATTCACCGGACTTAGACGGAATCAACTCTCCTATATCCGGAGAGTTTTGTATTTTTTCTCGTATTTCATCGTCTAAACAAGAAAGATTTTTTTGTAATATCTTCTCATCTTTTTTAAAACTAATCAAAAATCCCTATTTACCCTGCTTAGTGTTTTTGAATGAGAAAAGTGTGTTTGGTTTTTTTACCTGAACCGGATGAATATTCCATATATCCTTTGCATACTCTTGAATCGTTCTATCTGTAGAAAATTTTCCCATTCTCGCAACATTCATAATAGATTTCTTCACCCAAATATCTTCTTTCTTAAAATCTTCATCAATTTTTCTCTGGCAATCAAAATACATCTGATAATCAGCAAGAAGTAAATAAGTATCCGTATAATACAAATTGTCGTGAAGCGGCTTAAACAAATCGACTTGATTTTTAGAAAAGAAATTTTCTCTGATTAGAGTGAAGATTTTTTTTATCTCGTGGTTGCTTTTAACATAATCTTGGGGATTGTATCCTTTCTTTTTAATTTCAAGCACCTCTGAGGTTTTTAAACCAAAGATATAGATATTCTCCTCTCCCACTTCTTCCATGATTTCAATATTTGCTCCGTCTAACGTCCCAATAGTCAAGGCTCCGTTTAATGCAAATTTCATGTTTCCTGTCCCGCTTGCCTCTGTTCCTGCTGTCGAAATTTGCTCTGAGAGATCAGATGCAGGAAAAATTTTTTCGGCAAGCGACACTCTATAGTTTGGCAAAAACACCACTTTGATTCTACCATTTACATCAGGGTCATTATTAATCACTTCTGCAATAGAAGTAATAAACTTGATGATTAGCTTTGCCATATAATACCCCGGAGCTGCCTTTCCTCCAAAAATAATTGTTCGAGGCACAACCTCTGCTCTTGGATTTTCTTTGATCTTAATAAATTCACCTATAACTCCAAGCACGTTTAATAGTTGGCGTTTATACTCGTGGAATCTTTTTACTTGTACGTCAAACATAGAGTGAATATCCACCTCTATTCCTGTATCTGCCAAAATAATCTGAGCTAAGCGTTTCTTGTTTTCTAATTTTACTTCACGCCATGCTTTTTTAAAATTATTATCTTCAGAATATTTTTCTAATTCTTTTAAAGCGTATAAGTCGGTCGCAAAATTACCACCTATTTTAGAATGAATCAACTCAGAAAGCAAAGGATTGGACTGTATCAACCAACGCCTTTGAGTAATTCCGTTTGTCTTGTTGTTGAATTTATCGGGAGACAATTTGTAAAAAGCCGGGAATACCAAAGTCTTCAATAATTCCGAATGAAGCTCGGCTACTCCATTTACTTTATGACTTCCGATGATTGCAAGATTAGACATTCTGATTTTTTGTTCCGGGCCTTCCTGTATTATAGAAAGCTGAGAAATTTCTGTTTCGGAAAACTTTCCTAATTTTCTAATATCTTCTAAAAATCTATGGTTGATCACATAAATAATCTCTAAATGTCTCGGCAACAATTCACCAAGAAGATTCGCACTCCATACTTCTAAAGCCTCCGGTAAAACTGTATGATTTGTATAAGCAAAAACATTTTGTACAATTTCCCATGCAGTGTCCCAGTAAATTTTTTCAATATCTACAAGAATTCTCATAAGCTCTGGAATCGCTATACTCGGATGGGTGTCGTTCAACTGAATAGCCACTTCTTTTGAAAAATTATCAAAATTGGTATTCTTTCTTTTATATCTCTTGATTATATCGAGGAGACTTGATGCTACCATAAAATATTGCTGCTTCAATCGCAACATTTTTCCTTGCTGGGTAGTGTCGTTAGGGTAAAGCACTTTAGAAATGTTTTCGGTTTTTTGTTTATCCTCAACTGCTTTCAAATAATCTCCGTGATTAAAATAATCTAAGTTGAACTCTTCAGATGAGCGTGCAGACCAAAGCCGCAAATCATTAACAGTATTCGTATTGTACCCCGGAACAGGATAATCGTGTGCAACTGCAAGAACAGTTTCACCGGGAATCCAAACAGAAACCATTTCGCCTGTCGCATCCACTCTTGTTTCAACATGACCATAGTAATGTACAGGAAATTGAACCTCAGGCCTTACCATTTCCCAAGGATTCAAATTTCCAAGCCAATGATCAGGTTTTTCAATTTGATAACCATTTTGAATGTGCTGGTTAAAGATTCCGTACTCGTAACGAATCCCATATCCGTAACCGGGTAAATTTAAAGTAGCCATAGAATCTAAAAAACACGCAGCCAACCTTCCAAGACCTCCGTTCCCAAGTCCTGCATCCGGTTCAAACTCCAAGATTTCTGTAAGGTCATATCCAAAATCATGCATCACTTTCTGCATAACGTCATACAATCCGAGATTAATCAGAGAATTACAAAGAGTCCTGCCGATCAAAAACTCAAGAGATAAATAGTACACTCTTTTGGGATTCTCTTCCCTGTATTTCAGTTGAGTTTCATTCAGCCGATCAATCATAATATCTCGAACTGTATAACTAAGCGCCTTGTAAATATCCTGCTTTTCGGTATTGTTCTTGTGCCTTCCAACCGTATATTCCAAATGATGTGCAAAAGACTTCTCAAGAGAGCTTGCGTCTGTATTTTGCTCCCTATCCAAAAGATTCCAGAGTTTTTCGTGATTTTTATCCATTTTGATTCCCTCGAATTTAATACAAAAATGTATTTTACTTTCTATCGTTATTAAAGTGCAAGAGGTTTTTTATAAAATTTGTTCTTGAGTAAGCTAAAAATTGAGTTTTAAAAAAAATGAACTAATTTATTTTGCAAATCAGTTCTAAAATGAAGCACAAATCATTTATTTTTGATTCTCATTCACTGTCCTACATAGATTTTGAAGGGAATTTTGAAAAAACAATTCTACTCACTCATGCAAACGGTTACAGCTCTGAATGCTATTTGTATATTTTGGAAGAATTAGCGAAAGACTTTCGGGTCATAGCCCTTGATTTTACGGGACACGGAAAATCCGAGCCTTCTTTAAACTTTGAAAGTTGGTACTATTTTAGAGATGAAATTTTAGAACTGATAAATCATGAGTCTTTGGAAAACGTTATTGGAATCGGCCATTCTCTCGGAGGTGCCTCTCTTTTACTCGCTGCGTCCAAAAAGCCAAGCTCATTTTCAAAAGTAATTGCTCTTGATCCGGTAATACTCGATTTTTATAGAATATTGTATGTTAAAGTTTTTGGAGGGCCGCTTGCAAAAACTTCTAAAAATAGAAGGCGAAAATTTAAAAGTATAGAATTTGTAAGAAAGGCTTTCAAGAAATTTCCAGCCTTTTCAAAATGGGATAACCGAGTGTTTGAAGATTATCTAAAATCTTGCTTTAGAGTGAATGGATCAGATATCGAGCTTTGTTGTGATCCTGAAATTGAAACTAAAATTTTCAACATGTCTAATTTTTCTACATTGTTTAAATTTTCAAAAATTAAAACAGAAACGCATTTGATCTATCCAAAAAAATACGAAGTCTGTCCCCCAAATACTGCAAAGAAAATAATTAGAGGAAACCCAAATTCTTCGATTACAGTAATAGACGAAGCAACACATTTTTTTCCGTTTGAAATTCCGGATTGGACATTAAAAAAAATAAAAAGCCTTGTTTGATTAATTTATTACCCCTACTTCACGTCGGGAAAAAAAGTAATCGAAACCGGGTTAGATTCATTTTGAGTTTGCAGAGGGGAGAAAATCGAAAATACAGTTTCTTTTTTTGAAATACCATATATCGGGTAGCTGATTTCTTTTTTACTCCAACCAATCCAGACATATTCAGGAAGAAATCTTACAAACCTGTAAGTATTAGAACTATCCAAATTTTCTTTAGCTTCGTTTAGCGCATCATTTGTAGTGTCTTTCGCATAATTGTAACTCCAGTTTACTCCTCCAATTCCTGTAGCTAAGCCAAGACCTGCTATAGTTCCTCCAACGTCTGAACCAATTTGTAAACCTGCATAGATTAGTGCGCCACCAAGCGCAACGGACAAAGTTCCAGTAATTATTCCCACAGTAATTCCGGCTGCGATTTTTGCTGAGCTGATCGAGGCAGTTATAAACATTTTTTGACCGTATTTAGAATCATTGATTGCGTCTTGAATTGCATTCTCCCTTAAGAAGTGCCTTTTATACCAATTGGAAGAGTCTGTGGAAATCCCTGATTTAAAAACATTGCCTTCAAAGTCTTTTATTTTTAGCACACTTTTTTTACCGTTTTGCTTAAACTCAATTCCCCTTGCACTTCTTAAAGGATTAATGTCTAATTTAGGATTCCAGAGAATTTCAGGTCCAGTTCCTGCAAGCACTAAAACTAATTTTGTTGGTGGAGAATCTAATTCAGAAAGCTCTCTCGCCCAGCGAAGATTTGGAGATAAATTAGAAGCAACTCTAAAGTCAACCTTTGCCTCCTCCCAATGCCCACACATTGCCCACATAGCACCTAATACAATTCTAAGCATGGGGTCGTCAAACCTACCTTCTTCACTCCATTGTCCATTCAAAAGACTTGCGGTTTTTCTTGCTTCTATTGCTGCTTTCTCGAAATCTTTTTTAAGTGAGTAACCCCAGCTAAGTAGTATATGCATCCATATCACTTCGTGCTCAGAAGCATAGTAACCTTCCGGGGTTTCTAAATAAAAAAAACTCTTCAATTCTCTTGTTGCACTAAACCTTAGTCTTGTCTCGATTTTTTTGGAATACTTAATAAGCTCGTCAATAGAGGGAATCCCATTCAATAACTGAAGATAGGTTTTTTCCATGGTTGTAATAAAATCTTTTTCTTTGTGTTCAGGAAAATATTTTAAAGTTGCAAGGACTTCTCCTGATGAAATTAAATTTTTTGAAACAGCGTAATCTTGTTTAGTAAGAAGCGTAGTCGAATTACAATGCACTAAAAAAAGAATAAATAAAATAAATTTTAAATAACTCATAATTTGCTTAATCATTGCCTACATCATTTGGTTGTACAATTGGTGAGGTAAACCGAATTCCTTCTCGCATTAACTTTTCTAAATCGTTTCTTAGCCTAAGTGTAAGCTCTTCTACTGTAGCTTTTTTATTCTCTTTATATTTATTGTAATACTCAGAAAGCCCAAAAGGTTTCGCAAATAAGACTCTTGCAGTACGAGATCTGTTTTCAGATTTACCGAATACAATACTTTCAAATCGAACAAGCCATTCAAAAAATCTTTCCGGTGAAGGGTACGACAATAAATATTCTCGTTTGACTACAATGAAGTCATAAGCTTTTTGGACTTCTTTTTTTGCCTCGGCTAATTCTCTTTTAGAAAGTCCTTCTAAATCTTTACTTGGAAATCCTGCCTCTATAGATTCAATCACCGTAAACAGGTGACGAATTTTTGAGATAGCGTCTTTTGATTTATCGTAATTTTTAATATTATACCGATTTGCGACACTATCCAATATCGCATGACGCACTCTACCAATTCTATACTCATAATCATTTGAAGAAGTTTCTTTGATTGAATAATCTTTTTCAGCTTTTTCTAGAAGTACCTTTCCTATCGCAAGATAACGCCTAAGTAGATTTCTATTTCCGGGATCAAAACTTAAAGCATTCTCAATTCTGGCAATTGAATTTGACAGCTCATTTTGAATCCACTCAGAGCTTCCATTGATTGTGTATTTTACAAAAGAGGGAAGGATGATTATATCAGTATTCGAATCTAATTTTTTTGCATCTTCATAACCCCAAAAACCAATTTGAATCGCACCCGGCATAAAAGGTAAAAGGTTATCATTTTCACCATCCGTCATTCCTTCAGGATAAATAACTAACTTCCCTTTTTGAGAAGACAGAATCGATCTAGCCATTTTGATTGAATCTCTATCGTTTGCTCCAGCAAGTACAGAAAAAGCACCAAGTCGCTTAATAAAATGTCCAATTGCACCAGAACCCCAATTAAAAACGTGTCTTGTAGCCATGTAATTGAATCTAGACCCCATAATATTTGCAACCCGAAAGGCTATAGCAGGCTCCGCATGGGTTGGGTGATTGCTAAAATAAATCAATTTATTATTTCTAAGAGAACGAAGCATTTCTTTGTCTTTATCGGAGACCTGAATATCTGTGATATTGAAAACGCTTTTCAACAAGAATGGATACAGCATATCTGCCGTCCAAAGTGTAGGCACATCAAAAATTGGTGGGACAAATTGTTCACTCATACTATTTGATTTTAATTTTATCCTTCCTGTAGTCAATAAAGAGAAAAAATAATCCATTTACTGTTTGTCATTATTTTAAAACTAAGAAGAATAAAAAAAAATCTAAAAAATATACATAAAAATGGAGTTTTTTCGCAGAAATACCCCTAAAACTGATACAATCAAATTAGCACTCCAATAATTTTAGTGCTTGACTTGTGAACCATTCAAAAAAAAATGGTGTCTATGGATTAGCACTCTGTTTATTTAAGTGCTAAATTATTGAATATAAGGAGTTCATTATGGCGATTAAACCATTAGGTGATAGAGTATTAGTAGAGCCTAAGTCTGAATCTGAAGAAAAAATCGGAAGTATTTTCGTTCCCGACACTGCAAAAGAAAAACCTCAAGAAGGAAAAGTTGTAGAGATTGGAAGCGGAAAATACGAGGACGGAAAACTAATACCTCTTGAAGTAAAAGTTGGAGATACAGTTCTCTATGGTAAATATTCCGGAACAGAAGTTAAACAAAGCGGAAAAGAATATCTCATTATCCGTGAAAGCGACATTCTCGCAGTCATCAAATAGGAGGAAATAATGGCTAAAGTATTAGAATACGATGAAGAAGCACGCAGAAAATTATTGGCTGGGGTCAATAAACTGGCAAATGCAGTAAAAGTTACACTCGGTCCAAAAGGACGTAATGTGGTAATTGATAAAAAATTCGGATCACCTACAATCACTAAAGACGGAGTGACTGTTGCTAAAGAAGTAGAGTTGGAAGACCCAATTGAAAATATGGGTGCTCAGATGGTTAAAGAAGTTTCCACGAAAACAAACGATGTTGCAGGAGACGGAACTACTACAGCTACAATTCTTGCACAAGCAATCGTAACAGAAGGCTTGAAAAACGTAACCGCAGGGGCTAACCCTATGGAGCTCAAGCATGGAATCGACAAAGCGGTTGCATCAGCTGTTGACTACATCAAGAAAAAAGCGGTCAAAATTGATAAAAAGCAAGATATAGCAAACGTAGCATCTATTTCTGCAAACAACGATAAAGAGATCGGAAACTTAATCGCAGATGCAATGGATAAAGTCGGAAAAGATGGAGTAATTACCGTTGAAGAAGCTAAGTCGATCGAAACTACCTTAGACGTTGTAGAGGGAATGCAATTCGATAGAGGGTATGTTTCTCCTTATATGGTAACTGATGCAGAAAGTATGACTGCTACTCTGAATGACCCATTCATCCTAATCTATGACAAGAAAATTGCATCTATGAAAGATCTTCTTCCTGTACTCGAAAAAGTTGCTCAAAGTGGAAGACCTCTTCTCATAATTGCAGAAGAAGTAGAAGGTGAGGCACTTGCAACGATCGTTGTAAATACTCTCAGAAAAACTATTTCTTGTGTTGCAGTAAAAGCACCGGGGTTTGGCGATAGAAGAAAAGCAATGCTTGAAGATATTGCAATTCTTACAGGCGGACAAGTTATTTCTGAAGACCTCGGAATGAAACTTGAAAATGCAGATATAAAAACCCTCGGTAAAGCTAAGAAAGTAGTTATTGATAAAGAGAATTCTACAATCATCGAAGGAGCAGGCTCTTCCAAAGATATTCAAGGTAGAATCGGACAAATCAAAAAACAAATCGAAGATACTACCTCTGAATACGATAGAGAAAAGCTTCAAGAAAGATTAGCGAAACTTGCAGGTGGTGTTGCAGTAATCCATGTAGGTGCAGCTACTGAAGTAGAGATGAAAGAAAAAAAAGCAAGAGTAGAAGATGCGTTATCTGCAACTCGCTCTGCTGTTGAAGAAGGAATTGTAGCCGGTGGAGGATTAACTTTACTTCGTGCTCAAGAAGCAGTTAAAGGACTAAAACTTGAAGGCGATGAAGCAACCGGTTCTAAAATTATCCTTAGAGCACTCGAAGAGCCTATTCGAATGATCACTAACAATGCAGGTCTTGAAGGCTCTGTAATTGTTGACGAGGCAAGAAGAAAAGACGCTAACATTGGGTACAATGCACTTACCATGGTTTGGGAAGACCTTATCAAAGCCGGTGTAGTGGATCCTGCAAAAGTTGTAAGAACTGCATTGCAAAACGCGGCATCTATCGGCTCCATGATTCTCACAACTGAGGTAACTATCACCGAAAAACCCGAAGCTGACAAGGGTGGTGGTGGAATGCCAGGAGGAATGGGTGGCATGGGAGGAATGGGCGGTATGGGTGGAATGATGTAGTTAGGATAGTTGACAATTATTAGGCTTATAGAAAAGTTTTTTATAAAACCTAATTAGGAACTACTCTGAGTAATAACCTCGCAATAAAATGCGAGGTTATTTTTTTATTTAGAATATAGGTATCCAGCCTTTTCTCTTAGGAAAGGTTTTTCTTCGTTGTTTTAGTTTAGTGTTTGGTTAGTTTTTCTAATTTTCTCTCTTCTTATGTCGAAGGTGTAATTAATTTTGTGTAAATATCTTTTACTCCGAAAATAAAAGAGGGTAAAGAATATGGCAAAAACAAAATCCAGAAAAAGACGAGCTCCTTGAAGAGTTGATCAAGGAATACAAAAATCCTGAAGAATTGATCGGTGAAAATGGTCTTCTGAAAAGCAATTAATCAAAGCTATAGTCCATTTGCTATACAGCAGGAACTGACCCTGAATTGGGTTATGAAAAACATTCTCATTGCAAAAATGGTGCCGGCAATTCCCAAATGGTTTTTTCGAAAAAGACTATCAAAGGCGATTTTGGAAACCTGGAAATCGACGTTCCCAGAGACCGGAATTCCAATTTGAATGAAGATAATCAAGAAAACCAGACCCATTGGAATGGATTTGATGATAAAATATTTCTATGTATGCGCGAGGAATGACGACACGCATTATCCAGGCTCATCTTCAGGAAATCTATCAGGTTGAAGTTTCTCCTGATCTGATCTCCCTGATAACAGATATGTGTAATCAAGAAGTAAAAAAACGGCAGACCAGACCTATTGATTCAATCTATCCGATTATTTATCTTGATGCACATTGAGGTCAAAATTGCAGAGACTATGGTCAGGTCAAAAACAAGGCTGTTCATATGGCTCATATCGGCGTCAATATGAACGATTTTAAAAGAGGTTTTGGTTCTGGATTGAAGAAAATGAAGGATCCAAGTTCTGGCCCAATCCTGACTAAACCAAAAAAACCGTGGGTTGCAGGATATATTGATTGCCTGTGTTGATGGACTTACCGGTTTTCCGGAAGCGATTAAAACTATTTATCCAAATGCCAGTCTCAGCTTTGTATCGTTCATATGGTCAGAAAATTCTGAAGTATGTTTCCTTTAAAAATCGAAAAGAGCTTTCATCCGACTTCGAAAAAATCTATCGTGCAGTGAACGTTGAGGAAGCAAAATTAAAACTTCAGGAATTTTCTAAAAAATGGATTCAAAATATCCTGATGATTTCAAAATCCTGGAAAACAGATGGAATGAGATAACCTTTTCTTGCAAATCCGGCAGAAATCAGAAAGTAATTTACACAACCATGCAATCGAGTCTTTGAATATGATGCTTGAAAGTGATCAAAACTGGCTTCATTTCCCAATGATGATGCGGCAAAAACTGTTGTATCTGGCTCCGCAGAATGCATCAAAAAAATGGACCATGCCTATTATTACAATTGGATGTTGCGATTAATCAGTTTGCAATAAATTTTGAAGGGAGAATGGAAATTTAAACGGAAAAGGATTTTACACAAAATTTCCTACACCCTCCTTATGTCGTATCAACCTATTGTATCGTATGGTTTTTCTCTTGGAGAGGTAAACTCCTACCGCAATCGAACTGACCTTGGGTGGAACTCCAAAGTCATAGAACTTGGTAGGGATGATTATGTCCCATCCGGCAATGTCAAGCAACAAAAGAAGAGTAAAAAGAGCCGTTCTGGAAATACCGAGCCATTGAGCAAATTCTCCCAATTCAATCCAATCTGCATTCTCAGGACGAAAGTTCTTCTTCTGAAGATTTTGCCCTTCTTCCTGATACACCGTCTTCACACAATCTAACTTTTCAAAAGTCCGCCAAAGTAACACATTCCTGTATCTCTCCAATAACTCATGCAAGTAATCCTCTCTCGAAATAGTTTCAGTCCTCGAATTAAACTCATCCATATATTTTTCTGGAATGAGTAAACTTGATTGAGTTCGCTCAAATTTTTCCGGATTCATTTTTTTCTCCTAATATAAAAGTTTTCTTTTCTCTATCCTGACCCTGCCTTTTGATATAAGGTAAAATAATATCGTGATAGAAATAAATTTTTTGCGTTTTTTTATGTTTTCTGAAGATTTTTCTAGGTTTTTACAGAAAAAGTCCCTAATCTGTATTAAATACGTAATCTCTTGAAATTCCCCAAAAAAGGTGGAGTTCCCACATTTTTGCATGAAAAGTGCAAATTTACACTAAAAGTGTAATATTAAAAACTCATCCGAAAAAGGGGAATCAATTAAAAAAAGATTTCCAACTTCTCTATTTCAATCATAGCCCTCCGAATTGGAGATCCAACTTTATAGCCCAATCAAATTATAAATGTGATTTTTATCATACTCATCTAAGGGGTCAATTTGCCTAAATATCGTTGCAAATAAATTTCAAAATAAATTTAACTAAAATTTAGTAATAATACTATATTAAAATAAATTATGGGGAACACGATGAATACAAAATCTAAATCAAAAAATAAAGAAACAAAACTACCCAGAACAAGCTTTTTGAAAGGAGCTGCACTACTTGGAGCATCTGCTTTCCTTTCAAAGTGTAAAGATAAGGGAGATATGTTCGATTATCTAAAACCATTAGACCATGCCAATCCATTGACAGGCTACCCGAATAGAGGTTGGGAAAAACACTACAGAAATTTATTTGATTATGATTCTACGTTTCATTTCCTTTGCGCCCCAAACGATACACACAATTGTCTTTTGACCGCTTATGTAAAAAATGGAGTAACAGTAAGGATAGGTCCAAGTTTTGGTTTTGGAAAGGCAACTGACATTTATGGAAATAAGGCCTCTCATAGATGGGATCCAAGGTGTTGTCAAAAGGGATTAGCACTTGCTCGAAGGGTTTATGGAGATAGAAGATGCAAGGAGCCAATGGTCAGAAAAGGTTTTATGGACTGGGTCAAATCAAACTTTGAAAGAGATCTGAATACTAAGGCAGTTCCCGCAAAGTACCTAAATAGAGGAAGAGACTCTTGGGTCAAAGTAAGTTGGGAAGAGGCTTTGGACTTAGAAGCAAAAGCTCTTGAAAATATCGCAAAGACTTACACGGGTGAGGAAGGCAAAAAAGCACTACTTTCGCAAGGTTATGATCCTGCTATGGTAGAAGAAATGAAAGGTGCAGGAATTAGAACAATTAAGCTAAGAGGTGGTATGCCTGCGCTCGGTATCACTCGAATCCATGCACAGTACAGACTTGCAAATATGTTTGCATTACTCGACTCTAAAATTAGAAATGTAGGTCCTGATAAAGCAGTAGGTGCAACAGGCTGGGATAATTATACATGGCACACAGATTTACCACCAGGGCATCCTATGGTAACAGGGCATCAAACAAATGACTTCGATTTAGTAAACACTGAATATTCTAACTTTATAATCAGTTGGGGTATGAACTGGATTACCACTAAGATGCCTGACTCTCATTGGCTTACAGAAGCAAGGATGAAGGGAGCAAAAGTTGCTGTGATTGCTGCTGAATATAGCGCAACATGCTCAAAAGCAGACTATGCGTTAGTTGTAAGACCTGGAACAACTCCTGCACTTGCGCTTGGATTTTGCTACCATATAATTAAAGAAAAAAAATTCAACCCTGAATATGTTAAAAAATATACGGACTTTCCGTTTTTAGTAAGAATGGATAATCTAGAAATGTTGAAAGCAAGTGATTTAGATAAAAATCACAAAAATGCTTCTATTCAAAACTATATACAAGTATTGAAAAAAGACGAGACTCTTCCTCCACCCATAAAGCAAAAATCCCCTATTGTATCTGAAGAATTACGAGAAGAATGGGGAGACTTTTTAGTATGGGATACAAAAACCAAAAAAGCAGTAGTTGCTACCAGAGACAACTACGGAAAAGAATTTGAAAAACTTGGAGTAGATGCAGCTTTGGACGGAAGTTTCAAGGTAAAACTTGCAGATGGAAAAGAAATCGAAGTAAAGCCTGTGTTTGAATTGTTAAAAAACTATATTTTAGATAATTGCGACCCGGAAAGTACATCTAAAATCACTTGGGCTCCTGTTGAAGGAATTAAAGCAATTGCAAATGAAATTATAAACAACAAAGGCAAAACTTTATTTGCAATGGGTATGGGTCCAAACCAATTTTTTAATAGCGATTTAAAAGACAGGGCAGTTTTTCTTTTAGCTGCCTTGACTGAAAACGTAGGGCAGATGGGGGGTAACGTAGGCAGCTATGCTGGAAACTATAGATGGGGGTTTATGAGTGGTCTTGGAAATTATACTATGGAAGACCCATTCAATATTAATTTCAACGGAGCAGCACCATCTAAGATCAAGCGTTATTGGAAGGCAGAATCAGTTCACTATTGGAATCACGGCGATAAAATTCTTAGAATGGGAAATGAAATTCTTACCGGAAAAACTCATATTCCTGTGCCTACAAAAGCGATCCACGTAGCGAACAGTAACTCTTTAATTGGAAACGTAAAAGGACACTACGATGTTGTGATGAATACCCTTCCTAAGACCGAATTTTTAGCGGTAAACGAATGGTGGTGGACTGCATCTTGTGAATATGCAGATATTGTTTTTCCTGTTGATAGCTGGGCAGAATTTAAGCACCCAGACATGACAATATCTGTAACGAATCCATTTTTGTATGTGTTCCCTAGAACTCCAATGGAAAGAATTTACAACACTAGGTCGGACATAGAGGTTGCGGCAGGTCTTGGAAAAGCTTTTGCAAAAATGACTAATGACGATAGGTTTGAGGATTATTGGAAGTATGTACATAAAAATAAGGTAGGAGTTTACTTACAAAGAATTTTAGATACAAGTAACGCTACAAAAGGATACAACTTTGACGATTTAGAAGCTAAGGCTAAAAAAGGAATTCCTGCACTTTTAATGTCTAGAACTTATCCTAAATTCAGCTCTTATGAGCAGATGAAAGAAAACAAACCTTTTTATACTAAAACAGGTAGGCTGGAATTTTATAGAGGAGAGAAGGAATTTATAGATAGTGGGGAAAATATCCCAGTTTACAGAGAACCAATTGACTCTACTTTTTATGAGCCGAATGTGATTGTATCTAAGCCTAATCCTGCAATCAGACCCAGAACTCCCGAAAGCTATGGGGTTAGCTCAAGTAAGTTAGATGCAGATTCCAGACAAGCTCGCCACGTAGTTAAACCTTGGGGAAGTGTAGAAGGCACGAGACACCCTCTTACAAGCCAGGGCTTTAAGTTTATATTCCATACACCAAAATACAGACACGGAGCCCACACTACTCCAATTGACACAGATATAATTGCAGTATGGTTTGGGCCTTTTGGAGATATGCACAGAAGAGACAAAAGAATGCCTTTTGTTACTGAAGCGTATATGGATATAAATCCATCAGATGCCAAGTCACTTGGAATTGAAGATGGAGACTACATATATATAGATGCAGACCCACACGACAGGCCGTTTATGGGTTGGCAAAACAGAAAAGAAGAGTACGAGGTTGCAAGGCTATTGTGTAGAGCAAGGTACTACAACGGAACTCCTAAAGGAGTTACCCGTATGTGGCACAATATGTATGGCTCTACTTTTGGTAGTATAAAAGGTGCAAAAACAAGGGCAGATGGTCTTGCAAAAAGTCCAGACACGGGTTACCAGTCCATGTTCCGTGGCGGTTCTCACCAGAGTGCTACAAGAGGTTGGCTAAAACCTACTTGGATGACAGACAGTCTTGTTAGAAAAGATATTGCAGGTCAAAAAATCGGAAAAGGTTTCGAGCCTGATGTTCATTGTCCTACCGGCGCACCAAGGGAGTCTTTTGTCAAAATTACCAAAGCAGAAAATGGAGGCATGGATGGAAAAGGATTATGGAGACTTGCAGCACAAAAACTAAGACCAAGCTATGAAAGTGCTGAATTGTTAAAATATATCAAAGGTGGATACATCCGTTAGGCGAAACAGGATGAAGGAGAATATACAATGGGAAAAGTAAAAAATTGGCAAATATCCAGAGAAATGGAATACCCTTACGAAGGGAAAAGACCTAAAAAACAAGTAGCGTATATTTTTGATACAAACAAATGTATTGAATGTCAGACTTGCTCTATTGCTTGTAAGACTACTTGGACTTCTGGGCAAGGACAAGAAAATATGTTTTGGAATAACGTAGAGACTAAGCCTTACGGATTTTATCCGATTGCTTGGGATGTGAATGGGTTAAAAAATCTCGGCGAGCAGACTTGGAAGGGAGAAGAGTACTCAGGAAAAACAATTTTTGAAAATGCTCCTCAAGGCGAAAGAGTACAAGGTTATTTACCAGAGCAAAAAGATTATGCCCATCCAAATATCGGAGAAGACGAAATAACTCAAAGCATAGAAAAAGGTGCTTTTTTCCAAGGAATTCATAAAACCTGGATGTTTTATCTTGCAAGAATTTGTAATCATTGTACATACCCTGCGTGTCTTGCGGCTTGCCCAAGAAAAGCAATTTATAAAAGGGACGAAGACGGTGTAGTATTAGTCGATCAAAGCAGGTGTAACGGTTACAGAGAGTGCGTAAAGGCCTGTCCTTATAAAAAAACTTTTTATAATATGATTACTCGTACTTCAGAAAAATGTATCGCTTGTTTTCCTCTTTTAGAAAGGGGAGAGCAGCCAAGGTGTGTTCAAACTTGTATAGGTAAAATTCGTATGCAAGGTTGGTTATCTAAACCAGAAGAAGCAAAAGAAGATAACCCCCTTGATTACATTGTACATATTAAAAAAGCTGCACTCCCACTCTACCCACAGTATGGGACAGAGCCTAACGTATATTATATTCCACCTGTCCATGTTCCAAAAGATTTTTTAAAACAAATGTTTGGTCCAAATTGTGATAAGGCAGTTGAGATTTACAGAAACATAAAATCCGATCCAAAGTTACTCGGTGCATTTTTACTTTTTGGAAATACCCCGTACATAATCACTAAGTATAAAGTCGAAAATGAGGAAGCAATTGGCTATAACGAAAGTGGAAAAGAGGTAGTTAGAGTTCCGTTTACAGAGCCATTCTTTGAGCGCCCGTATTTTGATAAAAAAGAAAATGTATATAGGCATAATGTACTATAAAAGGAGAATTCGATGAAAAAATTATTTTTACTGATAGTATGCAATCTCATTTCAGTTTCATTGTTTGCGCAAGCACAATATACAGTGAAATTTATAAAAGTAGATACGAAGTATTCTGAAAAGCCTGAACCTTCTGCCGGTTTTTGGAAAGACGTAACTCCGATAAAAATCAATCTATCTGCACAGCAGATGACCCAGCCTACACTCAAAGAATCAACCGTTGCCAACCTAACATTTCGTTCAGTTCATAATAATGATACGATTTTTGTTTTGTTGGAATGGGGTGATTCCACAAGAGATTCGAGTCTTGAAACAGAAAAAATGACTGATGCTTGTGCTATTCAATTTCCAATAAAAGAGATGACTAAAACTTCTCCGTTCATGGGATCAAAGAACTCACCGGTTGCAATCGGTCAATGGAAAGCAGTTTGGCAAACAGATGTAGAAAAAGGATTTCAAAGAATTAAAGATATTTATCCGAATACTTGGGTAGAAAATACCGATAAGTTCGGTCAAAATACTGCTCTACTTTCAAAGAACCAAGCGTCTCGCGACGATAGAACTACTCCTTCCCAGCTCGCTATTGCAGAAGGATTTGGCTCTCTTGCATTACAACCTACTACAGATCTAAAATCTTGGGGGGTTTGGGAGAAAAATACATGGAAAGTAGGATTTGCCATGAAGATGAAAAGTGAAAAGCTAAAATTAGAATCAGGAAAAGTTACGGGAATTAGTTTTGCAATTTGGGAGGGAGGAAAGGGAAACGTAGGCTCAAGAAAAAATATACTAATGAGCTGGCAACCAATCTTGATTGAGGCTGGAAAATGAATGTAATGGAATCACCTGTACACCAATCTCTGTATAGATCGGATTTTTACAGGCTCTTATCTATTTCCTTAGATTTTCCTAATTTAGAAAATGTTTCTATAATCCAAGAAATCTCAGAAGCTTTGTTAGAATCTGATTTAACAGATGTAAGACTAAAGCCCTTATTAGAAAACGTAAAAAATTTTTATACGGAAGAAATGATTCCAAGTTTGGAATCAGAGTATTTTCGAATTTTTTCATCAGGAATGAATTGCCCGGAGAGTGAAGGCTCTTACTATCCGGTAGATAGGGGAACAATACTTGGAGATGTGAGCGCATTTTACGAAGCGTATAAATTACAGCCCTCTTCTAAGCAAGGAACTCCAGATTCAATGAAGATGGAGCTAATGTTTATGAGCTTTCTTGCATTGAAGGAAGGATACGCAAAAGAATCCCACGATGATGATAATCTCGAAATCGTAATAGACTCAGAAAAAAAATTTTTGCAGGACCACCTTGGTAGATGGGGATTTATTTTTTCTCTTAAATTAATAGAAACATCTCAGATAGAATTTTATAGATATATTTCCATGATTTTAGAGTTATTTTTAGAATTGGAAATCCAAAATTTGAAAATTCAACCAATCAGAGTAGATAGTTACTTAAAACCAAAAAATCAGGAAAATTATGACAGTCAGTTTGAATGTGCAGGCTCCCCTCCCCAAACTAAAACAAATAATTCAGACAATTCTTACAACGTAACCTTTACAAATAGTGCGTTAGGCGACACACATGAATTATTTAAAAACTCATCTACTTAGTTTGTATGGAGTTTAGTAGTATTATTTTACCGATTTTATTTTTTGTAATAGCGCTGCTATATAGTTCAGTAGGTCATGCAGGAGCTTCAGGGTATTTAGCTATAATGGCAATTGCAGAAATTAGTCCCCCGGAAATGAGATCCTCTGCCCTGATTATGAATATACTTGTTGCTTCGATTTCTTCTGTTCAGTATATTTACAATAAGCGTTTTTCTTTATCTGTATTTTTAACTTTTGCAATTTTTTCAGTTCCATTTTCATTTCTTGGAGGAAGAGTTATATTACCGAATAAAGAAATGAAAATTTTTCTGGGAGCTGTACTTTTACTTTCTGCGTTTGTAATGGTAATCAGAGGTTTTTTGAAAAGCGACTATACCTTAAGAAAACTCCCTATACCGGTTGGAGTGGTTAGTGGATCTACAATCGGTTTTCTATCTGGGCTTACCTCAGTGGGTGGAGGGATTTTTCTAACTCCTTTATTAATATTTTTCAGGTGGGCTACAATTAAAAACACTTCTGGAATTTCTGCCTTATTTATATTGGTAAATTCTATTTCAGGACTTGTAGGCCAATTTTCAAAAAGCATACAAATCAACGAATCGGTTTGGATTTGGTCCCTAAGCGTTATTTTAGGTGGATTAGCCGGCTCGACACTCGGTGCAAAAAAAATGGAAAATAAAGTGATCCTTGGTGCTTTATTTTGTGTTTTAATAATTGCTTCTATAAAAATGTTTATTATATGAGAGAAAATCGACTATGATTGATATAAGTGATAAACATTCTAGTTTAAGAGAAGCAAAAGCTTCAGGGCTTGTAGTTTGCTCTAAAGAAACTATTACTCGCGTTAAGTCCTCCGATTTACCTAAGGGTGATTTATTCAATGTGGCTAAAGCTGCGGGACTACTTGCATCCAAACAAACCCATCTTCTGATACCCCACTGCCACCCTATATTTATAGACTCTTTACAGATTGAATTTCAAATTTTAGAAAATTATTCTGATGGCAAGGGAGCTATCCAAATTCTTGTTCAAGGTAAATCTATACATAAGACAGGAATTGAGATGGAGTTATTGACTTCAGTTTCGGTTACAGCCCTTACAATTTATGATTTATTAAAGCCGATTGATTTAGAAATGGAAATTTCAGAAATTAAACTATTAGAAAAAAAAGGGGGCAAATCAGATAAGAAATTTAAAGTCCCAAAAAATTCAAAATCGGCTATACTCGTTTGTTCTGATTCAACTTCTAAAAAAGAAAGAGAAGATAAGTCCGGTAAAATTATCCAAAAGTATATGGATAAATACAAAGTAGAAGTAGTGGACTTAAAAATAGTCTCCGATGATATAGAAATAATTCAAAAGCAGATTCAAGAATGGGTTAATCAAAAAATCCACTTTATTTTTGTAACAGGTGGAACAGGACTTGGACCGAGAGACAATACAATAGAAGCAGTGAAACCTTTATTAGAAAAGGAAGTTCCGGGTATTGCAGAGGCGATGAGAAGCCATGGTTTTGAAAGAACACCTTGGGCTATGCTTTCTCGAACTATTGCAGGGATCACAGGCGAGTCTTTAATAGTTACCCTGCCCGGTAGCTCCAATGGTGCAAAGGAAAGTTTGGATGCAATTTTACCTGGAGCGTTTCACGCATTGAATATGATTCTTGGAGGGGGACACTAAGGCAAATTTTTTAAAATCGACTCCGATCCGAATTATCTAAGGCGAAAGCTATGGTAAGAGGACGAAAGGTATGAGAGAAATCTCCACACCAAGCCGAGGTCAAGGTAGCTTGACTAAATTGCAAAGGGGTTTACTATGATAATAGATAAAAAGAACCGACAGTTTAAAAAGTTAAGAGTCAGTTTATTACAAAACTGCAATTTTTCTTGTGCGTATTGTTCTCCAAGTGGAAGTAAGTTAGTAAACACAGGTAAGCAAACCCCTGTAAACGAGATTTTAGAAAATATTTCTAGGATTCATGATATTGTAGGTTTAGAGTCGATCCGGCTAACGGGTGGGGAACCAAGTCTTTACAAAAACTTAATCGAGCTAATTTTAGGCTTAAAAAAACTCAATATTCCAAGAATTGCACTCACTACAAATGGAAGTAGGCTAAAAAAATCAGCAACTAGTCTAAAAAATTCAGGATTAGACAGCATTAATGTTTCCTTAGATTCGATAAGTGAAGAAATTTTCCAAAAAATAAATAGATTTAAAGGGGTAGGTACTGTTTTAGAAGGTATTGAGTCTGCACTAAATGCGGGTATAGAGGTTAAAATTAACTGTACAGTAATGAAAGGTATAAATGAAACCCAGATCCTGCCTATACTGGAATGGGCAAAAGAAAGAAATATAACTACTCGTTATTTAGAGCTTATGAAAATGGGGAGTATTTTTTACTCTCATCAAGACTTTTATTTTTCAGAAAAAAATATTATAGAAATCATTCAGCAGAAATACAATTTAATCGAGCTTGGAAGGAAGAAGTCAGATACTTGCACTTATTGGGAAATTCCAGGGAGTATAAAAATTGGAGTAATTTCAAACCATTCAAATCCATTTTGCTCGGATTGTGATAGGTTAAGAATGGATTATAAAGGAAATATATACGGTTGTTTAAGCGAAAACACCTATTTCCCAATACAAAAAGAAGAAAAAGAGCTGAAGATAGCTCTTGAGAAAGCAATTTTATTGAAAAAAGAAAGAATTTTTTCGGGAAGTTCTATTTCAATGCAATCAATTGGAGGGTGATTTGGATATAAAAGTAAAAACATTTGCGGGTCTAAAAGAATTATTGGGAGGAGAGATTGTGGTCAATATGCCTAAGTCTTCTACAATCGAAGACTTGGAAAGAAAAATCTTAAGCATTTCTCCTGAATCAGAAAGGCTTTTATCTATTTCAGCCTTTGTAGTAGATGATTCTATTGTAGAAAAAGAATTTTCTTTAATAGAAAACTCATTAGTGTATTTACTTCCACCTTGTAGCGGAGGTTGATCATCTTGAAATATCTTACACGCGATCCAATCGACTTAGGAGAATTATTAAGCGAGCACCACAACCCGAAATCGGGAGCTATTGTTCTATTTAGCGGTGAAACAAGAGATTATAGCAAAGAAAAGACAGTAAAATACTTAGAATACGAGTCGCATACAGAGTTAGCAGAAAAAATTATAGAAGGAATACTAAAAGAAGCGACTGAGAAATGGAATTTGAATAGCGCAATTTGCATTCATCGCTTAGGGGTAGTGATGCCCCTTGAGTCTGCAGTGGTTGTTATAACTTCTTCTCCTCATAGAAAGGAGGCTTATACCGCAAATCAATTCATCATAGACTCCGTAAAAAAGAATGCACCTATTTGGAAGAAGGAAGTATTTGAAGACGATTCATCAAATTGGAAAGAAGGTTTATAGAGTTTTGCAAATATTCTATATGAAGCATTGTATTCGATAGTTTCTATACAGATGAAAATAAAATTTAATTTGAATTAAGGATAAAAAAAATCAACTGAATTTATTCCAACTAATGAACGATAATTTGTTTAGATTACAAAAGTAATCAAAGTTCAAGCATAATGAGCATAGAAAAAAAATGAAAAAAAATTTATACTTTTTTTATTTTTTCTTTACAACTTTTATGGGTTTAATTCATTATGTCTCTTGAATAGAGTATTCATTATCAAAATTAATTCATTAAGTTTAATAATGAATATGAAACAAATCCGAGAGGAGGAAAAATTTTCATGGTTGCTAAAAAGAAAGCTGCAGCAAAAAAGAAACCAGCTGCTAAAAAAAAGCCAGCTGCTAAAAAGAAATAAATAAAAAAAACTTTTTAGATATATAAAAATCGTAAGATTTACTTAGAACCCGCTTGAATAGAGCGGGTTTTTTGTTTTTTATGTATTCTTTCTCTATTTTCTCAAAAAATCTAATTAAAAAAAACATTTTTTGCTGGAAGAATCAAACCCTTTTAGTAAGTTTAAGTAAAGATTTCAGAATAATATAATTTTTTACACAATGAAAACAAAAATCCAAAAAATTAAACCATCCAATCTTGCACAATTGAAGAAATCTGAGTATAGAGAGCGTCCAATTAAAGTAGAAATGGCTGAAAATCTATCTTTGAAAATCAAAAACAAAGAAAAAATCTTCCCTGAAATTCACGGCTATGACGATACTGTGATCCCTCAACTAATTACTGCAATTCTATCCGGTCATAATATAGTTTTATTAGGAGAAAAAGGACAAGCCAAGACAAGAATAATGAGGTCGCTCACCTCACTTCTCGATGAGTATATACCTGTTATAGATGAAAGTGAAGTATTTGAAAGCCCTTTTCACCCGATTACAGCAAAGTCTAAGAGAAGATTGGCAGAAGAAAAAGATCGTTTACCGATTCGATGGATTCATAGTTCTGAAAGATACGCTGAACGTTTAGCCCCAGGCTCTAAGATAGCTGACATAATTGGAGATATTGATCCTTCAAAAATTATAGGTGGGGAAGCTCTGTCTTCGGAAGGAGCAATTTATTTTGGGTTGCTACCAAGGATGAACAGGGGAATTTTTGCTATTAATGAAATCCCTGACTTAGACTACCTTGTTCAAGTGTCTTTGTTTAATATTTTAGAAGAATCAGATATTCAAATTCGTGGAATCCCTATTCGATTTTCATTAGACTCGTTTATTTGTTTTACCGCAAATCCTGAAGATTACTCCAGAACAGGGAAAATTATATCTCAATTGAAGGATCGTATTGGTTCTGAAATTAGAACTCACTACCCAAGATCTCGAAAAATAGGTTTAGATATCACCAAGCAGGAGATTGATTTACCGATTTCATCTCCTAAAATAGACGTTCCGAATTTTATTGAAGAGATTATAGAAGAAGTTACTATCCAAGCAAGAAATTCTCATCTGATCAATAAAAAATCCGGTGTTAGTGCTAGATTGAGTATTGCAAATTATGAAACAGCAGTAAGTTCTGCAAGAAGAAGGAGCCTATTTTTTGGTGAAAAGAATGGAATCGTAAGAATTACCGATCTTGGAAATCTGTTTGTGTCTTCTTCTGGAAAAATTGAGCTTGATCCCTATAGAGACGAGGCTATTACAGAGTATCAAGTGGTAATGAAATTAATTGACCTCGCTACAAAAACTGTATTTGAAGAATACTTTCCACCAAAAAAGTATTCTAAAGAGTTTGAAGAAATTACAAGGCAAGTATATTCTTCTCAAAAATTAGAAATTTCTGATAGCATGCCTTTGTCTGAATATAGAAATATTTTAGAAATTGTACCAAGTATGTGGGATTTATTGAACGAAAAAAATTTAGACAAAGACGAGAAGTTATTAGCTTCTGGAATAGAATTTATTCTTGAAGGGCTTGTATCATTAAAAAAATTATCTCGAAGAAGATTAGGTGAGATTTCTGCGTTTAAATCTATTGACATTTATTAAAATGAAGAAATTCCTCCTTATTTTTCTTTTTGGATTTATTCACTACTCAATTTTTTCTCAAATCCAAGAATTTCATTCAGTAGAAGACGGATTTTTAAGGTTACAAGACTCATCACTTCAAACAGGGAAATTCAAGTTAGTCTCTCCTGACACCGGAGATATAATTTACCTAATCGGAGTGATTCATATTGGAGAAAAATCCTACTACGAAAAAATCAACGTATTTTCAAAAGATATGGATGTCCTTTTTTACGAAGGGGTTTCCTTTTCCACTCAAAAACTCAGCAATACTAAACATTCTATTTTACAAAATATCGCACAAGTTGCAAATAAACAAACCAATTTTAAAGAGATTCTCAAATACCAAGAGTCTTTTGCAAAAAAAGTTTCTTTGGCTCGTCAGGTAGATGAATTAATTCCTGAGTACAATTGGGTAAATGCAGATGTGAATTATGCCGAATTTCAAAATATTTTAAAAAAACATGAGATTTCTCAACATAAGATGATGAATTATTTATCGCTCGACAATAAAAATACCTTTCAGAATTATAATGAAATAGAGAATATGGATGAAACAAATCCAGTATTTATAAAAAAGATAAAGGAGTATAAAAAAATCATAGCATCAAATCTTGTCACATCAGCCAATGATTTGTGTTTTAGTGAAAAAATGAAACTTGCAAGGAAAATACTTATCTTAGAAAGAAATAAAGTAGCATTGAGTTTTGTTCAAAAGCGACTCAATCAAAAAAACCCTCAAATAATCGGAATGTTGTATGGAGCAGCGCACATTCCTGATTTCTTAAATATTTTACAAAAAGAGTATGGTTTCATTATTGATTCCCATGAATGGTTGGATGCATGGAATCTTTAAGAAATATGATTCAACCAAAAAACTAAAAGACGAATCTGAAATGGAAGGAATTTTTGAAATACCTATTATTTTATCTTTAATTCTTGCGAATGGATTTTTTGTAGCCACTGAATTTGCCTTAGTTTCTATGCGACCTTCTCGTTTAGAGGAGCTAATCAAAGAGAATAAACCATTAGCTTACTTAACCCAAAGAGCTGTTGCCAATCTGAACGATATGCTTTCCACCTGCCAAGTCGGGATTACGATTGCAAGTTTACTTCTTGGTTGGCTCGGAGAAATGTTTATTGTTCATAGATTGGAAGCGGTACTAAACTTTTTTGAATTCAATTCAAGTCTTGCTACAATTCATGCTTTTTCTATCACAGCATCCTTTATTCTAATAACTTTTTTTCATATTATTTTAGGAGAGCTTGCACCAAAAACAATTGCTATACAAAAGACAGAATTTATTGCGTTAAGAGCATCCATTCCGTTATTTTTCTTCTACTATTTATTTTTTCCGATTATCTTCATAATGAACAAAATTACTTCAGGGATTCTTAGAATTTTTGGAATGCAATTTAGCGTAGGAAGATTTTTGCACTCACCGGAAGAATTGAGAATATTGATAGAAGAACAGAATAAACACGGAAATATAGATAACGCCGAGTTTCAAATGATTCAAAAATCTTTCACTTTTTCCGAGCACGAAGCAAAAGAAGTGATGACACACCGACTCAATATTGTAGGGATTCCGGCTAACGTATCAATGGAGAAAATTTTAGGGCTTATCGCAGAGCACAACTTCTCTCGTTACCCTGTTTACGAAGATACAACTGATAAAATTATCGGAGTAGTTCATGTTCAAGCATTTATCGAGTGGATGGCGAATCCAAAAAAAAACACAAAAGACAAAATCACGAGTATTATGCAAGCTCCCGTCTTTGTTCCTGAAACTTTATCTATCGAAAAAGTTTTACAAAAACTGAGACACGCCAAACAACATTTGGCTATAGTAGTAGATGAATATGGAGGAGTTGCGGGGCTATTGACTCTTGAGGATATCATTGAAGAAATTTTTGGACAAATTCAGGATGAAACAGATGACCATGGTGTAGATCCCGCTCAAATAGAGGAGTCCCCTGTTTTCTCAATGGATGGAGAAGCCGAATTGGAAGAGCTAAAAGAAATTTTAGAAGGTGAAAATTTAGCGGATATGGTGAATGTCAGAACAATTGCCGGATTTATTTTAGAAAAGTATGGAGATCTACCCGAAGAAGGCACTACAATTTCAATTGCTATGGGTGACTTGCAAGTAGAAAAAATGGAAGGGAATAAAATTAGTCGAGTAAAATTTATTAAAAAAGGTTAGTGGGTTTTATTAAAATGAAAGAAATCGTAATTGCTGTAACAGGAAGTATCGCCGCTTATAAAACTTGCGAACTAATCAGAAATTTAAAAAAAGACAATCTTCCTGTAAAAGTAATCATGTCGCATAACGCAACTAAATTTATCGGAAAAATAACCTTTGAAGCACTTACAGGAAACTCTGTGATGGTAGACAAGTTTGAATCAGGAATGCCTCATATTGAAGTAAAAAATTTTGCTTCTGTGTTTGCTGTAATTCCTGCTACGGCTAACACAATCGGCAAAATGGCTCATGGAATTGCAGGTGACTTACTCACTTCCACCTACCTTGCAGCGAATTGCCCTGTGGTTATCGCTCCTGCCATGAATCCGGGAATGTATTCCAAAAAAGTTGTTCAAAGAAATATTGAACTACTAAAAAATGATGGAGTGATAGTCCTCGATTCACAAAAAGGAGTAGTTATATGTGGTGATGAAGGTTACGGAAAAATGGCAGATATATCCGAAATCCAAAAAATTCTGACACAACTTCATCAGAAAAATTCATGACATTTAAAAAAGCGATTATTACATCCGGGCCTACACGAGAGTGGATTGATCCTGTAAGATATATCTCAAATGCGTCGTCAGGAAAAATGGGTTATTGCATAGCATACGAACTTAGCAAAAAAATTCCTGAAATAGTTTATATTTGCGGCAACACTACTGAGCGTTATGCGACATTCCAAAAAGGAAAAACTATCAAAGTCGAAACAACGATAGAAATGAAAAACTCGGTTTTATCCGAGATTGAAGAATCTACACTACTAATTATGGCTGCTGCCCCTGCGGATTTTAGACCTAAAAAACAAGAAAGGCAAAAAATAAAAAAAAGTTTAACCGGCAAATATACTATAGAGCTGATTGAAAACCCGGATATTTTAATAGAGTGTAAGAAAAAAATTCAATTCGAGAAATGGAAAAATACAAGAACAATTGGATTTGCCGCAGAAACAAAAAATTTGAAAAAGTATGCACTTGATAAATTGAACAAGAAAGGATTAAGTTATATTATAGGAAATTATGTCGATTCAAACCAAAAAGGCTTTGGAGAAAAGGATACCACAGTTCAAATATACTCCACGAATGGAATTGAAATTACTTTTGGGCCAGCTAAAAAAGAAAAAATTGCACAAGCAATCTGCCATTTTCTTTTAAAGAAACTTTAGAGAGTGGTGATTGCCCCAAGTTTTTCATAATCATTTGCCAGCATAAATACGTTTGTAGTGTATGTGTCTCTGTCAATTCTTTTAGAGATTAAATCTTCGTGTAAAAGGCTGAGTAGTAAGTAGAACATTTTGCACCTCTGCTATTAATATTCGCATCGTTTTAAAAAATCTATTAGCACTTTTTTGAATGATAACAAGAAATTAAAACGAATCTATAGATATTTTTGCTAATATGAGACAAAAACAAATAGTATGTTTGCAACCTTTTAAAAAAAATGCACCGGAAATAAATTTCTACTTTATTTGACAAATGAAACTTAGTGATTATATTGGGCAGATGAATAAAAAGTATGATTGGAATAAATGGTTTGCTTTTGCATTTCTAATTTTAGCTATTCTTGGAATACTCGATAGAATTTGGGTAGCTGAAGACGCATATATCACATTTAGACATATAGATAATTTTTTTGCCGGAAATGGATTGACCTTCAATAACGGAGAGCGAGTAGAAGGATTTACCCATCCACTATGGACTTTTCTTTTAATTGCACTAAGATTTGTAGGAATACCAAACCATCAAGGAGCCATCTTTCTTGGATTATGTTTCTCGATTGGGGGACTAATTTTAGCGTATAGATTTTTTCAAAGTAGATTTGACAAAATACTTTTTCTTTTTGCTTTTCTTTTAATTTCCAACTCTGGGTTTAGAGATTTTTCTACTTCCGGTTTGGAATTTTCTCTGACATTTTTTCTTTTAACGATGCTTTTTATTTTTATCTTAGGTAGAGAGATTCAAAACCATATAGTTGTGTTTTCCATCTTGTCTCTTTTATATTTAACAAGGCCGGAAATGGGGCTTCTATTATTTTATTATGGTTCGCTTGGAATATTTATCTATTTGAAAGAAAAAGATTTTAAGCACATTTTTCAAATTGTTCTACCTATAATTTTAATCGCAGGAAGTTATCACGCGTTTCGGTTTTTTTATTATCATGATATTTTTCCGAATACTTATTACGCAAAATCCGGAGGTGAAAGCAACTACTTCCAAGGTATCAAGTACCTTTCTCATACATTACGTTATTCGCCATTCCTCATACCTTCAATACTAATCTTTCTATTTTCAATTCCTGCTTTTATTCGATTGGGAAAAAGCAACCATCAAGTGAAGTTTTTATTGCGAGACTTTAGTGGATTGCTACTCTTAATGTTTTATATTGTTCGTGTTGGTGGAGATTTTATGGCGTTTCGATTTTTCTTGCCTTCAATAGTCATCTTTACATACTTATTTCAGTTCTATCAAAATACTCTGTGGGCATCCAAAGATTTATCTCTTAAATCAACTTATCTCGTAAATAGCATCTTGCTTGTATTTTGTATATATTTTGTTTTCTTTAATCAAAAAATTCCATTAGTCAAAGGATTTATCGTTGATGAAAGACAAGTTTATACCAGAGGTCTAAACCAAGATATATTTTCCAGATTTCAAGAAATCCGCTATCCTTGGTATATAGAAGGGCTAAAGATGAAAGAGCTTGTAACTTGTTTGCAATATAAAAATTTTATTATAACCAATTCAGTTACAAATGCAAAATGTGCGCCCGGTTTAGGTCTTGGATATTATTCTGTAGCAGCAGGCACTAACGTATTTATAATTGACGAGCAAGGATTAACCGATAAATTCATTGCAAAACAAAAACGCCCCGGTAGCTTTCGTCCCGGGCACGAAAGAAGTGTTGGGTTGGATTATCTTATTGATAAAGGAGTATTTTTTTGCTCTTTAAATAATTCCGAATACGACGAAAATATGAAAACTCGTTTTGGCGTTATCATCAATCTTTCTCCAGAGTTTTTGTTTCGATTGGGTCAAACAGAATACACAAAAAGAATAAGTAAATTAAAGGAAATATTTTTAAAAACACGTTTTCCTACTACAGAAAATGAAAAACAAATTCATAGCTTGCTTTTGAAATTAGAATCTAAATATAAAATGAAAATTCTAGAATTGCCGGATTTAGTTCCAAAAGAATACGAAGCGTATTCAAAGTGTTGGTAGAAAATTGGAAGTAGAAAACTTACTTAGACTTCTTGCATTTTAGAGGAATAGGTCTGCGAAGTAAAATAGAATTTTCCTAAAGCGTATTTTTCAATTCTAAAATACAAATTCTTGTTTACTATAAAATTAGATTTGCACATACATAGAATAAGGAGAGATATATGAAAAAAATCTTTTTTTTAATACTAGCTTTTGTGATTTCACTAAACTCAATTGGTTGCCTTTACACAAATGTTGTTGCCCCAATAAAAACATCAGATGAAACACGATACAATTTTACAACTGCTGATTTTACTATTCTCGGTAGAGTAGAAGCATCCGGATCCATTTCCAGTTATTTCTGGCTTGTTTCTGTGGGAGGAGCCGGATATTTTGAACTTCTTGACCAAGCGAAAAAGTTAGGTGGAGATGAAGTAATGAATGTAAAAGTCGATATTATAAACCAAAGCGCAGTATTATTCCTATGGCAAAAAGTAACTTGGAAAGCTACAGGGTTTGCTGTAAAATACAACAAATTAGATAAACCTGAAAAAAAATAGAACACCACGCCTGAATAAAAAATTCAGGCAACTTTCTTTTTTCCAAAAGTAGGAAGCTTAAATCTTTTTTCCTTTTTCGGAGTTATATCAATATTGGCCGTTATGGGAACTGCCTGAAGCTCAAAATCAATTCTTAAATATTTCTTGTGCAGTATTTTCATTTCGAAATGACCTTCGAGCAATCGTAAAGTTTCTTTAATGATTGCCCATTTTACGGCATTTTCATTTGATTTTCTACCGGCAAGCTCTTCGTAAAGTCTTTGGGTTACTTTATGATTTTTATGGTATAGCATAAATCGAAAATGAAGTTGACCTTTTAGATCTGAGGTGATTATCAAGTCAATGTTTTGAAATTCTTTAAAACTCGGAAAATCTATAAGACGCATAATAATAGAATTGATTAAATCTAAACTATTGTGAATTTCGTATGCATAATCAACTTTTATTGAATACGTGATTTTTCCTTCAGGTAAAACTGCTCGAATAAAATCTACAAAATTTACTGTTTCTTTGTACTGAGCTTTTGCCATAACTTCAAGACGAGACAACTCTAAAATATCATCCATAGTATAATTTAGATTGTCATGGATAGATTTCATCTCTCGAAACATTTCAGGAATACTTGAAGTCTCATCTTTGGCTTTTAATTTTGCGATAATTTGACGAATATGAAGAAGAGGAGTAGTCATCATTTTATCCATGTGTTTAAATATTCTTTCTCTAAGTGAGTCCACCTCTTTCAATTGCTCAAATCGTTTTTGTATTTTCAATTTAAACATGATAAATCGTAGTCTGAGAGAGAGAGTTAAAAATAATATAAATATAAAATACGCTTTATCCAATGATGAATCACTGTCAATAAAGCCTCGCTCAATTAATATTTGTTTTATAATTGCATAAATAAAATAAGAAATCGCAACACCGAATATTATTCCTTCTCGATTTTTTTCGATAATTTTTCTTTGACAAATCAAAACAGTGTAACCCAACAAAAGAACAATATGCAATGACCAGATAGATATGAAATTATCCCAAAAATAAGGGTTTCTGAAAATTGCAAAAATTACAGCAAAACCAAGATTTACAAAATAATAAATATTTTGGTACTTTATTTTTGGAACTGAAAAAAACTCCTGAATAAAAATTAAATACAAATAAGGGAGATGGAAAAGAACTAAGTACTCTAAATATTTGAACAATAAAAAACTATCTATAATTTCAAATCTATACTCATTTTTAAATAAGAGATACAATGAAAAACAAAAAGTAAATATACTGAAGAATAAATACTCCTTCATTTCTTTCATCTTCCAGAAATTGATTAGAAAAAATAATCCTATAAAAAAATAAAAAGCTACATAGATAATATCATCTGTTTCAGCGTTGTATATATCGTCTAACGCATTTGAAAATGGTACAATTTGTACAGGAGCAGATGTAATACCGGCAATATTTCTGAATTCAGAATCGATCTTGACCGCAATTGTATTTTGTCCTTTACGAATAATTTCTTGAGGAATATAATAAACTCTTTTTCTACCATACGCATAATTATTCTGAATGCTATCGGTAGGTTTTTTTCCGTTGATTCCAATTAGAACTCCATTAAAAAACACCTCGTCTTTATCATACACCCTACCCAAATATAGAGCCATCGGTTGATTGTACATCTCAGGGTTCAAATCAACACCTTTTCTAATCCAAAGAATTCCCCTTTGAGATTTATTTAAGAGACGAAAATTTCCCGGTACTTTTGTATTTTCCCAGTTTTGACTCGAATATTCTGGAGAAGCATAGTTTGGGTTATCTCTAAAATCAATAGACCAATCGTCACCAGATAAATCAACAATGTGCGTACCTTTTTCATTTCTCTCTGAGCTGCAATGTATTTGAAAAATTAAGAGTATTAAAAAAAGTATATTTGTAAAAATTTTCATATTACGCCGCCTTCAAAGGAAGTACAACCATTACTTTTGTTCCAAATCCATTTTGACTTTGAAGTTCAATTGTTCCTCCTAAATACTCTACAGATGCTTTCACTAAGGTTAATCCAATTCCAGAACCTACATTTTCTGACTCTTTTCCGGAAAAACCTCCTCGCACAAATTTATTAAAAATATTCGTTTGAACTTCTTTTGAAATACCAGGCCCTTCATCACTGATAATAAGTTGGCCCTTCCCCAATTCAGACTTGAATGAAATATGAATTCTATCTGTTTTCCCGGAATACTTATATGCATTTTCAATCAGATGGTATGCAATTAAAAATAATAATTTTTTAGAATTTGTGGTTTCAAAATCAGGTGGGTGGATTGTAACAGTTTTATTTTTTCGTTTTTGTCCGAGTCTTTTTTCTACAGTTTCAATAGCTTCTACGATCACTTCTCGAATAGAAAATCGTGTAATGATCGGTACAAATGATTTATCTTCGACACTTTTCAATGTAATGGCATCTTTGAATGTTGAAAGAGATAATCCTACATACAAATCAATTTCATCAAGGTTAAGTTTTGGATTTTTTGAAGGTTTTAATCCTTGAATAGTTGAGCTTATAATTTTACCAAGCTCATCCATATAAATTTTAAACTCATGCGATACATTCCAAAGAAAATCTGTTTTAATTTTTTCCATTTTGATTAATTCTTTTTCTTGGTCTAAATAATTTTTTAAACTTTCAACCATTTCATCAGAAAGCTGAATAGAAATATTGATTAGAAAAAACATAAAGCCAAGATACACAGTACCGGGGAGTTTTATTAGTTCTATGGCTGTTAATGAATCTATAATAATTGTAGGAACGAGTCCGATCATACCGATAAAAATATATTTTATTTTTGACTTGTTAGTTTGGTAATTTTTGTAAATAGTAAAAAGTACCAAAGCCATCGGGTAGATTAAAGTCAAATTGAAAATATCTATAATCAAAGTCCACTGGCTTGTTGTCTTACTTATAAAAGTAAATAGCAATAAAATCATCATCCCAATTTCGTAAACATAAAGAAGAAGATTTCTTTTTTGGTTTAAATACATATACAGAAAGTTTACAAATAAGACTGGAAGAGTGATAACGATGATTAGCTCTATTTTAAACGAAAGTGCAAAATCTTCAAAGATTCTATATCTATACTGAGTTCGCAAAAGTGTATAAAAACCTAAAGCAATAGAGAATAAGGAAAAAAATAAATTACCTCTATTCGTAGATTTTACAATAGAAGCCATTATAAAAAAAATTCCCATCATTAAAAAAACATACCCGGACATAATTCCAAAAATATTTTTTCTTGCTACACTTTTTGTGATTTCTAATTGGTTGTTGATTGCAGGTGGGATTATAAAACCGGAAGTATTTGTAGAAGAGTATATTCGAATAGCAATTAAATTAGAGCCGTTTATAAAAAATTTTTTAGGAATTGTATAAACTCTGAATTTGTGAAGATCTACACTCAGAGTTGGTACAGTCTGACCGGTAGAACCTATAAGATTCCCGTTAAAATATACTTCATCAACATCTCGAACTTCTCCTAAGCTAATCGAAAGTGGCTCGTTCCATTCTTTTAAATTTTCAGGAATATAAAACTTACATCTGTACCAATGGTAACCTATGATTTTAACAGACTTATCCTTACCGTAATCCGGTAAGTTTTTTTTTGTCCAGAGGGAATCGTCCATAAGAGGGTCTTTCCAATCCGGGTTATCTCCCCTGCGATACATCCAACCGGAAGTCAGCGATATTTTATTGTCGAAACTACCAATTACAGAGTTGCAATCTTCTGATAATAGGTTATCGGGTATATATAAAATAAATAAAAAAACAGAAACTACGAATAATTTCTTAAATATAAAATTTACTATGGTCTTAAACATTTTCTAATTCAGTAATATTACAGTTTTCTAACTGTGCCGAAAAAGATAAATCAAAATTCTATTTCAATATAGATTGAATTAAAAAGAAAAACAATTCAGTTGAAAAAGTTAAAATACAAATATCTTACTTCCTATGGGACATAGTATTTAAAGAGGAAGATTATTATTTTTATTTGTATTAAAACATTTCAAAACAAACTAGCATAGAAGTTTAAGTAAACTTATCATTCATCATTAAAAGAAAACCTTTTAGTAACCATTTCCTACATATTGAAAAAGTTTGACATTTGTAATTGCGGTACCTGTTCCAATATCTGAACACCCGGATACATTAGATGCACTTTGTATCGTTCCGTGACCCTGGTACGCTCCTATGTTTGGAGAATATAGGCAATTTTCATTAGATTCGCATAATCCATTATCGTTACCAGTACCATCATTTATTAATTCAATTGCGTTGGCTAAAAATGTAGTTCTACAATCCAAAGGACCATAATATTTAGCCCCAGGGAAAACTAAATTACAACTTGCATCGTCAGTCTGTCCTGTAGCATGCCAAAAATGAGTTTGAGTAAAATTTCCATCTGGACAAGTCAAAACATTCCTGATTTCTGAGTTAATTTTGCTTAAACTTAAAGCAAAGATTTGACAATTTCCGGCTGTACACTTTCCACGATGACCTGTATCAGGAAATGGATTTGCATGAGCTATACCCCAGCCTTTAGTCATACTATTTAAAAAATACCAATCGTTGCTAATATTATAAATTGCTTGTCCTGTTCCATCGGCAGAAGAATTTATCGAGTCAGTAGATTTACCATTGAAGATACCATAAGGACTTGATATTGGTTGATAAGTAAAATTTGATGGAGCTACAGCCGGACTACATGTTCCGGTAGTTGGTCCCGATGTATTAGTTGTATTGGTGCATGTACTGGCTAAAGTATTTTTAAAAAGCCCTGTAAAATAATATCTTGAATTTCCTGTAGAGTTCATGGAAACAGCTGCACCATTTCCGATATAGGCCGTATGATTGAATGTATGAGTTCCTAAAGTAGAGGATAAATTATCAGATATTAATAGCCCATTAGTTTGATTATTTGCTAAAACTATATCCATTAATAAATTTCCGCCACTTGCAGTACCCCCTAAATTAATTCCATTAGTAAAGCTATTAGCGACAGTGACCGAAATAAAAACATTATTCTTTTTCGTTTGAGCAGCCCCGGATAAGTCTATTCCGGCCTCTGTTGTATTCATAATCGTATTGTATAGAAAAATATTTGAAGATACGCTGAATCCATTAGAATCAATTCCTCTTCTATTGTTATAACTGCTTAGACCTAAAATTAAATTATTGCTTGATGTACCTGAAATTTGAAGTCCTGCTAATTCATTATTTCCCGTAAATAAATTTTGAACTATATTATTGTTTGAATTTTGAATCTTCAGTCCTACTGAACCTGCAAAAATCATGTTAGCGATTCTTGAATTATGAACTTTACTATAATTAGACTGAAAAAGGTTTATTCCTTGAGAAGCAGCTGTAATAGCCGATCCATCTAATGTCACTTCGAGCCATACAAAATTCTTAGAATTTGTGTCTATAATTCCAGTATTTGCTGTAGAAATAATTTTTGTTTTTGTTGATGGATTTGTAACTATTCCTACTTTTGAGTTCCCAAGTGTCACTGTGCTTGAACAAGTTACGTTTGACGATATTGCATAGATTACACCTTCTCCTGAAGTTGTTGGAACACAAAGAGGAGACACTGTTCCAATTTCATTTCCCCAGAATACTCGCTCTTTGGTTTGCATATATGTAGTTTGACCATCATAGACAGCTACTGTTATATTTTTAAATTGTAGATTTGTAAAATCAATCGTATCAGAAAGACCTTTCCCATCTCTTAAACCAGTTGAAAGAGCATAAACAGATCCGTTAGGAGATACCACGCAAGCCCAATTGAGTAATGTGAGATTGTCAACGATTGAAATATTGGTGCAACTTGTTTTTCCTGTAATCTCAAAAACTCTATATAAAAATGCAGGAATACACCCGCGATATTGAGTTTCTGTTCCTAAACATGCAGTATTTGAAGCATTTGCAATATTAGTTCCATCATTTTTTATATAGTCATTCCAATTCAAACCATTAGAATATAAATAATTTATATTTGCAACTACACAGGATATCTGGACTGTATGAACATTCCCTCCAATTGTGCCTGAACCATTCGCTATTGAACAAGAGTAACCTGTTGGCTGAGATTTAACAGTTACTGTGTAGCTTTGTCCTAACATAAGTCCCATTAAAAAAGTAAAATTTGTTTGTCCTCCATAAATAGACAAGTCAGATTTTTCGTTTAAGGAGACGACTAACTCTCCAGAAACTAAACCAGAGACAGTTCCACCCACTAAAAAACCTATATTGCAATGAGACTGGTTGGTAACACAATTAAATATTGCAAGTAGCTCTGGTGAAGAATCGACTTCGGGTAATTTTACATTACACTTTGTTAAGTTAAATAACAAAATAATTAAAATGATAGAATATTTCATGTATACATGTCGAATTTCTTGAAATGGTATAGCCCCACTTTTTTGAAAAGAATAGGCTCTCTTTTTGTTTATATTAAAAACTTATTATATTATATTCAAATCCTATAAATAGGAGGCTATTATTCAATAATTTTTTTAGTACAAATCACTACTTTAACAAATAAAACAGACTTTTTGTTAATACTGCATAACAATATTTTACGGTCTCTCGTAGGGCTTCTCTCTTTCTTCTACATTTAGATAAGAAGATATTTCTTTTGTATCGTAACGAATCCTTGTTTCAGGATTGTACAAATCGAGAGTTTTTTCGCCATCAACAACATAACTATACAAATACTCTCCAGGTTTTAGTTTTTTACGAAAGATAAAAATCCCATCTCGATTTTTTTTCATGTAATCTAGCTCAGGGTTCCAATGGTTAAAATTTCCAACCAGAGACACAATAGTAGCATCGGGTTGGTATATTCTAAATTCTACTATCCTAAAATCAGGCTCATCATTCAGTTCATTTTCTGCAATCAAAACAGTTGCTTGATTTTCTATATCCTTTTTTTCCAAAATATATTCAGAAAGGATAGTCCCATCTTCTTCAATTCTTTTCTGGTTTTCGGGATCCGGCTCAAATAAACCATCAGCTTTGTATTTATAAAGGTATTTAGTTGCTAAATTTCTATTTTTGTCTTTAAACTCAGGTTGTAGGATAGTATAAAAAACTCCGTATTTATTTTTCTTCATTGGAATGCATCTATAGGCAGTAAAATTTCCACAAATTTCTACTTCTTCGGTTCGAATCCCCTCGTAAGTAAATAATATCCCCTTATTCAGGAATTTTCCTGTTTCAGGGTATTTTTCTGCATCTAATAATCGAATGTATCTTGGAGAAATTCCTTTTTTCAGACTTTCCAACTGCCAATAATAATACAATTTATCGTTATTGTCTTTTGTTTTAGGATCAGAAAATTCATTAGAAGAATATGAGCCGATCCAATCTATTGCATTTTGACCAAAAATTCCTACGGATACAAGAATTCCAACAACAAAGAAAGCCAAGAAGTATTTTTTCATTTTCATATATAGTCCAAAAAAACTGACCCTTTTTCTATATAGGGATCATTTATATATTCTATCTTTCGTATTTTTCTTAAAAAAAATAGAGAGTTTTCCTAAAATAGATAAATTTAGAAAACTGGATCGTGTAAATATTAGTATTTCTACCTGTGACATAATAAAAAACTAATGACAAAAAATTCAATTTTAACCGATAAATATATGTAAGTAGGGAGTTTTCTGAATCAAATTTTTCAAATAATACATGAATTCGTAATCCAAAAATGGCTGATAAAAAATTAGAAATTACAGAAGAAGACAAATCGCATATTTCGCAGATTCTTGAGCCATTAAATGTGAATCCGAGTACCTCAGAAGCATTGAGTCCTATGGCAAAAGTTTTGAGAGGTAAATTAGGACACGCAGAGCCTATTTCATTTTCTGAAGAAACGAAACCAGAGCATGAATCTGGAACTCCCTCTGACGATGTAGAAGACTTCGATTTTTCAGGTGGAGACGATGACGATTTTAACAGCCCTCCGGAGTCCAATATTTCTGACGATGACGATATTGACCTTGACGAGTTACTGAGAGAACCATCGGCAGAAGAAATTCAACAATCCAAAGAGCCGGATATTTCTAATATTGAAATCCCCGTAAACGAATCAGATATACCTTCAGATGATTTTGGATTATCTGCACCAGAGAATTCTTTACCTGAAAACCTTTCTCAAGACACTCCCGACGATCCTTTTGCTGATCTTCTCGATTCTCCATCAGACAGTGTATCTACAGATTCATTTGATGCGTTAGACGATACACCTATACAAGAAAAAGAAGAAGACCCATTTAGTGATATGGGGGACGCATCTATGGCTAACTTAGGAGACGACCCTTTTAGCGGGCTTGATGATCCTGTTGAAACTACAGAAGAAGATCCCTTCAGTAATTTGAACGCCTTACCCGAAGATGAATTCTCCTCCGGGGCAGAAACTGACTTTGGAGGAGACTCTACAGACAATTCAAATACACCATCCTTAGATAGTTTCTCCGATATGGATTCTACAACTTCCACTGAAGAAGAAAATCCATTTGCTGGTTTAGGAGAATCTACTTCGAGTACAGACAGCATGTTTAACGAGATTGGAGGCGATAGCGATCCTATTTCATCCGAATCCAATGAAGATATTTTTCCTGGCTTTGATGCTTCTCCACCTGATTTTTCAAGTGACACACCCACTGACACTTCATCAGACGATGTATTTGGCGACATAGGCGATATTTCAACTGATTCCAAAGAAGAATCTTCCGGCCCTTCAATGAATTTCGATGATTTTGATTCTGATCTAGGAACAAGCTCTATAGAAAATATTTCTGGGTCGTCAGAGGATAGCTTTTTCGATGATTCCGATATTTCAGATTCCGGTGGAGAAGAGCCTGGCTCTATTGATGACGATCTTTCCAGTCTTGCTGATGAAGAAACTTCTTATGAAGAAAACCTTTCTGATGAAGACTTGGCTTCTATTCAACAAGAAATTATAAAATATCCTCCAAAACTAAAACGCACTGTAATCGATGCTTTTGTAAACGATCGAATTTCCAAACAAAACCAAAAAGATTTAATCGAGTTAATCAAAGCCAATCAGAAACCGGAAGATATAACCTCGTTCTTGTCTCCTCTTTTAGGATACAAAGTAGAATTGTTTGATAGCTCCGGGCAATACTCGGCAGATGGAATACCGATCATTGCCACAAAACCTATTTATACCAAAGAAGGGCTACTCAGACAAAAGCAATTAATTAAAAAATCTATTCTGGGTGTTGCGGCATCCTTATTTTTCGTTTTTGGATTTTTTTCTGCGTATAAACATTTATACAAACCTTGGCAAGCTGGTGGACAATATGAGCTAGGATTATTGGAAATTAGAAAAGCGAATGAAGAAAAAGACCCTGAAAAAAGAAAGATTCGATTTGCTTATGCGGAAGAATTTTTTTCCAAAGGTGAAAAAATCGAACCAAATAGTTTGAAGTATCTTAATCTTTACGGCATTCATTATATGAAAGCTGGAGAATATGAAAGAGCTTTTGAAAAACTATTTGGAAAAGTAAGCCCTGACTTTGGAACAGAAAGCTCAGACCCAAACAATCGTAGAGCGTGGAATAAAAGAACAGAGGTTCCTAACATTACCCTCGCAAAAAATGAAAGCTGGAATAATCTCAAACTCCCCATTGCAGGTAGGGTAATTAATGAGAATGATACGATGAAATTAATCGCTCAAGATAAAGTAGAAAGAAAAATCTTGAAAGCGGGTGCTTATATCGTGTCCAGATTAGAAAAAGATATTCACGATACTGCAACTTATATTAATTTAGGAAGATTTCATTCCAATACCGCAAATTCGTTTACAGATAGAAATCGTTACAAAGGTGTTGATTATAAAAATGATGAGCTTGCAATCAATTACTATAAAGAAGTTTTTACGGACAGCAATGACCCTTACAATGTTCCTGCAATAACCGGTATTGCAAAAATCTATTACAACAAAAACGAATTTTCCAAAGCGGCTTCCTACTACAATAAAATTATCGAGGCTTATCCAAAAAATGAAATCGGACATGGAGGGTTGCTTAGCACATATATAGAGATGTGGAAAAGAGACAAAAATCCTCAATTTGTTTTAAACCACCATCGTCAAGTAAGGAATGCGTTAGGCATCGAGGAAGACTTGTCGATGTTCGTGTTGGCAAAATTAGCCGCTTTCTATAACGACTTAGATAGTAAAGAAGTAAGGATACGATATAATATAAATCCTGAAGATCAAGTAACAGGAATGGAGATTGATGATAACGTAGAGCATCTATTAGCAATACTGTTTTCAAAAAAAGAAGATAGGGATGGAGAGGAAATCAAAGGTGGAGAATACGCAGAAGGTTATTACCAGAGAGGGAGATTTCATTTAAAAAAAGGAGAGACCCGAAGAGCTTTAAAACAATTTGAATTTGCTGCTAATTATGATCCGGCTCATTACCTTGCAGTATTGCAGATGGCAGAATATTATATGCGTGTCAATGATATGTCCGAAGCTTCAAAGTTACTCACAAACTCTAAAGAAAGATACGAGACCTATAAAATTGACTATGGAGTTAGAGAAGAAGATGAAGTACTAATCGAAGGAGACCCGGGAAGAATATATTTTGACATGGGAAAAATCATTTACCTTGCATCGGTAGGGGTTACAAAAAAAGATAATATTGTAGAATTTCCCGGAAGAAAAATTTATCCCGAAAGAAGTCTCGGAAAATTAACTCAAGAAGATGAAAATAGAAGAAAAGAACTTCACGAATCTTTGATATTTTTTAACAAAGCAAATGACCTAAATTTAAAAAATGAAATGTTAAAAAGAGAAATGTATTTTTATAAAGGCTGGATAGAATACATGCACTCAAACTGGACAGAAGCACTGAATATTTGGTCTAATATCGGAGAAGAGGACGCATACTCAAATCCTACTCTTTTAATCGGAAAAGCAAATGCTTTTTACTATACAGGTCAATTGAATGCGAGTCTCGGAAATTATTTAAAAGTTAAAGAAGATTTTGAAGACAAAGAAGCTGCGATCACAACCCCTGTTCCAGAAGATATGAACCATCAGGAAATTTATCAGACGTTAGTTGCAATCTATAATAACATTGGTGCGGTCTATGAAAGAAAAAATAATACAACCGAAGCTCTAAAGAGTTATTGGAAATCTATTGAGAAAGCTCGAAAACTTTCTATAACAAATGAAATTGCAAACTCAAATAAAGATTTAGTATTTAAAGTGAGACCAAAAGGAAATGAACCTTTGTTAGATGATTGGCTCGCACCTACTTTAGATACAATTCGTGAGCTAAAGAATGTTCATTCTAATGCATTACAGTAGTATTAGTATTTTTTTAATATACCCAAGATGATAAAATAGAGCAGTTTAAACACTCTATTGATTCGATAGGGTCTTACAATAATTCTCCAAAGCCAAGTTAATCCATTGACTTGAAAGTAGTCCGGAGCTTTTTTTATTTTGCCGCTTAGTATATCAAATGCCCCACCTACACCTACAATTACTGATTTGCCCAAATAACCTGTGTTGTTTTCAATCCAGATTTCTTGTTCGGGATAATCCAATCCTAAAAAAATAATATCAGGGCTAGTTTTTCGTATTGCTTCTTTAACCATTAATTCTCTTTGAGCGTTCATGTGTCCTGAGTGACGACCGACAATCCTTAAATCAGGAAAGTGACGAATCAGATTAAAAAAAACTTTTTCGATTATATCTTCTTTACTTCCAAGCATGAATATCGTAAAATTTTTCTTTTCTGCCATTCTAACAATATCCATCATAAGTCCGATTACAGAAATTCTTTCTTTAAGAATAAAACCCATTTTTCTTGCAGCCCAACCAAGACCACTCCCATCGGCAAGAACCATCGATGCCTTTTCTGCAATCCGTGCTAATTTTGCACCCTTTCTCATGTACATAAATTTAATGGGATCAAGGAATAATATATGGTAGTGCTTATCTTTTTTTTCTACAAAGGAAATTATTTTTGCAATAGATTCATCAATAGTTACATTATCGAATGTGACTCCTCCAAGAGTAAATTGTTCGAGTGATTTTAAATCAATCGCTTTGTACTCTAATAGAAAATCTCTTTCTTCTTTTGATGAGTTGTGACCTATTTTTGAAATTTCTTTCACAGTGGCAGTTTTTTCTAATTTAGTTTTTGGTCAAGAGATTGTTTAGCAAAAAGCTCAAACTATTTTTTAGGATAAACAGTATCACCAATACTCAATACATTTTGCCAATTTTTAAAAGATGGAACTATTTCAGAAATAAGTCCATCTAATTTTTCTACTGACCCTTCGCCTAAAACTATTCCATTTCTTTCAAAAACAATTTTTTGATTTTTTGTAATCCCATCGTGTCCTCCAAAATTTACTATTACACTGTTCGACTTTACTTTGATTGTCTTGCCTGAAACAGGTAAGACAGATATTATTTTTTGTGCAAGCCTTGTAGTAATATCTCCGAGATACCCCCTACCTGATGCAGTCAATTTGAATTCAGTAATATTTTTACCGGTTTCGATATCGTAAACCCGGTATTTTACAGATAGAGTTTCTTTATTAAGAGAATAGCTTCCGTGCCCTACATAACGAATTGGGTTGGAATTTTTTCTCACTTCATCCAAAACTCCAGTAAGTTCACGAAAAAAATACACTCCTCCTGTATATGGAAACGGAATAGATTTAGAAACTAACTTTTCTCTTATCGCTTTTTCTTCTTTTCCAGTTATCACTTTTATAATTGGTTTTTGAGTAAGATAAAATTTTAAAGAATTATTAATTAGAATTGCAGCATTTGGTTTGTAGTCTAAAAATTCTTCAGGAAAAATGTCGAATAAAAATATTTCAGGAGAACTTTTTTCAAAATTCAATCGAAGTCCGCCCGGGTGTAAATCTATAAAACCCTCAAGATAGCTTAGAGACTCCTTTTGTTTTTTTATCGCACTCTCAAGACGATTTTGTATTTTAAAATTATTTTGATCATCATTTCTAATTTTTATTAACGCATTCAAAAATTCTTTTGATAATCCTTTACTAAGATAGTAGTTTAGAATTTCAGAACGAACAGAATTTTTTTGTGGGATTAGATATTTTGCTCTCATAAGGTTGTAATTTGGATCTATAAAAATAAAATTTCTTTTATCGAAACGATCTCTTTCCATCCTATATTCTCCAAGTACAGACCTTAACTCTGAGCCCTCCTTTAGGTGTTGAATACTGTATTCTTCTGAATAAAATCTTGCGATGTCGTCTAACTCATTCGTGGTAAGAATTTTTTTAAACTCATTCGGAATCTTTTCCGGTTTACCAATTTTTTCCAGAGTATATACATATAAATATCGAATATTGTAATCATTGCGAAAATCTTCCAACAAAGACTCTAAGGTATCCTTTGCTTCGTCGTATTTGTGCAAATAAATACAAACTCTTGCAAATAGTCTCCTTGCATCCGGGTAAAACTTATCAATAGACAGGGCATTTTTTGAATTCAGATAGGCCTCTTCAATCAACATCGTTCTATTCTCATAATTCTCTAAAGAAGCTAATCGAGTTTTTAATTCTGCCATACCAAAATAGGCTTCCGGGTAATCAGGGTTTTCTTTTATTAAATTGGAGAGGAGGTCTTCAGAGGAATGAAATTTTCCAGTTTCAGTGTAGGCGTTTGCGAGCATGAAAAGAAAATCTTTATTTTGTGCTGTTTTTCTTTTGGCTTCTTCTAATTTTTTTAGTGCAAACTCTTTCTTCCCTATTTTAAGATAGATTTGAGAGAGCACAACAAGTGCATCAGGATCATAAGGGTCATTTTCTAATACAAGGTTTACATTTTTCAGAGCCTCGTCAAATTTTTCCTGACTAATATAATAAAAAGATATTCCAATAAGAGCGTCTCGATTTTTTGAATCAAGAGAAAGAATTCTTAAATAAGAATCGAGTGCATCTTTTTTTTCACCAATTATAGATGAGCTTTTTGCATACCCGAGCAGTGCCTTTTTGGACGAAGGGTTCATGGTCAAAGCTGACCTAAACTGAATTACTGAATTTTTATAATCTCTTGCTCTATAGTATTCTTCTCCTTTCTGAAGGTAGTCATGAATTTCTGTGGCATTCCAATTAGAATTAAAAAATGTAAAAATCGTAAACAGAGAAAGGAAGTAAATTTTTCTATGGAACAAAATACCCTCCTTCTGATTTTCCTATCGTATTTCTGTAGTTTACATCTACTCGTAAATCAATGTATTTTCCGGTTAGGTCGGGATTGATTACACTTTTAAAAGAAAGGATATATCTTTTGTCTATGTGAGTTTTAATTATTTCATATAAATTTCTTTCTTCCGCAGAGCCGGGTACTTTCAAGTAAAGCCCTCCGGTAGAATCTGCAATCTCTTTGTATATTGAAGACATTTGATTATCTGCACCAAGAGATAAAACGAAAATTGGAATAGAGTGGGCTTTTGCAAACTGAACATTTTTTCTAATTCCAAATTGATTAAATGCGTTAGGCAAACTCTCTCCTGAAACTAAAAGTATTAAACATCTCGGTCCTAATTCAGGTATTAAATCTGATAAACCAAAATACATTCCTTTTCCAAGATTGATTTCATTTTCTGGAGCTGACTTTCTTATTCGTGCAAAAATATCGTGCATAGAATATCCAAATTCATAAACTTTTGTAGAATCTTGTCCAGAACGAATCACTTCTAATTTATCGTTTTTAGAAAATTTTCTAAGCATAGGTCCTAAAAAACTTTCTAATCTGTCAGAATGCTCTGATAGCTTTTTGCTATTTTCAAAAACTAAGGAAACACTTAAGTTATCATTAAATTTATTCAAATTTGTAAGACCAGGCAATGGAACCTGATTGTCATTTTCAAAAATACGAAAAGAATTTTTATGAATTTTTGTTATATCTAAACCACTCTTATTTTTTACCGTTAAGAATACACTAACGTCTGGAAATCTCGAAGTTTCAATTTTCTCAATAAATATATTCAGATTGGATAATAATAAATTTTTGGGAGAAAATATATCTATTCTATGCCTTGCATAATCTACTGCATACAATGAACCTGTGTAATCATAAGCACTGGAGAATGGTCTGTCTAACTTCCTGTATTTGCCAGTTTCATCCATAAAAGAAGATACCTTTGACCATTTTCCCGAATCAGGAGAATATATCATCAGCCCATTCAATTCATCTGCAATATAAAGTCTGTTGTTGTGTACTTTAACCGACCGGGGCTTCTTCATGTTTTTATGAGAAATTTCAGAAACAAAATTTCCTTCATCATCAAAAATAATAATTTTTTTGCTAGCTTTATCTACTACATAAATGTGATCTTGGTCTTTGTATAAAATACCTACTGGATTGGAAAGTTTTGATTTTCCTGCCAGACCAAACTCTTGTAAAAAATTTCCCTCCAAAGAGAATTTTTGAATTCTGGAATTTCCAGAATCGCAAACATAGACTTCACCTTTTGGTGAAATAGAGATTCCAGCAGGGCCATGAAATTTTCCAGGAGTTTTTCCAGTAGAGCCAAACCTAAAAAGAAAATCCCCCGCATCACTTAAAATATTTATTCTATCAGAAACAAAATCACTAACAAATAATTTTTTTTTAAAAATTGTAAAGTAAAGAGGGCCCTCAAAAGATCTACCGATTCCTCCTTTAAAATTTCCAATAGGAACTCCATCAGGATTGAATTTAATTATATTTTGAGTTTCAAAAGAAAGGACATATAAGTTTCCATCCTCATCAACTAACGCATCAGTGGGATTGCGAAACCTAAAACCTCGAAAACTATCACCGGAAATTGATTTATAAAAAGTTCTCTTGCCTTTTCCAGTACTACCACCGAGGATTTGGCGCATAACGTCTGCGCGATTTTTTATATATGGGCTTTTTGTATTTTTCCCTTCAAGAATTTCTAATTCATTAAGGCTTTCATTCCACTCTCCATTCAAAAAGTAGGAATCCGATAAAAATTTTCTTGATAGATTAAAGTCTTCTTTAATAGATAGACTTTTTAAAAAATTTTCTTTTGCAGCAGTATAATTCCGATTATGGAAATACACTAATCCGGTTTTAAATAATTCTTTTGCTTTTTCTTCTTTTAAACCAAATGGAGGCAATCCTTCTGAAAATAAATTTCCAGAAAATAAAATAGAATAGAAGAGGAATATAGCATAACGTTTCTTTTTCATAAATTATTCTTTCAATTTAATTATTGAAAATTCAAGGAAGCTTACCGTGTTTACCTACCTAAAAATTTTAAAAATTTAAGAGACATAATTCTCTATACTTACTTATTGGACTTCCTTTAAACTATGTCAAGTTCTATTTTTTCTCCTCCAAGCATAGTTTCACCTCTGTTCTTTTTGGCTTTTTGTAGTTTGGCTTTTTTTTGCTCTTTATTTTTTCAGCTTATGTCGTTTTAGTCTATTGTATCGTATAGTTTTTCTCTTGGAGAGGTAAACTCCTACCGCAATAGAACTAACCTTGGGTGGAACTCCAAAGTCATAGAACTTGGCAGGGATGATTATGTCCCATCCGGCAATGTCAAGCAGCAAAAGAAGAGTAAAAAGAGCCGTTCGGGAAATACCAAGCCATTGAGCAAACTCACCTAACTCAATCCAGTCTGCATTCTCCGGACGAAAATTCTTCTTTTGCAAATTCTGTCCTTCTTCTTGATAGCAAGTTTTCACACAATCCAACTTTTCAAAAGTCCCCCAAAGTAATACATTCCTGTACCTCTCTAACAACTCATGCAAGTAATCTTCTCTCGAAATATTTTCTGTCCTGCGATCAAACTCATCCATGTATTTTTCTGGAATAAGTAAACTCGATTGAGTTCGTTCAAATTTTTCAGGGTTCATAGTATTCTCCTAAATTTTTTTATACCTATTTAAATTTTTTTTCATGACTTTTTTCCTTAAAAAACATTAGGGAGGCAATCCAGGTTTAAAGTTTTCATTCGTTTAAAATAAGAAAAAAATAAATCTTCTATGCGATCATTGGACTTTATTTTATTTCCAAGAATTATTAAATTATTTTTAGCTCTACTCAAAGCCACATACAATATTCTTCTTTCTTCTTCAATTGTATCTTTGGGTTCATCTATTTTTAAATTCCAACCAGAAAATAAATCGACAAATACAGTTTCAAATTCTAACCCTTTAGATTTATGAATTGTCATAAGGCAATTTTCATCTAAATTTGTTTGATGATAAGTACTAATTCTAAAATTGGATCTACATAGTATCTTTATTTTATTTTTATAATCAGGTATAGCTTGAATTTTTTGTGTAAGAATTGCTAATTCAGAGTTTGTCTCTATTAAGATTTTTCCGACGAATCCCTTCCCTTCTCTTTTTGGTTTAACTATTTTTTTAATATTCATTGAATTTTTTGAGATAGGAATTGCAGAGGTTTGAATAATTTTAGAAAGTGATCTATAATTTCTTTCAAGAAAATGAACTTTACAGGGAGAGAAGAATTCTTTAAACTTTAGAAATGGAATCGTGCTTGCTCCTCTAAAACCATAAATTGCCTGCCAATCATCTCCAACAACTGTCAAGCTACTCGGATCCATGAGCTTGATCATTTCTAATTGTTCCATATCTGTATCTTGGAATTCATCAACAATGATTCTCTGAATTTCGCTTTTTGCGTTATTTGTCCAATCTGAATTTTGCCTTAATCCTGTAACAAATATTTCAATTAAATCTTTGAAGTCTAATTTCTTTGTAAGAGCTTTATATTTTTTATATTCTATTTCGAGATCATTATAAATTTCCGGGAATTCTTTTTTTAAGGAAAAATTTTCTTCGAGAAGAAACTTGTAAGGTATCCCACCGACTTTAAATTTCTCTCTTTTAAAATATTCTTTAAACAGTTCTTCTTTTTCTTCGTCTTCAATAATTTTGATTGTGCTCGACACATATTCTGGATGAAATTTTTGAATTGCGTACAAACAATACGCATGAAAAGTTTTTATCTTTAGTTCCACTTCACCAACTCTTATTTGAAGTCTTTCTCTAATCTCGTTTGCTGCTTTTCTGGAAAATGTGATGACTAAAATTGATCTTGGATCTTCTGTTTTTTCGTCTAATATTCTTTCTAGTAAGGCAACCATTGTACTGGTTTTTCCTGATCCTGCGGCTGCGATCACTTGTTGGTATTTTTCTCTACACTCGATTATACTTGTTTGTTCTTTATTGTAATCCATATACTTAGAAAGGTAAAAAAACATTGGATTTAATAAAATATTTTTACAAACAGAATTTCATAATTTGTATTTTTGTTTGATGAAAAGTGTAATTTATAGAAAAATTTTTTTTCTATCTACATCTTTATTTACCTATATTAATGATGCGAATGAATTCGCTTCAAAGGAGAAAAATTATGGTAAACATAGCGCATATCGTTATGGATGGAAATTTAACAGCAGATCCGGAGGCAAAAAAAACACCCAATGGAAAAAATGTAACTACATTTTCAATTGCTGTTAATCACACAGATCCGAAGGGAGACAAAGAAGAAGGAGAGGTATCCTTTTTTGATGTAGAGGCATGGGAAAAAGATGGAGAAGCGTGTGCTTCTTATTTAAAAAAAGGTAGGAAGGTAACCGTTATAGGCACTCTAAGGCAGGATAGGTGGAAGACTGCTGACGGTTTGTCACGACAAAAGTATAAAATTGTAGCTTCAAGAGTTCGATTTGATAGTGCGCAGTACAAGGAGGTAAAAAAAGCTGCATAAAAACAAAGGGGGTTATGCCCCCTTTTTTATAAAGATTTTAGCTATTTCATAGAATTGATTTTTAGTCAGTTGTTCAGGTCTCGTTTTTTCAGGAACCTTTATTTCTACCAGAGCTTCGCATAACGTATCTCTTTCTTTAATTGAGGAATAAAAGGGAGCCTCTTTTGCTGATTTGTACAAAGTTTTTCTTTTTCCCCAAAAAAAAGTTTTAAGCACTAATTCAAATTTTTCTACCTCTAATTTAGTTGTAAATATTCGATTTGGAAAACTTTTTAGGGTGATGAGAGCAGATTCTTCTTTTGGTGAAGGATAAAAGCAAGTTTTAGATATTTTTTTTATCCATTTAATTTCACAAAAAGCTGAAATAAAAATTGAAATGGAAGATATTTCTTCTATTAGTCTTTTAGCAAATTCTTTTTGAACCATAAAAACTCCTCCTTGAAATTCTGGAATTGTTTTCAATAGAGTTGTAAAAATATCAGAAGTGATGTAATAGGGTAGATTTCCAAAAATAAATATTTTTTTATTGGCAACCTGATTCAAGTTTTTCAATACATCCCCTTGAAGTAATGTATGTTTATTTTTTTGGAAGTAAGCATTTGATTGTAAAAATTTACAAAGAAATGGGTCTATCTCAAAAAAGAAAACCGGGTAATCAGAGGATGCGATTCTATGTGACAAGACTCCAAGTCCTGTTCCTATTTCACCGATACATTCAATTTCATAATCGTTTTTTGGAAAAGAGGAAAAAATCAATTCAACGATATTTGGATCTATTAAAAAATTTTGTCCCCACTTTTTCTGGGGACTGACTTGGTTGGATCGAAGAAACTCATTTATCTTTGAAGGCTTGTAAAATTCAAAGTTGAAATTCTGAGGCAGAAACAAATTGCCAGTTTTCATTTATCCCCAGAATCTTTTGATATAATTTCCAATCGTCTATATTGTCCTTGGATTTATACGGAAATATCACTACAATTTTTCCAAAACCATTTTTTGTTTCAGTTTGAAGAAAGTTCAATCCATCTTTGTCTGGTCTAAAAAAAATAACATAAGAAGAATTTGCAAGTTGAAATTTTTTGGATTCGTTTCGTTTTTCGAGTGTTACTGAGAAAAAGGAATCTTTCCATAAAACAATAGATGAATCGTAAAATAATAAAGTTTTAGGGAAGGATTTCTTATCGCAAGATTTCAATAGCTCAATACAACTTTCTTTTTCGATAAATATTTTTGAAATAGTATCCTTGCAAACTTGATTTGAAAAATTCTTTTTTAATTTATATATATTGTATTTGCAGTCTCCACCTATATATAATTCTTTCTTTGAAAAAATTATGAATGAATTTGATTCAATTTGAACAAACTCTGTATTGATTTTCTTCTTTTCAGGAGAAAAAATAATTCCAATAATAAAAAAACTAAACACAATTAAAAAAGAAAAAATAGATAAAATAAAGATTTTTCGTTGATTGATTTTTGTATCTTGGCGGTGATCCAGATTCTTTAAGTCATCTCGAATAAAAATTATTTTACAGTAAATAAATATACAAAAAAATATTAAAGCAATAAAACAAGTAAATAAGGCAATATGAAAAATTCCAAAATGATCAAATTCTTTATAAAAACCAACTCTTTCTCCGAGAAAATCCGACAGAAAGGCTTGAATACGAATGAGTAAATCTGCGTAAGTCCAAAGAATTTTATTCAAAAGAGGAAACTGAATCAGCTCAGCAAAAATTGCAACATAAAGAACTGGCAATATAAATGAAGTGAGTGGAACTAAAATATAATTTACAATGACTGAACCAAAACTAAAAGCGTGAAAATAATACATAAGCACAGGAAATGTACCTATTGTAGCAGATAAAGAAATCGTTAAATTATCTCCAAAAGAACTTTTCAGTTTATGAAATAGTATTTCGTCTAACGCATTTTTAAAATAAAAAATTCCCATAACTGCCGAAAAGGAAAGATTGAATGATAAAGAAAGATAGCTGTCTCGATCCAATAGAAAAATTATAAAACTCGAATATAAAAGCACATCTGTCGGATGAGTCTTTCTAAAAAACATCGAAGCAAGTGTTAAAATAGAAATAAAACAAAATGCTCTTGTAAGAGAGACAGGAAAATCAAGTAGGTATAAATAAAAAAGGGCAGCTATCGTCGGTATAATTTTTAATGCGTAGTAATTTATGAACTGAATTCTCGATAATAGAAAATACACAAATCCCGTAAAAATTCCTATATGCAAGCCCGAAGCGGCAAACAAGTGTAAGATTCCTCCTTCTTTTGCTTTTGCTTTAAACTCTTTATCCAAGTAACTCGAATCACCAAAAATTAATCCAAGGCTAATGTCCAAACTATAGTCTTCCATTCCTCCCAAAATTAAAAGTGATTCTACATAATTTCTGATTTTTCTTTTCGGGTTTAAAATTTTTTCTACTATGTGGCATTTTTTATTTGGGAATTGTAGGTAAAAGTTCCCAAATTTTTTTAAGAATAAAAAATAGTCGCCAAAACTACTTTGTGGAAATTTTAATTTTATTAATTCCGAACCGCATTGAAATGTTGGAGTAAAATCTTCTTTCCAGTTCTTTAGATATACAATTACTACTTTTTTTTCTTCATTGATGACGATGGTTGATTTCCAATAATTTTTTTTGATTTCATTTTCAAGTTGAAATATAACAGGCTTTTTTACTTTTTGAAAATTTTTTATTTCTGTAAGTGATAAAATATTTAGTTTTGAAAAGGTGGTTTCTGTTTCAATCGAAAGAAATGCGAAATAGATAAATATACCAAATAAAAAATAAGAAACTCTTTTGTTTTTTAAAAGATAAAAAACAATAAGCAAAGCACCGGAAAATAGTATAGTTAAAATTTTATAATCATAAAAAATTACAACTCTGTCTATCGCTAAAAACCCTAAAATTAAAAAAGCAAAGTGGCTCTTTGGAATAAATTTTCTTAAAAAACTCTTCATACCTATTTAGGTAAAAAAAGTATTTTAAAGAAAATAAATTTTTTGAAAAATTACGTTGTATGTATATAAAAAAGATTAAATAGGCACTATTCTTTTTTTGACCACTTTCCTTTTGCGGACTCGTAATATTCTCCAGGGGTTATTTCTCTATAGTAGGTCAATGATAGATTTTCCTTTAGCACTAAAATCTCTTTAGGGGAAATATTTTTTTTCTTTTCTTGTTCAATTCTGAAATTTACTACTTTCTCTCTTGCTTCATTTATGATTTTGACGACTTCATCAATGCGTTTTACCATTTCTGCTGTAGAGTAATCTGCATAAAATTTGCTTTCTTTTACAAGAGGATTTCTCCTAACGCTTCCATCCAATCCTTCTCCAAGAATACCGTGCCTCTTATATTTTTTTAATTCACCTGTAAAATACGCTATTGTACGAAGGGAAATCATATATTCGGGATCAGAAAATTCATCTCCTGATGATTCCTTTTGCCATGTTTCCGAGCCTGAAGATGAAGTTTTAATCGAGGCAATGAGCCAGCCATTTTTTTCAAGCTCTTTGTCTTCGCCCACCATCTGCTTTTCTGCCGAAGTTTGAGTTTGTGTAAAAGTAATTGGTGGCGGCTTCAAGCTCAAACACCCTAAAGAAAAAATTACTCCTAATAAAATTATAAACAATAGTATCGTATTATTTTTCATATTTTGAAATCTCCGAGCCTGCTCTTTTTAAAAAATTTGCAAGAGGCATTCTTTCTTGACTGATTTTATTGTTTTCAATATTCATAAACATTGCAGATAAAAGAGAGCCTTTGAAAAGTATCGTAGCGTATACTAACCCTTTGGAAAGTTGGACATCCATCTTATCCACCGAATAACTCCCGACAATATAATCCGTTAAAATATTTTGAGGGCTAATCACATTCACTGCACTTTTACCAAAATCTTTTCCGATTTGAAAACAACTAAAAAATAAATTTAGATTACTTACTGCATCGCTCAAGTTTCTTCCAAATATATTCATATCTGCTTTGATTTTTCCGTCATCAATTTTTTTTCGGGATGCTTCAGGAAGGAGTTGTTTAAGATCTATATCCCGTATTTGAAGAGTAGTAGAATACTCCATTTTTTCAGGCTTACCTTCCCCTACATTGAAAAGTACGTCTTTTCCATAAATAACTCCATCGAGCATACGAATTTTCATTCCGTTTAAAAAGAAATAATTTTCTTTGTAGTCTAAGTGCGTTTCAAACCCGGGAGTGTTCCCGATATTTTTTACATACTCAAAAACTATACCGGTGATATAGGGGTGAGGTCCCGTGATTTGATGAATTGTAAAATTTGGTGGAGGGGTCTGTCCGTAGGTTCTTATAAATCTGGACTTGTCTCCTTCTATTAATTCAGGTGTAGTTCTTTTTTGTAAGTCGTGCTCGAAAGGAAAGTCCATATTTATTTTATTCACTAAATAAGTTTGGCAATCTGCACCCGGACACTTCCCTTTTGAAAAGGCAAAATTTGTATTCTTAGAACGAATATACCCTTTGATTAAGAAATCTTTTAGTTTAGTATAAATTTCCATTTTTCCGAGAAAAGAAATTCCTTTTAACATATATTGGGACTTATCCGAGCTAAGAGAAATTTTTACGTCTAAGTCAGGGTAGTAAACTCCAAGAGGCGCAGGGAAATTGGGATCTCCTTTGAATAGAACTCCTTGAATTTGCCCGGTAACTAAATTATTGTACGCAGAAAAATCAAATTTTGGAATTTTAATCGTTGCATTTTTATCGTCGAGCAAATGCGCTTCAAACCTTGTTTTAAAATCTTTTAGCTCAAACGCAGGTAGCCCTATAACCAAGTTTCCGGCATAAACTTGATTTCCTTTTTTAATAGAATATAAAAAATCTCCATCTAAGACTTGCGTATTTCCGTAAGACTCACGAGAAGACACAATTGCATCTCTGGAGCTTAAAGCCAATGTAGGTATGAGATTGGTCAAGTTTGTTTCCACTTTCATACTCTTTGCATCCAATGTAAACCCGCCAACCAGATTCATCGAGCCTTTTGTGTTAAGAGTGAGTGCAACGCCACCATTTTGATTTTTCAAAATAGTTTTCATGTTGTTTAGCAAAATATCAGTAAGCTGGTAGTTTTCTTTAAAAATAAGATTTCCATTCAACCAAAAGTCTATAAAATGCGCGCCGGATATACTGTTTCCGGCAGTGTACCTGTATGAATCAAGGTATAGATACAAATCTGTAGAAAGAATAGAAAAATATTTCCCTTTGAGATTAATTTTACCTTTCGTCGTTCCGTATTGGGAAGATACAAAAGTGTGAAGATTAACTTTATCAAAAACAATATTTAAGTCTATAATTTTTCCGATAGAAAACTCTCCATTAATTTTTATATCAGCCCCGTTGTAATTTAGATCTAACTTAGAAATATTTAAAGTTTTTATGTAAGGCAAAGGATTGGCCGCACTCGGTTTTGTATTAGATTGAAAATCTAAACTTGTAGAAAATTGAAAGTTTAAATAAGATACCTTATGAGGAGAGCTTTTACTTTGAGAGTAGATAAGATCTTTTATGGAAATCTCACCGACTACATTCATGTTATTAAGAGAGCCTGTGATTTTTAAAGGAGCAAGGCTGATGACTCCTGCAAGCTTCATAGAAGGCATTCCCGGTAAATCGTTTAAAACCTTAGAAACCGGGTCTAAATTCATAAACGACTTATTGATTTCAAAATGAATATTTCTTTCCTTTTTTAATGCGTTAGTTACTTTGCCGGAAGACCCAATCCAAACATCCTCATTAAAATTTACTTTTAATTCTTTTAGAGATAGAATATCTTCTGTTGGCTCGTACTGCAAATCGTAAGACAAGCCAAATCCAAAAGGTGCGACAAGTTTATTTTTAACAGAAATCGGAATAGACTTAGCACCGATATCCATTTTGGAGGAAAATAGTACAGGCTTTGTTTTTGCGTCTTGAGATAGTGTCCAAGTCAGATGAAACGGATTTTTTAGTTTCTTAGAATTATCTTCAAATAAAACCTTGATTTCTTTATCAGGGTTTAGACCAATTTCTAATCTATCGAAAATAGTCACAATTTGTGTATTTAACGGAATTGAATTGATTCTTTTAGTATCAAGAAGAAATCGAAAAGTAAACCCGTCTATTTTTGCATGAAAAAATTTCTCGCCTTTTTCTTTTTCGATGCTAAGATCCATATCATGGATTATGAGTTTTAAAAATGCACTTACAGGAATATAGGTTTTGATTGAGTCGGAACTTTCCTCTTCTGTTTCTTTTTCTTCTTTTTTTATTTCAGGCTTGCTTTCAGAAGGAAAAAGAGTCTCCACGTTCCATTTTTTATTTTTTTCTATTAAATTTATTTTAGGAGCGATTAAAGCGATCTCAGAAAGTTTCAATCTTCCCAAAAATAGAAGAGGCAGGTTGTACTTTACAGCGATCCTTTCGGCTTCAAATATTTTATTTTTTCCGAAGTCTTCACCTGAAAAAATAGAAACTTTTTTAATTTCCAATCCATAAAATAAAGAAAACCGAGATACATTTCCAGAATAGCTTCCAGTAGAGTAATTCTTAAAAATATAGGAGACTAAAAAATCACCCGTGAAGGAATTAAAAACCAGTTTGTAAAAACAAAAGACAAGAAAAAGAATAATAAAACTCTTCTTCTTCAAAATCCTTACAAATGTTTCTTGTATTCCCTCAATATTCAAGCTACGCTAAAAGTCGAAAGACTCCAAAGCCTCATCTGCTGTTTTAAAAATTTCAAATATACTGGCAAGTTTTGTGATTTCCATTAAATTTTCAATATCAGAATTTAAGTTTGCAAAAACCATCCTGCCTTTCAGACTATCCACGTGTTTGTAGATATTTAAAAAAATACCAAGACCCGCAGAATTGATAAAAGGAACCTTTTTCAAGTCAATAATAAATTTCGGAACTACACCTTTCTTTATGTATTCTTCGATTTTCTCTCCAAGCTCGAATTCATTGCCTGCTTTTATGGGACCTTCAATTTTAAAAATATGAACGTCGTTTTTAACTACTACTTTTATTTTCATAACCCTTCAAATACATAATTTAGATATGGTATAATGACTCACTTTGATAAATTGTAAAGTAAAATTTCAAAAAAATAAATTCATTTTTGAAAAAAAATCCACTTTCAATTGTTATGCAAAAAAGTAAGTCTCTTTCTACTTAAAAATCATATTACAAAGAATAGAAAAGAATACAACTATCTTATTTATGATGCTTGGTTGCCTCATGAAAATGCAATTGAGACTTGCTCTCATTTGAAGGGGGGAGATGAACCACTTCAGTAACTAATTCTCTTCTAAACACTATTGTAATTTCTCTATCCGGATCAGATGTTTTAGTACGACGACTAACCGGCCTTTTATAAACAAATAGGTCATAATCAGGGCCGTTTTTCAATCTTTCATCTGGCTCACCTAAATAATTAATAACGTAGAGTTTATTTTTACTTTGCAAAGAATCTTTAATATTTTGACGAAGCAGAATAGAAGAGCCAAAATCTTGGGTTGAAGCAAGTTTTTTATCCTCGTAGCTTTCCTTTGTCTTTTTTAAAAGCTCTGTACACTTTTCTTTATCTTTCACTGTTTCAAGGCAATCTGTGTATAGTCTATCGTCTGCAAACGAATATGAAAATGAGCCCATAGAAAAGAAAATTACAGCTATCGCAAAAACATATTTCATCGAAAAATAACCTCTAGGTTAATTATTTGACTATAATTTTATATAAAAATTCTACAAAAAAGGAAAAAAATTATCCCGATAGTAAATCCGCGTTTATTTTTGTGAAATTTTAAGTGATGATATATTGCTTTTTTAAAATTCAATATTTAGAAATTGACTTTGTATTAACTGTGCTCATTATGTCTCAAGTGAAAACAAAGGATTTCTTAAATTCAATCATTCGGATTTTGAAAGAAGATAGATTCCGATCTAAAGAGAACAAACCTGTTAACTTCACAGAATATGCTATCTTAACAGATTATAATCGAAAGTATAAGGGTGATGAAGACTCTGTAGTAACGCCAATTTTATTAAAAATCTTAGATTTGCTTGGCTATAAATCTGGAGTAAATCTTATTCAGCAAGGTACCAAAGGAGGAGATAAACCAGACTTCAGAACGTTTAGAAATAACTTATTTCTTTTAGATGCAAAATCCACAGGGATTGAAATCAAACCTATTTCTTCCAACACTACAGAAACTTCTTACAATCAAATCTCCAGATATTTAAGATCATTTGAAGGCTATAAATACGGTATTCTTTATAATTTAGTCAGCATTGAATTTTATCTAAGGGATTATGATATAAATGGTAATTTTGTTATTAAGCATTTACCAAAAAAAATTAATTTTATAAATCTTTACAATCAATTTCATCAGGATGACTTTTCAGGCGAAGACTACGAGAACTTTCTATGGTTTATTGAAAATTTTAAATATCACGAGATTGATAGATCTCAATTTACAGAAGAAATCAAAACAAGACAAAAAGAAGATTTAATAAAACCAGATAAAGATCTGTTAAAAGCAACTATATATAATACGTTAAGCGCAATCAATGTTGATATAAAAAATCAAGTGGAGCGAATTACAAAAGACAGCTACGACTGGGAGCAGCTTCACTCCGAATTGCAAAAAATCAGTTTTGAATTTAAGATAAGAAACGAAGAAGACCAAGAATCAATTTTACTTGAGGAATTTGTTAAGCAAGCCTCTTATGTGCTACTCATTAAACTCATTCTAATTAGAATTTTGGAGGACAACAACCTCATCCCGATTCATTTATACAACGGAGGATTTAAATTAAAAACAGAGCCTCCCTTTAGTCTTACGCTAAAAAGAATTCTAAGAGAATCCAACATTGATGCAAGCGATATTATACCAAGTTTTTTTGAGGAGAGTGTTTATAATTTTGTAATCGAAAATGAAGACACATTTATAGAAATTCTTTTTGAATTAAGTAAAATAAATTTTTCAGAAATTGATTTTGACTTGATTGGCGATTTATATGAGCACTATCTAAATTATGAAGAACGAAAAGAAAAGGGGCAATACTATACTCCTCACTATATTGTAGAATTTATTTTAAATCGGGTTGGATTCTCGTTTAAAGATTTGTCTAAGATAGAAAATAAAACTTTATTAGATCCGGCTTGCGGATCAGGCGGTTTTTTAGTTGAGGCAGCAAAACGAATCAGAATGGCTTCTTTAAACACAGAAGGTCAGGCGAAAATTCATATTGCAAACAATTTATTCGGAACAGAATTGACTGCATTTGCTCATTTTCTTTGCGAGATAAACTTAATAGTACAAATTTTGCCTTTAATAAAAAATCTTGAAAAAGAAGCCCAAAAAAAAATCCACACATTAAATGTGTATAGAAAAGACAGTCTTTTGCAGATTTACAACCATCAGGAAATAAACGGAGAAACGGCTACGCCAATTGACTTGAGCGTCACTGCCTCTCCTAAGGAAAAGAAATTTATTTCCTTGATAAATAAGAATGATTTTGATTTTGTAGTCGGAAATCCTCCTTATGTCGGTGAAAGCGGTCATAAGGATATTTTCAAACCGCTTCAAACCCACAAATATTGGAAAAATTTCTATCAGGGAAAAAGTGACTACCTTTACTATTTCATAATACTTGGCTTAAGTAAATTAAAAGAGGGCGGAAGATTTTCTTTTATTACAACACAATACTGGCTTACCGCAGATGGAGCCAGCCAGTTAAGAAAATATATCTTAAACAATGCAAAGATAATAGAGATAATTGATTTTAAAGGGATTAAGCTATTTCCTGAAGCGAAAGGACAGGAAAATATTGTTTTTGTTTTAGAAAAATGTAGCGAAGAGAATGAAAGAAAAAATAACAAAATTAAAATTATCCAGTTTCAAAAAGACTGGATATTAGACCCCACCGAGACCTTAACTACAAAAAAAACTGTTATCAAAAATTTTGATAGATGGCAAAGCCTCTTATTAAATAAAGAACAATTTGATTTATTTGCAAACCCTGATAGATCAAGTTTTTTACTTGGAAATTTTAAAAGAGAAGAAATTGCAGATGTGTATTATAGCGTAAATTTACAAGGTGAACTAGACGAGAATGCTTGGTATATTTATAAAAAAGAAAAAGACTCCATTCAGATTCATGGAAATATTGTAGAGTTGCAACAGTTTTGTAATGTAAATCAGGGGGTAGTTCCAGGTCCCGTTGATACAAGAAAAATGATTAATAAATTAAAATCTTCTAAGATTAAGGAATATAAAATAACAGACAATGAAGGAGTATTTGTTCTTTCAAAAGAAGAAGTCGAACATAAATCTATTGAAAAAGAATTGCTTTATACGTTTTATAAAAATTCAGATATTAAAAAAGCATTCTTAAATTTCTCTTCAAATAACTTTTTAATTTACACACCAAAAATTGATAAAATATCAAATTTTCCAAAATTCAAAAATCATATAGAAAAATATACGGATTATTTAGAAACAAGGAGAGAGGTCGAGCAAGGAAAAATCCGATGGTTTGATTTGTGGTGGGCAAGAGAAAAGTCTCTCTTTGAATCTGAAAAAATCATGATTTCCTATCGTACAAATACAAATAGTTTTGCTTACACAAATCATCCTTTTTATAGCGCAACAGATACTTACTACATAAATAAAAAAGATAAAACAGAAGAATCTTTGAAATACATATTTGGAGTGCTCATTTCAGATCACGTTTTGAATTGGCTAAAAAGTGGTAATTGCAAAATGAAAGGAAACTCATTTGAATTATTTACAACCTCTGTTTCTAAAATCCCAATTCCTAAGATCGATTTTTCCAATATACGAGAAAAAGAAATACACGATTTTTTAGCAGGAGATTATAGGACTTTAAAAGATACAACTCAGTTCAAACATAATAAAACAAGTAACACATTCATTAAAGAGAAAGGGTTGGTTGACTATATTATAGAATGGACAGGAGAGCTATATTCCTATAAAAATCTTGGTTTTGAATTTGATATAGATAATAAAAATATCAAAAATTTAAAATATGATTATCAAATTATTGCAAATTCACTCTCAAAAGAAATAGAAATTCAAACCGCCGAAAGAGTTACGATATTTGATAATCATATAAACGATTTAGATTCAATAAAGAACAGCTATATTTATTTTGGTGAAGTTCCTAAAAATTTTCTCATCAAAGATGTCTTGGAAATAGCCGGGGAAGGTTACTCGCTTATTGAACCGGAGAATAGATTAAAGAAACATGGATTTAATCACAACATTCAATTAAAACTAAAGAATAAAAAAATCATCTCACTTGAAATTCGCGGCACAAACCTAGCAAAGTTCTTATTTGATGAAATGCAAAACCAATTGAAAGTTCGTAAAGAAATTTCGTGGGATGATTTCAAAAAAATAATTCTACCTAACAAAGAAATTGCCAAAAAAATATCAGATATTTCAAACTCTATCCAAATTAAACTTATCCAGTTAGATAATAATTCTTTTAATAGTGTGGATAAAATTATTAACAACCTTGATATTTTGGAAGTAAAAAATAAAAATAATCTGAATTTTGCTTATTATGTATTAAATTCTTTAGTAAAGGAGTTGTATAGCGATAATTAAAAATCATCCTACTAGTACTGCAATATGAGACTCAACACATTCTGCAAGTGCTTTTAAATCGTATCCACCTTCTAAAAATGAAATTAGCCGATTGTCGCAATGCTCACTCGCCTTTCTTTTCATAAAGATAGAAAATTTTTCAAAAGCTTTAGTACTCAAATCCATTCCACCTAAAGGGTCATTTTTGTGTGCGTCAAACCCTGCCGAAATCAAAATAAAATCAGGAGAAAAGGAATCTATCTCCTTTTCTATGAGTTTATCAAAGGCAGCAAGATAATCGGAGTCGCTGCTACCTGAAGAAAGAGGCACATTCAAATTATAGCCTAACCCATTTCCTTTTCCCTTACTCGTCTCTTTTCCTGTTCCGGGATAGAACGGATACTGATGCAAAGAAATAAAAAACACGCTATCGTCATCGTAAAATGAACGCTCTGTGCCATTGCCGTGGTGTACATCCCAGTCTAAGATTAAAATTTTTGTAAATCCAAGGCTTTGTATATAGCGCGCTGTGATAGCGATATTGTTAAAAATACAAAAACCCATAGCGTGGTCATTTTCTGCGTGGTGACCAGGAGGCCTTACAATAGCCATACCATTTTGAATTTCTTTACTCGTTATTAAATCAGCTAAAGTGATACCGGAACCTGCCGCTAAAAATGCTGCGTTATGCGACATCTCCGAATAAGGAGTGTCTAAATCAAAATACCCCCTTTTCCCAGATATTTTCTCTACGCTTTGAATATAAGACTCGGTATGAATCTTAGCAATGTCGCCTAACTTTGCAGCTTGAATTTTTGGTTGAATCAAGTCTTTATAAAAACTTGAACTTTGCAACCTCTTTTGAATAGAAGTTAGCCGGTTGGAGTTTTCAGGGTGAGAGTTACCTGTGTCGTGCTCCCAAAATATTTTGTCAAGACAAATTGCAGTAGCCATAATCAATAAATTTTTATGTTTACTGTAAACGTAATGCTTCTAAATATCCTTAAACAACTGAATTAAATCTAAAGGAATAGTAATTTGTCTTTTTCTGTAAGTTTTTTTGTATGGCTTTTTATACTCTTTGTGGCAGGCTTTACAGGATTTTTTAAAACTATCGTAGTCTTTTCCTGCAATAGCTTTTGAAGTAATCTCAGTCCATTTTTCTTTTGCTTCAGGTAGAGCGAGATTGGGAATTTCTTTATATACTCTTTCAAGATATTTTATATCGCCATTTTTTTTGGCTTTTTCAATCGCAACTTCGGTAAAATCTTCCATGAAGTCGTGAAGATTCATTTCTTTTCCTGAACTTTGTGCAGTTATATTAGAAAACAAAGTCAAAGAAAAAATCCCTACTAAAAGAAAAACAGAAAATAAAACTTTATTCAAATTCTAACCTCTGAAGATTTTAATTCTGGTGATACCCAGCCACGCATTTCAAAGACGCGTAACGCACCAAACAACACTACAGTAAAAAATAAATCTCCAATTACACTGTTTTGAAAAAATGGAATTGCGAGAGTGTATGCCTGAATTAGTCCACCAAGGTTTTGAGGATACATTCCTGTTGTTAAAAATACAAAAAAATTGGTAATTAGAAAAAATAAAACAGAGCCAGATAAACTCATTCCAAGAATTCTCAAGGCGCTATGTTTTTCCTTGATTAAAGAGCCTAAAAATACCATGAGTAAAATACAAGGATAGACCACCCAAATTAGAGGATGAAAACCTATTATGAAGTCACTTACAAGCATAGCAAGAGTAGGAATGAGAAGAGCTTCCAATTTTTTAGGCAGAACAGCTCCTGCAAAAAGTGAAATAGCCATAATTGGAGTAAAATTAGACGGATGCGGAAGTATTCTACTAATCGCAGCCAAAAAAATCATTGCAGAAATTGTAAGAAAACGAGAATTAATCATTTGAGTCAGCCCTCTTTTAGAATCTATTCCAATGGTAAAAAAAATCACTCAAAAGTCAAGAACTTCCTCTAAAATTCATTCTATATTAATTACCGGTGGAAGCGGGAGTATCGGAAAAGTTTTACTTCCAAAGTTGATAGACCATTACAAAATTTATGCACTAGGTCGTAAGGTGAAAAACTTCCCGAAAGATATTTGCCTAAACAAAAATTTTCATTTTATAGAATGTGATTACCAAAATGTAAAGCATATATCGATTCACGAAAAAATAGACTGCGTTATCCATCTTGGCGGGCAAGTAGCAGGCAAAAGTATTTCTTTTGAAGACTATAAAAAGAGTAATTTAGATTTTACTAAGATACTTTTAGAATTTGCAAAATTGAAAAGCGTAAAAAAATTTATTTTCTCAAGCTCTGTGTCTGTTTACGGTAAAAACAAAAAAGAAAAAATCACAGAGGACTCTAAATTAGAAGGAATCTCCGATTACGCAATATCCAAGATACTCGCTGAAAATATTTTATTGGAAAATAAAAAAGTACCGGTAACAATTTTTAGAATAGGATCTGTTTACGGAGAAAACAATAAAAGTTTTATAAATAAATTAATACATCTGATGAAAAAAAGAATAATTCCTTTTTTAAATTATGGGAGAAATAGTAAAAATTTTATCTATATAGGCGATTTAGTTGAATATTTTCTACTCGAAATAAAAAAAGATAGAAAGTCAAACATTATTTTCAACATCGTAAACCCGGAAAAAGTAGAGTACCCTAACCTTATTCGACTAATCCAAAAAAACCTTTCTGGGTCGGTGTATTTAAAAATACCTATCTCTAAATTTTTATTACAAACAGTTTCTAACTTTAATAGAATTGCCTTTTTTTTCAAACTAACTAAAACAAAATATGTAATTGATTTAAGCCCATTAACCGGATCTCAAGAAATCTCTGCAACGAAAGCCATCCAAGAATACAGATACTCTCCAAAAGTACAAATCGAAGAAGGGATAGATAGGCTATTGAACCAAAATATAAAATCAAGTTCATAAATTTTTTCTTTTATATTTTCATACGCCAAGAAATTACAGTTCCGCCTAACGTCCCATGTTTCACATTTTGCACACTGTGTGCAAAATTGGTAAATTTTTTTTCAAAACTTGGGCTTTAAAAAAATTATATGAAAGCCATTTTTTCCTTATATTTATTTGCTTTTTTCCATTATCCTCCCTTTTAACTTCTGGAGCTTAGCTTATTTTGGATTCCCTAAAATTTTGATTGCATCTGAACTATGGCAAGTTTAACATAAAAATTCTTTACAGAAAATTATGGGACAAGAAGATACACCAATCGGGGTGTAGCGCAGTGGTAGCGCACTTGTCTGGGGGGCAAGTGGTCGCTGGTTCGAATCCAGTCACTCCGATTTTGAAATTTAAAACTTGGCAACTACTCCCAATATAAATCCAACTTGAGAGCTTGAAGGGTTTCCATGGATATTTACAAACTGTTTACCAAGTGCCCAATCTTTCCTTAAATCCAACTTAATGATTACATGCTCAGAAAAAATATAAGTTGGTGTAACAGTCACGGAGCGCAACTGCCCAAGGTTAGAAGGTTTTCTCAGCCCAATCCTATCTAAATAAACCAAGTCATATCTATAATTTGGTGTTACCCCGGAAAGTGGAGGATTGGCGACGTAAGAACCACCGTATCTTTTATCGTCTATATTTTCATAGCGAAATCCAAGTGCCCAATTTTCAGTAAAACAGTATTTTGCAAATATTGCGTAAGTGTTATTTATTCTTTTTACATCTCTATCGTCTCTACCGACCGTTACAGGCAAATTGGTTGTACCGATTTGTTGTATTCCTTCATTGACATAAACGCCATTTCCGACTGCCGTACTCCCAGAGCGAATCTGGTGAGTCCAATCTAAGGTAAATGTAAAACTTTTATTCGGACTGATTGTCAACCAAGACTGATGAATAAAATAGTAATCGTATTTTGAATTTGTAGGTGGCGTACTCGGAGAAATTCCGGTTACATCTCGGATATAGATATTTCTATTGGAAATTCTTCCTACTTCATTATCATTTCCAAGCATCAAGTTCCAAGTGAGACTCAATCTATCCCTGATTATATCCCCATTCAATCTGGTGCCAACAGTTTGAGCCTTATTCAAACCGTCCGAATACGCATGGCGTGAAGTATCTGTTAGAAAAGTAGAGGTAAGTTTATCGGATGGAGGGACGTTATGCGAATTAGGGTTTGCATACCCTGTTCCTTGAGCACTATTGTAATAGAACAATGAAAAAGTCCAGTGCTCAGAAAATTTTAATACTGCTCTAGCACCCGTATTAATAAATGGGACATTGAAAAATATATATCCAAGTGTATATGTGTTCATGTTCATTGACTCTAATGAATCAAAACCGATATGCCCGGTCATCTTTCCTAGTTCAACGTGTAAGCCTTTTAGCAAAGGAAAAAATACACTAATATAGGCTTGCTGCAACATATTCATATTAAAAATATTATTTGTCACAGCACTTGGCCTTTCCTGAAATACAGGGTTTTGTCCATACATAAAATCCACCCGAAAACCCCATGGACTTTCTTTTTTAGCAATTTTTTCTAAATCGAGTTCGGTTGAATTGACAGCAAATTGTTTATTGTACTGGTGAAATGTTTCAGAGGAATCAACTTTATTACCTTGTTTATCATTCAATGTATAGTTGTAATAAACATCCACAAACCCAAAAATTTTTATCTCCGAAAATTTTGAAGTTACAATATCTTTATCTGAAATTTCTTCATTTTCTTTTTCAAGCTCTAAACTTTTTTCTTTTAATTCCGTGGCAGATTTATCTTTTTCTATGATATTTTTTTCCTGAGGAAAAATTTCGAAAGAGAAAAAAATTATTTCAAATAAAAATAGAAACGGTATCGCAGCAAAAAGTCGTTTTGAGTAAATTTCCACGAACCTATATTTTAGCAAAATTTCAAATTCTATAAGGCGTTTACTCGGGTGCCAATAAAAAAACTAAATAGCTTTAGGAAATCCTTCAAGGTCAACTAAGTATTTTTTTACTTCTTCATCACTTAAATTATGATCAACTAACTTTCCCGAAAAATAATCTTCATAAGCTCCAAGGTCCAAATACCCATGTCCACAAAGATTGAATAATATCGTTTTAGACTTACCTTCTTCTTTTGCTTTTTTTGCCTGACGAAATACCTCTGCTATGCCGTGTGTCGCCTCTGGAGCAGGTAAAATTCCTTCTGCTTTAGTAAATGCAACACCCGCTTCAAAGCACTCTTTTTGTTGAATAGCCACAGCTTCTATTAGCTTATCTTTCAATAATTGACTCACTATCGCGCCTGCACCGTGGTATCTAAGCCCACCCGCATGGATAGAAGGAGGAACAAAAGAATGACCGAGAGTGTACATCGGAATTAGTGGAGTCATGCCGATACTATCTCCAAAATCGTATCTAAATTCCCCTTTGGTAAGTTTAGGGCAAGACGCAGGCTCAACCGCAATACAACGAATTTTTTTGTTATCCGTAAAATTTAATTTTAAAAAAGGAAAACTTATTCCTGCAAAGTTGGAACCACCACCAAAAGGCGCAATCACTACATCGGGCAAGTCTCCAGCTTTCTCCATTTGCAAAAGTGCCTCTTGTCCCACGATTGTCTGGTGAAGTAAAACGTGATTTAAAACACTTCCGAGCGCGTATTTGGTATCCTCATCTTTTGCTGCAAGCTCAACTGCCTCAGAAATAGCAATCCCAAGGCTACCTGGAGATTTTGGATCTTTTGATAAAATTAATTTTCCTGCATCTGTCCTGTCAGATGGTGAAGCGAATACTTTTGCTCCCCAAGTATTCATCAGAGTTTTTCTATACGGTTTTTGCTCGAAACTAACTTTTACCATATACACTTCTAATTCTATTCCAAAAATATTACAAGCATAGCTGAGCGCACTGCCCCATTGGCCTGCGCCGGTTTCAGTAGTAATTCTTTTTACGCCTTGTTTTTTATTATAGTAGGCTTGAGGAACTGCAGTATTAGGTTTATGCGACCCAGCTGGGCTCACCCCTTCGTATTTATAGTAAATCTTTGCTGGAGTATCCAACATTTTTTCGAGTCTATACGCCCTAAATAAAGGAGTCGGTCTCCAAACTTTGTATATATCTATCACTTCTTCAGGGATTTCGATATAACGCTCACGAGAAACTTCCTGCTTAATTAGCTCCATTGGGAAAAGTGGTGCAAGGTCTTCAGGGCCAACAGGTTGTTTTGTTCCCGGGTGGAGTGGAGGCAACATAGGATTCGGCATATCTGCCTGAATATTATACCAAGATTTGGGAATTTCTTTTTCTGATAGTGTAATTTTATTAATTTTTTCCATAAGTATTCTTATCCTTGTTTTACTCCACATTCTTGTAAAATTCTTTTTTTAGAATACCTGAATATTTTAGCAATCTAAAAATTTTTACACATTTGTTTTTCTTAACTTTATCATAGACAAAATTCCTTCAATAACTAACCAAATTGTAAGAAGAATTAAAATTCCCCCCACTGCACTAAGTAATACACTTGGGTTTTTCCCAATTAAAAAATCAAAAAAATTATCCACCATAGCCCAAAACGTAACTACCAAAACAAAAACCATAGGTGCTGCTACATAAATTGTAGGCTTTTTCGATTTGTATAAATAAATCGCAATCACAAGTAAGGCAAGCCCTGCAAGTAATTGATTTGTAGTTCCGAATAACTTCCACAGAGTTAGCCCTGCCGGTTTCCACTGTCCATTTTCTTCTACTTTTAAAAATGCAAAAACTGCAATAGCAAGACATGCCAGTAAACTCGCAGTATATCTATTGGCTACATATTTTTTCATAAACTTAGAATTTGTTGACTCTGCAATTTCTTCTATATTGTATCTAAGTAACCTCGTTGCAGAATCTAATGAAGTAAGCGCAAAACTAACTACGATTAATGCTATAAACCCTTGGGCAAAACTTTCTGGTATTCCGATCTGAGCTAAAAATCTTCCTGTACCGTAAATATATGCACCTACCTGAGGAGCAAGCCCTTGAATCCCTGACCAAGATTTATAATACGAAGTCCACTCCGACGAAGAAGTAAATCCAATAGTACAAGCAATTACAGAAGTCAACCCCAACAATGACTCTCCGATCATACCCCCATAACCAATCACTCTCGCATCTTTTTCTACATCTATCTGCTTTGCGGTAGTGCCTGAACTAACCAAAGAATGAAAACCGGACACAGCCCCACAAGCAATAGTGATAAATACAAATGGAATTAAATCTAAACCTATAGAGTCTATTCTGATAGCTTCAGCATTAAACTGAGAAAACCTCCCTGTTATTGCGCCTGTAAAATAACCGAGGAAAATTAAAATTACTCCCAAGTACAATAGAAATGAATTGATATAGTCTCGGCTTTGAAGTAAGAGCCAAACAGGCGTGACCGATGCAAGAAAAGCATAAGATAATAAGTACCATTTCCAGCTTTCTGTAGAAGGTGATCTATTTGGATCGTTTAACCCTGTCCAATCCAAAAATGGTTTGTACATCCCTATATATATCACTAATAAAACTAAAACAAAACTAATAATGGTAAGTGGTTTTAAATCGATTCCTTTCTTGTAATGCAAAAAACCAACAATTACAGCAAAAATCATAAGCGCAATTGTTGGAATTACAGATTCTGGAAAATTGCTTCTTAGCTCTATTTTGGGTTTAGTTTCCGTTTGAATTTGTCCTTTGTCGTGGAATTCTTTTACTTCATTTACTGTGACTTTTTCCTCGATCGCTATTTTTTCCGGTAATTTTTCCAATTTTGGAGAAGCCGAAAATAACCCGGCAAGAACTAAAACAAAAACACCCATTGCGAGCGAGACAAGAAAAAATATAATCGCATGAAATAAACTTCTTGCACGTCTCCCAAGCAAGTCTTCCGCAACCTGACCTATCGACTTACCGTCTGATCGAACAGAAACTACAATAGACCCTAAGTCATGCACGCAACCAATAAATAGTCCTCCGAGTACGACCCAAATCATAGCCGGAAACCAACCCCAAATCACAGCAACCGCAGGACCTAAAATCGGAGCCAGTCCCGCAATAGATGCATAATGATGACCAAATAAAACTGCCGGCTTAGTAGGAATATAATCTAAATCGTCTCTTAGTATATGAGCTGGAGTTTTTACTTCTCTTCCAGCGAGATTAAAAATTTTTTCTGACAAAAACTTTGAATAAAATCTATACCCAAGGAAATAAATAAACAAACAAATTAATACTACAATCAAAGGAAACATATTACAAAAACATCTCCACTAAATTACATTGCAAACAAATTTTTTAATAATTTAAGGTTAAACTATTGAAATTTCATTCATTTCTATTTTTTTGGTACTTATATTTTAAACGATATTTCTCTAACCAAAATAATTTTTGAAAATAGGAAATTTTATTTTTAGGTATGGAACTATTCTATAAAAACAAGGGTCACAAAAGTAGGAGTTGTATCAGAATTTTTTTTATGCTATTAAACTATTTATATTTTTTTTATGACACTTCTGCACAAACTCTAAACGAAGTTTTTTTATCGCTAACAAATAGCGACTTCTTAGAATTTTTAATCCTATTTATTTCCACAAATAATTTTATGCAGGTGCGCCATTTTTAAATCTAATTATCAAAAAATATATTTCACTATAGTATTATTATTTTTTACTTCGTGTGTATCTGCTCCGGTAATTACGGGAGATGGAATAGTTGAGCCTTCTCTGGTAGAAGTTTCAGGTATAAGTTCAGAGCAAGTAAGAGAAGCTAAAAAGAAAACAGAATGGAATCTGTTTGATTTATACGCACTTGCTGTTGAGTCGAGTGACAAACTCGCCATGCGTTACGAGAAAGTAAGACAAGCCGAAGCTAAAAAAGGATTAGCTTTCAGTATGTTTTTACCAACCCTATCTTACAGAAACCAAAGAACCGAATTTTATCCAAACCCATCAGATAAGCAAGAGAGTGAAAGAAATAAACAAATGGCCTATTCAGTTGCAGGAGTTCCCCCGGCTTATCTTCCACTTTTAAATTCATCGGGGTCTTCTTCGGGAACCAGCTTACCTCCTACACTTCGCTCCGGTCAAAGATTAGTTTTACACGTTCCCATATTTACGGGATTAACAGAATATTCTAGTTATATAAGCGCAAAGTCTGAAATCAAAGTTAGAAAATTAGAGATGAGTCAAGAAGCCATGCTGCTACTTACTGACCTTTCTCAAACCTATTACACAATACTACTATTGGAAAAATCTTTACAACATAAAAAGGAAATCCAAAAATTAACGAAAGAATTAATCTTTGAGTACAGAAGAAGAGTAAATCTCGGTCAGGCAAGAAACTCGGAGCTTTCGAGTATCCAAGCAAGACTCGCAACTTATGATGCTGAAGTTTTCTCTATCCAAGAACAAATTGTCGCAGGAAATGAAAAAATTTCTTATCTTTGCAATGTAGTTAGTGCTAATCCAAAACTAAGCGATAACATTCTGATTCAAGAACCAAACTTTACTCTAAACGAAGCAATAGAAAAATTAGAGGACAGGGTTGATGTTCGTACTGCAAAAGCCTCTCTCGGGCTTGCACACGAAAAAGTACTCGCTGCAAAAGGCGGACTTTTGCCCAATGTGTATGTTGATGCACAATATAGTATTCCACAAGGCAATACGAAAAGCAGCATATTTGCACAATTCGTATTTGAACTCCCTTTATTCTCAGGCGGAAAAACAATTTTTGCAATTTCGGAAGCAAACTCAATTAAAAAAGAAGCCGAGATTTTTTTAAAAAATACAATTCGTTCAGGAGTAGAAGAAATTCGTAGAACCTATTCCGCCTATCGTACGGGCGTTAGCGAAGTAGAAGCCTATAAAAAAGCACTCGACTCTGCCGAAAGAAGTCATAGATTGATCCGTCGAGATTTTCAAAATAAAATCACCAACTCTCTTGAATTACTAAACTCACTTACAAGCCTTGCCCAGGCGAGAGAAAGCTACGACAGAGCTTACCTCCAAAATAAATTAAATAGAGTGCTACTGGGAATAGTAACAGGAGAGCTTCCCTATAAAGCCAATAACTGGAAAACTGATGAGAACAAAAAGGACGAAAAAAACAAATGACCTTAGCCGATCTATCTATTAAAAGACCTGTTTTTGCTTGGATGCTATTTTGGGGGATGATTTTATTTGGTGCAATGTCTTTTCTAAAACTCGGAATCTCTCAGATGCCGGACGTTGACTTTCCCGTCATCAACATACAGTTGACTATGCAAGGTGCATCTCCAGAGGTAATGGAAACAAACATTGTAGATATTATAGAAGATAATTTGCTCTCAGTAGAGGGCGTAAAAGAAATTAATTCAAACTCAAGCTATGGTCAAGCCAATATTCAAATTGAATTTGATCTGTCTCGAAATATTGATGCAGCACTCCAAGAAGTACAAACAAAAGTCGCGCAAGCGCAGAAGATTTTGCCGACTACTTTAGACCCACCTATTATCACAAAAACAAATCCTGAAGACACGCCTATTATGTTTATAGCCGTTACTTCTACCGGTACAAAAAGAGATTTGATGGTCTATGTAAGAGATGTTTTAAAAAGTCAATTCTCCACTGTGGAAGGCGTTAGTCAAATTTACCTTGGAGGATTTGCGGATAGAAATCTTCGTATATGGATAGATGAAAAAAAACTTACAAGGCTCGAGCTTACAGTTGAAGATGTGATTAATGCAGTTCAAAGAGAGCACGTAGAAACAGCAGGGTTACTCGAAAATTCATCCACACAAAAAAGTGTAAGGTCTATGGGAGAAGTAAATACCGTTCAGTCATTCTCCAAAATCAGGATCCCTTCGAGAGGTGGAACTCCAATCCTCGAAAAGTCTATCTTTCTTAAAGATGTAGCTGAGGTAGAAGACGGACTTGAAGATATCAGAAGAATTTCCAGACTGAACGGTAAACCCGCAGTAGGACTTGGAATATTAAAGCAAAGAGGCACTAACGCAGTTCAAGTTGCAAAATCCGTAAAAGCGAAAATGAACCAAATCAAAGCACAACTTCCACCAGGTTACAACATGGAAGTTTCTTTTGACTCTACTTTGTTTATAGAAGAATCCATCGGTGAATTAGAGTTTATTCTTATTCTTTCGGTCTTTACGACTGCAATTGTTTGTTTTTTATTTTTGGGGAGCTGGTCTTCAACTTGGAATATTTTACTTTCGATTCCTACATCTATTATTGGTAGTTTTCTTGTTATGGAGATATTCGGGTTTACACTGAATACTTTCACTCTTTTGGCTCTGTCTCTTGCGATAGGGATAGTCGTTGACGACGCAATTATGGTCTTAGAGAATATTGTCAGGCACAGAGAGGGTGGAGCAGAAAAAGTTACAGCAGCCAGAAAAGGAGCAAGACAAATTACTTTCGCAGCAATCGCCACGACCCTTTCCATTGTCGCAATTTTCCTGCCTGTAGTTTTTATGAAAGGAGTGATTGGTAGATATTTCTTTCAATTTGGTGTTACAATTTCTGCTACCGTTCTATTATCACTTCTTGAAGCACTCACCCTAACCCCAATGCGCGCTTCTAAATACTTAGAAATCACTTCTCATACCGGAAAAATTACCAGCAAAATAGCCAATCTACTTCATTTTTTTGACAAGATATACGCAAGGGTTTTAAAAATTTGCTTACAAAATAGGTTGATAGTTGTATCCGGATCCATTTTAGTTTTTGCACTTTCTGTCTGGACATTCTTCCCATTAAAAAAAGAATTTGTGCCTTCTATGGATCAAAGCAGATTGTTTGTGAAGGTTCAGGGAAAGACCGGTTCCTCGATGGCATATATGGATGAGATCGCTAAAAAAGTCGAGGCTGTTGTTCTCTCGGAAGGAGAAGTATTAAGAATATTTTCAAGTGTTGGGGGAATGCAAGGCGGGCAATCGAATTTACTGAATATTTTTTTAACCATGAAAGATCCTAAAGATCGACCAAAAAATAAAGAGACCGGAAAAAGACTTTCTCAAAATGAATTTGCCGGAGTTCTTAGGAAAAAATTACAAACAGTTTCACCGGATTTAAAAATATCCATCCAAGATTTATCAACACGAGGTTTTACTGCATCCAGAGGATACCCGGTTGAATTGAGTATTCAAGGATCCGACTGGTATGTACTCGCTGAAGTCTCAGAGAAAATAAAAAGTGAGATGAATTCCTCTAAATTATTTACAGATATAGATTCAAGTTTTCAAGAAGGTGCTCCAGAAGTTCACGTATTCCCTAAAAGAGATATTGCCGCAAATTATAGCGTAAACATAGAATCTATCGGAAGAGTTTTAGAAGCAATGATTGGAGGGGTTAAGGTCGGGCAATTTACTGATGGTGGACATAGATACGACATTCGAGTTCGATTAAAAGCAGAGGATAGAGAAAAAACGGAACAAATCAAAAATCTAATCGTAAGAAATCAAAGAGGAGAAGTTGTTCCGGTTTCTTCGGTAGTAGGATTAGAAGAACAAATTGTTTTACCGACGATTACCAGAAAAAATCGCTCTCGTTCAATTAGTATTTATGCAAACCCATCTAACAAAATAGGGCAAAAAGAAGCAATCGACTTGGCACAAAAGATCGCAATTAAATTACTACCCCCGGGATACACAGTAAATCCGACCGGCTCATCTCAAGCTATGTCTGACTCTTTTCAATCTCTGTACATTGCACTCCTATTGGGAATTGCAGTTGCCTACATGATTCTTGCAAGTCAATTCAATAGCTTTACTTTACCGATTCTTGTATTACTCGCTCTACCATTCAGTTTCTCAGGTGCAATTTTTGCGCTTTGGATATTCAACTATTCTTTGAACATCTACAGTTTTATTGCGCTACTCTTACTTATGGGACTTGTTAAAAAAAATTCGATTTTACTTGTAGATTTCACAAACCAACTAATAGAAAAAGGAGTACCGGTTGACGAGGCTATTCAAACTGCAAGCCCACAAAGACTCAGAGCAATCCTTATGACATCAATAGCTACAATAGCGGCTGCAATTCCACCTGCATTAGCATTTGGGCCAGGGGCAGAATCCAGAATTCCAATGGCTATTGCGGTGATCGGTGGAATGCTCATTTCAACAATACTCACTCTTGTAATTGTTCCTTCGGGGTATAGTTTGATAATGAATCGAAAAAGATAATTGATTAAATCGAATTCCTATATTTTAAAAAATTGGGTCGATGCAAGTAGGGATTTCTCCAATTATTATACGAATTGTACATATTCTTTGGCATAGAATTGTGTATTTTTTTCCAACTTTCTTCTTTCATTAAAGAGTATTCACTATTTAAAATATTTATATCTTTTGAATAAAGATTCTTCTTATTCACATAATCATAACTAAGTCCAAAAACGATTCTATATATAGGTTTTTCTTTATACTCGACTTCCGGTAAAAATCGGAAAACCTCTTTTTTAGTAGTATAATGATAAAAATAATCAAAACCGGGATGAGCGATCAATAGTGCGTTAGACGGAACTGCAATTTTTGGTACAATTTTTTCAAGCTCTGAATAATTTATCTTGGTTCTGTTATTATGAAAATTTCTTGATGGAATTATATACAAAAAAATACAAACCGAAAACATTAAAATTATTGTATTGGGCAATCTTTTGATTCCAAGGAGCAATACGATTCCTGAAGGAATAAAATTTACAATATATAATCGAAACGCTGCGTCTTTTTCTATAAACTTTAAAAAAGGGATATTAAACAAATAATACAAAAAAATTGCAATGAATAAAATTCTTCTTTCGTAACCATTAGAATAAAACCACAATAAAATTGAAAAAATTGGAATCACTGCATAAACAAATATTTCAACAGAATAAAATGTCGAACAAGGTTGAATTTCTCTCCAATACGATCTTGCTGAAATTTGTAAGTGTTCCAAATCAAAATTATTAAACCTATCTAAATCCAAAAAATGAAAAATCAAATTCTGATAAACAATTAAGAATATAAAAAAAATCAATATAAACCCGATTATTTTAAATAGAAATGAAATTTTTCTAAAATAATATAAAAACAAAACGAAAAGTAAAAAAATACATAGTGCACCTGTAAGTTTGTGTGATAAAAGTGAAAAGGAAGCAAATAAAAAAAGTTTAATCGCTATGAATGAATGCATCTTATTTTTTAAAATAGAAAAATATTCATTCAAAAAAAACAACATGAACATTATTCCTAATAAATTTTTCAAATACTCTATCGCAAAATAAAATATTAATGTATTAGAAATTATAAATACAGATAAAAATATCCCTCCTGTTCGATTTGATATTTTTTTCCCAAGCAGATAAGAGGGCACAGCTATAAACGAAAGAATTAGTGAAATTCCTAACTTATTTGTGAATACAATATCATTTCCAAACTTTGATAAAAAAACGAAAAAGTAAAATACTAAAGAAAAATCCGGAATTAGAAATTTTCCGTTTTCGATATACGATCTAACCTGAACTACATAATAATATCCATCCAATCCGAAAGCATATTTACTTTCTGTTAAAAATTCCAATGTTTGAAAAAATATAAAAATAAAAAATACTGCAACTATCCAAAAATGATAGCTCTTAAAATATTTAAGAATATTCCCCATCTATATAATCCTATCCAGTCGCAAACAGTAATCACAGAAATATTTCTACTCTGGAAATTACAAAAAAATATTTTTAACGATAAAAAAGAAATTTGCTTTTTATCAAAGATTCGTCTGCTCTGTATATTTGTAGCGCATAACCAAAAGCAAAACAAAAAACACGATTGTAATCATAAATGAAACAGTAAAACTAAAATAGGCACCATTTAGAAAATAAATCAAACAAAAAGTAATCGGAGAAATAGCTCTTGCCAATGATCCAAAACTACGTATAACACCAAGGCTCTTCCCTTGCTCTTCCAATCTCGCATTTATCGAAGCCAACGAGGTAAACCCGGGATTTAGAAAAGCACTACCTGTCGCAAGAAGTGCAAATGCAAAAAATACAAAACTAAGCACAGGGATAAATATTAGAATACTAAAACCAATAATCAAAGAAATCGCACCGAATATACAAATATTAATTTCCGATACTTTCCCAGAAATCCTGCGAATTATCCCACCTTGTATAAAAATAATAATGATTCCTATAAAAACAAATGTCATCCCTATATTTTCAGGAGAAAAATTATAAATTTCACTTAAGAAAAAATTTAATACAAATTCAAATCCCGAAAATGAAAACATAAATAGAAAATAAACTAAAGCTATTGTTATCAACTTTTTATTTTGTATGTTGTTGATTTCCAGCAGAGGGTGAACTTTTTTAGTTTGAGTTTTGATTTTTTCTTTGGTTTCATGAAAAAGAAAAATTAATAATAATATATTCATGGCCGCAACTAAAACAGAAAAAAATGCTGACATAGAAAATTTTGTCAAAACAGGAGACAAGAAATAAAAAACAGAAGACAATTCATACTTTGATAAAAAACCTCCTATCGGTGGACCAAAAATAAATCCAAGTCCAATCCCTGCTCCAATCATTCCCATCCCCTTAGCTCTGTCTTGAATTGATGTGCTGTCGGCCATTGACGCTGAAGCTACAGAAATATTTCCTCCCATCGATCCTGTAATAATCCGAGATAAGACAAACATCGTAAAATTTCCTGAAAATAACCAAACAATATAACCAAGTAAATTTCCGATAGACGTGAATATTAAAACGGGCTTTCTTCCCTCAGAGTCAGAAATCTTCCCCCAAAGTGGAGCAAATACAAATTGTAAAAATGAATAAATACTTCCCGAGATTCCTCCAAGTAGTACAATAATTACTTTTGAATCATGGGAAGGAGTGATATAATGAGCGATCTTAATAAAAATATCTAAGGTATAGTCATGTCCTTTAGAATTAAAAAATTGTAAAATTTCCGGAAAAATTGGAAATATAATAGAAAAACCCATCATATCCAAAAATACTATCAAAAATAATATTACTCGATTTTTTCCGGAATTTTGATTCATACTGATATTTTTAAAAGGCAGGATTGTCTTCTGCCTTTTAATATAGTTTACTTCTTAATTTGACTCATTAGTTTTTTTAATTCATCCAAACCAGTTTGTAAAGTAGTTTTCACTTGAGGAGGAATTGCTGTTTCGATTTGTTTTGAAATCGAATCAAAATTTGTTTGAAGATTTCCGATAATTTCTTTGTAACCGGAATCTGCCTTATTAATTACTTCTTGTGCATCTCGAACAGTTTTATTCAACAATTCTCTTATCTTAACTGCTTGTTCAGATTGATCTGTCTCACCTTTAGTCTTCATTTCATTGAATAGTTTTTCTAAATTAGCCACTGAATTTTTTAATTCGGTTTCCCCACTTTTAAAAATCGCTATTCCTGCATTTACTATGTCTTGTATCAATTTTTCCATAAAACACTCCTTTTAAAACATTTAAAAAAAATTGTGAAAAATACAAAAGAAGTTTTCTTTTTTATTAGGAGATTCTTTAAGAAAACCCAAATAAAGTTTAAGAGCTTTCTATTATTTTCTTAATCTGATCCCGAATCTTGGCTGCGGTTTCGTAATCCTCTGACTTGACCGCATTGGAAAGGGTTTCTTCCAATATCTGCAATCTGGTTTTAGGAACTATAGGTTGTTCTATTTCAGGAATTTTATCTGATGAAAGCTCTTCTTTCATTACAATCCCTGCTTCATTTAATACTTTTTGAGTGATGTACATGGGAGATTCAGCTCTAAGTGCAACCGCAATAGAATCTGAAGGTCTTGCATCAAGAATCAAAATCTCTTCATCTTTACGAAGATATATTTTCGCAAAAAAAGTGTTATCAATAATTTGATCAATTGTTATTTTAACAATCTTTACCCCAATCGTGTTTACTATTTGCATTAACAGATCATGGGTCATTGGGCGAGGAGGAACTACACCCTCTAAAACAGACGTAATCGAATGAGTTTCTAAAGGTCCGATAAAAATCGGAACTACTTTAGCGTCTGGAATATCTTTAGGTTTCAAGAAAACTGCAAAACCCACATTCGTTAAAGAAATATCTGAGATTCTAACTTCAATCAAATCCATATTTGAAAATATACTATAATATGTATTTCAGAAAAGTCAAATGATTCTTGTAAGATTTAAACAATATATGCACTAAAATATTTTTTAAAAACTGGGCCCAGAAGGACTTGAACCTTCGACCCGCAGATTATGAGTCTGCCGCTCTAACCGACTGAGCTATAGGCCCTTGGAGACTTCCAGTATTTCAAAATTGTCAAGAGAATCAAGTATAAAATAAATGAGTAATACTTAAAAAACTGTCTTTTCAAGCACAATACTGAGTTCATACAAAGTTATTCTTACAGTATATCTATTTTACTTCTTTCAATCTAAGAAAATATTTACGCTTGATAAAGCAAAGGGATTGAAAATTCTATACATGATGGGGGATTAGCTCAGCTGGTTAGAGCGCTTCCTTGACATGGAAGAGGTCACCGGTTCGATTCCAGTATCTCCCAATCCTTTCTTAATTCTTTAACCCTGGCAATGTGTCAGGTAATCGAAAGCTACGGACAATCTCTAAGTCTTTTTTCATTTGTAATCTTACGTTTGCGACATCTTCCACCAAGATTGCGTCTTTTAAAAAAGGTTCTGCTGCTTTAATATCCAATTCACCGATTCCTACTGACGCTCTATATCTGACATTAGGATCAGAACTTTTTAATAAAGACATCAGCTGTAAAAAATATTTTCCTGAATTTTTCTCAAGAGCTAAAATTGCGTTTAAAATAGCGACTTTTGGATACTCTGATTTTTCATTTTGCAATGCCGAAATAAGAATCTCTATTCCTTCTTTTCTGTTGGCTCTTTTTATACTATCTGCGGCAGATGCTCGAATATAATAATTTTTATGAGTAAGGGCTGATTTAATAAGATTATAAGAATCTACAGTATAGGGTAATTCACCCAGTGAGCGAAGCATTTCTCCAAGTGCCATAAGCAAAGAGTATTCTGTTTTTTCATCCAGAAATGGTTTATCGTTTTCATTAATCGTAGATTCATATTTCTTGTACTCATCCATAATCGGCTTAATGGCAATGTCTTGACCCATTCCGGCTAAAGTTTTTGATATGTAATATTTTAATATCGGTGTGTTCACTACCGAATTCGGAACATTGTCACCTTTTAATACTGAGATTAAAGATCGAACTGCTAAGATATTTTTGAATATTCTGAGATTTGTGACTGCTTCTAATCTTTCCTCTAAATACCCAAATTGCAAATCGTTAATTTGTTTTTGAAAATACAGTTCTTTTGGAGAGAGTCCAGTTGAATCTGAATAAATTGCACTTGTTTGTAATAAAAATAATAATATAAAAATTCCGTAAATTTTTGCCATTTCTTTCTCCACTATATATATCGAATTTTTAATCTCTGTTCTTTATTTGTATTAGAAAATACTCTATTTTTTAGCGAATTTCTTTTATCATCCGAGAGACTTCTTTGAGCTTTTCGGACAATTCTTCCATAGATTTCCCTTTTTCTTCTTGGAATTGACCGCTTATTTTGTCTAAATCTTTTTGAATCTGGATTTTTCGCTCGCTGGCTCTTGCAGCAAAATTCTTTAATAGGTCTTCTTTGTAGTCCTGTAGCTCAGTTAATTTTAATTCGCCAAGATTTACCATACTTTGAAGGATTTTTTCAATTTTTTCATTTGTTAAAGAACCCTCACCAATTCCACCCAAAACCAATCTTCCAAATAAAGAGCTTATGTCTTTTCCTGTTTCGCGAATAAGTGCTGTCAACATAAAACTGGAAAATTCTTCGTTTCTTTGTCCCAGACTAACTTTCAAAAAAGTCTGACCTAAAATCTTTGGAGTTATGTCGTCTCCAGAAATATTGTCTATTACTTTAATTTCTACCCCATCTACGATCATTTCGGCTACATCTTCCAATGTAATTGTTTTGCTCGTTTCTGGATCGTAGAGCCTTCTGTTTGCGTATCTTTTTAATAATTTCATCTTTTCTATAAAAATAGATTTTATATTTGTATTTTTATGCAGTGCACAAATATCATAATTTTACAAGAAAATAGGTCAAGAAAAATTCTATTGGAAAAAACTGAAAATACTCCCATTAGCAAGTGTATAGTCGGATCGCTTCTTTCTGATATTGAGTTTCAACTGTTGAGTTCCCTCGTCAAATACCACGGTTTTAATTTAATCCCATTTTCAGCAGTAAAAAACATTCATCCAATAAATCATGATTTGACTTATATTCCAAATTGTGACTACAAAACTATTCAGGAATTGCTAAATTGGAGTATAGAAATTTCTGTTATTGGCAGATTGTCTTCACAACAAAAACTCGATCTGCAAGAATTGGGGGTTATTCAGTTTTGGGATTTAGATAAATTTTCTTTAACAGAGTTTCCGGTTTGCATCTCAAATAAAAATACACCTGATTTGCTACCTTGCATCATGATTTTCACATCCGACATATTGTTCAGAAAAAAATTACATTCTTTGCTTAGATTATTTCAGATCCATTTAATGAACTCAAACACCCTGCCTGAATTTACTTTTCTTATTCAAAATAAAAAACCTGATATAATTATTTTAGATTGGGACAATGAAAATACCGAAATTGGAAATATTGCAGATTCGCTAAAACATATTGAAAATAAATTTACCAAGACTCCTCTCATTGTTGGAATAAAAGACACACATAGTTTAAATTTATTTTCTGACTTGTCTAAAATCAAAGAATTTTGTAAAATTCTGTTTTCTAAAAAAGAGGTATTGGAAATTTTGCTTAACTCTTTACCGGTAGAATTTGATTCACAAGCAACAACTGTAGAAAGAAACTGTATCAACTGGAATTTTTTGAAAAGTCAAAATCCTTCCAGCTTCATCTTAGAAAAGAAAGAATTATCAACCACAAGGCAAAATTTTGAATCTTTAAAAAATTTATATTTCTGGTTATTAGAATAGCTCTATTTTTCTTCCCATTCCATACATAAAGAATTGTTGTAACCTAAAAATTTATGATAATTCTCATTCGATTTGCAATCACCTTCAGTCGCCCTAACAAAATCGTAGCCCCCTCCAGGGTATTTTAACTTACAACAACCGATTTTTTGGCTCTTTTCTTTGCATTCAGATTTTTTGGTATTTTTATCACTGCAATCTTGCGAGAATGCACCGTTAAAAGCAATAAAAAGACCCAGAACAACAAAAAGTATATTTATATGCGACTTTTTCATAAACATATACACTCTTTTTCACAATTTTTTTTAAAGTCAATTATTTTACTTGCAATCAATTTTTATTAATATATAATTCACACTTTAGATAGCTTGCCATTTTCAATTTTGGGAGACCCTGATGACTACAAATGCCAACGAAACTCAAGAAATTTTTGATTACCACAAAGCAATTACTAAAAAAGAAAGATCTTCGAGATACATTAGAACTGCAATAGATTATGTAACTCAAACTAAAGGGCAAGAAGTAACTGATAAATTTTTAAAAGACATAGGCATTCAAAAAGATAGCTCAATATTTAAGCATATTTATGATGATGAGAATTGGAATTCTTATGACCTCGAAGTTTTTTTTTACAATAGAATCAAAGACCTATTTGACGATCCCGTAAAAGCGATTTGGGAATTTGGTCTTGCTTCCGGTTCGGGAAGATTGGACCAGAAGGACACTCTATTTACTTTCAAATTAAAAATTGCTCCTATGTCTATATTATTAAAAAAATTATCAGAGTCTACAGAAAAAGTCAGCGTAATTTCAGTTTGCCACGCTCATCTAACGAATAACCCAAAGGTTAAAGGAAATTTAGTGGGCGATGTGAATTTCAACTATGTTCGTCTTCCAGAAGGTTTCAAATATCCACACTGGACATCTATTATTGCAGGTTTTGGAATTGTGTATGGAGCTATTCGTTATAGAAAAGGCTTAGTCTGTGAATTAGAAATCACACATTACCCAAACCTTCCTTCGGATATGCCTCACTTTAATAATAAGGTTTATATATTTGAAAAATCTACAAAAAATATTATTGAAAAAGATTCCGGGAAAATTATTGCAAATGCAAAAGATGGAGCTTTTCAAATAGATGGAATTACCTTTAATAACGGAACAACAGCAACAGCAAGATTAGAATGGAAACCAGAATCACTTTGGACAAAAATTGCAAACGCTACTTATCGTCGTCCAAAAATCAGAAGAGAGCAAAAATTAAGAGAAATCAAAGATAGAATAATAATAGAACTTTCCGGAGAACACCAACAACAACTTAGCAGATACGAAAGCGAGCTATCAGAAAAAGCCAGGGTGATCCAAGAAAAAATGGATGAAATCAGTGCATTAAAAATTCAACAAGACGGAGATTATTACCTTACTTCCTTATTGACGAAACCTCTAAACTTCAATGCAAACAAATCTACAAACGTCTCTACAGATTTTTTTATCAAACAAAAGAAAGAATTTGAATTTAGAAAAAAAAATGCCGACTTGGGTGGAGATACTTGCATTACCGGAAATTTAAAGTTTGGTAATCCCGACAATTTCAGAAGATGCACTATGGCAATGAACGGAGACGCAATGGGAAAATCCATGCAAGGAGCAGGTGGCTCTCTTGTCATGGGAGTTGTGATGAATTCCATCATGGCTCGTTCTGCCGGAAATAAAAGAATCATAGATACTACTCCAGAAGAATGGCTTACAAGCGTGTACCATGAGACAAACGGAGTATTTAAAAGTTTTAATGGTACAATGATACTATCTTGTGTTGTAGCGATAGTTGACGACGAGACCGGAGAAATGTGGTATTTTAATGCAGAGCATCCATTCACTGTTTTGTATAGAGACGGAAAAGCCACATTTATTGAAGACAAGCTCAACCTTAGAAAACTTGGGCTAGATTCTGAAATTCCTTTTAAAGTATTTAAATTTCAGCTTCACCCGGGAGATGTTATAATCCTAGGCTCTGATGGAAGAGACGATATCAATCTAACACCTGACGGCCCTATTCGCACAATAAATGAAGACGAAACTATATTCTTAGAGCATGTAGAATTGGGTAAAGGTGAACTTCAATCGATCAAGAGTAAGATTTTAGAATTTGGAGAAATTACGGATGACCTTTCTATTTTAAGAATCGGATTCAAAGAATCAGTAGAATCTGAAGAAATAAATACCAACGAAACCCTTAGAGCCTCATCATCCAAGGATAAAAATAGCCATTCTTTTTATCTTGAAGCGAAAAATTTATTAAAAATAGGAAATTCCGAAAAAGCTATTTCCACCCTATCAGAAGGATTTCAAAAAGACTCATCCAACCACAAACTAAACAAGTTGTTAGGGTTGTTAAGTTTTAAAGAAAAAGATTATGAAACCGCAGCAAGAGCAATCGAAAAGTATTTGGAGTATGATCCTGAGTCTATTGATTTCTTGTTTTATTTTTCTGTTTCACTAAAACGATTGGGAAAATACGAATCTTCTCTATCTGTTGCGGAAAAATCAGAGTCTTTGCAGCCGCAAAATATCCAAAACCTTGTAAATCTTGCAGATTTGTACAGAATTCTGGGTAGGAACGAGGAAGCCTTAGTCTATCAAAAAAAAGCCATCGATTTAGACCCGGAAAATAGGAATGCCAAAAAGTTAGCCGAAATTCTACAAAAAGAATAAATTTTCTTATTTATGACGCTACTGTCCAGCCCTTGTGGACAAGAGTTAGACAACGCTAGAAAATGGAGCTTTTATTAGCTTTTTGAATAATTGCTTTTTAAAAAAAAGACTTTTTGCAAGTATGCCATTTATAGAAAAATCTTTGATTTTTTTTCGTCTAAATACTTCAATAATATTGTTTTTAAACATCATAAAAATATTTTCGATTGAATTTATAAAATTATTCCGATAATTGATAGAAGATGAAGATATATGTCCTCAATATTACTTACAATAATTTTAAAAAAATTAGGAGTTTCCTGTGGCGCTACTAAATATAATTCAAACAAATTCACATTTTAACTTTCTTTCCTTTGGAACTCTTCTTGCTTTAGCTTTTATTATATTTCTCTCGGTATTTTTATTAACTCTTAAAAACAAATCAGAAAGCACTTTTCATTTAGGGTTTGCCTTTCTGTGTTTGTCGTTGTTTATGTTTGGGTATCTTACTGCGGCAGCTGTCTATCATCCATTTGCTGCCTACCACAGATACTTTACCACTTTTTGGGTTTTGCCGACTATCACTCATATTGGGCTTTGGGGGATGTATTATCCTGAAAATAATCACCCAAAAATGACTAAAGTGATTATGATTGGCGGCTGGGGCATTGCTATTGCTGCGGAAATCTTTTTTATCCTAAACACATACTCTGTTCCAAGAAAATACCACTTTACTGGCCACTATTGGGATTTTGATGCAGAGCCTATCAGTAAAGCGTTTGGAATCTTGATCATGCTCTATTCTGTAATTGGATTTTTAGCTAGACCGGTAGGGAAGTTTATCATTGTCAAAACCAAAGAAAGATGGACAATTCTACAGATGGGTTTAGGCTTTCTTGTAGCCGCTACTGTTCCCAATATAACTAACGTACTTAGTAGAGATGGTGTGATTGATCGAGAGATTTATCTTCTTTCTCTTGTATCTTTATTCGTTTTAGGATTTTTCTTTGTAGTTTTAATTTTTATCAATCATACTAAAGATAAAACTACCTTCATGGTTAAAATTGTTGGTATCACTCTCGTAACTTTCTTCTTAATGCTTCAAGGGCTTAGCTATTTTGTTATGAAAGACAACGATAACGCTTATGATGCTTTGCGATTAGAATATTCTGATCGAGTAATAGAGGGAGGAGCAAAAAATAAAGATATTCAATACCTGCTTCAATTAGATAAAAAAGGTATTGTGTATAAAGACTATAAAGAAAATCAAAATCTTGATGTTGCTTCGATTAAAGAAGATTTCCTAAATACAATCGTATATGAAGAAATCAATAATTTACCTGAAGCAAATTTTCGTTCTGATTTAAAAAAAATCTTATCAAATACTCATGAGACTTTTGAGGGGTACAAAGCAGCCATTAATGATTTTCTTGAAAATAACCCTTCTTTAGACAACCACTCTCTTAAAGAGAACATCTTTCCTTTTTTTGCAAAACTCAACCGATCTTCGTTTGTTCACACGAATAAGATTAGCGTACTTTCGAGCGAGCACTTCTGCAAGGAAGCTACGAAATATCTTGATCAAAATAAAGGATTGATCCATTTCCGTGATGCGATTTACAAACACCTCAAAGATTGTAAATGGGATGAAAAAGAGTTAAGCTCAAAAGAATTGCTGCATGAAATTGATAAATACTTTCGGTATTTTAAACCTGCGGAAACAAGACACTATAGAAAAAGTTTAGATAGCTACGATAAGCAAAAACACTTTGTCGCTTTTATGACTTACGATAAAAATACAAAACTAATTTCTGAAATCGGTTTTTCTTACCTTACCTATCGGGATTACATTCACCCGGCAGCAAAAACTCAAAAAATTATATTAGGTATTGTTTTAGTTGTAGTTATTTTCCTTTATCCTTTGTTTTTCAAAGGTAGTTTAATTAACCCACTTCAAAGTCTATTGCGTGGTGTGACTAAGGTAAATCGGGGAGAACTCGATGTAGTTGTGCCTATTAAAGTACAGGACGAGATTGGTTTCTTGTCCGGGTCTTTTAACTCCATGGTAGCCTCCATCAAAGATGCGCAAGAGAAGCTCCAAGATTATGCTGACAACTTAGAAGAAAAAGTCGAAGAAAGAACTCGTGAAGTTCGAGAGAAAATGGAAGAAATTAAAGCACTGAAAATCCATCAAGACGGAGACTACTACCTCACTTCACTTCTTACAAAGCCTTTATTTTTTAACGCAAATAAATCTTCTAAGGTAAAAACAAATTTTGTGATTAAACAAAAAAAGACTTTTGAATTTAGAAACAAACAAGCAGACCTTGGAGGAGATATTTGTGTTACGGGTAATTTAAAGTTTGGAACTCCAGATAATTTCAAAAGATATACTATGGCAATGAATGGAGACGCTATGGGAAAATCTATGCAAGGTGCAGGAGGCTCTTTAGTTATGGGAGTTGTGATGAATTCTATCATGGCTCGTTCTGCCGGAAATAAGAGAATTTTAGATTCCACTCCTGAACAATGGCTCACAGACATTTACCACGAGACAAATGGTGTATTCAAAAGTTTTAACGGAACTATGGTACTTTCTTGCGTAGTCGCAATTGTTGATGACGAATCCGGAGAAATGTGGTATTTTAATGCAGAGCATCCATTCAGTGTATTGTATAGAGATGGTAGAGCAAGTTTTATAGAAGACAGACTCAACCTAAGAAAACTCGGACTCGATTCAGAGATTGAATTTCAAGTCTTCAAATACCAACTACACCCGGGAGATGTTATTATTCTGGGTTCCGATGGAAGAGACGACATTAATTTAACTCCTGACGAAAACACACGTACAATTAATGAAGATGAAAACCTATTTCTAAAATTTGTAGAAGAAGGGAAAGGAGACATTCCTGCAATTATCGAACTAATTAAAAAAGCTGGAGAAATTACAGACGATTTATCTTTCTTAAAAATTGATTTTCAAGGGAATGGAAATGAAGAAATTGCAGAGCCAACAACACAAACTATTTCAAATGAAGTTGCCTCTTCAGAAGATAGTGTGGTTATTGATATTGATGGCAGCTACCCTGAAGAAGAGGAAGACGTAGAATCGTACTACCAAGAAGCAAAAAAATTCTTAAAGGAAAACAATCCTGAGCAAGCCCTAAAAGAATTAGAAGCGGGTTATTCAAAAAGTCACAACAACCCAAAGCTAAATAAACTTTTGGCTTTACTAAGTTTCAAAGGAAAAAACTACGATACTGCAATTGAAGTACTTGGAAAATATCTTGAATACGACCCTGATGTTGCCGATTTCTGGTTTTATCTTTCTATTGCACATAAAAGATTAGGAAAGTATGAGTCCTCACTCGAAGCTGCTGAAAAATTAAAAAATATTCAACCACAAAATATTCAGAATCTAATCAACCTGGCTGATTTGAATAGGATTTTAGGTAGAATAGAAGATGCTCTTGCTTATCAAAGAAAGGCAATTGATTTAGATCCAAATAACAGAAGTGCAAAAAAACTTGCAGAAATCCTGCAAAAAAATCAAACCAGTGGGACAATAGAGGAAGAATAGATTTTTATTAAAATACGGCAGGTTCACCTGCCGTACGTAGGAATTTAATTATTGTACTTCTGCAGCGTATCTTTTCTCGATTGCTTGAAAGTCTTTTACATCTACAACTTTTGAAGACTGTAATTTACCAGCTTCTGCCATTTTCAAAATCATTTTAGAACCAACAGTTTGAGAAGAAATTTCTATTTCTTTCATTTTACCATTCACTTCTTTAAAAATTTTATTAGGTTGATTTCTGAATGCAAAAAAAGTTTCGTTAGTATCGCCTTTTTTTACTTCCATTGCTAATTTTGCACCATATTCTGAAAAAGTAAGTTTTACTTCTTCGTCTTGGTATTTCATACTTTTTACGTATTCACCTTTTTCGTTGTATTCGTTTAACCCAACTAGATTGTTTCCTGTCCAAAACTCAATCAAGTTGATGATAATAAAGTCAATTAAAAATGCTATACCATAAATTGGTAAAATTAAGAATACATACATAATAATTGTCTTAAAAAATCTTGCAACGATACCGCCACCGATGTTTATAGAATCATTGAACCCATAAACTTTTCTGGTAAGAGCGAACTTTCCAAAGCAGTTTCCAAAAGCTAAGAAAAACCCTCCAAGTAAAAGCGTAACGAATGCTACATTGCGTAAAAATTTTTTAGTCATTTTAGTCTCCTAAATCAAATTAAGTTATATAGATTTTGCCCTTTTTAAAACGGCAAGTCAAAAAAGAATTTTTCTCGACGAATTCAAAATATTTTTTATTCTGCTTATATTTAGGAAACGGAAAACCAATTGCTATTTGCTACATTAGAATACCTCATTTTTTTTATCGTCGTTTTTATATTTCACTGGTATATATTTCCTGCAATCATTCAAAACGATGAGAATCGAAGAAAATCAGTTCATATTTTTCTTTTGATAGCCAGCTATTTTTTTTATATGAGTTGGGATTATAGATTTGGAGCTTTAATTTTATTTTCAACCTTCATAGACTATTACCTCGCAATTTTAATCGAAGAAACAAATAGCCATCGCCAAAGACTAACCTATTTAATTATCAGTTTATTTTTAAATTTGGTGTGTGTTCTTGGATTTTTCAAATACTATAATTTTCTTGTTTCATCGCTCGGAGATTTTCTTTCTATTTTTGGAATGGAAAATTTTTTACCTGTTTTAAAAATTACTCTTCCGGTGGGAGTTTCATTTTTTACTTTTCAATCTTTAAGCTATACAATTGACGTTTATAGAAAGATTATTCCGAGTGAAAGAAGTTTTATTCGATTTGCTTTGTTCGTTTCTTTTTTCCCTCAATTAGTTGCAGGTCCTATTGTTATGGCAAAACAATTTCTCCCACAACTGTTCAATAAAGTTTCTCTTGATGAAATTCCTTTTCGCAAATCTATAAGATTTTTTCTATTGGGGTATTTTAAAAAAGTTATCTTGTCGGATAACGTATCGCCGATTTGTGATTTGATTTTTGCTAATCCTGAAAATTACGGCACTTACGCTCTTTGGCTTGCCAGTTTTCTTTTTTGTGTTCAAATCTATTGCGACTTTAGTGGATATACCGACATGGCGTATTCGTCTGCTCTGCTTCTTGGGTACGAGCTTCCAGAAAATTTTAAAATGCCTTTCTTATCTAAAAGTTTTACTGAGTATTGGAGAAGATGGCACATTTCTCTTTCTACTTGGCTTCGTGATTATGTTTACATCTCTCTTGGTGGAAGTAAAAGAGGCTATATCTCTCATAAGTTTAATATTTGGTTTACCATGTTTGTGGGTGGTGTTTGGCACGGAGCAAACTGGACTTTTGTAATTTGGGGAAGCATACAGGGATTTCTACTGTTAATAGAAAGTCTGTTAAAAGATTTCCGACAAAAATATATTCATTTTGATTACTCGGGCTTACGTCCGTATATGGATGTTTTCCGAATTCTTTTAACTGTTTTTCTTACGGCTACTTTTGGAACTTGTTTCAGGGCAGAATCCTTGACCAAAGAATGGATTATGATTTCTAAAATGTTTACTTTTCACGATGGAGGACTTCGACCCTATATGCTAAAGACAGGAATTCCTGCGATACTAAGCGTAATCATCGGTCACTATCTTGGCTATCTTTTCTTTGAAAAAAATATAAATCTTAAAATACCGAAATTCTTAGAGTACGCAAGCTACCCTTTTATCATTTTAATTTTTCTTTTACTAACACCTGATAAAAAAATACCTTTTATCTATTTCCAATTCTAATGAAAACTTATTTAAGAATTATTTCTAAATCATCAATAAAACTTACCTTATTCGTATTATTTCTTGCTCTTTCCAATCAAGTTCTATACCCACAAGAAATATCTATTCGGAAAGTCTCCCCATCGGATTATGTATTTGATAGTTATTCTGATGAAGGATATTTTCAAGGATGGAATTTATATTTTTACAATAAAGAATATCATATATTTATCACATTTCTTGTAAGTAATCTCGGACCAAACGATTTAAACCACGGTGTAAGTCTATTTTTACAATCCCGAAAAACTGGAACTAAATTCTACACCAAAGAATTTGGAGTAAAAACTTTACAAGCCAAGCGAGGATCTTTTGGACAAAGAAGCTACGACAACTTCATGTTAATGAAGGAGGATTTTTGTGAAATTTATGTGAACACAGGCGAAGCAAAACTTCATTTAAAATTCAAAACAAAACCAATTGGTGTAGCTCTTTCCTCGGGAAAATTTATTGTTAAACCACCAGAAAAATTTGTTCGAGCCGATATTCCTTTTGCATTCAGTGAGGTTTCTGGTAAGCTAAACTTCAATAATGAAGAAATTCTACTTAATGGTATTGGTGGGATGGAGCATTTGAACACTAACTATGAGGTTTATAAATATTCAAAAAGATGGGAAATTTTAAGAGGTAAATCAAAAGAAGGGCACTTAATTTTTACGGGAGGATTTATAGGAAATAAAAACTTTCCTGGAGAATTCTTTAAAACTATTGCTGTAGTCTCGCCAACCGGAGAAGTTATTTTATCGGGAAAGGTCAAACGTGTAGAAACTCTCAAAGAATCTTTTGAACCGTTTTCTGAATACACTCTACCCACATCGGAAAATATTTATTTGAGCGATGATTCGTCTTGTTATATCTCTACCGAAATTAAAGAATCTCTCGGTAAGATTTATGTAATTTCAAACGTTTCTCCCGTGTTACGTTTTTTTGTCAGATTGTTTTTTGCAAAACCTTACCAGCTTCACTATACAACTCAAATAAAAATCAATTGTCCAGAGAAAATTCCTTTCACTGAAGGAAAAGGTATCCATTCTTTTTATCTAATCAATAAATAAATTGTTTTCTAAATTGTTAAAAGAAAATAGTATAGATTTATGAAACGATTTTTTTATTTCGATAAATTTCCCTTTTTCTTTTTTATTTTACTAATTTTTATAAATTTTTCCTTATTTTCTCATCCAATTAAAAAAGATGGTTTAGTATTTGAAACATACTCTAAAGAAAATTTTACTATTCATCACCGAGGGAAAAAGAAAGCAATTGAAAGTTTGACCTCAGAACTTCTCATCTTTCAAAATCAAGTTTTACCTACCTATTTTAGTAATCTTCCTCCTAAAATCGTTATCTATCTCTACCGTAACACCACGGAGTATAACTCAAAAAAGAATACACAACATGAGACCTACGCTCATTTTGAACCTAAGTCCAAAGAATTATTTAGCTTTGTGGATAGTGGGACTGGACCGATTTTTCATGAGCTTGTCCACCTTTACCTATCGTTACAATCTATTTCCAATAATAGAATTCTATGGTTTGAAGAAGGCTTCTCTTCTTTTTTTGAATCTCCCAAAAAAGACAATTTTGGTAATTATATTTTTGATGAACCAAACTGGAGAATGGAATCTATCAAAGGAAAATGGACCGATTTAAGTACATTTATAAAGACAATTGATTTAAGAGAAAATCACAGTAAAGCACAAGCTCGAATACTATTTCTATGGCTTTTTAAAAAAAATATTTTACCTCAATTTATAAAAACCTACCACGAAAATTTAGATTTTGACAATAGTGGCGCAGAGGCATTACAAGAAGTAACGGGAACTCAAATAGATGAAATTAATATTGAAATGAAAAAATTTAAAGAGGAACTGGAAAATTCCAGCTCCTCCAAATCCGTAAAATAACTTTTAATAGTTATTTGCCTATCTTAAATTTTTTTCCATCACCAAGTAATTGTATTTCTAATTTAAAATCCCCGTCTTTCACATCCATTTCTTTCCCCGCAATCAAACGAGATTCTCCTTTTTCAAAGTTACCAGAAGAATCTTCCGATTCAGAAACATATAACTCTAATTTATTAATTCCTGGAGTGAGTAAATACATCGGTATATGATATTCACCTTCAAAAATATCCTTAGCTATTTTATTAGGATCAATGTAAAATTCATCTAGATAAATCGAATTTGAATAGGCTTTAAGAAAAAAATGTTTTTCTCCATATTCAGACTTTGCATCTTCAATTTTTACTTTTAACTTCAATGTATCCGGTATATCTCTTGATGTTTCTTGAGATTTTACAAACTTAATAACACAGTCTGCTTTTTCTGTGGCATCACGAGGAGCTAATTTTTTGTGGATATTGGAAGACAAAACTTCATCAATCAAAAACTTTTTTCTGTTTTTTAGTTGAACTGATTTTCCACGGAAATTTGTTCCATCCCATTCCATTACAATTGAGTCAATATCTTTCACCGGAAATTGTGAATAATAATTTTTCCCTGTTTCTCTTGCTCCAATTATATCTAAAAAAGCCAATGGCCTTGTTTGTTGCTCTAAAGATTTCAGTGAATAGTTTGCTTTAATTATCCACATCTTTGCAATTGAACCAATATCTTTAAAAGACACCGACTCCGGTTTTAGACCTGCAATTTTACCTATATCAGTTTGGTTAATAATTACTAAATCTTTATCTTTAGGATCGCCTGAAATTAATTTTCCATTTAAAGAAGAGAAATGTACCATACCAACATTCATCTGTCCTATCTCTTTTTTATCTCTAAAGATATACAAGGTCTGACCGGGACGAAACGCTGCCGGAGATACGTGCCTTACTGTGATACTTTTTGTAGTCGGGTTGAAGTCTTTTACCTCTCCAAAATCAACAGCGAGTAAATTTCCCGTAATAGATAAAAGCAAAAATATTACAATTTTCAAAGTCTGCACCCCGTATCCAAACATGTTCTTGCAGCATCAGCCGCAGATGTTCCTGGATACTGCTCAATAATCATCTTGAAAATTTCTTTACTCTTTTCACTATTTCCTGCAGCCTGATAACCAAATGCAATTCCTGTGTATGCTTCGGTTAGAATTTCATAATCAGGTCTTCTTTTTATCACATCCTCAAGAATTTTTCTGCCTTTTTCAAAGTTCTTTAAATAAATCTGAGTAATAAACCCTTCCCGATACATTGCATACCCACTCATTCTATGTCTTGGGTAACGCTTATAAAATTCTTGATAGCTTGCAATAGCTTCCTGATATTTTCCCTGCCCTTCTAATGATCCACCATTTTGAAAAGCACTCATATCTATTGGAGGCATTTTTATCAATGGAACTTTGGTCGTCTCCATAGCCTTGATCTCAATTTCTTGGCTCATAGTGTCTCTATCTTCGTGTTTAAATACAAGAGTGTATTTTCCTTTTGGCATGTCTTCGATTGTTTTAGGACATAATCCAATCTCATCAAGTCTCGAACCTTGCTCCTTGTTTTCGATAAAAATAGAAACCCCATCGGGTTCGCAAGCTTCCACTGTTAATTTTCCGTTTACGTGAAAAACTTCTTCATTTGTTTTTGAAGCAACCTCTTCCATTGCAGCAGCAAGTTGTTTCTCGTCTTCCCATTCTATCATTGAAGTCACAATTGGAAGACCGGTTTTTACATTTATAATTTGGTAGCTAAGAACTCGATCGTTATTGTAAACTTTTAAAGAGCCGGCAAGATAATGAGTTATTCCTCTCGCTTCAAAAAGTGGTGCGTTAGTTTCTACAAGCCCGCTCATCGCAAGCCTCTTCTCATTCATGATATCTGCAATACGTGAATTTTCTACGATTTGAAATTTACCTTTATTTTTGAATGCGGTTGTGAGCACTGAATCGAGTATATTTCCTATTGGAATTTTTTGCGCTGCCTCATTGGATGCCTTGATTTTATAAATAGCAATCCTAAAACCACCCTCTCCCTGTTTCTCTTGATCTTCAAACGAAGTTTCACTGGATGCAATTGCTTTGAATTTATCATTCAACTCAGACGCTAAGTCCACCACAAGGTTATCCGGGTTTTTCCCAGTGATACTTCCTGAGTACAGAACTGAATAAGTTTTTTGGCTAACAGCTCGAAGATTGAATATGTAACCATCGGTATGTTTGTGAATATCCCCAAATACAAGTATATTCAACATTTTCATTTCGGCGTTGTTATCGTCACACTTTACTATCCCTGCCTTGCATTGAGTGACTTGCTCCCATGCAACTTGAAAAGCATCTCTATCTCGAATCGTTACGCCTTTTTGTTTTTGCAGCTCTGTTTGCAAAGAGTTAGAGATTTTTTCTTGATCTAAACCAGAGTCATGAGTCTTTACTACCGTAACTCCTGCTGTTACAGAATATACGTTAGACGAAACCACTAAACAAATTCCAATTATACTAATTATCAGTTTTTTCATGCTAAATTTTTCAGCCAAAGTTTGACTGCCTCCACATCGTCCCCATAAGGATTTAATTCTAAATACTTCTCATAGTACTTTTTCGCTTCTGCTTTTTTTCCGGACTTCTCGGAAAGAATTCCTGCATTTTTATACGGCTCTGCCATTGTTGGATTTTTTTCAATTGCTCTATCTAAAATTTTAATTGCTTCCAAAGAATTTCCTTTTCTATCAAATACAACAGCCAAATTTATTTGTGCTGTTAAATGGGTTGGGTTTGAATCAATCGCTTTTTGGAAATACTTTTCTGCTTGCGGTAATTTATTTTTAAAAAGATAGACATTCCCAATCAAATAATTAGCTCTGTCATAACCTGCATCTCTTCCAAGAACTTCTTGCAATACAATTTCAGCTTCGCTAAATTTTCTTTCATACAAATAATTTTCGGCGATAGATGTAAGTGCTTTTTTATTCGTAGGGTTTAGTCGTTTTGCATCCCTTGCAACCTGAAGAGCCTTTTTAAAGTCTCCTTTTTCGCATAGCAATTCAGAGGCTTCACCCCAAAACGCAGCCTTCTCATTATCATCCGTTGTCTTCTCTGCTTTTACCATAAATTCATTAATTTTCTGGTTAATTTCAGATTTTTGAATTCCTGCAGAATTCGGATTATACTTTTCTTTGCAAAACACAAAGAAAAGTATAATCGCAAGTGTTAATAATTTTTTTTTCATTTCAATCTCCTTTTTTATTTTTTATAAATTACAGCGTCTCTATCTTTTTCTGCTCTACCGGAGGTCAAACTAACTTTGATATTTGTAAACGATGTAGTTGTAATTTTCCCTTTACCAATTTCTTTTCCTGCACTATCCAAGAATATAATCTCTTGACCTACCCGGACAGATTTCGCATTTGTCGTAGAGATTGTAATAGAATTTCCTGCTACTGCAAATACGTTTCCTTTAAATAGGATTTCTTTTTTCTTTTCTTCTATAGATTCTTTTGGAAGAGTGTTTGTTAAATCGAGAATCGCTAAAGAATCCGGAGAAACTGTGCCTTTTTGAATTTTAGCTTTAGCGACAAATTCAATAGCTGTTGAACTCTTATCTATTTTTTCGATTCTAACAACATTAGTTTCTTTTGTATCTGAACCATGAACTATAAAATCCTTATTAACTATTATAGTATTTATATCTGTAATAGTTTGAGGATCTAATGTGGATTTATTAATTACTACAAATATATCTGATTTAGGATTCTTTCCGATTCTGATTTTTCCAGTTATTTTAGTCACACGAGAAATCAAAAGGTCTCTTTTTAAAAAATAAATTACCTTTAGCCATTCATGGTGAATCTCTCTGTTTTTTGGTAATAGAAATCTTGGAATAATCACGCCTCCCATTCTCCAGTGAAACCCATCGTATCCTATTCCAACACCTATTACTGGCCCTTTTGTTATAGCTTCGTTATATCCTGTTGCGTCTTTATAGAAATACCCAACTCCAAAAGCTCCCCACATACTGCCTGCTACAATTCCATTACTTGAAAATGGCGAAAATGGGAGAGTGCTTGTTACTTTATCGTCAATTTGAGTAAATCCAGCATGAGCGCCAATTCCTACTGTTAACCCCATTGAAAAACCTTGACCAAACCATCTCCTACCAGAATAGTCGATACAATTTGTGAATCCAAACGCATACGCAAAGCCAAGATATATCGCAAAATTTCCTGATAAATTGTGGTATTTGCAACTTGCCTGACGAGAAGTCCAGCTACCAAATCTATAGTCTTTGTCCAATGCTCTTTCGCTATACAACGTAAATCTCTTGGACATTTCTATATCAGTTGTAGCTCCCTCTGATTCAAATTCTTGAATAGCACCGGTTTTACATAAGTTTAATAAATTTTTTATTTCACCCAAGTTCCCTTTTTTTTGATAGGATGCAAGAAATAAATTTTTTCTTATTTTTTCAGATGAGACTTCTCCTACACAACCTGCAAGCTCGTCTAATAATTCTAAAATTTCTTCTGTAGGCTCCGTGTTTAAATTCTCGTTAGCTACCGGATACCCACTTTTTGGCATGGTAGCACAATTTGCTAAGAAACTCGATACTATCAGAAACATAAAAATATATTTTTTCATTTTTTTTCCTTATTTATTTAACACAAAAAATTAAATTTGTAAAACGAACATACTGGTTTTCAAAAAGTTTGTCAATACCACAAATTAGGTATTTTTGATTTTTTTAAAAAAATAAATTATTTTTGAATTATTTAGAATGATTATTATTTTCCTATTCTCTGTCCATCTTTGTAGTTCTCTGTGATTTCTCCTTTTTCATTCATATAAAAACCTTCCCAAAAAGAATTCTCTTGGAAAAATCCTTGGTAGATACCGCTATTTTTTAATTTTAGTGCACCTTTCCCGTGCCATTCAAAATTCTGAAAATCTCCAGTATATTCCCTTCCGTCTATCAAAATCGCTGTACCGTTTCCATCTTTACAATTTCCTGATTTACAATAAAAATTTTGGTAGAACGTCCCTTTCAAAATTGTTCCATCAGCAAATGTCAATACACCTTCTCCATGCATAAGATTGTTTTTGATCCCACCTTCGTATTTCCAATTTCCAATATTTACATCATAAGGCAACTCAACCTGATTTACTAAAATTCCTTCTTTTTGAATTACTGCGTTTTTAAAATATCCTTCTAATCGAAGTCCACTCATTGAAATTCCAATTCCATGCCCATTTTCACAATCTCCGATTTGACACAAAATATAACCTATCCATTTTCCTTTTTGTCGTTTTTGAATATTTCCGGATAACAAAGAGGCTTTTTCAGGATTGTCAGGAAAAAATTCTTTTGCACAGTTTATAAATGGAGCAGGAGATAAACTATTGCATTCAAAAATTCCTTCCCCATACGGATTCCCACCCTTAAAATCACCAGTGTAATATCCTAAACGATAGATATATTTTTTGCTTTTTGTGTTTATGCAATCTCCTTCAATACAAATCCCTGAAAAGTTTGGAAAATTTCCAATGTATTTACCAGAAATCTCACCTAAATAACTATTCCATTTTACTTGTCCAACAAGATTATCATTTTTCCATTGTCCGGTTATTTCCTCTCCATAGAAAATTGCAGTTCCTTTTCCGTTTCTTCTCCCGTTCTTAAAATTCCCAGAATACTGAAAACCACCCACCCTGCATTCTTCTTTTCCTATTCCTTCCATGCAATCACCTTCGATACATTTACAATTTTCGCTCTTCACTCTCCAATATACATCTTCATTTTTAGTTACTGCGGACATTCCTTTTTTTGTTGATCCTGATTTTAGTTTTAATATTGCCTTCGTAAAAAAAATTTCCCTGACTTCGCCTTCTCCATAAACCTTTTCGTTCTCTACAAAATATATTCTTGTACCATAACTCAATGTAGTAATTCTATCTCCTTTAATTATTACACTGTTACCTGAAACTTTTGAAACAGAACCCGTAAAAGCGAAAAGTGTAAGCCAGGGAAAAGCAATTACCATAAAAATATTACTCAATAGAAATCTATTTCTCATTTTATTTAAACCTCATACTAATTTTAAAAAATAATTTTAAGAGAAATGTTTTCTTTGTCAATACCACAAATGAGGTATTTTTACATTATTCTTTTCTATTTTTTCTTAACTGAATATTTCTGTTCGATGTATTCAAACATACTGTCTGCAAGTTCTGCTTCCTCAATGAAAATTTTTCCGTGGGTTTCTTTTTTCAAAAGCTCTGCTTCTTCCTCAGTTTGAATTCTATATATGATTTCAATAGTTGGGTTTAGAGTTTTTGCGATTTCTAAAATTTTTCTGATTTTGAATGTATCAGGAATTGCCACTACTAAAGTTTTTGCACGAACAATATGCGCTTGAATCAAAACTGAGGGCTCCGAGCTGTCGCCAAAAACTGCTGGCAATCCACGACTTCGTAAACTTTCAACTATATCCCTATTTTCATCTGCAGCTACAAAGCGAATATTGGACTGGATTAATCTTTCTCCAATTCTTTTTCCGACTCTTCCGTATCCTACAAGAACTATATGACCTGTTAAATGTGCAGGCGTAAAACTCATTGGTAATTCAGCTAAAGGATCATCACTTCTTTCCAAAAGATTTGCCAAATTGGATTTTGTTCGCACCCATTTTTGAATCGGCTCGATAGTTTTAAATAATAAAGAGTTTAAAGAAATAGAAATTATTGATCCGGATAAAATCAAACTATGTCCTTCGATGGACAATAAATTTAAAGAAGCACCAAGAACTGCCAAGATAAACGAGAATTCTCCGATTTGAGCGAGGCTTGCAGAAACTGTTAAAGCTGTATTTAATGGATAACGAAAAAGCAATACTAATAAAAATGCAGCCACCGATTTACCAAAAATAATTATAAGCACGACCGAAATTACTTGTAAGGGTTTTTGAATAACTATCTCAGGTTGAAAAAGCATTCCTACAGATACGAAAAACAATACTGCAAAAGCATCCCTTAAAGGTAGGGATTCTTCTGCTGCTCGAAAACTTAAATCAGATTCTTGCAAAACCATTCCGGCAAAGAATGCGCCTAACGCAAATGAAACACCAAAAAGTACCGAAGATACGTAAGCTATTCCAACTGCTGCCGTGATGACACATAACGTAAACAATTCTCTGGATCCAGTTTGCGCTACTTTCCATAGTAGCCATGGAAAAATACGCCTCCCAAGAAAAATCATCAAAAATATAAAAACGCTTACCTTACCAAATGTGATTCCAAGTGTTACCCAAATAGATTCAGAACTTTGAACCGGTGCCGAATATCCACCCAGCCAACCGGATAAGGGAGGCAGTATTACTAAAACTAAAACCATTGCCAGATCTTCTACAATCAACCAACCCACAGCAATCCTACCATTGATTGTTTCGAGTAAGCCTCTCTCTTCTAATGCTTTTAAAAGAACAACAGTGCTTGCAGTAGATAAAGTAATCCCAAATACAAATCCTTCTCCGTAGCTCCATCCCCATGTTTTTGCGAGTGTCATTCCCATCAAAGTAGCAACTGCGATTTGAACAATGGCTCCGGGTAGCGCAATTTTTCGAACTGACAATAAATCATTTAACGAGAAATGGAGACCCACACCGAACATCAAAAGAATGATACCGATTTCTGATAATTGACCGGATAACTCAGCATCAGCTACAAATCCTGGAGTTGCCGGCCCTGCAATGATTCCTGCGATTAAGTAACCGATAATTGTGGGAAATTTTAGCTTTGCTGCAATAAATCCAAAAACTAAAGCTAATATAAAACACCCTGCAATAGTAGTAATTAAAGTTATTTCGTGTGGCATCTTGATTTCCCTATAATTAACACACATACAAAAAGTTTTTTTGGAAATAAATAGGTTCAAAAACTTATTAAGATCGTTATTTCTTAATGAGGATAAAACCCATTTTAATATTTTTGCAGAAGTGTCATAATTCATTTACAACATTTTCTTTCTTACTCATTTTGTTTATTATAAAAAAACAATTATTCTACTAATGAAAATATTTTTTCTATTCAATTCATAGTCTAAAAAGAAAGTGTAATACAATCTTATGGAAAATTTAGATACTAAAATAATTTATCAAGAAACAAATCCTTATTCTTCCTTAACTGCATTTTTAGAAGATGACAATAGAACAGTCTATCTTTATATTCAGTCTGAATACAATCACCAATTTGGAATTAAATCTTTATGGATTAGAAATTTAATAGATGCCCCGAAATCCAGAATTCCGGAGGATTTAAAATCGGGTTTAGCTCCTGTGTTAATTCAAGATGAAACTTTTTTTCCAAACGCACAACCTTCTATTGACAAAGAAGATATTCATCTGATTTGGACTGAAGAAGGTGACGGAGTCGCACTGTTTATTAAAGACGAGCTTTACGCATTTTTACCTTCGACTTCCGGCATAAATGGTTTTCACGGCTATTCCAAAGAAGCAAAAGAAAAAGCATTGACCGCAAGTCCTCTCGGCAATTCAGAAAATGGTCCTATCCCTGAATTAATAAATCAATCCAGAAACTTTTGGGAATATAGATCGAATAAATCTTCATGGAAAGAAATTCAAGAAAAAAGAATTCAGTTTCTAGAAAACAGACTCGGGAAACATACCGGCTACTGGTCTGCTGATGGAGGAAAATATCCACCTCTTGCAATCACAAAATTTTCACCCAAAGACTATGATCAAATTATTCTATATTCTACAATTGGGATGAGCGCACAAAACATGCCTCAAGTAGATTTGTACCATAAAGATTATTTGAATTACTCAAGAATAGAAATTATTTTTGCTTATCGGTTCACAGACTCTCCTGAAAGAGCAGACACTTGGGTGCCTCACTTAATCGGAGAGCTGATAAAGTTTCCTTGGAATACAATTAAGTGGTTTGGACACGGACACACTATTGAAATTCCAAAACGTGACCCTGATTCTCTATATTTAAACTTTACTACTTTAGTTATTATAAACCCAAATCAATTCAAGTTTTTAAATAGTCCGCCTGACATAAATGGATTGATTTCAGAAAATAAAAAACAAGTTACTTTTCTTTACTTGCTTCCAATTACCGAAGAAGAAGCTTATACGATCCGAGAAAAAGGAATTAATTCTTTTGTTGAGAAATTACATTGGTTTCATAATTCCGAAAGAGAATCATTTATCTAGTCTAAGCAGTTTAAGCACCGGGCTTTTTCTTAGATTTGTCATCAAAAAAAGAATCGTGTATATAGCCTTGAATCACTTCTTCTGTTGCAGGGATTAAATCCTTATATTTCATAACACAATCTTTTCCTGATGTTCTTACAATTTCCCCGGGAACACTGATCAATTTTCCTGATAACTTGAACTCAACTTCTAATCTGTCACCGGGGTATAAACTCATAGGAGACTGAAAAGTCATCCCACCTGTTCCAAGATCGATCAACTTACAATCTATGGGTTTTCCTTTTCCATTTAAAGTATAAAAGCCTGTGATATCAAGACGAATCCTCGCTTTTTTTCTTTTTTGCTTTGAAGGATCAAATACCTTAAAAGAATCATTAAAAATTGACTTTTCTCCAGCCATAGTACCTTCCTAATAATTAAAATAGTTTTTGATTTCTAAGAAAAAGTGCAAGCTACTTCTTTTGTATTTGTAAAATTTTTTTGAGGCTCTACAATATCTGTATCGTATTCGTTTAATAGTATATAAAAATCTTTTAAATCAGTTACTGTTACTAATTTATCGCGTAGATCTGCAATTCCAAAAAAACCACGTAAGTATTTTGATACATGTTTACGAAATAAAATCAAACCTTGTCTTTCACCGTAAAATCCTAACATCAGTTTTAAATGTCGGTATATACCTTCACGAATTTCTGAAAATTTCAAGTTAGATTTTTCAATTCCTTTAAAAATCCACGGATTTCCAATAGCTGCTCTACCAATAAGAACTGCGTCCACTCCGGTTTCATTTATACGATCTTTGGCTTCTTTGTATGTCTGAATATCTCCGTTACCAAAAATAGGAACTTTTGCAAATGATTTAATTTCAGCTATAGCATTCCAATCTGCCTTCCCTGTATATCCCATTGACTTTGTTCTGCCGTGGACAGAAATTGCTTTCACGCCTGACTCTTCCAAGGCAGTGACAACTTCTTTGTAATTCAAACTTTTGTGATCCCAACCTAATCGAATTTTTGCTGTAATCGGTAATTTTACATTTTTAGACAATGACTCAATAATTTTTCCTGCATACGCGGGATTCTTCAATAGCCCTGCACCTGAACCTTTGTGTGCAACCTTTGTTACTGAGCAACCCATATTCAAATCAATAACATCAGGATTTAAATCTTCTATAATTTTTGCCGCTTCAGTAATAACATCTAATTTATTTCCAAATATTTGAAAAAATATTGGTCGTTCACTTTCTTGAAAACGAAACAAGTCTATTGATTTTTTTGAACCTCTGCTGATCCCGTCTGTGCTTACAAATTCAGTAAAAGAAAAAGCCGATCCGAATTCTCTGGTAATTTGCCTGTAAGGACTATCTGAAAAACCCGCCATGGGAGACAAAATTATATCTCCTTGAATTTTCACATTCCCTACGTGAATAGTTTTTTTTTCACTCATTTTCTCTTTCGGAAATGATCGCAAAATCTTGAGCTTTATCGTCTTCTTTGATATTAACCACTCTAACCCCAACAGTTGCTCGACCTACTTTTGAGATTTCAGATGCATTTACACGAATCACCATTCCAGAAACAGCTATTATAATAACTTCGTCTTCTTGACTCACACTAACTACCCCAACTGCAGGCCCGTTTTTTTCTGTTATTTTCAAATAGGTCATCCCTTTTCCGCCTCTACCTTTTGCGGAAAATTCTGAATAGTCCATTCTCTTTCCATACCCATTTTCTGTGATCACAAGTAAGTCTGATTTTTCATCAACAATTGTAACTCCAACCAATATATCATTTTCAGCTAAACGCATTCCTGTAACACCAGTAGCAGTTCTTCCTTGACTTCTCAATTTTGAAAGGTTTGTTCTTAATGCTAATCCGTTTTTACTTGCGAAAACTACATCTTCTTCAGGCTTAATTAATTTTACATCAATGAGCCCATCGTCTTTTCTAAGACCGATTGCAATAATTCCGGATTTTTTTGCGTTTGAAAATTCTTTTAAGGCACACTTTTTTATTATTCCTTTTCTTGTAACCATAAGAAGTGAATCTTCATTGAATTCTTTAAATGTACACAAAGACGAAATGATTTCATCTTGATTTAAAGACAATATTGCTTTCAAAGATTTTCCCCTTGCTTCTTTTGAACCGATAGGCAATTCAAAAACTTTCATTATAAACGCACGCCCTTTGTTCGAGAAAAGCATAACTGTTTCATGGGTTGAAGCAATTCTAATTATTTTTATTACATCGTCTCTTTTAGCAGAGCCTCCGGCTCCTTGCACACCCTTCCCACCTCTCTTTTGCCTTTTAAAAGTATCCAAAGGAAGTCTCTTGATAAATTGATCTTGTGATAATTGAATTACAACTTCTTCGTCAGCAATTAAATCTTCCGCATCAAAGGAAGAACTTTCTACGCTCTCTAAACTAATTTCTGTTTTTCGGTTTGTTCCATATTTTTGACTAACTTCTCCAAGCTCAGTGCAAACTATATCATCTATTCTTTTTGGTGTAGCCAAAATATCTTTTAGATCTATAATTAATGCACGAATTTGCTCCAACTCATCAATGATTTTTTTAACTTCTAAAGAAGTTAAACGTTGCAAACGCATTTCTAAAATAGCATCTGTTTGAATTTCAGTTAGAAGAAATTTCTCCATCAAGGATACTTTTGCTTCGGGAGGATTTTTTGAAGAGCGTATTGTTTTAATTACTTCATCAATATTATCAAGAGCTATTTTAAGCCCTTCTAAAATATGAGCACGTTCTTCTGCTTTTCTTAAATCAAAAGTCGTTCTTCTTCTTACAACTTCATTTCGATGCTTTGCGAATTCGAGAAGAATTTCTTTTAGATTAAAAATTTTAGGTTTATTATTAAGTATCGCAAGCATAATAATCCCAAAACTAACCTGAAGTTGAGTTAATTTAAATAATTGGTTTAGTATAACTTGAGCATTTGCATCTTTTTTTATAAGTATCTCTATACGAATTCCTTTTCGATTTGATAAATCTAATATTTCAGAAATTCCTTCGATAGTTTTTTCATTTACTAATTCTCCGATCTTCTCAAGTAAATTTTTCTTGTTTACCTGATAGGGAATTTCGGTAATTACAATACACTCTCTTCCTTTATCTTTTTGCTCAATGTCAACTTTTGAGCGAATTCTGATCGATCCTTTTCCGGTAGTATATGCAGAAATTAATCCTTCACCACCAATCACAGTCGCAGATGTAGGAAAATCCGGGCCAGGAATTATTTTCATTAATTCTTTAATTGATATTTCTGGATTTTTGATTACTTCAACTACTGCTGCAATACATTCCTTTAAGTTATGAGGTGGGATATTCGTAGCCATCCCTACTGCAATCCCCGATGATCCATTCACCAAAAGATTTGGAAAATTTGCCGGTAAAACATCGGGTTGTTGTTTTGTATCATCAAAATTTGGCGAGAAATTTACAGTTTCTTTATCAATGTCTCTGAGTAGTTCTTCTGCAACTTTTGTAAGCTTTGCTTCTGTGTAACGATAGGCGGCAGCGTTATCTCCATCTATAGATCCAAAATTTCCTTGACCGTCAATGAGTGGAACTCGTAAAGAAAAATCTTGAACCATCCTAACCAAAGTATCATAAACCGCAAAGTCACCGTGTGGATGATAATTACCGATCACCTCTCCCACTATTTTAGCAGATTTTACATAAGGACGATCTGACCTCCAAGCTCTTTCGTTCATAGCGTGTAAAATTCTACGATGAACAGGTTTTAAACCATCACGAATATCAGGTAAGGCTCGACCAACAATCACACTCATCGCATATCCAAGATATGCTTCCTTCATCTGATCTTCAACTTCTACACGAATAACACGAACACCATTTTTAATAGCTTCGCTTATATCCGGCCGAGAGGAGGTGCTTAGTGTTAGTGTTGATACTTCTTTTTCGTCTTCCATGTTTGCCATTTATAAATCCAGATTCATCACTTTTGATGCGTTCATTTCGATAAATTTTCTTCTTGGTAAAACATCATCACCCATCAAAATATTAAAAGTTTCTTCAGCCTCTATAAAATCATCTACTCTTATTTGCAAAACAACTCTTGCCTTTGGATCCATAGTGGTTTCCCATAACTGTTCAGGGTTCATTTCTCCAAGACCCTTATATCTTTGAATAACATATTTAGAGTCCTTCCCTATTTTTTGAACAATTTCATCTTTTTCTTTATCGGAATAAACATAAACAGATTCTTTTCCGTAACGAATCAAATACAAAGGAGGCTGTGCTACATATAAAAATCCTTTTTCTATAATTTGTCTCATGTATCTAAAAAAGAAAGTTAGGAGTAATGTCCTGATATGAGAGCCATCCACATCTGCGTCGGTCATAATAATAATTTTATGATAGCGAATTTTTTCTATATTGAATTCGTCATCGCCAATTCCCGTGCCCATGGCAGATATTAAAGTTCGAATTTCTTCGTTTGACAATATTTTATCGAGGCGTGCTTTTTCTACGTTTAGAATTTTTCCTTTCAACGGTAAGATAGCTTGAGTATTTCTGTCTCTGCCCTGTTTTGCAGAGCCACCAGCCGAGTCCCCCTCTACAAGATACAATTCACACTCTACCGGATTTTTTTCAGAACAATCTGCCAATTTACCCGGAAGTCCACCACCTTCCAATACCGTTTTTCTTCTTGTTAAATCTCTTGCTTTTCTTGCGGCTTCTCTTGCTTTTGCGGCTAATATACATTTTTCAATAATCTTTCTTGCAGTTTGAGGGTTTTCTTCAAAATACAAACTTAATCCCTCGGAAACTAAAGTCTGCACTAACCCTTTTACTTCTGCGTTTACTAATTTTTCTTTTGTTTGTGAATTGAATTGAGGTTGTGGAATTTTTACAGAAATAACAGAAGTCAATCCTTCTCTTACATCATCACCAGAAACTCCTGTAGAAAACTTTTTCGATAGCGTTGTATCTTTTTTTAAAAAATCATTTAACGTTCTTGTTAGTGCAGCTCGAAATCCTTCGAGATGTGTTCCACCTAATGGATTATTTATATTATTTGTAAAACAAAAAATATTTTCTGTAAATGTGTCAGAATACTGTACGGCAATTTCTAAGTGAACAGATTCTTTATCTTTTTCAAAATGAATCACATCATTATGGAGGGGATGTTTTTTTTCATTTAACATCTGCACAAACGATACAATCCCCCCATTGTACTGAAATGTATTTTTGTGAACTTCTTCTTTACGAATGTCTTCTATTTTTAAAATAAGCCCTTTGTTTAAGAATGCCATTTCCCGAAATCGGGAAGATAAAATATCATACTGGTATTCTGTAGTAGTAAAAATATTTGAATCTGCTTTAAACCGAACTGTCGTACCGGTTTTAGATGTCTCACCTATTACTTCTACCGGCTTCTCTGGAATTCCTGTTAAATATTTCTGATAGTGAATTTTCCCGTTTTGATGAACTTCAATTTCCAACCATTCGGAAAGCGCATTCACAACGCTAACCCCTACACCATGTAGACCACCGGAAACTTTGTACGCATCATTTTCAAATTTTCCACCTGCATGAAGAATCGTAAGCACCACTTCGATAGTGGATATTTTTTTATCAGGATGGATTCCAACAGGAATCCCTCTTCCGTTATCTATAATTTCAATTATATTATTTTTTAAAATGCGTATTACAATTTCAGTACAAAATCCTGCCATTGCTTCATCGACTGAATTATCTACAACCTCATATACTAACTTGTGTAGCCCTGTCTCATCTTGTGTGCCAATATACATTCCAGGTCTTTTTCTGACTGCTTCTAGACCTTCTAGAATTTTGATTTTTTCTACGCCATAGTTATCGCTCATTTTCTATATAACTCTTATCAATTTAAACTTTTGAGATTAGGCTTTTCTGTGCAAGTTATTTAACTGTTTTATTCACAGGTTTCTCTTTTTTTATCTGATGTTTATATTTTAAACCTATAAAAGAAGTATTAAATATAATTTTCTCTAAGACAGTTTGATTAAAAAGTGAATTAATTTCATTAATAATTTTTTCATTTAGAAAACTTACCTCTTGTTTATAGGCAGGGTGCGATGACACAATAGTTAATTTTTTTCTAGAATATTTTTCAGGATAAACATTTTTTTCTAAAATCGGTCCTACAATATCCTTCCATTTTTGTAGAATTTTTTCTAAAACGATTCTATCAAAAATATCATCATTTTCTATTTTATTCTTTTCGATTATTTCTAACAATTCTGATATATTGACTTTTTTTAAAGACATTTTATTCTACTTCTAAAATTTTATTATTTTGAATACAATAAACTTGTCTGTTTGGAAATATATTCACATAATCATTAATCCCGTCTAAATCTGTTGTCGTAAAAAAAGTTTGCTCAGATTCAGAAATTATTTCAATAAATAGTTTTCTTCTTTTTAAATCCAATTCACGAATAACGTCATCTATTAATAGAATTGGAGAAACTCCTGTTTTTGTTTTTAAATATTTAAACGCAGCAAATTTTAGGGCAAGAACTGTGCTTCTCTTTTGTCCTTGTGATCCAAATTCTAAAATATCCTTTTCCTTAAAACCTATGAAAATATCATCTCTATGAATTCCTACTGAGGTAAATCCTATTTTCTTATCGCGAGGATATCTTTCTTTTAAACGATTCATGAAATCATCTTGATTTTTTATATTTGGTTTGTAATATAAACTAAACTTGTCTATGTCTCCACTAATTTTTATAATATTTTTTTCGTAATAATTTTTTAATATTTCTATCTGCTCTTCTCTAATTTTTTGTATCTGACTACCTTTGTTTACTAATTGTTCATCCCATATTTTAATTAGCTTTTCATTATTTTCTTTTTGTCGAAGTAAAGCATTTCTTTGTTTTAAGATTTTATTGTATTCGAGTAAAGACTGCATATAAAATTTATCTGCCATAGAGATAAAACTATCTACATATCTTCTTCTTTCAATCGGTCCATCTTCTATAATTCGGATATCAGAAGGCGAAAAAATAACAGAGAGAATTTCTCCAATAAGCTCTGATCTTTTTTTAACAAGAACTCCATCTATTTTAATTTTTCTTTTTGTAATAGGTTCTTTTTCATAACCAATTTCGATTTTAATATTTTTTTTTTCTTTAAAACTTCCTGATATATGAAAATATTTTTCTCCCCATTTTATAAGTTCGATTTCTTTATTATTTCTAAAACTTTTTGCATAAGAAAAAAAACCGATTGCTTCTATTAAATTCGTTTTTCCTTTTCCATTTTCACCAATTATAAAAATTAAACCCGGGGTAAATTTATATATTATGTTTTCATAATTACGAAAATTTTTTAATCGAATTTCTTCTAAAATCATTAAAGCTTCATTGGCATTATAATTGCTATGAATTCTTCATCACTTGGATCACGGAATATAACAGGAGAATTAGGATTTGAAAATTCTATTATAAACTCTGTATCGTCTAACGCACGCACTACATCAGTTAAATAATCTCCTTTAAAACCAATCGTAACTTTTTCTCCATTGTATTCGATATTTAAACCAACATCGCTATCGGTAGTCCCGGAAGAAGAAGAAAACATCATCAGTATATTATTGTTGAATTCCATTTTTATTTGTCTTGTCGGTTCTTCTGCAGCAACAATTGCTTGTTGAAGAGCTATTTGGAACTTATCTTTATTAATTTTTACTAAATGAGTTGTATTTTTAGGAATCACTTGCTCGTAATCAGGAAATTTCCCGTCTATAGTTTTACATAATAATTCTGTTTCACCGATTGCTATATACACCTGGTTTTCAAAAAAACCTATTTTCCCGATTTCAGAAGTATCAATCATTTTTAAAATTTCTTTTACTGCTTTATGCGGAATAATTGCACCTTTTTCAAATGGTATTTCTTCGGGTAAGCTCCTATCTATTTTAGCTAATCTTCTGCCATCGGTACCGATAAAGGAAACCCTTTTTCCTTTTGATGTTAAAAATAATCCATTGAAAACAAATCTTGAATCTTCTTGTGCAACAGAATACGATGTTTTTCTAATCATTTCACGAAAAGTAAAACAAGGAAAATTAATAGTTTGTTTTTTATCAACAGAAGAGAAAGTTTTAGTGTCTTCACCTTCAAAAGAATTAATTTTCGTAGAATAAATATTTTTTTTATCGGCATCCGTTATTTTAATAGCGTTTGATTCAGAATCATCTTCAAGTAAAGAATTTTCAAAATTTATATAACGAATAATGTCGTTTAATTTTTTAGCTGGAAGAGATGTAGAGCCTTCTTCTATAATTTCAGCTACACAAGATGTTTTTATGGAAATCTCTAAATCAGTAGAAGATAGATAAATTTTATCTTTGTGTGCATCAATTTTTATATTAGATAAAATTGATTTTATTTCTCTGGAAGAAATTACTCCATCTACCGCTTTAATTGATTTTAATAAATCATTTGTTTTTACTTTAAATTTCATTTTATTACCTTTTTTATTATTATTACCAATGTATATATGTTAATTACTTAAAATAGCCTTATTTTTAATGGAATATGTCTCTTTGCTTTTTTGAAAATAACTTTTTACTTTCTATACAAATTTTTATAAAAGAGACACATAATATAGTATTATGTCTTATATACAAAAAATTTATAGGATATTTTTGAGTTATTTACATTTTATTTACATATATTATTTGAATTCGATTTCGCTTTGAATTTTTTTTAGAATTATTGAAAACTCTGGATTAGAATTTGATAGTAATTTTACGTGTTTTATCGCGTGGATCACTGCAGTATGTTTAATTTGGAATATTCTTCCGATTACAGTTTTGTTTAAACCAGACAATTCATTTAGAAAATACATACAGACATGTCTTGGTTGAATAAATTCAGCTTTTCTGCTTTTACTTAAAATATCTTTTTTATTTTGAGAAAAGAAAGAACAAACAATATCAATAATCCGATCATTGCTAATTTCTATTTTGTTTCTGTAGGATATTCTGCTATCTATGATTTCTTTAATTTTTTCATCGTCGAGAAGCATTATATTGTAAGTTTTTTTGTATAAGAAAAGATCGTTTAATGCACCAAGTAGAGACCTTGTATCTTTTATAATTTTTTCAGCAATAAAAGAGAGTGTATTTTCAGAAAGATTCAAATTTAAAGAATCAGAGTGTTTTTTAAGTATTTTATATCTCACATCGTAGGAAGGAGCTTTTATATCCACTTGGACTCCTGTAACAAACCTTGACTTCAGCCTATCATGAATTGGCAACTCGTGACTTGGTCTGTCCGACGCTATAATAATCTGTCTTCTTCGGTCATAGAAATGATTGAATAAAGAAAAAAATTGTTCTTGGGTTTTCTCTGCACCACTATTAAGATTTTGTATATCATCTACAATCAGAGTGTTGTAAGATTGATACTTAATCTTAAAACTTTCCATTGTAGTTCTATTTTGTACTGCATATTGAAATTCAAACATAAAAGAAAGTATATCAATGTATTTTACGGTTGTCCAAGGTTGTTCTTTTTTTAGCGAAGAGCCGATTGAGTGCAAAAGATGAGTTTTTCCGACTCCGTACTCTCCGAAAATGTATAAAGGATTTAAAACCCCGGGTCGATTTCCTACTTCTTTTGCTGCGGAAAATGCAAATTGGTTTGTTTCGCCTACGATAAAACTTTCAAATGTGTAGTCTGGATTAAACGAAAAATTATCATCAGAATATTTTTCTTCAACAATAGTTTTCAACTCTGCCGGTGTATCTAATAAAATCTCAACCTTGAATCGATTTCCTTTTATTGAAAAGATAGCATTTTCTATAAAGTGTTGATATTTTTTTTCGACGTGATTTTTTATTTGAAGAGAAGGGGCTTTTATGCTGCACTTATCTTCATTGAATCCTATTAGAGTCAAGGGAGCAATAAAAGGTTCAAAATAAGCCGGGGGAATGTTTTTGGAAATTTCTTTTTGAATATTTTCCCAAATAAAATTTTCCAAATAATATCTCCTCTAAATGGTAAGTGCTAATTAGCCATGAAAAAAAAAATCATATAGTACTCAAAAGAATTCTTAAAAATTAAAAAAAAATAGTAAAATGGTTATGTCTCTTTACCTGAAAAGAAATTATGCAATATCAAAAAATAACTTGCTGATTAAATAAGGGTCTAAACCGGGAATTTTTTTATGCAGATTTTTTTTAAATTCAAACACTTTTAAAATCTTATCTAAGTTTTTATCTATGTCTTCTTTGGCTAAATCATCTATAATTAATAAACTAATTAAATCCAAAAAATCAGAATAAGAAAATTCTCCTTCGTATTCTTTCGGTATATCGTAATTTCGTATCCAGTTTTCTAATTGTATTCTTAATACAGGTTGACGAATATTTTCTTCTACTTCATATTTTACGGATTCAATTATTTCAAAAGGAATTGAAAAGCAACCAATACTTCCCCCGAAAAAATTTTCATAAACTAAACCTTTTGCCCTATGCAATTCCCTATTTGTTTGAATAGATAAATTTTTAAATGGAATACAAACTCCCCGACTTACGATTGTTTCTTTCAGTTCGTTTAGATTTTTTACGATGAAGATATATTTGGTATGAGAAGGAGATTCTTCTAAAATCTTTAACATGGCGGATTCAGCTTCATCTTCTATGAGAGAGGCATCCGGAAAAAGAACTATTCTATATTTTGAAAGATGGGGTATGAAATTAATTCTGGTTTTTTGAAGCCATCGAATCGTAAATTCTACCGGATTTTTTGGATCCCCTATTTTGATTTTTTTGTCACTTGTGGAAGGAAATACGATAAAATCCGGATGTAGTCCGGTATTGAAAGATTTGCAGGACTTGCAGATTCCACAAGAAGTTCCGGTAAAGCACAATAGTTGTCTTGAAAATCTATCTGCCATAGATTCTTTTCCTACTGAACTGGGCCCATGAAAAATTAGTAATGGTGGAATTTTAACCGGGTCGGTTAAATAGCTTTTTAGAAAATGTACTGCTTTTTCTTGACCGACTATATCGTGCAATAGATAGGAATTTTCCATGCTTATCAATCAGTAAACAGGTGTTAGCCATTTTTTATAGTTTTGATTTTTATTTGTTAAAATCGCAAAATAAAATTTTTGCAGTTTTTCGGTTATTTTTCCTATACTTCCGTTTCCTATAGCCCGCTTGTCGATTTCTTTAATCCAAGCTAATTGAACCCCTGTTCCCGAAAAAAATACTTCATCGGCAATATATAGCTCACTTCGAGTAATATCTCGTATTTGAAAAGGTATTTCTAAATCTTTGGCTATTTCTAAAATAGATCGTCTTGTGATGCCTTCTAAAATAGAAGAGGTGATCGGGGGGGTAATGAGTGTGTTTTCTCTTACAATAAAAATATTTTCAGCAGACCCTTCTGAAACAAATCCCCTATTATCTAAAAATATAGCTTCATCGCAGCCGCTTTGGACTGCCTCTGACTTTGCCAGTGCAGAGTTTACATATCCACCGGATGCTTTTGATAAAGTGGGGATAGTATTATCGTCGATTCTTCTCCAACTGGAGACCATTGTTTTTAATCCATTTTTAGTATCTAAGTAATCGTTGAGTTGTAGGATATAAATTGCTAAATCTGCTTTTACATCATGGAATCTTGGGGATAGCTGCAATGCAGACGTATATACAAAAGGGCGAATGTAGATATTTTCTTTATAGCCGGACTCTTTAACCAAACGTAAAGTGATTTTCATAAGCTCATCTACGGTAGAAGAGAACTGTAATTGCATGATTTTTATTGAATTGAAAATTCTTTGAAAATGATCTTTGATTCTAAAAATAAAAACATTGTCGGACTCTGAATCATAGTAACCCCTAATTCCACCAAATACAGTTGTGCCGTACTGGAGAGCATGGGTTTGTATGCTAATCTTTGCCTCATCAGACGGTACAATTTTTCCTTGAAAATATGCGAGATTTTTTATATTAGTATTCATTCTTGAGACCTCTTGAAGTATATAATTCTAAAAGTAAAAAATTATAGAATTACTAATCCACAGGAAAATTGAGCTTAGTAATATTTCAATGAGAATAATAATGAACGATAAAAATGCTTTCTGAAAAATACAATTATAAAGAAAAATTCGATTGTATAGTTGTTGGTGGGGGTCACGCAGGCTCTGAAGCAGCATATCTTTGTGCAAAGGGGGGCTTGAGTACTCTTTTGATTACTTTAAACTTAGATACTATCGGTCAAATGAGTTGCAACCCGGCCATTGGAGGAATTGCAAAAGGACATTTAGTAAGAGAGGTAGATGCACTTGGTGGGATCATGGGGCGCACAATTGATGATACCGGAATTCACTTTAAGATGCTAAACACTTCAAAAGGCCCCTCAGTGTGGGCACCGAGAGCACAAGCAGACAAAAAAGAATACCAGTTTAAAGTAAAACACACTTTAGAGAAAACCAAAAATTTATCAATTCGCCAGGACTCTGTTGAGGAAATAATAATTTCTAATTCTGAAATTAAAGGAGTGATTACAGGAAGAGGTTTTGAATTTCAAACGAATTACTTAATCCTTACTACTGGAACTTTTTTGCGAAGCCTTATTCATATCGGAAAATTTCAAAAGCCTGCTGGAAGAATGGGGGATGAATCTGTGGAAGGTTTGTCGCATTCCCTTTTAAAACTCGGCTTTCGTCTAAGTAGGTTGAAAACCGGCACACCTCCAAGAATTGATAGAAAGACTATTGATTTTACGGATATGGAGATTCAGGAAGGAGATTTGAACCCTACTCCTTTTTCTTTTTCCAACCAATCGATTACACGAAAACAGATTGCCTGTTATATTACTTATACCAATTTAGAAACCCATAAAATTATTCGAGATAATCTTGAATTATCTCCAATGTATTCCGGGCAAATTCAGTCTATTGGTCCAAGGTATTGTCCTTCGATTGAAGATAAAATAGTTAGATTTTCGGAAAGAGAAAGACATCAGCTTTTTTTAGAGCCGGAAGGTTACGAGACCGGCGAGATTTATGTAAATGGAATATCCACAAGTCTTCCTGAAGAAGTTCAATGGAAATTAGTAAGGTCGATAAAAGGAATGGAAAAAGCCGAGATCATGAAGCCCGGCTACGCTGTAGAATATGATTATGTTGATCCTACTGAGCTATACCCGTCACTTGAAACAAAAAAAGTAAAAGGACTTTTTCATGCAGGACAAATCAATGGTACTACTGGTTACGAAGAAGCAGCAGCTCAAGGAGTGGTCGCTGCCTACAATGTAATTCGTTCTTTTAGAAAAGATTCTCCATTGCATTTTTCTAGAAGCGAATCTTATATCGGTGTATTGATAGATGATTTGGTTTATAAAGGTGTAGAGGATCCATACAGAATGTTTACGAGTAGAGCTGAGTATAGACTTATTCTACGTCAAGACAATGCAGATAAAAGACTAATGCAGTATGGAAAAGAAATCGGTCTAATCGAGAATTCTGTGTATGAATCCATGGAGAAAAAGTATTTTGTTATAGAGCAAGTTAAGAAAGAAATTCAAAGAGAGAATCTTAAACCATCTGAGCCATTAAGAGACCTTCTGGAATCTAAAGGTATTTCATCTGTAAAATTCGGAACTGATTTGATTTCTTTTATTAAAAGACCGGAAATTAAATTAAAAGATTGCAAGGAAATCATCAGTGCTCTAAAAAATCTCGATTCAAAAGATATAGAAGTTTTGGAAATGGAGATCAAATACGAAGGATATATAAAAAGAGAATTAGATTCTATTGAATTTAGAAAAAAGAATCTTGAGATTTCCATTCCAGAGTCATTTGACTATTCTAAGATTATTGGTTTAAAAAAAGAAGCCATCCAAAAATTAACCAAACACAAGCCCGTGACCTTAGAAAAAGCAAGTCAAATATCCGGTGTAGATCCATCGGATATCGACATTTTGCTTTATACTCTTGCATTGAAAAAAACAAAGAAAGAGAAACTATCTGAAATTTAATTCGGGTTGTTTTGAAGGATACTATTTTGTTTGTAAATAAGATGATGGGTCTTTAAAAGACTCCATTTCTCGCCTTGTTTCACGTGAAACGAAAAACTGTCTAATTTTCCGAGCCCGTTATAAGACAATTTATTTAGCCGAATTTGATTTCCTTGTAAGTTTTCCCTTTGTTGAAGTTTTCCGTTTTTATCGTAGGTGTATTTTACCTCAGCAGTTAGTTTTTTGTTATCATCAAAAATAGATTGGTTATAAACATTTGGTAGCTTTTCGTCTTTTTTGATCGCAAAGGATTCTGTTTCTTTATTTTCGGCCCAAACAGTTTCAGCTTCAGTTACCAATCCGTTAGAAAAAGAGTGAATTTTTGATTTTACCAATAACTTACCTTCTCCAGAATATAAGTCTATTTCTGTTAAATCCCCATTAGAGTTATACTTGTATTTTCTTTTTTCTTTTAGAACTTTTTCTGAATTGTAAAGCTCTTCCGCAACGACTTTGTTTTTCTCGTAAATAAAAATTGTTTCGCCATCGGATTTCCCGTCTTTGTCGGAATATTTTTCTTTTACGAGTTTTCCTTCTGAATCGTAATCGTATTCAGCAATATAGGTAACTTTCCCTTCTGTATTTCTTACGATTTCTTTAACCGGCCCATTTTTTTCATAGCCTAATACATACCGATCCATGTGAGACCATTTTCCAGGCGTTAAAGAAAAAAGATTTCCTGTAATGAAGAAAAGCGATCCAATTAGTAATAAATATTTCATTTTCTATTCTCCTGAATAAAGTGAAAGTTGCTCAATATAAATTAGATAGTTCTATACTCAATAAAATCTTAGTCGATGAGACTAAATCTATTAATATTTGCCTATCTATTATTTTTTTCGGAAAAAAACAAAAAATCTTAACTCTATAAAACTCGAATAAAAAATATTTTAGTGGTGATTTTTATTGCAGAAGAAAAAGATTTTAGAATATTAAAAATGAATGATAGTGAAAACGGATCTAATACTACAAAGATTATCTGAATTGTTTCCTGAAGAAAAAAATGAAATTGAAACAAAATTTGATTTTAATAAAATTTTGAAATTTTACGAATTCTTGCAAAAAGAAAACCTTCGGGGGGGATTTTTCTCAAAAAAAGATACTGAAAATATTTTAGAAAGGCATTTGATTGAATCCATTTACCACGTTTACAGAATTGTGAAGGAAGTCTCTGTTTCACGTGAAACAAAATTGGCAGATGTCGGGACGGGCCCTGGTTTACCGGGTTTTTTATTTTATTGTTTATTGGAATTTCCCAAGGTTACTCTGATAGATTCTCAAAGAAGAAAACTCAGTTTATTGGAGAAATTTGCAAAAGAGGAAAAATTTTCAGAAATACAATTTATTTATAGTCGTGCAGAGGAGAAGGTGTGCAAGAAATTCGACATAATCGTAACGAGGTCTGTGGTGTCTTATCCATGGTCGGCTGAAGTTTGCATAAACTTATTAAATGAAAACGGGTATTTTATTCCTTTTTTAGGAAAATTTATACAAAAAAAAGAAGATGAAATTTATTTAGAAAATCTTGGGCTAAATTTTAAAAAGGTGGTTAGGCTGAGTGCTTTAGGCTTTCTTGGGGAGAGGCATTTAATATTCTTGAAAAAGACCGCAAAAATAAAACAAGGTTACCCGCGAAGCTGGAAATCTATTAAAGAGGAAATGAGACATAATGGGGAAGATAATCTCAATTAGCAACCAAAAGGGTGGGGTCGGTAAAACTACGACTGCAATCAATTTATCAACTTGCTTAGCCAACCTTGGCAAGAAAGTTCTTTTGGTTGATATGGATCCGCAAGGAAATTCAGGATCAGGTTTTGGTTTAAACGCAAACGAGCTGGAGCAAACTTCTTATGAAGTGCTACTTGGAGAATTGTCTGTAAAAAATGCAATTCAAAAGACCGGGATAGAAAATCTGTTTATCATTCCTTCCAATATTAATTTAAGTGGAATTGAAGTTGATCTATTGAACAAAGAAAATAAAGAGATGAAGCTTAAATCTTCTATAGCTGAAGTTCGCGGGGATTATGATTTTATTTTAATTGATTGTCCTCCTTCGTTGGGGGTTCTTACATTGAATGCTTTGTGTGCCGCTGATTCAGTGATGATAACTTTACAGACAGAATATTTTGCTTTAGAAGGATTGTCTCAATTGATGAAGGTGATTTTTTTGGTTCAACAAGAATTAAATCCTTCTCTTTTATTGGAAGGAGTACTGCTTACAATGTATGATAAGCGAACGAATCTTGCTAATCAGGTTTCAGAGGATGTTACTAAATATTTTAAAGAAAAAGTATTTAAAACTATTATTCCGAGAAATATTAAATTGAGTGAAGCTCCATCTTTTGGTAAACCAATCACGCTCTATGATCCAGAAGGAATCGGTTCACAAAGTTATAAAAATTTAGCAAAAGAAATTATCGCCAGAGTGTAAGAGGGAAAAAATGGCAAAGCAAAGCGTATTGGGTAGAGGGTTAGAGAATCTAATTCCTGTAAACTCAAAAGGAAAAACTATTGAAAGTGATTCTTCGGGAAATTTAAAAGAAATAAAAATTTCAGAAATTGTCTTAAACCCGACCCAACCGAGAAAGACATTCTCTGAAGAATCAATAAAAGAGCTTTCTGAAACTATTAAAACCCACGGTGTGATCCAACCAATTGTAGTTAAAAAAATCGAAAATGGTTATCAATTGATTTCTGGAGAAAGAAGACTAAAAGCGTGTAATTTGGCGGGTTTTATAAAAATTCCTGTCGTAGTAAAAAATTATTCTGATTTAGAAATTATGGAAGCAGCCATTATCGAAAACATTCAAAGAGAGAATTTGAATCCTGTAGATGAAGCCTTGGCTTATCAAGCACTAATAGAAAAATCTTCGATGAAGATAAGCGACCTTGCACAAAGAGTGGGAAAAAATAGAACTACTATTTCTAATCTTTTAAGAATTCTACAATTGCCTGAATTAGTGTTAAAGTACATCAAAGAAGGAAAATTAACAGAAGGGCACGCACGCCCTCTACTGTCTATTGGCGACAAACAGAAGATCGAAAGGGTAGCGGAAGAAATATTTAAAAAAGGTATGTCTGTCAGAAGTGTAGAAGATTATATTTTCAAACTATTAGAAAAAGGCGAAAATAAAATTAAGCCAAGAAAAAATAGTGAGCCTTCGTTGCTTCAGGCAGAATCAAAAATCAGAAATAAATTGTCTGCGCGTGTGTCCATGTCTCACAACGAAAAAACAGGAAAAGGTAAAATAATAATTAATTATACGAGTGTAGATGAGTTTGAAAGAATTTTGAGCAACATGGGAATCAGGTTATGATTTCTAAAGCGACTATTTTTAATAGGCGTATTACTTACTAATATCAAACAACAATCCGCGAATTTTTTCTATTTGTTTTAGTGCAATGAACGCAGAATTATTTTTACTTATCATGGTTGTTGCAAGTAAGTGAATATTTTCATCTATGATTTTTACTGTGTGTAGTAATTTCATATCTGTTTCGCCTCTCCTTTTTGCAAGTACGAACTTGGTATTTTTCTGTATTATAAGTTGGATAATTTTTCTAACAATAGATTTGTATTCTTCTAAATTATGTATTGTAGGTGAGTCTATGAAATTTTTTTCTCTTTCGGGTAATTCTCTCCAGAGAGTGTTTAATTCTGCAGTATTTTCATTGGATTGTGGCGCGATAGATTCAAGTACTGCAAGAAATCCATTTTCTTTTTCTGCGATAGAGCCAAAAGAAGAGTTTCCTTCAACAAGAGTTTTTCTTTGTTTATCTCTAAAATTAGTTTTTTCTGTAAGTACGGGTGATATCACGATACAGGACTTATCGTGCATTTGCCTTGAAAGTTTACACCTTCTTCAATGATGAGCCGAGGGGTCACTACATCCCCCCTTAATCGGCAAGTTGACAATAGGATGACTCTTTCAGAGGCATAAATATTCCCGGTAATTTCTCCACCGGCAACAATTACACGAGCTTTTATATCTGTATCGACAAATCCAGTTTTTCCGATTAGAACTTTTCCGTCTGTAACTATGAGTCCTTTAAAATTGCCGTCGATTCGAATTAGACCACTTAGGCGAAACTCTCCTGTGAAACTTGCACCCTCACCAATTATACTATTGACTACAAAATTTTCGGTTTCTTCTATCATTTTTCTTGAATTTGGTTTAAGAATGAATATGGGTTAAGAGGCTGAGTCCCTACGTGAACTTCATAATGCAAATAGTAGAGTGGATTTTGGCTGGATTTTCCGACAAAACCAATCAGGTCATTTTTTGAAACTTGTTGTCCTTTTTTAACTTGAATGCGATCTAAATTTGAATATATTGTTTTCCAACCAAACTTGTGAGATATTTTTATTATATAGCCGGTTTTGTCAGAATAGGAAGTTTCATAAACTACACCCGGAGCGGTTGCTACTACTTCTGCACCTGAAAATGAGCCTATATCAATACCGGAATTATTTATTTCTCTTCCGGTAATTTGAGAAAAATAAGTTCCAAACGGATTTAGTAAATATCCGCGAGTCGGCCATAGAGAAGGAGTATGTTTGATAATACTTTTTCTTTTTTTTACCATTTTAATAATTTCTTGAGTTAGCTCACTGGATACTTTTAAATTGTGAACGTCAGATTTTAATTTATAAGTTTCAGAATTGATATCAGTTTGCGGGTTTATAAAATCTAACTTATCATTTCCACCTGTTCCCTTTGAAACTTTTGTAGGATCTCCACCTAATTTAATATACAAGTTAGAAATTTTTTGATAATAGTAGCCGATGATTTCGTGCAGTGAGCTTAATTCAGATTTCATTTTTGATGATTGCCTTATGAAATCTTTGTTTGATAATTTTAGCTCACTAATTTCGTGTATTGTCCCGCTATGATTCAATACATTGATCGCACTTATTATCATCAGAAAAATTACACAGACAATAAATATAGTGATTGATTTGTAGGAAATGTGGAGATTTACACTTTTTTTTTCGGTATGAGGAATGATCATAATTGTCAGTCTCTCTTTCCCTTTTTTGTTTAACTCATTTGTATATGCAGAGAGTCGTAATTTCCATTCCTGAAATTTGTACCGAATTCGGTAGAATGTTAAGCGTGAGTATGCCTTGAAATCCAAATTTATGTCTCTTTTTTAATAATTTTTTAAATTATTACATAAACTATATCCAGAATAGATTTGCAATTTAACGTCAAGAAATAAAACCGTCAAAAGGATAACCATTCTAATTCCAAATTAAACCAAATGCCTAATCTTATAGATACACATTGTCACTTAGATATTATCGAAGAAAACGGGCAAAGCATTAAAGATTCTGTTGAAAAATCTACCTTAGCAGGTGTTTCAAAAATAGTTCAAATAGGAATTGATTACAAAACCTCGGTGCGAGCAGATAATATTTGTAAAGAATTCTCTACTCCAGATTTAGAAATTTTATATACAATTGGCTGTCACCCTGCGTATAAAAGTAATTTTACTCAAAAAGAAGAAATTATTTGGTTGGTACAGGAAAAAAAGAACAATTTAGATTTTGTCGGAATTGGTGAAATAGGGCTTGATTTTTATCACGATAAAAATTCTATCGAAGAACAGACTCCGATTTTTGTAAGTTTTTTAGATTTGGCTTCTGATTTAAACTTGCCTGTAATTATTCATTCAAGAGAAGCAGCAGAAGCTACTTATCAAGTTTTATCTAAATATAAAATGAAGGTATTTGGTGTTATTCATTGTTTTACATATGACTATGAATATGCAAAAAAGTTTTGCGATCTGGGTTTTTATATTTCTTTTTCCGGTATAGTCGCTTTTAAAAATGCAAAAGAAATACACGAGGCAGCAAAGAAGTTACCTTTGAAATCCATATTAATAGAAACTGACTCACCATTTCTTGCTCCACCACCTTTTCGAGGAAAGAGAAATGACTCATCTAATTTGACTTATATCCTTGAAAAATTTTTTTCTCTAAGAAGTGAACCCAATACTTTAGTTGAAGAAACTATTTACGAAAACAGTCTTAAATTTATTTCACGAAAGGCTCCATAGATGTTAGATTTAATAAGAATCACAGAAAACCCTGAAGAACTCAAGAGTATGTTGAAGAGGAGAGGTTTTTCACAATTAGAAATTGTGGATAAAATCTTAGAGGTTCAAGCCAAAAAAAAATCTATTCAGACAGAAGCAGAGAGCCTTCGTTCAGAAAGAAATCGTGTTAGCAAAGAGATAGGAGTTAAAAAATCCAAAGGCGAGGATATTTCAGAAGTATCCGAGTCTATGAAGTCGGTAGGAGAAAAAATTAAATCACTCGAAGAAAAATTAGAAGTTGAGGAAATAAATTTACAAGAGTTAAATCAATCTCTACCAAATTTTCTTGATGAAGAAGTTCCAACCGGTTTTTCCGAAGAAGATAATGTTGAATTGTATAAAGTAGGAGAAAAACCAAAATTTGATTTTCCAATAAAAACACATTTTGAAATCGGAGAAGAGTTAAAAATTTTTGATTTTGAAAGAGGCGTGAAACTCTCCGGTGCTCGTGCTTACACATATTTTGGATTGGCAGCTAAATTAGAAAGAGCGCTTATGAATTTTATGCTCGATATTCATGGAAAGCATGGATACGAAGAAGTATGGGTTCCTCAAATTGTCAATGATGAATCCATGTTTACTACGGGGCAATATCCAAAATTCAAAGATGAATATTATAGAATGGAAAGAGATTCTTTGAATTTGATTCCAACCGCAGAGGTGCCTCTCACTAACTTGTACAGAGATGAAATTCTTTCAGAGGAAAGTCTGCCGATTTGCGTAACAGCACACACATCTTGCTTCAGGAGAGAAGCAGGCTCTTATGGTAGGGACACTCGAGGTCTTGTGCGCGTTCACCAGTTTCAAAAAGTTGAGCTTGTAAAATTTTGTAAACCGGAAGAATCAAAAGCTGAACATAAAAAAATGCTGGCTGATGCAGAAAATATATTAAAACTACTCGGATTGCACTATCGTGTTCTACTTCTTTGTAGCAAAGATACTTCAGGCTCTTCTTCTAAAACTTATGATTTAGAAGTTTGGATGCCCGGATTAAATCGTTATATGGAAATTTCATCAGTGTCTAATTTTAAAGATTTTCAATCCAGAAGAGGGAAGATTCGATATAAGTCAAAAACAGGAAAAAATATTTTAGTTCACACTGTAAATGGTTCAGGGCTTGCTATTGGACGAACTCTTGCAGCAATAGTGGAAAATTTTCAACAGAAAGAAGGCAATTTTAAGATCCCGGAAATATTGAATAAATATTTATGACCCCTGTAAAAAAGCTGATTGTGAAAATTATTATAGTGATCATTTTTTTATAGATGGGTATTAAAATTTTGGTATTTTTGGTTGAAAATAGATTTTTTTTGGATGCACTATTTATCTATTTGAATTTAGAATTCATTCTTTTAATTTTGTAATATTTAGAATGTATCTGCAATAAACCGATACTATTTATGCGTATATAAAATTTATAAAGAGTAAAGTGTGCTTTTTTTTGACATAATAATAAGGACTTTTTGATAACAATTAATAATGGAAATTAAACTATACGGAGTCAGAGGCTCTCTTCCAACACCATTAAGTCCAGATTTGTATAAATTAGCAATCTCCAATGTTCTCGAAAGAGCGTATTCTGAGTGGAAACAGAATTCAGAAAATTTTTCTGTTCAGAAGTTTTTGGAAAATTGTCATATTTCTGAAAGCTCTCTTATTGGAGGGAACACTACTTGTGTTTATGTTGAGTCTTCTTCGGGAGATAAGGTTATATTGGATTGTGGAACAGGGATACGCTCTTTAGGAAACGATTTGTTGAAGGGTGGAATAACCGATGATAAAAAAAATTTGAATATACTTATAACTCACACTCATTGGGATCATATTCAAGGATGGCCGTTTTTTAAACTTGGTTATGTACCAGGAGTAAATATTAATTTTCATTCGACTATTGCAAATTTAAAAGAAAGAATGGACAGGCAACAACATCAAGAAAATTTTCCGATTACTTTTGATCAAATGCTTTCAACAAAATCTTTTTTTCTGGAAGAAATGAATGTTCCTTTTCAGATAGGAGATTTTGAGATTACCCCTTTTGCATTAAAACACCCTGGAGCCTGTTCGGGTTACAGGATAAAAGAAAAAGATAAAGTTTTTCTTTTTTGTACTGATGTAGAAATCGTAGAGGACGACTGCGAGTATATTGACAAATTAAAAGTTGTTACAATGAATGCAGATTTACTTATTATGGACGCACAATACAATATCGAAGAAGCTAAGGCAAAGGCAGGTTGGGGACACACCTCCGGGTATATGGTAATCAAAAGTGCCATGAAATTTAATGTAAAGAAAGTTGCCTTAACTCACCATGAGCCGGATCACACAGATGCAACTATTTATAGTTTGATGGATGAAGCAAAAAGGCAATTCTCTAAAAAAGATAAATTGCCTGAGATAGTTTTAGCTACAGAAGGAATGACTTTTCAATTATAAAAAAACCTGTCTCTGAAAAAGTTTTAGAAAATTTTGCAATAGTCATAAGTTTAAGTCATAAATTCATAACAAACCAATGAGTTTGATTTTCTCTCAATTCAAAAAAAACATCATTTTCTCTAAGTTCGGTTTTTCTTTTCATGTAAACTTGTCCGTCAACAATATCTGTGAGTTGAACCTCATCAGTTTTGTGCAATTCGATATAACTGTGAACGATTGTGGGGAGATTGAATCTTCCCTTTATTTGCGTATTGTAAGGGTTGTAGATTAATAATTCTACCTTAGGGTTAAGTTCTTTTTTTTCTAACAAGCAATAGGCTACCGTATTGGAAAATTCAATTTCGCAGTAAGAAAAAACAGTACATTTTTCTATATAGTGAATTCTATTTTTTCTAAATACAATTGCGTCTAACGCACGGTTATAAAAGTTTTGAATTTGAAGCGGAATCTCTTCTTTATCCCTTCTTCCAAGTTGAACAGGAAGTTTTTTAAACTTGCCGGTAGTTTGTCCATCGTGGTACAGAACTATTCCTTGCAAAAATGCAAGTACTCCAAAAAAGTGAATCGATTTTCCTCCAAAGGCTTCCATTGCCCTTATCTCATCATGATTTTCAATAAATCGAAGAGAGTGTCTTTGATAAGAAAGGTCGGCTTGAAGGTGAGAATAGATTTCGAGAGTGTGAGTTTTCATTCGATCGTATAGCTCTTTGTCATAAGTAAAATCAAAACCTTTTAATTGAAGTTCGTACTCCATGCCCCAGTAAACTTCTGCAATAAAAAGAAAATCTTTTTGTTTTGATTTAATTTTTTCTATTAAAGGTTTCCAATAGGGAAGTGCACGTTTACCGTGAGTTTTTTGAAAAATTTTTTCTTCTGGAAGCATTGCCATATCACATCGAACCCCATCGGATACATCAGAAATTTTTTGAATAATAGAGATATGCAGTTCTAAGACATCCGGGTTTGAAAAATCCCATTGAATAGTGTCCGTCCAGCCGTCAAAATATGGGTCTCTTCCGTGCGCAAAATATTTACCGTTTGAGTGTAGAAAGAAATTGTGGCTATAGGAAAGGTTGTCACCTTGTAGGAAATAATTTGGATTTTCAGAGATTAAAGGAGTATCCACGGCAAGGTGGTTTGGTACAAAATCCAAAATCAATTTTTTACCGAATGTGTGAATTTTTTCTCTAAATCTTTTAATTTCTTCAAAAGATGCTGCGACAAGAGGATTTGGCTCGTATAAATAAATCGCATACGGTGAGCCTACAATATCGCTATTTGTCAAGTCAGGGAGGGCTTTGTGGAATTCCTTTTGGAGTCCTTCGTGGGTATCACAGATTGCTTTTGATTTTTGACTTGGCATCCAGATTCCCATTAACCAAAGATAATCGCAGGCTTGAAATTCTTTGGACAAAAAAAACTTTTCCGGAAAAGTATCAAGAGTGCAAGAGTTTTCCTTGCAAAAAATTCTTGTATTTAATTCATAAATGAATAACTGTTCGAATTGAACTTTCATTGGAGACCCTCGTGAGAAATATTCAAAGTATTTTGTATAGCTTTATTTTTGTATTTGTTTTTTTAAACCAAATTTTCTTTCTTTCTTGTAAAGGAGAGGATACTGTCAGCTTTGATTCTAAATCAGTAGAAGATGTTGAATGGAAGGGCGACCCAAACACAATCCCCGAAAAGTTAAGAATTCAGAATCCGGTCGCATCTATGAACGCACTCAAAGGTGGAACTTTTAGAATATATAGTCATCAATTTCCTAAGTCGTTAAACTATTATAACGATCAATTTTCTACGACAGCCCAAATCTTTGGTTCTATGTATGAAACTCTCACCGCTTATCATCCTGTGACGTTAGACACGATTCCTCATATTGCAAGAGAATGGAAGGTTTCTGCCGACAAAAGAAAGTTCACATTTTATTTAGATAAGAATGCTAGATGGTCAGACGATAAGCCAATCACTGCCCATGATATTATGTTTACCTATAAAACAATTATGGATAAAAAAAATAATACGGCAGTTTTTAGAATAGGGTTGTCTCGATTTGAAGAGCCTGTGATTATAGATGATTATACGATAGAATTTACGGCAAAAACTATTCACTGGAATAATTTTCATGAGATTGCATCCGGATTTTTTATTTTACCTAAACATGCCTATGAAAATCAAGATTTTAATAAATTGAATTTTGAGTTTCCTGTTGTCTCAGGCCCATATAAACTTGCTGAGTCAAGAAAGGGACGTTATGTGAAATTGGAAAGACGAGGAGATTGGTGGCAAAGAGCCTACCCGTTTAATAAAGGGCGATACAATTTTGATAGGTTGTTGTTTAAAGTGTTTAACGAAGAGTCTATTGCATTGCAAGCTTTTAAAAAAGGAGACATGGATTTTTTTCCTGTGTATAGTGCATCTATCTGGGCAAAGGAAGCAACCGGTGAAAAGTTCGAGAAAAATTATATAGTAAAGCAAAGAATATTCAACCGAAAACCTATCGGATTTCAAGGATGGGCAATGAATACTCGTAGAGAAATATTCAAAGATAGTCGTGTTAGAAAAGCAATTAGTTATTTAATAGATCGAAAACTTTTAATAGATAAACTTGCTTTTGGAGAATACGACCCTACAAACTCCTATTATCCTGATTTTTATATAGGAGGAGAAAAACTTCCAAACGAGCCTACAGAGTTTAATTTAAAGAAAGCAAGAGAATTATTCGCAGAAGCTGGGTGGAGACCGAATTCAAAAGGTGTTTTAGAAAAAGATGGAAAAGAATTTTCTTTTACAATATTAGATCGAGACAAAAAAACTGAAAAGTATTTTACAATATTTATCGAGAAAGCCAAAGAAGTGGGAGTAAAGGCTTCAATTGAATTAACTGATCTTGCAGGCTGGAGTGCCAGAATTGATAAATACGATTTTGATATGACATGGGCAGCTTGGGGAGGAGGGGTGTTTAAAGATCCCGAACCCCAGTGGTCTTCTAAGTTTGCAGAAGAACAAGGTCAACCTAACCTACCCGGTTTAAAAATTCCAGAAGTTGATAAATTGATTGAACTCCAAAAAGGAGAATTCAATGTTCAAAAAAGAAATGATATTGTAAAGCAGATTGATCGAATTGTGTTTAAAGAGTATCCTTATGTTTTGCTTTGGCATGTAACAAACGTGAGATTACTTTATTGGCAGAGATTCGGGATGCCTTTGAATCCTCTTGGAAAATATGGAGATGAAAGTTTTGCAATGGATTATTGGTGGGTAGATCCGAAAAAAGAAGAGATTTTGAAAAAAGCAAATTTAGTGAATAAACCTATAGAAGCTGTTTCGCCTAACGTAAAGTATCAAGAAAAATAGAGGAGACACTATGTCTGATAAAAAGATAGAATATATAGAATCGTGGACAAGATCACCCTTTGATGAAAAAATTATATTAGAAGCAAAGACGATCTTGAAAGAATTTGAATCAGGGAAAAATTCTCCTGAAATAGAAGGTTATACCGTCCCTTTAGAGTTTGGAACAGGTGGAATTCGAGGGGTAATCGGAAATGGAATAGGTAGAATGAATCTTTACACCGTTGGAAGAGCTGCACTTGGTTTCTCAAAATACTTAGTAAAGAAATCGAATAAGCCTTTGCTTATTATTGCTTGTGATTCCAGAAGAATGTCGAGAGAGTTTACAAATACCACGGCAAAGGTCGCAGCCTCTTTAGGAATTAGAGTAAAAATATTTAAAGAAGTAACCCCTACACCTATGCTTTCTTATGCGATTCGTTATTACAAGGCTACCGGTGGAGTTGTAATTACCGCATCTCATAACCCACCTGAGTACAATGGATTCAAAGCTTATCTTGCAGACGGTGGTCAGTTAGTCTCTCCAGATGATAAAAAAATTATTTCCTTGATAAATGAGATTACAGATTGGAATGAAATTCCAGTTAATAAAATAAATCCAAGCGAGAAAAGTTTAATATCTTATGTAGAAAAAAAAGTTTTTGATGAGTATAAGAAAAAAGTAAAGTTATCTCATGTATTTAACAAAAAAATAAAATCTGAAACAAGAAAAAAACTAAAAATAGTGTATTCCCCTTTACACGGAACAGGTGGAGTGTACATGAAAGAGCTTTTGAATAGCCTTGGTTATAAAAATGTATTTCTTGTACCTGAGCAATCTAAACCTAACGGAGAATTCCCTACAGTAAAATTCCCCAACCCGGAAGAAAAAGAAGCCTTGGTGTTGTGTGAAAAAACTGCAAAAGAAAAGAATGCAGAAATTTTTATCGCAACCGATCCGGATGCTGACAGGTTAGGTATTGGAGTAAGAAATGCGTTAGGCGAATACGTGCTGCTGAACGGAAATCAAGTAGGAAGTATTATGGCAGCCTACCTATGTGAAAGAGCAAAACATACGAAGTCTAAAACTAAACCTGTTTTGTGTAAGACTATAGTTACAACAGATTTGCAAGAAAGGATTGCCAAAAAAAATTCTGTTGAGTTGAAAAATGTACTCACAGGTTTTAAATTTATTGCAGAAGAAATGGCAAAAATTGATAAAAATCCAAAGAAGAAATTTTTGTTTGGTGGGGAAGAATCTTACGGATACTTGCCTGTAGATTTTGTGCGAGACAAAGACTCCTTGTCTTCAGCGGTGTTGATTTTAGAAATACTTTGCGAGAAAAAGGACTTATTGCAATATCTAGATGAAATTTACTTAAAATACGGGTTATTTATGGAATCTTTAAAATCTATTACTTTAAAAGGAGAATCCGGCAAGCAGAAAATTTTTGATAGCCTTGAGCTATTACGAAAAACAGACTTAATCGGAAAGACTATAGGGAATAGGAAAATTGTCTCATTTCTCGATTATAAAAATAAGATCGTAAAAGGTGCAGCTAAAAAGAATTCATTAAACTCTTTTCCAATATCAGATGTAATTCAGTTGGAGTTGGGTGGTAATGCAAAACTGACAATTCGACCTTCTGGCACCGAACCAAAAGTAAAAATTTATTCATCCTTTATGTACGAAGGTAAAATTCAATTTGTCTCTGAGCTGGCTTCTAAAAAAAAGGTATTATTGGATGAAATAAAAGAAGCAGAAACACAATTTCTGAAAATTGCAGAGTTAAATGGCTGAAAAAGAGAAACAAATTTCTTTAAACGAAATTCAAGAGAAAACCAAAAAGTATCTGATTGGTACTTATAATAAATACGCTGTGGCGTTTTCTTATGGGTCAGGCGAAATGCTATATGATACCGACGGAAAAGAGTATATTGATTTTATGTGCGGTATTTCCGTTACGAATCTTGGTCACGGAGAAGCAGATATAGTAGAAGCCTTGCGTGATCAGGCAGATCGTATTATTCATTCTTCAAATTTATTTTATTCCGAAGAGGCTGCGAATTTAGCAGAAACTTTAATAGTAAATTCTTTTCCAGGAAAAGTTTTTTTTTGTAATTCCGGGACAGAGGCAAATGAAGCGGCGTTTAAACTCTCTCGTAAATATGCGATCCAAAAAAAAATACAAAACCCATTAATTGTTTCTCTTCGAGGTAGCTTTCATGGTAGAACAGCCGGGTCAATGAGTATGACAGGACAAGAGAAGATAAGAGAAGGCTTTGGTGATTTGCTTGATGGGTTTTTATATATTGAACCAAATAATGAAGATGTGCTTATAGAAACTTTCAATAAATACAAGGATAGAATTTGTGCTTTTATTTTCGAGCCTATCATTGGTGAAGGTGGAATTCTTCCACTTCAGAAATCATATATACAATTAGCAAGAAAACTGACAAAAGAAGCAGGATGTATTTTGATTTTAGATGAGATTCAAACCGGGATGGGCAGAACAGGAAAACTTTTTTGTTATGAAAATTTTGATATAATTCCCGACGCTATTACTTTAGCGAAAGCCCTTGGATCGGGGTTTCCTATCGGAGCACTCATAGTTGGAGAGAAGTATGATTCGGTGTTGGGTGTAGGAAGTCATGGTTCTACTTTTGGTGGAAATCATTTGGCAATGAGAATTGCTTATGAAACCTTGAAAGTGATTTTGTCTAGAGAAGTATTAACTAACGTGAAAGTTATTTCAGAATTTGTTTTTTCAAGACTATTAGAAATGAAATCAAAGTATTCTATTATCAAAGAGGTAAGAGGAATAGGGCTTCATATCGGGGTTGACCTGACTATTCCTTCCAGAAAGATTGCAGAAGAATGTTTGAGAAATGGACTTGTTGTAAATTCTACAGCAGAGACAGTAATTCGCATAATGCCTCCTTTAAATATATCTTACGAAAAAACAGAAAAGGGATTAAAAATATTTGAAGAAGTTATTTTGAAATTTATATAAGGTTTGATATGAAAAAAGTTGCAGTATTGGCTGGTGATGGAATCGGTCCTGAAGTTATGAACGTTGCTCTACATGTCTTGAAAAATACGTTAGGCGACAAAGTGAATCATTTTACATTTGAAGAAGGGTATGTAGGCGGAGCTGCCATTGACAAAACTGGGAAGCCGTTACCTGAAGAGACTTTATCTTTGTGCGAAAAATCAGATGCGATACTCTTTGGCAGTGTGGGGGGTCCTAAATGGGAAACACTCCCTCCAGAAATCCAACCTGAAAGAGGAGCCTTGCTACCTCTTAGAAAACATTTTGACTTATTTGCAAATCTTCGACCAGCAATAATTTACTCGGAGCTAAGAGAGGCTTCTCCCATTAAGCAAGAAATTATAGGTGATGGACTGGATGTTTTAATTATTCGCGAATTGACAAGCGGAATATACTTTGGAAAACCTAAGGGAAGAGAAGGCTCCGGACAAGAAGAGTTTGCTTACGACACTATGAAATATTCTAAAAGGGAAATCGAGCGAGTTGCAAGAAAAGCGTTTGAAGCTGCCCGCAAGAGAAATAAGAAAGTCACAAGCATTGATAAAGCAAATGTTTTAACTACTTCTGTTTTTTGGAGAGAAGTTGTAACTGCGCTTCATAAAAAAGAATTTTCTGATATAGAATTGAATCATTTGTATGTAGATAACGCGGCTATGCAGCTTGTAGTTCGTCCAAAACAGTTTGATGTAGTTTTGTGCGAAAATATGTTTGGAGATATTTTATCCGATGAAGCCTCTGTAATTACAGGCTCTATCGGAATGTTGCCTTCGGCATCTTTAAACGAAAAAGGTTTTGGTTTGTATGAGCCGTCCGGTGGTTCAGCGCCTGATATCGCTGGACAAAATATAGCCAATCCGATTGCTCAAGTTCTAAGCTCTGCTTTAATGCTACGATATTCATTTGGAATGGAAGAAGAAGCTATGAAAATTGAAAACGCAATTCGATCTGTGATTAAAAATGGTTTTCGTACAAAGGACATTGCAGAAAAAAATGCCCACATTCTAGGAACTTGGGAAATGGGAGAAAAAATTTCTAACGAAATCGGTGAGAAAAAATGAGCAGACATCAGGGGATTTCAAGTAGCGGAAGACCTTATACCGTAATCATCGCAGAAGGCTCCAAGTTTCAGGCAAAACAACTTCAGCAAATTTTTGAATCAGAAGAATATAAAATTGTTGGCTTTGCTGAAACAGGGAAAGAGCTTATTGAATTATACAATAAAAACAAAACAGTAAATTTAATTACGATGGAATTGAATTTACCCGTTATGGACGGTTACGCAACATTTTGGGAAATAAAATCTATGGGAATGATTCCTAAAATTTTATTTATCACGGAAGAAACAACTCCGGCTGTAATGAAAAGTCTTTTAGACAACGGTGCTATGGATTTTCTCGGCAAACCAATCAAAAGAGAAAAAGTATTAGAAAAAGCAAAGCAGATAATAGACAAAGTTCAAACAATTCGATAATTTACTCTTTTACAAGTTTTGATTTCAACCCCTTTTTAGAGTTTACAATTGTTTGGATTTTATTTAAAATTTCAGAGTCTTTTTTGTCGGTTGATTCGTATAATTTTTCTAAAATATCAATAGCTTTCTCGTGCAAATTTTGTTTAAAGAAAATCATGGCTTCTAATATTTTTCCTTCTTTTAATAAACTCGGATTTATTGAAGACTGAATGTTCCTGAGAAATTCTAAACTTTTAACGTACTCATTTGCATTGTAGAATGTCAGACTCTTTAAGAAATTTATTTCGTCCTCGGAGATTTCAGATTGCCCTGAAGAAATATGCTCTTCGAGTATTGTATTGTTCAGATTGGTATTACCGGATAAACAAGCAATTAGTAAACCCAACTTTTTGTATAAATTTGTTAAATTTTTTGAGATATTGTTTTTATTAATAATAAGAAACTCTTTGGATAAGATTTCATTTTTTTTTGATGAGTGAAAAGTTTCATAGTATAAGATGAGTAAATTATTTGATTCAGAAAATTCGTTATTTAAACCAAATGCTTTGGCTCTTTTTGCTTCAATGTACATTTTTCCAAAGGTCTTATCAAAATTTCTTGATTCAGGCAAAAGGGTACTTTTTCCATTGATACAGGCGTAAGGGATTTGACTAAGTTTGATATCTGAACCCATTAGGTGAGTTTCATAAAAGTTAGATAGAGCTAAAAAATAAAAAGCTTCCGGATTCGTAATATCTATTGAAAAAAAAGAGCCTGATGCTTTTGAATAATCTTTAATTGTGTCTTCAGAAAGTTCATTTTTTTTAAATTCTTCGGTGATTTTTTTTTCAAGACGAATTAATTTGCTTCGACCATCACTCGAAAAAAGCAATCGAATTTCTTTGAATTTATAAACTCCTATTCCAAAAAGCAATACGAGTAAAATAAAAATTATAGTACCGCTGTAGCTTTTTTTCTTTTTATGACTATTGTGTCTGGGTATATAGTGCATAAAGCCAGATTGAGGAATTTTATCTTTTACTCATCTATTTTTTATTTGAAATAAAAAAAATCTAAAAAATTCTATATAACTAACTTGACAATTTAAAAACATTATGATTGCTTAATTTTTATGCCATACGAAGACGAAGAATTTGATGATGAGTTTGAAGATGAAGGCTCAGAAGATGAGACAATCACTTTTGTCTGTGAGGACTGCGATTATCGTTGGAAAAGTGCCGTTCAAGTCGAAGACGATGAATATGTTTCGGATGAACTGATTTGCCCAATGTGTGGATCATCTAATGTTTCTGATTTTTAACAGGGTTTTCCATTGACCTCTGTAAGACTCAATTTAATTATAGCTGTTATAATTTTTTTGCTATTGAGTCTTATTGGAAATTCTGAAACTGTCACTTTTGATTTTCTTTGGTTTACCTTTCAATTTCCCTTATTTGGGCTTATTATCTTTTACTGTGGAATCGGTGCCTTTTTGACATTTCTATTTTATGGGCATATCAATTATATAAAAAGAATCAGAGATCGCTTTTTTTCTGAATAAGCCTGAAATATTCATTTTTTAAAATCCGATAATTATATAAGCAAACTTCTAAAAAAATTATACAAAGTTTTTTTGGAAATAGAAAGGATGCTGTAGATATTTGAAATGCAAAAACTACAATTCATTAAAAAATATAACTTTCTATTCATCGTACCTTTCTTATATTCAGTTCAGTTTTCAATTTATGGAGAAGAAAATTTACAACTACAAAAAGAAATAAAGTTGTCTATCGAGTACTTTAAGAAAGGAAATTATTCAAGATCAAGAGAAATAGCAGAAAAAATTTTATATTCTCGGAAGTATATTCCTCAAAAGATTTTAGTAGTACTTGTTCTTACTTCAAAAGATATTGACACGGCAGAAAAATATATTCAATCTTATTATAAAGTTTCAAATAAAATAGACAAAGAGTTATCGAAGAGTATTTTATTTTTTTTAGAAAGATGTCTGGTCTCAGAAAAATATAAATTCGGTTTGAAATGGGGGGGAGTTTTTAAAAAAGAAGCAAACTCTTTTCCTGAATACCCTATCGGATTATATTACTACTCTTGTATTTTAAAAGAATTGGGGAAAAATAGAGAGTCTCTGTATGTGTCAAATCTTTCGTTGTCTCATTCAACTTCTAAAATACTCGATGAAAAAATTCATCTTCTGCGACTGCATGTATTGCCAGACAAACATCTCTTAAAAGAAATTCAAAAATTTATAGAAAAGTTCCCCAATTCAGAATATACAACTCAAGTAAATGGGTTAATGGAAAGTCATAAGAAAAAAATTTCAGATAATTATGTAATGCGGTAAAATGAAAACTCTAAGAGTTCAATCAGGAGATTATAAAGGAAGAATTATTCCGGCGATAACAACAAATCAAAATAAGGAAAATTTTACTCCCTCACTTTTAAAAAAAACTATTTTTTCAATCATAGAAGATTTACACCTCAAAGGAAATTTAGAAAAAGCAAAAACAACTTTTGTAGATTTATTTGCCGGATCAGGGCAGATGGGTATAGAAGCAATTAGCCGTGGGTTTTTAAAATCAGTCCTATTTGAAATCGACCAGAAACGTTTTACTGCGTTCACGAGAGGAATTGGTTTGGACTACAAAGAAAAAGTTGTACTTTTTCGTAGAGACTCCTTTAGATATTACAAATCAGCTTTAAATGATAGCGAAGAGTTTATGGTATTTTTTGCAGACCCACCTTATTCTTTTTGGGATAACAACAGGAGTGAGTTAAAAAGTCTTGCGGATAGTATAATTTCAATGAAAGAAAAAAAGAGTTTACTAATTTTTCAATCTCCAATGAATCCGGATTGGAAGAATTTTGAGTCTAGAAAGTATGGAAATCACTATTTGATTATTCATTCTTGGTTGAACAGTTCTGTCTAAAAATACAAATGAAAAAAATAATACTTGATTATGAGTTTTTAAAAAAAATAAAAAGCAGTGTAACTTCACTTTCTGCTCCATTTATTTTTTCTGTAACTGTTTATATTTTATCTTTATTATTTAATACATCTTTTCATATAATGGGAGTGGATATTCGCTCTGAAATCGGTTCATTTTTCAAAGGTGAATATTTATTGTTGATTTTAGAAACGAATCTGAAAATATTTTTTGTATATTTCATATTTTTTTCATCGCTTGGAATTTTATTTCGACCTTATACTGATAAATTTAATTTATCGAAGAAATATGTGTATTTTTCTTTTATTGCTTTTACTGTAATTATACTTTTTCATTCAATTATAAAGTATCCTCAATTGTACGGAGAATTTTTCTATTATAGACATACTTATCTTAAACCTTTATTGTATTTTCTAACCGATTATTTTTCGTTAAATTTGATTTCAATTCCATTGTTAGGGATTTTGAGCGTTTTCTATTTGCATATTCTTTATAACTTTTTTAAACTCAAAGAGTATCAATTTTATATACATGGAATTTTTAGTTTTCTATTTTTGTATTTTCATCTTCAAGGAAATATAATCGGAGTTGCGGTAAATCTTGCAATTTATGAAATATTACAAAAGCAAGATTTTAAAATTTCTTTTAATCTAAAAATATTGTCTGCAATCTCTATCGTATTTTTGTATATTTTTCCATTGATTCGAGATATGTACTTTGATATTTCAGTTTCAAAAAATATAAATTTTCCAAATTTAATTATAATTTCTGCAGATAGTCTTAGATACGACAAAATCGGAATTTTAAATAATAGAAAGGGAATTACTCCAAATATAGACAATCTTGCAAAAGAATCCTATATATTTTTGGATCATCATACTACAATACCAAGAACATTTCCGAGTTGGGGAGATTTACTCACGGGAGAATATTCTATGAGTCATAAAGTTCGAGATATGTTCCCATCTTCTGACGAAAAGAAAAATATCGGCAGTAATCGCTTTCCAACTATAGGGCACTATTTAAAGAAAAAAAATTTTAGGACAGGGGTTGTTTCAAATTTTGCAGGAGATATTTTTCCAAGAGCAGACTTTGGATTTGATGAGGTGCTGGCTCCGACGTTTAACGCAAAGACGTTAGCGGTTCAGAGAATTCTTGAGTCGCAATTATTCTTACTTCCGATTTTGTCAGGTTCTTTCTTTGGAGGAGAATATCTTTCTGAGGTTAGAGGGTTTTCTACGCTAGGCGACGGAGATAAGTTAAAAAATGATATATTTACTTTTATAAAAAAAAATAGAGGGCATTCTTTTTTTCTGACAATTTTTTCTTCTGTGATTCATTTTCCCTACTCTCCACCGTACCCTTATTATAAAAAATTTACCGAGCCAAATTACTACGGGTCTTATAAATATTTTAAATTTGTTGATCCGACAAAAAGTGAAGAATTAGAAAAGAAGGACATAGAAGCTATACGAAATTTGTTTGATTCCTCAGTATTTGCCTTTGATTCTGAGGTTGACAATCTGGTATCGTTTTTAAAAAAAATAGATTTATACGATTCGAGTATAATTATTTTAACAGGAGATCATGGAGAGTCTTTGTTTGAAGACAATCATGGTCATGGTCATGGAGAGCATCTAAGAGGGCCCTATATTACACAAGTGCCTTTAATTATAAAACTTCCTAAAACAGAAAACAAATCTTATGAAAATAAAATCTTTCGAGGTATCACAAGTTCAATAGATATTCTTCCAACAATTTTAGATTTATATAAAATTGAAGCCGGAAAAGAATTACCCGGTAAAAATTTAACAAAAGTATTTGGGAAGTCGGATTGGGGTTATGACAGAAAAGTGTATTCTGAAACGGGAATCTGGTTTTCAGATCAAGGGAATCAATTTTTTCAAAAACAAAGGATCATGTATCCGAATATTTTAAAACTTCATAAAGTTGTTCCAGAAGAAAATCATGAAATTATGATAACAGATAATTACTATAGAGATATTATTGCATTCTCTAAGCATCGAGCCATAATGACTTCAGACTTCAAGCTAATTTATATTCCAACGCGTGATGGAGTTCTATATGAATTGTATAATCGGAAAACAGATCCCTTAAACAAAGTGAATCTATACGGGAAAAATCCGATAGGTGAGTCCTTGCGTAAAGAGCTTTTTCAATTGGTGATTGAAAAAGAAGGTGCCAAACAAACAGGAGATTATTTGCTGCCTCCACCCTTTTAGCAATACGTTTTCTAAATAAAAGCAAGAAAATAACAAATTAGAAAAATTGATACTTGAGAATTTAGCCTTTTCTAAAATTCTTGTTTTGAGCTATGCCACAAAGAAAAGATATTTCATCTGTTTTAATTTTAGGCTCAGGCCCGATAGTGATTGGTCAAGCGTGTGAGTTTGATTATTCCGGGACACAAGCCGCAAAAGCCCTTAAAGAAAAAGGGATTAGAATAATATTAGTCAACTCTAATCCGGCAACAATTATGACAGACCCCACTCTTGCGGATGCGACTTATATTGAACCTTTAACAGTTTCAATTCTAGCAAAAATTATAGAAAAAGAAAAACCGGATGCAATACTTCCTACAGTCGGTGGTCAGACTGCTTTGAATCTTGCGATGAATTTGAGTAAGGAGGGAATTTTAAGTAAATACAATGTTCGTTTGATAGGTGCTCAGGTTGACGCAATCAAAAAGGCAGAAGACAGAGAACTTTTTAAGGAAGCTATGACAGCTATCGGTATGAAAGTCCCTCGATCCGGGCTTGCTTCCAATCTCGAAGAAGCTAAAAAAATAAAATCAGAAATTGGTCTTCCAATTATTATTCGTCCTGCATTTACGTTAGGTGGAACAGGTGGAGGATTTATTGATAATGAAAGTGAATTTGAGGAAGTAGTTGGCAAAGGACTTAGCGCTTCTCCGATCAATCAGGTTTTAGTTGAAGAATCTGTAATTGGTTGGAAAGAGTATGAGCTGGAAGTGATGAGAGATTTAGCTGATAACGTTGTTATAATTTGTTCGATTGAGAATATTGATCCTATGGGAGTTCACACAGGAGATTCGATTACGGTTGCACCTCAACAAACTCTTACCGATAAACAATACCAAACTATGCGAGATATGTCACTAAAAATTATTCGTGAGATTGGAGTGGAGACGGGTGGTTCAAATATTCAGTTTGCAGTGAATCCTAAAAATGGGGAAGTGCTCGTTATAGAAATGAATCCGAGAGTGTCCAGATCTAGTGCACTTGCTTCAAAGGCTACCGGGTTTCCGATAGCAAAAATTGCCGCACTTTTATCTATAGGTTATACGTTAGACGAAATCAAAAATGATATAACCAAAGAAACTCCAGCAAGTTACGAACCATCAATAGATTATGTAGTAACAAAAATTCCAAGATTTGCATTTGAAAAATTTTCCGGATCTGATGACACTCTTGGTGTGCAGATGAAAGCCGTTGGTGAAGCAATGGCAATTGGCAGAACATTTAAAGAAAGTTTTCAAAAAGCTCTTAGATCATTAGAAAATGATCGCTTTGGGTTTGGGTCTGACGGATATTTAAAAGAGCTTTTAGAAATGAAAAAGATTCCTTTAGAGAAAAGGCGAGAGACTATCACCTCTCTTATAAAGCGACCCACCGATAAAAGAATTTTTTATATTAAGGTTGCTATTAATGAAAATTTTTCTGTAGAAGAAATTTCCCAAATTACAGGAATCGATCCTTGGTTTGTTAATCAAATGAAGGACTTAGATGTTTTAGAAAAAGAATTTAAAATTAAAAAGTTTTCTATCCTTAAGAAAATGAAGCAAGCCGGATTTTCAAATAAACAATTAGCTTATCTATTATGTGAGAATGAGATTAGCGAAATTTTAAACGCCAAATCTACAGTTAGTAAAATTAAAACTCAAGCATCACAACTTTTACAATCGAATGAAAAATTAGTAGAAAGTGAAATTAAAAAACAAAAGATTAATCCGGTGTACAAACAAATAGATACCTGTGCGGGAGAATTTGAAGCTTACACACCTTATTTCTATTCAAGCTATGATGAAGAAAATGAATCAATACGAACAGAAAAAAAGTCTGTAATAATTTTGGGTGGCGGTCCAAATAGAATTGGTCAAGGAATTGAATTTGACTATTGTTGTTGCCACGCTTCTTTTGCTTTGCAAGAAATGGGAATTGAATCGATCATGGTCAATTCTAATCCGGAAACAGTTTCTACAGACTATGATACCTCGGATAGACTTTATTTTGAGCCTCTTGCTCTTGAAGATGTCGTCAATATTTATGAAAATGAAAAACCGGATGGTGTTATAATTCAGTTTGGAGGACAAACTCCATTAAAATTAGCTAAGTCTTTGGAAGAAAGAGGGATTCCTATTCTTGGAACAAGTACCGATTCTATAGATCGTGCAGAGGATAGAAAACGATTTGTGGAAGTTTTAGAAAAACTCTCTTTGAAGCAGCCAGAAAATGGGATGGCGGTATCTAAAGAAGATGCAAGAAAAATTGCAAAGAGTATAACGTATCCTGTATTAGTTCGACCAAGCTATGTTCTTGGCGGAAGGGCAATGGCAATTATTAATGAAGAATCTAGTTTAGATCAATATATGGACAACGCAGAAGAAATTTCTGAAGAAAGACCTATTCTGATAGATTCGTTTTTAGAGGATGCAACTGAGGTAGATGTGGATGCGTTATGCGATGGCAACAAGGTTTTTATTGCCGGAATTATGGAGCATATTGAAGAAGCTGGAATTCACAGTGGAGATTCGGCTTGTATGCTTCCTCCCAAAAATCTATCAGAAAAGATTCTTAAAGATATTCGGCAGGCAACCAAGAAACTGGCGTTGGAGTTGAAAGTAGTTGGTCTAATTAATATTCAATTTGCAATAAAAGATGATGAGCTATATGTTTTAGAAGTAAACCCAAGAGCGTCTCGAACAGTTCCTTTTGTTTCTAAAGCTATTGGAGTACCAATAGCTAAATACGCTACAATGATTATGCTTGGCAAGAATCTAAGTGAGCTTGAATTAGAAAAAGAAATCATTCCTACTTTAGTCAATATTAAAGAAGCAGTTCTTCCATTCAATAAATTTCCCGGAGTTGATACTATCCTTGGTCCGGAGATGCGATCTACCGGGGAGGTTATGGGAATTGCAGAGGGTGCAGGGGAAGCGTTTGTAAAATCACAAATTATGGCAGGTGAAGAGCCTCCATCAAACGGAACTGCATTCGTAAGCATAAATGATAAAACGAAACCGGATTTGCTGCCGTATATAGAAATTTTATCAAAGATGGGTTTTAATCTAATTGCAACCAAAGGCACTCATAAATTTTTATCAGACAATGGAATTCTTTCTTCTATGATTAATAAGCTACACGAAGGCTCTTACCCGAATGTAGTAGATTATATCAAAGAGAAAAAAATTAATTTAATCATAAACACTCCACTGTCGCGGGTTACTCGTGATGATGCATATGCTATACGTCAGGCTGCAATTAAATATAAAGTTCCGTATTTTACCTCAGCTTCTGCAACAAAAGCCTTAGTGAATGGATTAGCAGAGATGAAAAATAAAGGATTTTCGATTCGATCTCTTCAAGAAATTCACAAAAATTTATGACGTTTCTAACCAGCTGTCCCTTGCTTTGCATGAGTTGATTGCTATTAAATGTCGATTTCTTTAAAAAAACTGCTAAAGTTATACAGGCAATTTGACGAAAATTACAGATAGAGGGGAAATCTGTCACCTCCCAAATTGATAGCTTCCCTCTACACTGCGAATTTTCTCTTCAAATGAAGTGCGGGGCGGATACATCCAACCGTCCCGCTTTTTTTCTTTTAAAAATCATAAGTAAAAATATAATAGTGCCATTAAATAAAAAAATGGATACATAGGTATTATGATTTCAGACAATTCCTTGAGACACCATCAACACAATAAAGAATTTATAGTTTGGTTGATTCTTCCGGGATTAGTGATTAATCTTTCTATAGGATTTTTATTCACTCTTTTAATCAAAGAAAGTATCCTTGAGATAAAGTCTGTTGAAGAAGGAGATGTATATTTCTATACATTGAGAATTATTTTTCTATCTTTTTTTATCTTTGGTCTGTTTGTAGAAAAATTAATTCCATTTACTCAATCCAAGATATTTAAAGCGACCATTGTTATTTCTCTAATTTTAGAAATAGTTTGGAATTTTAGTTTTGCTTCAAATGAGTTTGTAATTGATTATATTTTTCATAAAAGCCATTTTATAATATTTTATTCATTAAATTGCTTTGTTGTCGGATACATACTATCTTCATTTAAAAATTTTAGAATGTGGAGCTTTTTGATAGGCTCATTAATAGTAATTCTGTATTCGGTTTTTAGCAAAATAGATGATATTAATGCAAAAGACTATTTATACCCTTTTTTGTATATATTGGCTTTAAAAATTGGATTGAGTATTTTTTTCCATGAGTATGGAATATTTTTTGAAAAGAAAAAATCAAATGATCGTGACTCCTATAGTGCATTTTTCTATTCGGGCGTAATCTTATTCACGAGCCATATAGTTTTAGTGTTTGTTACGCCCACTGAAAAAACAGAGTTATTTTTATCGGGGATTATTTTTGGAAGTTTACTTTTTAGTGTAATGTCGTATTCAGGAGTACTTTACGAAAAAGTAAAAATAAAATTTCTAATAGCAGAGATATTTCTTATTGGGAATATAATTTTAACTGCAAATCAATCAGGATTTTACGAGTATTCATTCTTTTTATTTTTCACGGATTTGGCACTTTTGACTTTTTTCCGACCATTTAAAGTAAGTAAAAGATTCGTTACAATTTCTGTAATGGTGGGAATTTTTATATCGGTAGTATTGATTTATTTTTTACCATCAACGTCGAGCTATAGAATAAGAGATATTGCGGTTGTGGTATTTGCAATTTTATTTTTGTTTCCACTATATACAAATAAAATGATCGGGTTATACCATAGAATTCTAGTATTGTGCATTTCTTCAATACTCTCATTTCTATTTCATTCTCCATTCGATTTTTCTAAAAATATTTCTTACCAAGTAGAGGAAGAGAAAAGTTTGATACCTTTTCAGTTGTCTAAAATTCCTTTTGATAATAATAAATTCATATACTACAATAGTGATCTACCGTTTGAAGACAAAAAAAAATTGCCTGATAAAAATAAAATACAAGAAAAAACTTTAGTCTTAGGGATTAAAAACGAGACAAATATATATTCTTCTTATATAGCTGAGTTGATTCGTGAAAATATTCAATTCATAGTAATCAGTAAAAATATCTTTGAGACGGAAAATTTCAAAAAATTGCAATTGAACATTGTAGAATTTCCTATGTTTAAAATGTATTATCCCAAATATTCCAATATTGACTTTAAAAAATCTCAGTACTCGTATGATGCAGATTCAGCAATTTGGACAAAAGCCTATATTTTTCCAAAGTTAAAAGATAAAAGCTCTTACACAGATATACATTCAATTTTTGAAGTTGTCGAAAAATTTTCAAGCAAAGAACTGAAAGAGTATTCTGAACAAGTTAGAAAAATTTTTTTTGTTTCCTATATCGCTTATTGTGAATACTTTTATTCTAAAAAATTCTATTCCAAAGTGGTTCAATCTGCAATGATCGCAGCACAATTTGGAAAATTAGAGGCTAATGATTTAAAAATACTTTACGATTCTATTTTGCAAATTTCACCTGAATTAGAATATGTTTCAATTTTTCAAATGCTTTCAGAGGTGCCTTCTTATCGAGAAGAAATGCTTAAACGATTGATTCCTGTTCTTATTGCAACGAACAATTATGAGGAGGCTATGAAAAAGATTGATGAGCTTATTGGTTTTTACAGTGCAAATAAAAGAGACACAGAAATACAATCATTGCGAATCGAAAAAGCGAAAATTTTTCTTAATCAAAAAGATATTGTGAAAGCAGGTGAGATTATCTTGAGGGAGTTGCAACAAAATCCTACTTCTATAGCTTGGGGCAAATTAGCCGAAGATTTGAATTTACAGAGAGAAGAGATTCAGCAAAGATGGATATTAAATAGAATGAAGCGGAATAATATAACTATTGAATAATATGAACTTGACTACAATTTTTGGTATATCGGTAGCTGTAATTTCAGTTTTGGCTGCTCTCATTTTTGAGGGAGTGAGTGTATCTGGATTCATAAAACTATCGTCACTTCTCTTGATATTGGGAGGAACACTTGGGGCCACTTTTGCAAGTTTTACATTTTCCCAAATCCAGACCATGTTTGTCTGCTTAAAGAGAGCAATTTATTTTAAACAAAACGATGACTTATCCGAATTGTTTCAAGGCTTTGCAGAAAAAGCAAGAAGAAACGGACTTTTATCATTGGAAGAAGATATTTCCGGGATACAAAATTCACTATTCCAGAAAGGAATTCGATTGATTGTAGATGGCTCTGATCCATCTATTGTAGAAGAAATTCTTTTTGAATCCGCAGAACAAGAAACAGAAAAAGAAATCTTCTCTGCAAAAATCTTAGATACTGCGGGGGGTTTTTCCCCTACAATGGGAATCATTGGTACTGTAGTCGGACTTGTTCATGTATTGGAAAATTTAGGTGCAGGAACATCTGCCTTAGGGAAGGGAATTGCTACTGCGTTTATAGCTACTTTCTATGGAATCGGATTTGCCAATTTATTATTTTTACCACTTGCAAATAAAGTTCGCTCTTTTTCCAAACAAGAAAATGGAAAGAGGCATGCTATTGTAAGAGGAATTCTATCTCTTCAAAGTGGAGATAACCGGAGAATTTTGGCAGAAAGGATGGCACCTTTTATAGACTAAAATTTTATTTTACAGAGTGTAGAAGAACATTACTTAAAACACATATACCTTCAGATCGACCCAATGCCCCCATTTTTTCAGAGGTAGTTGCTTTTACGGATATTTTATCAATTTCTATATTCAAGATATTTCCTAAAGATTTTTGAATTCCTTCTCGATGAGGTGCAATTTTTGGCTTCTCACAAATAATTGTGCTATCAATATTTCCGATTTCGTGATTTTTTTCTTTCATTAGGTTTAGGACTTTTTCAATAATAGTTTTAGAATTCATATTTTTGAAATCAGGATCCGTGTCTGGAAAATAAATTCCAATATCACCGAGCGATAGTGCACCGAGTATTGAATCGGCAATCGCATGCAATAGAATATCTGCATCTGAATGTCCGATGAGAGAGAGATCGGTAGGAATAATGTAGCCACCTAAAATAAATGGTCTTTCCTTGTTGACTTCTAATTTATGAAAATCAATTCCATTACCAATTTTGATATTCATAGAATTATTTTTCCTTTTTCTTTTTAACTTCTTTATATAAATCTAAAATCTTCCAGTCTTCGAGTGAAAATTCTGTATTTGCAAGGATCAGCTCATTTTTTTTATTCTCGTATATAATATGATCTCGAGCCACGCCCCAAAATCTCTCGCAAATGATAGGATAGATTTGTTTTTTCTTTCCTGGTCCCCACTTGTAAACTGAATCTCCATTTCCAGATATAAATTCATTTTTTTTAGTAGTGCTCCAAGGGTTTATTTCATTTTGACTTATAGGAAGTCCTTTGGTAATATTAGGCTCTCCACTATGAGTAAATTTTATCTCTCGTAATAGCATTGCTCCTACTGTCCCTCCTATTGCATAAACCGATTTTCCGTCCGAGTGAAAAATTTTTGGGCTGAGTATATCTTTAGCTAAAATTTTTATAGAGTTTGATTTTGGAGAAAACCAATAAAGATAATAAGAGCCTGCGTTTCCGGAAAAAATCAGAAAGGTTTTACCTATTGGGAACATTGAAAATTTATTCTTTAATTTTGGAAAAGGAGAAATTAATTTTTCCTTCGGTATGACTAAAATTGGTTTTTTGGGCTCTTTTGTTTCTTCCTGATATAAATTATCATCTACAAAATAATAAATTTTTGTTCCTTCGGTTGAGATTGCACCTTTGTTGAAACAAGAAACAAAAGCACCCGAATCATAAGAATCTTTGGAATCAAAAAAAGAAACCGTTTTTAGTCTGCAACCTGAACCATTAACGAGTTTAATTGCAAGTACTGCGTATTCGGATTCGGATGATACGCTAACCCACTCAATCAACTCGCCTATATCTTTAGATTTAACGACTGGATTAGCAAGGTCTCGGAAAATAATTTTTTTGTCTTCAGTCCACACAATGCGATTTCGGTCATTTGACATTTCTAAAATTCTTGGAAGTTTGGGTTTATTTGAAGAGATGATTTCATCCGTTGATTTTAACCCTTCTAATTTGATCTTAATTTTTTCTTTGGCAGAATCAAATTTTTCGTTTTCGATAAGAACGTCCACATCACTTTTTAAAGCTTCATATTTATTTTGGCATTGAGAGAATAATAAAAATATGAAAATGGAAAATAGAATAATAGGAATTTTTTTTTGTCCTTGTTGCATTGGGTATTTAATCATTCTTGGTTGTCTCACTGATTTCGAGTGGTATAGTCAGTATTTCTTTTGCAAAAAGTTCTTTGGTAGTTTTACCTACAGTTCTTGTGTCGAGGTAGGCAAATCCTCCGGTTAAAGTAGCCCCTATAAGAGGCACCCATCTAAGTAAATTTCCTTTCAGCATTTTTTTGGAAATTTGCATTCCGATTAGTTTTATAATTTTTTCAAAAAATTGAATCGTAGTCGGACGGATTATAATCCTTGCGCTTGTTTCTTCTACCATGCGTCGAAAAATATGAGCACTGCCGTGTTTGAACATACAATACAAAAGTAACTCTCGGTTCACTTTAACTTCTTTTCCGTATAATGCAGCGATGTCTTTTATTAAATGCCCTTGAATTCTAAAAATAATTAATAGCTCGGGCAAGACACTTATCCATCCAAAAGGGCCTGGAGGCAAAGATAGCGAAGCACTGATAGCGGCAGATTTTAAACTGGCTGATTGGATTAGTGAATCTACGATTTCAGAAGGGTCGTTTACAGTTTTTGCGTACGGACTGTTGTAGTTGTCGATTCCGGAAAATAAGGTGATAAGATATTTAGAAATACTATCACCCAAAGAATATTCATTTTTCATTAATTTTCATCAAATCCAATTATCGGGATAGAGTCTATTGATTTTCATTCTCTAACACTCCCCAGGTTGCCTTAAAACAAATTTTTATAATTTAGATAATTCTTTCAAAAAATTCGCTAAAATTTTCCTTTGATACAGAATGTTAGACAGACTATTAAAAATAAAACAAAAATTTCTAAAGATAGATGAAGAATTGCAAGATCCAAAAATTTCATCTAAACCCGAAAAGTTGAAAGAACTTTCCAAGGAAAGAGTGAGACTATCTCCGATTTATGAAAAGATTGAAGAATATTTGAATTTAGAGAAAAATCAAAATGATGCCAAGACAATGCTTGAGAATGAAAAAGACAGTGAAATGATTTCGATGTTAAAGGAAGAAATTTCGAACTCGGCAGAAAAATCACAAACCTTAGAGAAAGAGCTTGAGATTTTACTACTTCCTCCCGATCCAAACTCAGGAAAAAATATTTTTGTAGAGGTGCGAGCAGGGACAGGTGGAGAAGAAGCAGCTTTGTTTGTAGCTGATTTATTTAGAATGTACACAAAGTTTTGTGAAAAGAAAAGAATGAGGTATGAAATTATAGATTCCAGTCCAACCGGACTTGGTGGTTTCAAGGAAATAGTTTTTTCTGTAGAAGATAGTGACGCTTATGAATTGTTAAAGTTTGAAAGTGGAGCACATAGAGTGCAAAGAATTCCAACTACAGAATCAGGTGGAAGAATTCACACAAGTGCAGTGACAGTTGCAATACTTCCTGAAGCAGAAGATGCAGAGGTTACAATCAATGAAAATGAAATAAGAATTGACGTTTTTCGTTCTTCGGGTCCTGGCGGGCAATCCGTGAATACAACAGATTCAGCAGTTCGTATAACGCATGTTCCAACAGGAATTGTGGTCAGTTGCCAAGACGAAAAGTCTCAATTAAAAAATAAAGACAAAGCGATGAGGATTTTACGATCTAGAATTTTAGAAAAGATTCAAGAAGACCAAAAAGCAAGTTCTGACGCAATGAAAAAATCAATGATTGGTTCTGGAGATAGGTCTGAAAGAATTCGTACTTATAACTTTCCTCAAGGAAGATGTACAGATCATAGAATAAATTTTACGAGCCATAATCTATCAGCGATCATGGATGGGGATATAGAAGATTTATTGGAAGCACTTTCAGAAAGTGATCGTGCAAAGAGATTGGAAGAAAGTAAGGTTGGATGATTACAAACGGTAAAACAATTCTATATGTATTAAATAAATCCAAGGAGTATTTAGAAAAAAAAAATATTCCAAATCCCAGATTAGATGCCGAGATAATTTTATCTGATGTTCTGAAACTTGAACGAATCAAATTGTATTCTAACTTTGAGAGGGTGCTTACACTCGAAGAAGAAAATGATTATAGAAAAAAAATCCAAGAGCGAGGTAATTTCAAACCAGTCGCTTATATTGTTCACAAAAAAATGTTTTATGATTCTAATTTTTATGTGGATGAAAATGTATTAATTCCGAGACCTGAGACAGAAGAATTGGTCGAATGGTATTTGCAGATTCGTAATTCGCATAGCGCATTAACTGTATTAGATTTATGTTGTGGAAGTGGGTGCATTGGAATATCCATTCAGAAGACCAAACCGGAGAGCCGTGTTGTTTTTTCCGATATTTCAATAAGCGCAATCAATATCGCAAAACAAAATTTTAAAAATATTTTAGGGCGGGAAGTTTTAGAAGGTGAATTTTATGAAAGTGATTTGATGAGTAATTTAGATAGGACTATTTTGTATGATGATATAATTTCAAATCCACCGTATATACCAGAATCTGAAAAACTTTCAATAATGAAAGATGTAATAGAGTATGAGCCTGAAATTGCCTTGTTTTTAAAAAATCCGGATGAGTTTTATCCTAAATTGTTAAGCGAGACTTCTCATTTTTTAAAGAATAATGGAAATGTATTTATGGAGTCTCACCCTGACTGGATTTATAAAATTTCTGAATTATCAAAAAATTTCCAATTCGATACAATAGAGATTAAAAAAGACTTGAGTGGCAAGGAAAGATTTATTAGACTTAGAAAAAAGGAAGAATAAAATGTCGCTACTCGGAAAGCAAGCAACAGAGTTTGAATTACCTGATACGAATGGGAATCTTGTTTCATTAAAAAATTATATAGGTAAGAAAGTATTGTTAGTTTTTTATCCTGGAGACAATACTATGGTTTGTACAAAACAGCTTTGTTCTTATAGTGATGGATTTGACGGATTTCGGCAAATTGGAATTGAGATAATTGGAATTAATAAAAATACGGTGAATTCTCATAAAGAATTTGGTGAAAAGTATAATTTTAAATTTCCATTACTAAGTGATGTCTCTGGAAAAATATGTGATGCTTATGGCGCTTCAGGACTTCTTGGAACAAAGCGCGCTATGTTTTTGGTTGATGAAACAGGGAAGATTATCTTAGAAGATATTACCCTTCCGGTTTTGTATAAAAATTCTGAAGAAGTGCTTGAGCTTATTCAGAAAGTATTAAAGAAATAAAGTTTTTGGAGTTAGTAGCATGAACAAAAAAAAATCATTTCGGATAAATATTGTTTTTTTTGTATTATTCTTTTTTACGAGATCGCTTTTAAGTGATTCTTCAGTAGTAGGAGTGATGCCTTTTGAGGGTGACGATAAAAAAGCAGGTGAGCAGGCAGCTGCATTTGTTTTAACAAATTTATCTTCAAAGAAAAAATTTAAGTTTGTAGAAAAGGGACAACTCACAAAAGCACTGAATGAAATCACAATGACTAAATCAGGAATAGTGAAAGAAGATGAGATGTTAGAATTGGGAAAAATTCATGGTGCTTCGTATCTTATTTTGGGTGAAGTAAGAAAAGAAAAATCTATTAAGGAGTTGTACTTTGTATCAGCAAGACTTATCAAAACTGAAACCGGAAATGTGATCGGTGCAAATCAATCTTCTTGTGAAGTACTGGCAAAATGCTCTGAGAAAATCGCAAATACTCTCGATGAATTGCTTAGTGTTGTTTTGCTTTTTGAGAATCCAGATAGCCCTTATATAATAAAACTAAAATTAGATAAAGGAAAAAATCCGACTTACAAAATCAAAGAAAAGGTAAAGCTGACTTTTAGGGTAGAATCTAAAGATGCATCTATATCCAATTGTTACATTAAAATTTTTTCTGTAGATAAAAATGGCAGTATATCTCAAATATATCCAAATAAATTTTCTGCACAAAAATCCATAGCGTTAAATAAAGATTATACTTTTCCCGAAGAGGATGATGATTTTGAATGGGAGGTAACTGCTCCTACAGGTTATGAATATATTCAAGCTATTACATCCGGGAAAGAAGCAGAATTTAGCTCTGAGAAAGAAAAATCAGATGAAATTTTTCGATCGGTAGGGAAAGGAGAATTAAAAATTTTCAGAGGAATAAAAACTGTAATTAAAAAAGAAAAGTTGAAAGATTTTAGCGCAGAGAGAGTGATGTTTCAAGTAGTAGAGTAAATCGAAGATATTTTGCTAATTGAGATACAGTGGAAAATTAATCAATAACAATAGCCTTTGGAAAACTTGGGCACGATTGAACACAAATCCCGCAACCTACGCAACCCTTTAAAAAAATAGGTTCATTCTTGGAAAACTTGATAGCCTTTGGAACAGGGCAAGAATCCAAACAAGCAGTGCATATACTTTCGTCTAATTTGAAATTTACACAATTTGAAAATTTACTTACAGCCTTACCGAAGTTTGGAAGTTTTTTCTTTAAAGGCAATAACGCACCTGTTTCGCATGATTGAATACAAGGCCAATCTTTGCACAACATACACGCTTTTAAGTTGGGGTCTAAATACGGGAGATCTTTTTTCGGTTTTGATTTTTTTACAGGAAATAAAACATTATAAGGACATTGAGTGATGCAATCTCCACATCCATTGCAAAGAGATTCAAATTTTGTTCTATCTGATACGGCACCTGGTGGGAATTTAAGACCTTTAGCAATAGGTTTAGATCTTGTGTATTTAGGCAATCCGGAATAATTTTTTGTTTTCTTGGCTTTTATTTCTGTGGTTACATTTGCATTGGATACTGTCTCGTAAATCTCTTCAGATTTTGAGATTGCTGATTCTAATAATTTAGCAAGACCTTTTTTAAAAAAATCTTTTCTTTGCATTAAAGTAATTTATTCCTTGATTCTTTCTATTTGAGCACCGAGAGAGCGAAGTCTTGTGTCAATATTTTCAAAACCTCTATCTATTTGTACTATATTGTGAATATAGCTTGTACCATTAGCGCATAACGCAGCGATAACCATTGCCATGCCGGCTCGAATATCTGGGCTTGCGACCTTTTGACCGTATAGTTCCGATTGACCGATAACAACGGCTCTGTGTGGATCGCACAAAATAATTTGTGCACCCATTGCAATAATGTTATCCACAAAAAACAATCTAGACTCAAACATTTTTTCGTGTATTAAAATTGTTCCCTTGCATTGAGTAGCAGTTACTAAAGCAACTGATGTCATATCTGCGGGAAATCCAGGCCAAGGAGAGTCGTCTATTTTTGGGGTGGCCCCGTGGTAATCAGGAATGATTTCCATTTTTTGATCTTTGGGAACAAGTATTCCACCTTCAACAGGACGAACTTCAATACCGAGGCGGGAATATACAAGACGAATCATTCTAATGTCCTCTAAATTTACATCTTTGATGAGGATTTCTCCTTTGGTTACTGCAGCCAAACTTATGAAACTCCCGACTTCGAGATAGTCGGAAGATATTCTGTGGCGAGTGTTATTGGATCGTAAGGAAGCTACGCCTTCGATTATTAATATGTTAGAGCCGATACCGGAAATTTTTGCGCCTACAGAATTTAAAAAATTACACAACCCTTGAACGTGAGGCTCACTTGCAGCGTGTCTGATAATCGTCGTTCCTTTTGCGAAACAGGCAGCCATGATTGCATTTTCAGTTGCTGTTACAGAAGCCTCATCCAAGAGAATATCAGTTCCGACTAAACCATTTGTTTTTATTTCATAACCATCAGGAAAAATTTCAATATTAGCACCTAACGCTTCTAAGGCAAGTAAATGTGTGTCTAACCTTCTTCTTCCAATTTTGTCTCCTCCTGGCTTGGGTAAAAATACTCTTCCTGTAACAGCAAGTATGGGAGCTGCAAGGGTTACGGCTCCTCTCAATTTTGAACAAAGTTCTTCTGGAAGATTTGATTTTAAGTTGTCGTTTTTTTGGAAAGAATATACACCCTCCTCGATTTGTTGAATCTCTATTCCGAGATGTTTCAAGACTTCCATTAGCATGAGTACGTCTGAGATTGCAGGAACATTTTCGAGAATAACAGAGCCTTCGACCATGCAAACAGCTCCAAGAAGAGGAAGAGCTTCATTTTTATTTCCCTGAGGAACAACAGTTCCGGATAGAGGATTTTTACCGATAATTTTAAAGTAGGAAGAACTCATAATACACAATTAAAAAATTAACGTCTTACTTGCAAGAATTCTATGCTAATTTACGTCATCATCTAAAATATCAATAGTGGTAAATCCAAGAATAAAATCTACAAGCTCGGCAAAATTAAAACCCAATCTTAGTCCGTAATAAATTCCAGCGTAGATTTCCACTTGAAATAAATACGATTTTGAGTATCCGTGAGGTTTTTTTTCTCTTTTGGGAAGGTAGGCTTTTATTGCGGGGTCATCCGTTTTTTTGGCAAGCTCGTCGATTATAGCAAATTTAACATCATCACGCTTTTCTTTTCTTCGATCTTTTATAGGATCGAAATATAGTGTAAGGTATCTGGACTTGTGACTTTTTATGTTGTCTCTTTCGCTATTTAATTTAGGCAGACCTTTTTCAATTTCAGGATTTCCATCTGAGTCATACTTAACGTCATCAGAATAAAAAGTTTCCCCACCTAAAAGAAAAAAAGTCAATTGTTGTGATTTATAAAATCCGAAACGACCTCCCCTTAGACCTACTCCTGATCCTTTGTCTAACTTCCCAGGAGCGGTTTCCCCTCCTAAAAAGGCAAGACCTACAGATGCAGGACCAACTCTTAAACCCGCTCCAAACCCGGGTGCTTCAAAACCAACAGTAAAAATATCTTGAAAATCTTTGCGTCTGTTATTCCAGTAGGTTGCACAATTAAAAAAGAAAAATGAAAGAAGAATGAAAAAAAAAGTTTTAAAAATAATTTGACGCATTGACTTGTATATTAACTTCTAAAAAAGCAATCTATCGGTTATTAGTGAAATATTCTATTTATAATGAAAGTCTTTTTTAAACAAAAAAATAAAATTGTCTTAATATCTTTTGAGGGAAAATGATAGAAGAAAAAATTAGTTTAGGAATAGATCCTAAATCTGCCAATGAAACAGAATCTCGTCAAATAGAGTTAGTAATGAATTTATTAAAAAATAGGGGAGGTCTTTCTTTTAAAAAAATTTGCAAAATTATGCCTCACTTTTACGGAAATGAAAAACTCCAATCAGATGAAAAAAAATTACAAAGAGATATTGAAGAATTAAAGGAGTTGGGTTTTTCCATAAAGTACTATAAAAGCTATTTAGAAAATCCTTCTAATATCGGAAATGTTTATAAAATAGAATCCAACAATACAGAAATCCAATTTTCACAGGAAGAGTTGAAATTTTTGTCTGATCTGATTTTTGAAAAATCACAACTACAAAATTCTGAAGTATTATTTTCAATATCTCAAAAGATTTTTTCTGGAGATTTGACACACTTCCCTAAAATGAAAAAAGATTCTATGGTAGAAGAAGTAAATCTTAACGATGAAAAAGAAGCGAACAAGATAAAATTTAATAAAATAATCCAAGCTATTCAAAATAAAGTTCCACTAAAAATACATTACAATAAATTGGTAGATAAAAAAATCGAAGTACGAGAAATCGAGCCTTTAGAAATTGTTAAAAAAGGTTTAGTAGATTTTTATATCATTGCTTACGATAGAGAGAGAAAGGGTTTCAGGAAATTTATTTTTCAGAAAATTGAAAAACTTACGAGTCTTACCGGCAGTTTCTTTCATTCAAGAAAACCAACAAATGCAGAAAAAAATTTCCATCCGTTAGGTTTTCATGTTCACGAGTCGATAGAATTGAATATTTACATCGAACCGGATTATATTTGGAGATTTAAGGATTTTTTATCGGATTATCCATACAAAGAAGAAAAATCAAAATTTTATTTTTCTACTACAAATCTTCAAGCTTTGTGCGGGTTTTTTTATTCTCATTCGGAAATTCCAGTGAAAACAGATTCAGACAAATTCATTTTTGAATTTAAAAATTATATTTCTGAAATAAAAAAAAACTATAATAATTCGGAGAAATTTCTTTGAAGCAAAAGACTAAAAAAGTCAGAGAAAAACTGAATCTAATAAAAATACTATCATCAAAAAGATTAACCTTAGACGAGCTTGCAAAATATTCAGGCTATACGAAAATATCTTCCTTAAAAAATGATCTTTCTGAATTGTATATGATCGGCTCCTTCCCTTATTCTCCGGGAGATTATATAGAAATTGATTACGATGGAAACACAGTAGGAATTCGTCTTCCAACGAAACTAGATCTTTATGTGAGATTAAGTGCAGATGAATGGATGGAGTTACGAAACATTATTGATGAAGAATTAAAAATCGAATTCAACGACGAAAGAAAGAAATATTTAAGAAGTGTTCAAGAAAAAATAAAAAAAATTATTCCGTATTCTGAATATGAGCCTCGATATAAATTAAAAGAGCAAATTCAAGATGCGATAAATAAAAAAAACAAAATACAATTCAATTATCAATCCAGAAAAAATAATTTATCCGAAAAAAGAGAAGTCGCACCTTTTCGGATAATACAAGAAAATTCTGGATACTTAATCGCTTATTGTTATCTTAGAAAAGATTTGCGTATTTTTAGAATAGATTCTATTTTTGATATTGTGGAAATTGGCACATCGTACGAATCGGATTTGATGGAAATGCAATCAACAGAATACGATTTATCTTTTTCAAATATATCAACGTCAAATAAAGAAGAAGCTGAAATTTTATTTCTTCCTGAAATAGAAATTAATCTTAGTTTAAGAATGAAATTTATTGTGAAAGAAAGAAATATAATACTCGATAACGAGAATAAATACATTCGTGCAACTACTTCAATTTTAGAAGAAAATTGGTTTAAAAATACCATCCGGTCTTTCGGAAAAAATATTATCGTTCTAAAACCGGAATCCATTAGGGAAGAATTTGTCTCAGATTTGGAAAAATTCCAAATATTAAAAAATACATGATCTCTCCTGCAAAAATTAATCTTGGATTGAAAATTTTATTCAAGCGTCAAGACGGCTATCATGAATTGAATAGTATTTTTATAAAAATACATTGGGGCGATGAAATTTATTTTGAAGAAATTGAAAAAGGAAAATTTGAATTGATTTCAGAAAATCTTTTAAACGGTGAAAAACGAAAATTATACGATGAGGTTTCCGAGAAAGGAGATATAAAAAAAAATATTCTTTATAAAGCATTTTTGGAATCAGTGAAACTTTCTCCTGAAATTGGAGGGGTGAGGGTCAGAATTAAAAAGAAGATTCCTCCTGGAGGGGGATTGGGTGGGGGGAGCAGCAATGCAGGGATGTTGTTTTATCATTTTTTCAAAAATACCAGCCCAGAAAATTTTAATAAATTAATTCAGATAACTTCAAAAGTCGGGGCAGATATACCTTTTTTCATAAAAGGAAAAAATTCTATAGTTACAGGAATCGGTGAGAACTTAAGTGACATAGTAATTTCGAGTGGATTAGGAATTTTAGCAATTCCTGATATATCAATAAATACCAAAGAAGCGTTTGCGTACCTCAAAAAACCTTTACAGGCAGAGGTCAATTTAAAAGAATGGAATTTCCTGCAAGAAAAAGACCTTCTTTCTCTGAGAAATGGAGATTGGAAGTATTTATCTGGCAGGTTTGAAAACGATTTTGAAGAGTTTGCTTTTAGAAATTATTCTATTCTTAAAGAAATAAAATCGAAGTTTCTTGAATATGGTGCTTCTTTTGCGTCATTAACAGGAACAGGCTCTTGTATATACGGGCTTGTTAGTGATGAAAAACTTCGAGAAGAAATATTTGAAAAGATGAAGGATCATTTTTCTGATTGCAAATTTATAAATTTTAGTTTTTAAACTGGGCTGTCGCCAAGTGGTAAGGCAGCTGGTTTTGATCCAGCCATTCCCAGGTTCGATCCCTGGCAGCCCAGCCAGTTAAAAATTGGAAATTCATTTATGACGAATGCTACAGAGAAAGTTTCAGCAGTGGTTTTAGCTGCTGGAAAAGGTACTAGAATGAAGAGTGATTCTCCTAAGGTTGCGATTAAACTTCAGGGGAAGCCTCTTATTTGTCATGTCGTTGAAAACTTAAACAATGCAGGAATTTCAGATATCACCACTATTGTTGGTTACAAAAAAGATGAAGTTATGGGAATTTGTTCGTCTTACGTGAATGTTCGATTTGCTACCCAGGAAGAGCAGTTAGGCACTGGTCATGCTTTACTATGTGCTGAAAAAAATTTAACTAATTATCACGGAATATTGGTTGTTGCTTGCGGAGACGTTCCTCTTATTTCTTCTAAAACTTTTACAAATTTAATTTACTCTCATATCGAAAATAAAAATGCAACAACCGTCTTGAGTGCAGAGTTAGATAATCCTTTTGGTTATGGTAGAATTATTCGTAATGCGTCAGGCGAAATACTTGAAATCGTAGAAGAGAAAGATGCCAATTCATCTCAAAAGCAAATCTCAGAAATTAATACTGGTACGTATTGTTTTAACTCACCTGAAGTTTTTACTTATCTAAAAAAAATCGGTAAAGAAAATGCTCAAGGAGAGTATTATTTACCGGATCTTATAAAGCTCTATAATAAAGAAGGAAAGCCCTCTGGTGCTGTGAAGTTGCAGAACTCATTTGAGAGTCATGGAGTAAATTCTCCGGAAGATTTAGAGAGAATTCAGGCGTATTTAGACAATCGAGAGCCGAGGATATAGCATGGGTCAGGATATAGCGTTATTTTCAGGGAACTCTAACAAACTCTTGGCAGAGAATATTTGCTCTCACCTTGGAATTCCTAATGGCAAAATTACTGTGAAAAAATTTTCTGATGGAGAGATTTCTGTCAAAGTTGGAGAAAACGTACGAGGTAGAGATGTTTTTGTAGTTCAGTCAGTGAGTTTTCCGGCAAACGATCATCTCATGGAATTAATTTTAATTATTGATGCGCTTCGCAGGGCATCCGCCAGAAGAATTACTGCAGTTATACCTTATTATGGCTATGGAAGACAAGACAGAAAAGTTGAGCCAAGGGTGCCGATTTCTGCAAGAGTTGTCGCAGATATTATTCAAACTGTTGGTCCAAATAGAATACTTACGATGGATCTTCATGCAGATCAAATACAAGGATTTTTTCATATTCCGGTCGATCATTTATTTTTTGCACCTGTTTTAGTTGAGTATATTTTAGAAAAGAAGATAGAAGATTTAGTTATTGTATCCCCTGATTCAGGAGGAGCTGAAAGAGCAAGATTTCTCGGCAAAAAAGTAAATGGAAGTTTAGCCATAATTGATAAAAGAAGACCACAGGCGAATGAGTCTGAGGTGATGAATATAATCGGAGAAATCAAAGACAAGAATTGTTTAATTTTAGACGATATGATAGACACAGCAGGTACAATATGTAAAGCAGCAAACGCTCTTCTTGAAGGTGGGGCTCTGTCTGTTATGTGTTGTGCTACCCATGGAGTTTTGTCTGGAGAAGCAATCAATCGTTTGAATAAGGTAGATTTCAAAGAGGTAGTGCTTTCGGATACAATCATGGTTCCCGAAGGCAAAAAAATTGATAAAATAAAAGTGCTTTCAGTTGCGCCACTTTTTGCAAAGGCTATTAAAATTATTCACGATGAAAAATCAATCAGCTCGCTATTTTTATAATAAATATAAGGAAAAACAATATGAGTAAACTAACAATCAAAGCAATCAAGAAAACCGAAACAGGAAAAAATGCAAACAATAGGTTGAGAGCCAGTGGTAGAGTTCCCGTGAATATCATCGGTGGAGGTAAATCAACACCTGCAAGCATGGTGGAAACAGAATTGGATCATTTATTAGCATCGGGAATACGTCAGGCGACATTGTTTGAATTAGATATAGACGGAGCGAGTTCAAATGTGTATGTAAAAGATATTCAAAGATTTCCGGGAACAAACAAAGTTCGACATATTGATTTTTATCAGGTAACTCCGGGCAAAAAAGTTGTAGCAAAAGTAAATATTTTAACAACTGGAATTGCAAAAGGATCTAAGTCCGGAGGGCAGTTTGAGCACTTAATCCATGAACTAAAAGTGAAGATGACACCGGAAGAAATGAAAGACACTATTACTCTGGATGTTACTGATTTGGAAATAGGAGACAGTATAAAAGTAAGTCAACTTCAAATTCCAAAAAGTTGGGAAGTTTTAATCAATGGGGATCCGATTATTACGTCTGTGAATGTAACAAGAGCTTTAATTGCTGCTGAAAAAACTGAATCTAAGGGATCGGATACAAAAGCTCCTGCGGGTGCAGCTGATAAGCCTGCGGCAAAAGCTCCGGCAGCAAAGAAAAAATAATCTAATATTATTATGCTAGAGCCAAAATCTTCTGCAAACATTAAACTTATAGTAGGTTTGGGAAATCCGGGAGACAAGTACAATAATAATCGGGCAAATATTGGTTTTAAAATTTTAGATGTGATTGCGAGCAATATTGGTCTGGAGATTAAAACCAAAAAAAAGAAGTCTATGATTGGAAGGGGTTTTTTTGAAGGAGACGAGGTTGTTCTTTTAAAGCCCCAAACGTTTAGCAATCTCTCCGGAGAGTCTGTATTGTACATCGCCTCTTTTTTAAGGATAAAAGTCCAAGATATTGTTGTGATTCATGAAGACTACACCTTGTCTCTTGGACAAATTGTAATTGAAAAAGGGAATTCTGATTCGGAACACGCAGGGATAGCCTCTGTCGCTCAATCGCTAAGGTCATCTAATTTTATAAAAATCAGGATTGGAATTAAAAATAATCAATTTAAAGTAGGGGAACATGAAAAGTTTTTAAAAGAAGATTTCCACCCTATGGAAAATTTGAAGTTGATTGATATTATTAATGATGCAGAAGCAGCAATACGCTCTATTAGTCTCGGAGATATTGATGAAGTAATTGAAAAATACAAACTTTAAAGCGAAAAATTCCAGAATTATAACTTGCTATTCTTGTCGGAACAGGTAAACCTATCCATACAATATGAAATTAAAAGAAATCATGACTAAAGTTGGCTTTTTCAGTGGTCTAATATTCGGAGTAATTAGATGAATAAAAATGTTAAAAATGTAATCCTCATCCTTTCTGTAGTTTTGTTAATTTTAGCATTTTGGTACAGACCGGAAAGGTTAGATACCAGAGTGACAGAAATATCGTATTCTGATTTTTTAAACATGCTTGAGCCGGTTGATGGTAAAAAACCTATCGGTAAGATAGTGGAATCTGAAGGAAAAAAAAAAAAGCAATTAGTCATCGAAAAGGAAATCATCGAGGGCTGGTATCTACCGGATAATTCTAAAGATAATAAACCTAAACAGTTTCGGACAAATATTGCTCCGATCAACTCTGAAATTTTAGCAAAACTAAGAAAGTCAAACCACTCTTTTCAAGCAAAATCATCAGAAGAGAATCGTTTTCTGAATGCAATTGGTTCAATCATTCCATGGATTCTTGCCTTTGGTATTATTTGGTTTATTATGATGCGTCAGTTGCAATCGACTGGAAACAGAGCGTTTTCTTTTGGGAAGAGCAAAGCTAAATTAAACATGGATCCAAAAGTAAAAGTAACATTTGGAGATGTTGCCGGTTGCGAAGAAGCGAAACAAGAGCTTTCCGAGATGATTGATTTTTTAAAAGATCCTAAAAAATTTCAGTCTATTGGTGCAAGAATCCCTACAGGTGTTCTTCTTGTGGGACCTCCCGGAACAGGAAAAACTCTTCTTGCAAAAGCAGTTGCAGGAGAAGCGGGAGTTCCATTTTTTAGCATATCCGGTTCTGACTTTGTAGAAATGTTTGTAGGGGTTGGGGCATCCAGAGTTAGAGATCTATTTGAGCAAGGTAAGAAAAATGCTCCATGTATAATATTTATTGATGAGATAGATGCTGTAGGAAGATTGAGGGGGGCAGGACTTGGTGGAGGGCATGACGAGAGAGAGCAGACACTCAATCAGATGCTTGTAGAAATGGATGGGTTTGAAGAGAATGAAGGTGTGATTGTAATGGCTGCAACCAATCGCGCAGATGTTTTGGATCCGGCACTTTTACGCCCGGGTAGATTTGATCGTCAGGTGATTGTGGATTTACCCGATGTAAATGGTAGAGAAGAAATTCTAAAAGTTCACGTTAAGAAAGTGCCTTTGACTTCTGATATATCCTTAAATTCGATTGCAAGAGGGACTCCAGGATTTACAGGTGCAGATCTGGCTAACCTGATTAATGAGGCAGCTTTACTAGCTGCAAGAGGAAATAAAAAAAGGGTAACTCAAGAAGACTTAGAAAATGCAAGAGATAAAGTCATGATGGGGCCTGAAAGAAAATCATTTTTTATTTCTGAAAAAGAGAAAGAAGTTATTGCCTTTCACGAAGCCGGCCATGCAATTCTTGCGACTCTTTTGTCGTTTACTGAACCAATACATAAGGTTACAATTATTCCGAGAGGGAGGGCACTTGGATTGACTCAATCTTTGCCGGCTGAAGAAAAACACATTCATCCTAAAAATTATTGGTTAGATCAAATTGTAATGTCGATGGGTGGATACATTGCTGAAGAATTAAAATTTGGAAATCCTTCAACAGGGTCAAGTAACGATATTCAACATGCGACTAATATTGCTCGAAAAATGGTTTGCGAATGGGGAATGTCTGAGAAGTTAGGCACGATTAATTATAGTGGCGGAAATGAAAATGTTTTCTTAGCGAGAGACATGTCGCATCCGAGTAAATTTTATAGTGAGCATTTTGCGGCAATGATTGATGAAGAAGTAAAAACAATTGTTCAGTCATGTCTGAATAAAGGTAGAGATTTGATTAAGAAGAACAATAAAAAATTAGATCGACTTGCAAAAGCTCTGCTTGTTCAAGAAACAATTAATTCTGAAGAGTTAAATACAATACTTTCATCTTCACCGGATCTTGTTACCAAAAAAAAGGTAGATAAAGTAAAAAATGATCCAGAAAATTTGAATCCTGCTCCGGTAGTTATTTGAAGTAAGGAGAAAACTCCTTAGATGGAATTCTTTGAAGATGATGACCCATTATCGGATCTGGTTGTTGAACAGGGAGGCTCACTGAGTGGAGGATTAGACTTTCCTAATCTTCCTGATGCTATTCCAACTGCAGTCGATATTTCTATAGACCCTTCTGTTGCGCTTTCTTTTCATAAAGAATGTACAAAATCAATTCGCAATTTATTTGATAGTCGATCTATACCCATTCAAGCTAATAAAATAATCCAAAAACATGAATATGAATTTTTATCTCCACTCAAAGAAGTAGAAGATGCTTACGATAAATTGATTTCAATTCTTTCTGCAAAAATAATTCAGAGAGAAATAGAGAGAAAATATAAAGAAATATTTCCTTCGGAAAATATAAAAGATTCAAAAAAAGAATTTTGTAAGGTAAAAATCTATTTTGAAAATATTTCGTCTTTTTCAAAAATTACGTTATCCACTTGGCCTATTTTTGAATCAAGATTAAAAGAGTTTAGAAAAATTCCTGAAACTGCCAACATTGAAGAGATTATTAAAACAAAAATTTTAAATAAAATTAATTTATTAGATCAATCTACAGAAAAATTTCTTTCTAAATTGAAAACACACTATCAATGCGAAATCATAGAGTCCGAAAAAACCACCTCAAGTAATTTAGTTTCTAACATTGCGTATAAGCTTGATAAGGATTATAATATATCGAATCTTTTTAATGTTCAAGTTAAAGAGAAGATACAACCTGTAGAAAAAATTATTATTTTTGAAAAACCTGAAATACCCTCTGTTAAAAACGAACGTAAGTTGAGTTTCCGAACTCGTGTGGTCGGCACAAAAGAATGGAATAAAAATGACTCATACGTTTTGGAAGTAGAGCAATCTGAATTAACTAAAGAATATGAAAAATTTGATTACTCTAGTTTTGTTTCATTGAAACCTGGTGAGTTTGATACCCCCCCTACACTTGCATCTGCAATGGTAAGAAAAAATTCTGGGCACACTCAAAGAGCGAGATACGAACAAGTAATTAAAGCTCTCTTTGATTTTATTACTACTAACTTGGGTGAAAAAGATTTTCCCAAAGCGACTGATGAGCCACATGTTTTTTTATATCATATTGGGCCTGTTGTAATATATAATATTATTTTGGAAGATATGAGTCGTCGTAACTTTGGACACATTTATTGTGTTGAGAAAAATTCACTTTCCAAAATTTTTCCAGAAAATATTGTAAAATATTTGATTATCAGATATTGGAATGAAAAATACTTAGATATAAGTGATTCATTAGTTGATTCCTATATTCATTTTTCAAAAGGAGTTCAGTTTGTTAGAGCCTATTATAAAAATTTGTATGACCAAGGAGCCTCTACAAGAAAAGGGTTGATAGGTGAATCTTTAGATATTGACTCTTACATGAAAGAAAATGCGGGAAAATTTTTTGGATATAGAAGAATTCAGGTATTTAGGAGATTTGTTTCAAATTCGATTTTTGGAGAACTTCTTGAAAATTCTACGATTAAAAAAATTTAGTTTCCCTAAAAATTCTTAACATAATAGGAAGTTTAATATTTGAAGAAGATTGAAAGTTTTAACTTGCAATAAATTTGTATAGTGGATTTTTGTAAATGGCGTACCTGCAAAAAGTCGTTTTTTGAAAAAGCAATTGTTCAAAAAGCCAATAAAAGTGCCATTTTCTAGCGTTGTAAAAAGCCCTGAAAGGGTTTTTGCAGTAGCGTCATAAATATAGTTTTTAAGAAAAGGTAAAAATGGGAATACAATCTAAACTTTTGACCATAAAAGAAGCAAGCGAATGGGCGACACAGCACACTTGCAAAACCGTTACGACCGCTAACATTTCCTATCTCATTCAGTACGGACGAATTAAGAAAATTGGCGAAAACGGCTCAACGCAAATTGCGTTGCAAGACCTTGTAAACTATTACAAATCCTACAACGGACAACGTGAAAATTCTTGGAAAGACCAACTTGGCGAAGATTTGAATTGGGCTTTATCGTTTGACCAATACAAAGAAGCCGAAACGACAAAACACGTTCATCGTTTACACCCATACAAAGGCAAATTTATTCCTCAGTTGGTTGAGTATTTTTTAGACAATCACATCGACAATTTCAAAACTGAAACGTATTTCAAAAAAGGCGACATTGTGCTTGACCCATTTTCAGGAAGCGGCACAACGATGGTGCAAAGTTGCGAATTAGGAATGAACGCAGTCGGCATTGATGTTTCAGCTTTCAACGCTTTAATTGGGAATTGCAAGGTAACAAAGTATGATTTAGCCGACATTCAAAACGAAATCAATCGCATTTCAAAAGCATTGAAATCGTTTATTGAAAATTCCCATATAACCGAATTTGAAGCAAAATTGTTGCAAGAACTCTACGAGTTCAACAACAAATATTTTCCCGCAACCACTTACAAATACAATTTGCGACAAGGCAACATCAATGAGAAAGAATACGGTGCGGAAAAAGAAAAAGAATTTTTGCCGACATACAATAAACTCGTAAAACAATACAACATAAAATTACGCCAAGACAAAGCTGACAACTTTTTAGACAAATGGTATTCGCAACACATTCGTGAAGAAATAGAATTTGTGTTTAGCGAAATCAAAAAAATTAAAAATACGAACACGAAGAAAATTGTAAGCGTAATTCTAAGTCGCACAATTCGTAGTTGCAGAGCAACTACACACGCTGATTTAGCTACACTTGTTGAACCCATTACTGCAACTTATTATTGTTCTAAGCACGGAAAAATGTGCAAACCACTTTTTTCAATATTAAAATGGTTGGAAACTTACAGCAAAGATACAGTAAAACGACTTGCACAGTTTGACAAATTACGAACAGAAACTTTTCAAACTTGTTTAACAGGCGATAGCAGAACGATAGATATTTTTACTCAACTCAAAAAACAAAATCCAGCGTTTGCAGAATTAGCTGAAAAGAAAAAAATCAAAGGCATTTTTTCATCACCACCTTACGTTGGTTTAATTGACTATCACGAGCAACACGCTTACGCTTACGATTTATTTGGCTTTGAACGCAAAGACGAATTAGAAATCGGTCCGCTTTTCAAAGGACAAGGCAAAGAAGCAAAACAGAGTTATATACAAGGAATTTCGGACGTTTTAAACAATGCAAAAAAATATCTTGCAGACGACTACGACATTTTTTTAGTAGCAAACGACAAATACAATATGTATCCGACTATTGCCGAAAACGCAGGAATGAAAATCGTTAATCAATTCAAACGACCTGTATTAAACCGAACTGAAAAGGACAAAGGAGCGTATTCGGAAATAATTTTTCATTTAAAGAGTAAGTAGTATGAAGAACGAAAAGTGTTTTTATGTAAGTTTTAATGTAGGACATGTAGAGGTTTGGGGTTCTAATTTGTATTCAAATAAAGAAGCAGCGTTATTAGAAACTGAAAATTCAAAAGATAAAATTGTAGAGCAAATTTCCGCATTTAGTTTTAAGTATTTAGATGATGATGAAACTTTTGAAATGTTGGAAAGAGCGATTTTAGATTTGAAACAATACGGCACCTTTAGAGAGCGAGAAAACAAATTAGATTTCTTTATTTTAGAGCAGCCTATTTTAGAACATTATGAACTAAAATGAAATTAAAAAATGGCATTAACTAAACAACAAATAAATCAAGTTGATACAGTTTTGAAAAATAGTTTACGAAATAAATTTCAAAACTATAAACCAGAACCCGCTTCAATGCCTTTTCATACAAGACTTTTGGGAAAGGACAGAATGGCGTTGTTCTCATTTATTCATTCGCTAAACACAAATTTCGGAACAAGTATTTTTGAACCTGTTGCATTGGCGTTAGCGTCAACAACTTTTAAAGAAGCGAAATCACAAGCCACTGCAGGAACAAAAATCAGCGAAAAAGCACAACGAGTTATCCAAGACATTATGGACGACTTGACAGCTGTCAATTCAAAACCAAAAAAGTTAGACGAAATTGAAGCGATTAGAAAAGTTGCACAAACAGGAACAATGAAAACTGTGAAACCAACCAAAGTGGATATTTGGTTGCAAAGTCACGACAACCAATTTTACTTGTTTGACATCAAAACTGCAAAGCCAAACAAAGGCGGTTTCAAAGAATATAAGCGAACACTTTTAGAATGGACAGCTTGTGTTTTATCTGAAAATTCAAAAGCAAAAATCAATACGTTAATTGCAATTCCTTACAATCCTTACGAACCAAAACCTTATTCACGTTGGACAATGGCAGGAATGTTAGACTTACCAAGCGAATTGAAAGTTGCAGAAGAATTTTGGGATTTTCTTGGCGGACAAGGAACATACAAACAACTCTTAGACATTTTTGAAAAAGTTGGTGTAGAACTACGACCAGAAATTGACAACTACTTTGCACGATATCGTAAATAGTTTAGTAATTCTGTTATAAATAAACCTGCACTGCGAAAACAATTATTTGAATTATTACCAAAATTATAAGCCCAAGGATAGTTCTTTGAATTCCTTTATCTGTGATGAATTTAGAATTAGATTTGTGCTCGGTCATACTTCTAACAAAAAAAATCGCATTTATATTAATAACTAAAAATAATATTTTAATATCAATATTTGTTTTTGGATAAAATACTAAAAATGCACAAACAAACGAAGGCGTAAAGTAAGTAATAGCTTTTTTTAGTATGTCTTTAAGTGAAAAGTTAGCCTCTTGGATTTCTAGATTGGTGATTGACTTGATTTGTTCTTCAAATTTTGGCATATCTGCAAGATTTAGAAAAGAATATTCGTGCTCTTCTGTTTCTAATAATAATCTAGAATACGATCGATAACTATCTTTGGAAATTGATTTGGTATCTTTTAAATTTAACTCTAAACAATTGCCGTTAGTTCCTGCGTATTGTTTTAAAATACTTCCGTCGATTTCAATTCTTCCTGCACGGACAATCTTCATTTGTTTTTGAAAATTTCTATAGAAGAAAAATCCAAGTAAAGCACTGATGGGTAGAAAAATTTTTAGGAATTCTATTTTATTTTCTTGTGGGACTCCGATATAGTTTGTAACAAGAAATGAAAGATAGATTAATCCAATAATTCCCATTCTTTGAAGAAGTCTTTTTTTGAAAAAATTAATGTCGTAATAGAAAATACCATTCATATAAAATCACTTTTTTTAAAAATAGGAAACATTTTTATACCAATTAAAGATAGAGATTCGTTTCCACCTTCTTCTCTATCTAAAATACAGATTCCTTTATCTACCACAAGTCCTGCACGACGAAGAGATTCTACAGCTTTGATAGTCGAGCCACCGGTAGTAATTACATCATCAATGACTAAGCAGGATTTTACAAGTTGAATTGCTCCTTCTATTTCTTTTTTTGTTCCATGGTCTTTTGATTCTTTTCTAACTACGAGTGGAAAAACTTTTGTATTTGATTTTGAATATTCTAGTGCAATTGAATAGCTGATAGGGTCTGCACCTAACGTAAGTCCTCCGACTGATTCAGGTGGGCTTGGCAGAATAGAAGGAATATGCTCCTTTACGAAATATTCTGCAAGGATAGAAAGTCGGTCAGGGTAGAGTGTAATTTCTTTACAATTAAAATAATGGTGTGACTTTTTTCCTGAAGCGAGTGTGAATTCTTCCTCAGAGTATCTATAAACAAATTCTTTTATAAGAGAAAAAATTTTTTCCTTTATAGGAGACACTAAACTCGTCCTTTAGGCATAAAAAGTTTCCAGAAATCAGGTTGAATTTTTATATTAGGATTGAATCCTTTTTCTAATTCGCCATCAATATTCATTAAAAATGAATCGTCTCTTATAAACTGTGCTTCTTTAATGAATTCGGTTCTGACCTTAGGGTGATCTAAGTGTTTTCCTTTCATAATCATAGGGAATAAATTCAACATTGCGAGTGGGCTTGTTTCTTCTGGTATCATTAAAAATAATTTACCATCATTCACTCGAACTGCGGGCGCAATTTCAATAGCCCCACCGGTATATCTGGAGTTATTTATACTAAGAGCCTTGCAAGATAAAAACTCTTCTTTACCGTCAATGTTTGCTTTTGTGTTTAGCTTTTTTGTAGTGAATGCACTTTTTAAAACTCCGACTAAATAGTTTAAGTCTCCAAGAAATCTCATTTTAATCGCCGTTTCTGCTGCGTCCGGAATTACTCCTAAGCCAAAAATATTAAAACAAACTCTTTTCAAAGGTTTTTTATTTTCTTCGGAAAGATAGGAAACAATTGACAAGTCCACATTTATAGATTGGTTTTTTTGAATTGCATCAAGTAACGCATCTCGCCCTTCTTCATAAGTAGAAATTCCAAAGTCTCGAAGAAATGAATTTCCGGTACCTCCTGGTAAAAAACCAACAGGATTTTTTAGAGGCTTAAATTTTTCTTTCTCGCAAACCCCTTGGAGGCATTCGCTTAAAGTCCCGTCTCCACCCATAAAAATCATTATGTCATAATCTGAGTTTTCGGAAGAGCTGATTCGAATATCAGAAAAAGATTTCGTGGCCCTCAGTTTAATTTCTGATCCAAAACGATTATTCCAATGGTTGGAAAAGTCCAAGGCTCTTTCTGGTGATTTTTTTTTACCGCTTCCCGGGTTAAATATCAATATTGCTTTTTTATTTTTCATATAAGTTGAATGTTTTAAAATATAGATAAGTTGAAAAGAAAAATTTTATAATTTTTTTAATTCGCTCCATAAAATTATGTCATTAAAATTTATTTTATTTTTTTCGACTAATATCTCAGAATAGCAAATTAAATCAGCAACCATACTGATTAATCTTGGCTTTTTGTCTTTTGTAAAAGTTCTGTTATTTGATGCCATCATACATTTATCTAAAAATTTATTGAATGGTTTTGGACTTGTAACATATTTTATTCTATTTTGAAAACTGAAATAATAGAGTATATTAAAAATCAGTAAAGGGTCAGATTCCGGTTTCACCCAAAGTATGCAGGTTAATTTTTTATAGCGATCTATCTTTCTGTTTCTTTCACTTTTTAGTAAATCAAAATCTTCATTTGTCAAGGGGGAAGAAAAAGTTTTCATGGCTATGTCTGTTATTTTTTGTAATTCTATATTTGTTATCATAAATATAGTTTACCTCAATACTAAGACAAATTTTTATAGAGAAATAAAATTTTTTAAAAAAAGATGAATGAAATTTGGAATTAAAAATATATAAAGGTGATCACACAAACCGATGGAACTGTTGGAGACGAATATGCAGCGCTCCGACTACCCCGTTACCAACAGTTATGAAAACTCTTAGATATGTATTTTGTTTCTTTTTATTATTTGGTTTCGCAGTAGAGGTTTATGCAAAAAACCCAACGCAAACCTACGGCAGTTCAAAATCAGATTATTGGCAGTTTTGGTTTTTGTACGAAAGCGAAAAAAGAGCAGGTCAAACTGAATTTATAATTAGACCCTTTTTTAGTAGCTACCATGAAAAACAAAGTGACCATAAATTCCAAACTTTTCTTTATCCGATATTTTACAGAGAAAAAACAAACTATTGGGAAAAATGGAGTTTTTTATTTTTATTTTCCAAAGACACTCTACAACATCCTGACACTGGTGAAGATACAGATTTAATTCTATCACCTTTTTTACAATGGGGGAAAGGTGATACGGATAGAGAAAGGTATCTTGCATTTTTTCCTTTTTTTGGAAGTGTTCGTTCTAAAATTGCATGGAGCGAAATTAATTTCTTTTTATTTCCTTTGTATTCGAGTTGGAGTCATAAAGAATATAAAGCATTTTCTATTTTGTGGCCTCTTACTTTGTTTGGGTCGTCTGAGGTTAGAAAAGAATATCGAGTTCTTCCATTTTTTTCAATTAAGGAACATATCGGCAAGTACAGGCATTATTCTATTTTTTGGCCTTTTGTACAATGGGGTGAAGATTTCTTGGATAAGAAAGAGCCTACATCTTATACTTTTATATGGCCGATCTTCAATTTTAAAAAATCTGAATACGGGAATATGCGAAGTTATTCAGTTTTGTGGTTTCCTATTCTTGGCTCAATGTTTAGCTACGGCTACGATAAAAAAACAGGCGAAGTAAGTTTTCAGTTGTTTTATCTTTTTCAATATGGTTATTCAAACGATAAAGATTACAGAAAACATATATTTTTTCCTTTTTATGGCTATTCAAGATATGCAGGAAAAGAAGCAACTTTTATCACACCATTGTATCTAAATTTGAGAACAGATACTCACCTTGTGAAAACAAGCTACCACTTTTTTTTGCCTTTTGTCTGGAGTATGAATCAATATTATAAAAAAGAAGAGAGGACAGATAAGTATTTTAAGATTTGGCCCTTGTTCAGATACCATAAGGACACTGAAGGCAATATGGACTGGAGTTTATTTTCATTGTTTCCGATTCGTTCGGATACAGTGGAAAAAAACTGGGAGCCGATTTGGTCAATAATAGAGTACAAAAGATTCATCAATGGGGAGAGAAGATTTTCTTTATTTATGAGGCTTTACACACAAAGATGGACAGATACCGAATTTCATATATACATTCCGTTTTTATTAGATTTATCTTTTGAAGAGCATCGAACTAAAATAAAAATACTTTACGGATTATTTGGCTACGAAAGAGAATACGAAAAGAGATCTTTGCAACTTTTGTGGTTTATAAAAATTTCTTCTGAAGAAAAATCTGTTAGCGATGAATTGTATAAGAAAAAGTTTTAAAAAGGGAAGATGTAAATTATTTCTGACTGAATAATTATGCAAAGAGTTATATGATGAAATTAATTTTTAGCTATATTTCAGGAGCAGGTTATACGTTAATTCTACTGTTCAAAGCTATTTTTCAGCTTAAAGCTATTTTTTTTAAAAGAAATGAAATAATTCATCAGATGTACATTGCAGGTGTTGGCAGTTTTTTTGTGGTATCGGTTGTCGCGATTTTCACAGGGATGATCATGGGACTAAACACAGGTCTTGGTCTTAGAGACTTTGGTGCAGAAGGTCAAATCGGAGTATTACTTACGATTACTTTGACACGAGAAATGTCGCCTTTTATGACTGCGCTTATTTTGTCTGCCTCTGTAGGCTCTGCCATTGCCGCAGAAATTGGTACGATGAAGGTATCAGAGGAGATTGACGCATTAGAAGTAATGTCGATTGATCCGGTACGTTATCTGGTAATGCCGAGAATTGTGGGATTGTCTGTGATGGTGCCTGTGCTTTGTGTTTACTCTTCGATTTTAGGAATACTCGGAGGTGCGGCAATCGGACATTTTCAATTGGGTATTGAATACAAAATATATTTTGACGATGTAGTTACAAGGATTGCTTCAATAAATGGGTTGAAGGATTTATATATCGGAGTATTGAAAGGTTTTATATTTGGAGTTACTGTTTCAACCATTGCATGTTCTCATGGACTCCGTACGACTAACGGTGCTATAGGTGTAGGGAAAACTACAAGAGAGTCAGTTGTAACTTCTTTTCTTATGGTTATATTTCTTGGTTATACTACTACTGCAATTTTTTATAATAATTAAAAATTTTCAAAAAAGTTTAATATTCTAGTGATTGCTTTTAATAGTTTACAATTTCTTTTCTAATTCAAAAAGACATAAAGTTTCAAGAAGCAACTAATTTTTATTTTTCATTCAAAAAATATAAATTTCACCGAAAATTATTTGAGACTATATGAGTAAAAAATTTTACATAATAATTTGTTTTTTATTTTTATGGAAAATTGATGAATATTCCAGCTCTGCTAATCAGCAAGTAGCTTACGGTATGGAAGAGAATCAATTAATCTTGCAGTCAATCAATTCTACAGTTTCCAATTTTGGTTCAGATGAAGAAAAAAAACTCTATAAAAGATGTATCCAGCATTACGTAGAATCTCAAATTTTATATATTGAATCAGATTATTCAAAGGCCTATCAAAGAATACGACATACTCAAAAATTATTAATCTCTCTATATGAAAGTACACTTACAAAAAATATTTACATGATACGAATGGAATTAAATAGACTTGGATCTATTTCAAGAGGAAAAGAAAAAACTGAAACAATTGCATTTTTACGAATGGGATTTCGGGATATTGAAGAAGCAGAGCAGAAACTAATTTTTGCAAAAAACACAAGACCCTATTTGTATTTACTAAAACTAAGAGAGATGCTTTTTGCTTTAAAAATTTTAAAACACTCCGGTAGGTTTGTAATTTTACTGAAATTGTTACACGAAGCCGATTTTCCAGCAAACATAAACGAGACAGACTTTGAAAATTTACGACACGAAATAGAAAGAGTAATTTCCAAAGACAGGAATAAATATTTAACTATTCATTCAGACAATTTCTTTAAAGTTTTGGAAGGAGAAGGAATCTATCCCAATGTCTGGATGAAACCAGATTTGGAAGAATTGTCCATTTCTATGGGAAACATTGACCCGGCTTATTCCAGAAGAGATCAGAATTTAAAAGAAAAAAAGTAAATTTTAATTAGAAAAATACTCATTGTATTTAGAAGTTGCTTCGATTCCAAAAAGAATTTTACACGCTTCTTTTAATCCTTTCGATTTTTTGAGTTCTTCTTTTCTAACTACTTGATCTATCTTGGATCGCCTTCTTAGGAAGTCTTCGAGTTTCGTTACCATTTCTCTTTTTGCTGTTTGCTCTATTTCGCAACGAATATACTCTGAGCCTTCAATTAAAATTTCGGCCATTTTCGGATCCATACGAATATTTTCTAATAGTGCAAATGATTGAGCACCGTATCTTCTCCAAAGGCGTTTGCTTAACACTTCTGAAGATAGAGGAGAGGTCATCTCATCTAACCCAATTAATTTTGCTTGGTGGAGAAATTCGTTTTTGATTTCCTCTGAGGGTTCGCCATACCATTTTTTAGTTGGGAAATTAAAAAGGATTCCCATGGATTGGACGATTTCATAAATTTCTTCACCTACGTTTAAACAATCTGTGAGTTTTCCTCCAAAGATGCTTATATGTTTAGAGGTAGAATTGCTCTCTACTGCGTGCTTTCTGGATAGTTGCATCCAATCTCCTTCAGAGTTGGAAGAAGTTGTAACTACGAGAGGTCTCACCCCGCAACGCTCGGCAATTATATCTTTTTCGGTTAAAGGAGAAGGAAGTTTTAGCAAGTGATTGATATTGTCTAATACAAATTTCCTATCTTCGGATGTAACGTAGGACTCCGGAGTATCTAACTTTGTATCTGTAGTTCCTATGCAAGTACGGTTTCCCATTGGAATTACAAAAAATAATCTTCCATCGTTTGCAAAAAAAGTTAGCACTCTTTTATTTGGAGTGATCTGGTTTACGATTAGGTGAATCCCTTTTGAAAAAACGTGTTTGTGAATAGTGGATTCTTTGGTAAGTTTATTGTGTGCATCTAAATATGGTCCACAGGCATTGATTAGAATTTTTGCAGAGATAGTAAATTGCTTTCCTGAAATTTTATCTTTAGCTTTAATACTCCAGTATTCATCGGACTTTTTTTGTGCTCCGAGAGATTCAACATAATTGGCGGCGATACAACCATAGTTTAAAGAGGAGCGAATAAAATTAAAAACAAATCGAGCGTCGTTATCATGAAGATAAGCATCGGAGTATTCAAAACCTCCATTGCTTGTATCTATGTTGACGAAAGGCTCTTCTTTTTGAATTGTTTTTCTTGTGAGTAGCCTTGGAATTTTTGTAAAGCAATTCCCTATTAGCCAGTAAAGCCAAGTGCCTGCGAGTAGTTTCCAAAGTCCGTGACGAAAGTTTTTCTCATGTGTAGTGAAAAATCGAATTTCTTCTACGGTAGATGGATAACTTCGGATTAGATGATTTCTCGACATACAAAGTTTTCTGACTAAGGGAAATTCGAGAGTTTCCATGTATTTAATCCCGCCCCACGCAAGGTTGGATGAGCTGCTGCTGGTAAGTCCGGCAAAATCAGCTTTGTCTATCAGAGCAACTTTTGCTCCTCTTGCCGAAAGAACAGCCGCACTGACTGCACCATTTATTCCACCACCCAAAATTAGTACATCAAATTTTACAGATTGAAGCTTTTCAATATTTGTAGTTCTAAGATTCATAATGAAAAGATTTTTATTTTTGGTAAGAGTGTAAAGTATTTTCTATACTCACTCTGATAAATTCATCTTCAGAATGAGTATAAATTTGGCTTAAATCAAACCCATAGAGAGCATGGCGTTCCCTACTTTGATAAATCCTGCAATGTTTGCTCCATTTACATAATTTCCCGGGGTGCCGTATTCATCGGCAGTTTCGTAACAGATCTCGTGAATGTTACGCATGATTTTTGCTAATCGTTCCTCGGTGTATTCAAATGACCAGGAATCTCTCGATGCATTTTGTTGCATCTCGAGCGCAGAAGTTGCAACGCCACCTGCGTTAGTTGCTTTCCCTGGCCCATAAGCAATGCCTGCTTCCAAGAATACTTTTATTCCTTCAGGTGTAGTAGGCATGTTTGCACCTTCTCCGACAACCTTGCAACCATTTTTAACGAGCTTGGCTGCATCTTTACCATTGATTTCATTTTGTGTAGCAGAAGGCATGGCGACATCGCATGGAATTTCCCAGATATTTCCGGATGGTTGGTAAATTGCGTCTTTGTGTTTTTCGCAATAGTCTTTAATTCTTCGGCGCTCAGTAACTTTAATTTGCTTTAAAAATTCTAAGTCGATGCCTTTTCTATCAATAACCACACCATTTGAATCAGAGCATGCAATTACCTTTCCGCCAAGTTCATGAATTTTTTCAATCGTATAGATTGCAACATTTCCTGAACCTGATACTAAACAGGTCTTCCCTTCGATTGACTGCTTTTTTACTTTGAGCATTTCCGAAACAAAATAAACTGCGCCATAACCGGTAGCTTCTGTTCTAACAAGCGATCCACCATAAGCTAAACCTTTTCCGGTAAGTACACCTGACTCGTAACGATTTGTTAAACGTTTATATTGACCAAACATATAACCAATCTCGCGACCGCCTACTCCTATATCTCCGGCGGGAACGTCTGTGTATTCCCCTAAATGTCTATATAATTCGTTCATAAAACTTTGACAAAATCTCATAATTTCGCTGTCGCTTCTTCCTTTAGGGTCAAAGTCAGATCCTCCTTTTGCACCTCCAATAGGAAGACCAGTTAACGCATTTTTAAAAATTTGTTCAAATCCGAGAAATTTCACGATTCCAAGATATACAGAAGGATGAAATCGAATCCCACCTTTGTATGGGCCAAGACAAGAATTGAACTGAACTCGAAATCCTCGATTGATGTGAATTTCCCCTTTGTCATCTTGCCACGGAACACGAAAAATAATTTGACGTTCTGGCTCGGCTATTCTTTGGATAATTTTATTTTGAGCCAATTCAGGATGTTTGTCTAAAACGGGTCCTAAGGATTCTAAAACTTCTCTAACTGCTTGGTGAAATTCTGTTTCCCCTGCATTTCTTCTGACAATTTCTTGATAAATTGTATCTAAACTTCCATTGATTGATTGGGTCATCTTTTTCTCCAACAAGATCTTGGTTAGAAATCTTGAGAAATAAATTTAATCTTATTGTAGAACGTATTAAGATATGAGTCCTTGAATAAAATCTGAATCTATGTTTTTTTGGATATGTACAAAGTCAATTTTAATCTGTAGATAATTTGCCTTATTGAAAAAGTTTTTATTTTCTCAGAATTGGGAAACAATTTTTTGATTCTATGCTTTATTTGGTGTTCTTGATAACTGAGTTATTTTTTTTAAACATGATTCCGTTTCAACTTTTTCAAACAGAATTATTTTGATCTAAGTTCGGTATGGGGCATCTTTTTTATTTGCAATAATTTAAGGCGAGTAATTAAACTTTCGCAGATTTATGTAATGATCTTTCTTCTACAATTTTTATTTCTTCTTCTGTCAACTCATAAAGCTGATAAACCAATTCGTTTATTTTACTTTCTGCGTGGTCAATTCTGTTGTTAATCATTTCAAGTTGGCTCGGTAAAGTTGTGTTTTGCTTGTCTGCATTGAGTTTTAAAAGAGTTTCAACGTGTTTGATGATTTCGTTTTGTTTTTGAATTTCTGTATTGTTTTTTGTATCAATTATTTTTATTGGAAGTTTTTCAAGATTTACAACTTTTACTTCCGCAAAAACACGCCCTTTTTCTGGAATAAGTTTTTGATACCACCAATCCAATAATTTTGAATTGATAATTGCAAGTAGATATTCGTATGAAAGTTCAGAATTTGTAACTCTTAAATTATGGACATTTTTTAATGATAGATATTTGTTTGTGTCTAAATGAGCAATCAACCTATCAGAAGTTTGTCTAATTACGATTTTTTTATCATCGTCAAAAGGTGCTTTATATCTTGGCTCTGCTAACCATTTTCCGTAACTAATCCAACGTTCTTTTTCAATGCACCATTGATACTTATTAAAATCTCGCCCCATTAAATATTGACGATATGTTTTGTCTTTTTTGAAGTCTGCGTCATACGCTCTATTTTTTGCAATCTTTTCCGTTTGCATTGGTGTTCCTTTTCCAACTCGATAAGGTGTAAGACCACACACAGTAAGAGCAACTTCTTTTAATGGTTTGTTTTGGTTTCGTATTTTATTAAACAAATCATCATCATTTTTGTTTGATAAAACCAATGAATATTCAGCGTTATTCAATAATTCAAGTTGTATCTGATTTTGAGTTTCTCCAATAAACAAATTAGGTTCATCTTTAATTTCCTTGAAACTGTAAGTTGCTTTTTTATTTGGCTTTTCGTTATGCAAAATTATTGTGCAAGTTTCAACTGTCGCATCTTCAAAAATTGATTTTCTGAATAGTTGAATTTCTGACAAATATTTTTCGGTTATTATTCGTTCTCTAAACACGTTGAATTTTGGCATATAAAGCCAAGTCGAAGGAATGATATACGAAACACAAGCATTTTGTTTTGAAATGTTAAATGCTTGAAGCAAGAACATTAAATAAGTGTCAGCTATTGGAATTGGTAAATGAAATTTGTTAGACAAATAGTGTTTTAATTCGTTTCCATAATCAGCTCCATAAGGCGGATTTCCTACGATACAATCAAAACCACCTTGTTTAAAAACTTCGGGAAATGCTTTTTGCCACGAGAAAGGTTTTACTTTTCGTTCTTCGCCAAAGTCGAGTTCGTTGTCGTAATAATCAAGGTCAATTAAACTGTTTCCGCTTTTGATGTTGTTGTCAAGCGTTGGCAAAATGCGGTCGTGAAAAAGTTTAGTTTGGGCTTCAATGGTTTCTTTGGTTTCGCCCTCCATACATTTTAAAAGCAAACTCAATTTTGTTACTTCAACTGCGTTGCTGTCCAAGTCCACACCATAAATATTGTTGAGCAAAATACGTTTTTTCTCGGCTGTGGTAAGTTCGCCTGTTGGTGTAAGTGGATTGTCTTTATTGCCTTTGGATTGCTTTCCGTTTTGAGTATAAAAATCTTTGTGCCAATCTAACAAAAACTGATAAGCACCAATCAAAAAACTGCCGCTGCCGCAGGCAGGGTCAGCTATTTTTATTTTGCTTATTTCTTTTGGCGTTTTGTTTTCAACCAATTTCCCGATTGTGTTTTTTACGATGTAATCAACGATGTATTGCGGTGTGTAATACACGCCACCTGCTTTTCTTACTTCGGGTTTTTCTTCAATAGTGGCTTTACCACTTTTGGAAAGTGAAATTTTTTTGCCTAAAAATTGCTCGTAAGCACTTCCTAAAATCTCAACCGATAAAACTGAAAATTCGTAAGGACAAATCGGGTAATAAAGTTCGGAAATAATGCTTTTGATAACTTTGTTATCAATCGAAATTTTATCGCTGATTTTATCTTTCGCAAAATCAAAAAGTCCCGAATTATATTTTTGGTCGGCTTGATGAAAACGGAATAAAAGGTTTTTATAAAAGTCGCCTGTCTTGATGTCGGTTTGCAAATCTCCGTAAGGTTCTACGCTTCTATCTTCGGCAATGCGAAGAAATATAATGCGATCAATCGTGTGCTGAACGATAAAATTGAGTTCATCTTCGGAAATGTTTTTGTTGCGAAGTGCTATGTTTACAGCAAGTTCAACACGCCATTTGTCAAGCGATTGCAAAAACTCGTTATCAACTGTCGATGTTCCTTTTTTGTTTTTGTCGCTCGTGATGTATTTGTCAAAACTGCCACGCAAAACCCTTTCTTTTGCGAATGTGTCCCAAATAAAATCGAACTCCGAAATGTAATTTTCGTAAGTCAGATATTTTATTCGTCCGTTACTTGCTTTGTCGGTTTCTTTTGGTTTTGTAGAACAATCGTAAATTGCAAATTCTTCAAAATCTGTGATTACAGAAATCGGCATTTTTGCACTCCAACCGTATCTGCGAACTTGATAAGCTGGTGCAATCTCGTCTTTGATTAAAACGCTTGGCTTCTTTGCTTCGAGAAAAAATAATCGTTTTCCGCCAACAAGTCTAAATGAGTAGTCAGGTGCTTTTGTTGCTTTTCCAACTTTTACACGGTCTTCGTGAATTACTTCACGGTAACTTTCGGCATAGCCATTTTCGTTGTCAATATCCCAACCTAAGGCTTTCCAAAATGGGTCAATAAAATCCCGTCTTGTTTGCGTTTCGTTGTATTCTGATTTTTTATAGCTGTCGTATTGGTCAGCAAATCGCTCTACCAATTCTGAAATCTTTTTATATGCAGTTACTTTATTAATCATTAGAAGTTTATCAAATCTTAGTTGCTAATATATATTTTCAAGTCAATTAATTTTCATTTGTGAGTAGGCAATATTGGCAATTAAAAATTTTTCTCCCTTTCTATTTACAATTTAGGCAGGTTTTCTTATAGTTTTGTAAATTCTACTAGAGGTGTCAATACTATAGTAGATCGCAGTCTCTTGCTATTATAATGATATTTATCTTTTTTCTAATGACAGGGAATCTATTTTTTTTATACCTTTTATTTGGAAAAAATTTATACTCGACAAAAAAATGGTAAAAATAAGCTAATGCAAAAATAGATATGTTGAAAGCTGAGAATTTAACAAAGGTATTTTCTGAAAAAATTGCAGTAGATAATATTTCCTTTCAAGTTCGCCCGGGAGTAGTGACCGGCTTACTTGGTCCAAATGGCGCAGGCAAGTCCACTACAATGAGATTACTTACAGGATTTATCCGACCGACTTCTGGGAAAATTTTTTATAAAAATGAATCATTCTTAAGCGATCCAATTTCTGTAAAAAAGAAAATGGGGTATTTGCCAGAATCGGCACCACTCTATCCCGATATGTTAGTGAGTGAATATTTGCAATACGTTTCAGAAATTCGAGGAATAGAAAATCCTGAAATTTCAAATAAAGTAGAAGAGATGAAAAATCTTTGTGAACTTAAAACCCACTTTCATGTACCGATTGGGTTTTTATCCAAAGGGTTTAAACAAAGAGTTGCGCTTGCGGGAACTCTAATTCACAACCCTGAAGTAATTATTTTAGATGAGCCTACTTCCGGTCTTGACCCTAATCAAATTTCACAAATTCGAGCCTTGATTAAAAATTTGAGTAAGGACAAAACTGTTATCTTATCTACTCATATATTGCAAGAAGTTGAAGATATTTGTGATGATGTGATTATTATAAATAAGGGTAAGATTGTTGCCAATTCACCTGTGAGTGAATTACACAAAGGGCATGGTGTTGTAATCACAGTTCGCGCAAACGAAGAAAAAGTAAAAAATATATTTAGTTCTTTAGATATTCTAGAAATCCGAAAGTATGATGATTCTGAAGAAAATAAAACCGATTTTAACTCTTTTCTTATTTTAATGAAAAATGATTCTTATGAAAATATTTTCCAAATTTTAGCAAACTCCGGGGTTTTAGTAAGGGAAATGCGAATTCACAAAAAATCTTTAGAGTCTGTATTTAAAGATTTAACGGGTAATTAAAATGAAAAATATAAAAACTATTTTTTTAAAAGAAATTTCAACTTATTTCAATACTCCGATCGGGTATATTTTTAGCGCATTTTTTTTGCTCTTAGTTTCTTTTTTATTTTTTTTCGGTCTTGGTGGAAATTCTTTTTGGGAAATGAAAATTGCGAGTATGGAGCAATATTTTTTATGGGTTCCCGTGCTTTTTATAATTTTTATACCTGCTATCAGTATGAGGCTTTGGTCTGAAGAAGAGAGATCTGGAACTATCGAAGTCTTGATGACTTTCCCGGTAGAAGATTATGAGGTAGTAATCGCAAAATTTCTTTCTGCTTGGGCGTTTCTTGGCGCGACAATTTTTGGTAGTATTTTTGTACCGATTACGATTTGGATATTAGGGGATTTGGATTTTGGTTTAGTTTTTTCAGGTTACGTCGGGACTTTATTTTTAGGTGGTGCTTATTTAAGTTTAGGTTTGGTTGTATCTTCTTTAACCAAAGATCAAATCACAGCGTTTGTAGTTACATTACTTTTGTGTTTAGTAATGTTTTTAATGGGGTATCAACCCATTCTGCAATTTTTCGGAAAATTTTCCGGTGCATTATTAGCTTTCCTCTCTTTGTCGCATCACTTTGAATCTTTCAGAATGGGTGTTTTCGATCCGAGGGATTTCTTTTATTTTTTTAGTGTAATAAGTTTAATGTTATTTTTAAACGTAATGATTTTAAGAGGGAAGAGATGAAGCTGTTAGAAAAATTTACACCTTTTAATCATAATAGAAATTTTATAATTTTTAATGTAATAGCTTTATTTTTTTTGAGTAATTTTTTATTTTCGGATTGGAATTGCAGATGGGACATGTCTCGTTCAAAAAGATTTGCATTGACTGAAAGTACAGAAAAAATTCTAAAATCTCTTCCTGAAAAGTTGTATATAGATGCTTACTACTCAAGCGACATTCCAGGAGAGTATAAGGCAAGACTTGACCTCGCAAAAGAAATGATTAGAGAAATTGCTTCAGTGAATAAATCTAAGGTAGAGCTTCGTTTTTTTGATCCAGATTCAAACGAAACAGATCGAAAGAAAGCAACTGAGTTTGGGATAGATCCCCAGACTTTACAAAAATCCGAAAGAGGATCTGCAACATTAAAGCAAGCCTATTTTGGAGTCGTATTAACCTTGGGAGAAAAAACTGAAGTCCTTCCGGTTGCGTTTTTTGCAGAGCAGATGGAATACCAGATTCTTTCTTCATTGAAAAAAATGGTAAAGAAAAATTCTTCTTCAGGAGTTGGGATTTTAAAAGCTCCAGGCTCTTTTAGTGCTCCACCACCTGGTCAAGGTTCGGGAAAGGACACTTATGGAATTTTTATTACTCAAGCCTACGTTCCTGAAAACGGGAATGTGTTAGACGTGAATATAAATGAAGAAAAAGTTCCCGATGAAGTTGTTACATTGATTTGGTCGGGTGCACCTTCTTTGACAGATATTGGTAAATATTATTTAGATCAGTTTTTGATGAGAGGTGGAAATTTAGTAATTTTTGCCAAGACTATGGATTTTTCTTTAGACCAAAGAAACAGACAGTATGGTATGATGATGGGAATGGGAGGAGAAGAAAATATGGCAAGAACTTCTCCTGAATCTCATAACCTACAAGAGTTTACTAAAAATTATGGATTTGAAGTAAAATCTGATCTGGTTTTAGAGCCGGAGTATGCAATGCCTATGGGTCCACTTGTGCAAGTTGAGCCTGGGGTGATTGGAAGGTACCACTATCCATTATGGATCATAGTGAATAAAAAAAATGGTGGCTTATCCAAAGAGAGTCCTTTGACAATAGATACAGATGCGTTGTTGTTGCCTTGGGTTTCTAGTATAGAAATAAATCCCGACAAACAAAAAGAAGCTAAGTTTGTAAAGATTTTAGAGAGCACGCCTAACGCATCTAAAAAAGGAGATTTTCTAAATATCGGAGAAAATTCAGTAGCTACTTCAGAGCTGACTCCAAATGGGTCACCAATTTTACTTGGTCTGCACATAGAGGGGGCTTTAAATTCTGCCTTCACACAGGATTCTATACCCAAGTTAGAGAAGAAAGAAAATTTTATTTCTAAGACTGTTATCGGAAAAAAAAATAATATAGTTGTACTTGGTACTCCTTATTTGGTGTCAGATATTCTTGCAACAAGAGAGTTTAGAGAAACTTTTCAAGAAACAAATATTCCATTCGTGATGAATTTATTGGATTCGATGTCGGGGGATACCGATCTACTTGCTGCGAGAGGAAGAAAAGGAACGATTATGAATTTGCATCCATTTTCCAAGACTACCCAAATATTTTTTAGTTTTTTTAATGTGCTTGCTGTTCCAATATTCTTGGCACTGTTTGCTTTTTCAAGACTCAAGAGAAGAAATAATGTAAGGGCTTCGGAGTAATTATGAAAATTGAAAATTTAGTTAAGAAATCATTTTTATTTTTAAAAGAGAATAACGCGTTTGTAATTGTATCACTCAATGTACTATTTGTTGTGTTAGTATTTTTTATAAAAGACCCTTTTGGAATATTTGTGTTCACTTATGAAAAAGCACCCTCATTCTTTAAAATTAAAGAAGAAGAAATTGCCGCAATAAAATTAGAAAAAGATGGGAACGATAAAAAAAGTATAGAGATAGTCAGAGAAAACGATCACTGGATAATAAAAACTTCGATAGGTGTATTTACAGGTGATGAGTCTAAAATTTCTAATTTAATAAAATCTTATCTAAGTGCAAAAAAATTTACAGTAGTTTCTTCGTCTAAAGAAAATTCTAAAAATTATGGATTTCAAGAAGAAGTTTTTCGCGTAGAAATAATCGGTAAAGAAAATGTATCGAAAGGGTTTTTAAAGTTAGGCTCTGTAACCCCAAGAGGCAGTTACACTCACGTTACATTCAATGACTCATCAGATATTTATTTAGTAGAGGATAATCTAAAGTCGCCTTTGGGCAGATTAGAAGATGATTTTTTTGTCAATAAAAAACTTTTTTCTGATAGAATTATTTTGGATAATATGACAGAAATTTTAGTTTCTATCGATGGCAGTATCAAGTATAACTTAAAAAAAGAAAATAAAAATTGGAATATAGTAAAGCCTCCTGTAGGAAATGCCTCGTTGAATGAAGTGAATTCCATTATTACGAAAATTTTAGATTTGAAAGCTGACGAAATTGCTAAAGAAAATGAATTATCTAAAATTGATAAAAAATCATCCATAGAAATATTGCTCTTCTACAAAAATAAAAATGGAACCCTTGAAAATTATAAAGTTCAATCTATTGGAAAACTAAAGGACGATATATTTTTTCAAAGAGTAGGTGATCCGATGGTGTATAAAATTCGTTATAACTCAATTGTTCCAATAATAGAAAAGAGTTCGGATAGCTTCATTTTAGAAAATAAAAATACTTTTCAAAATTAAAATTTAGTCCTTTGTGATTAAAAATTTTATACAGGAAGGTGTGAAATAAATAAAATTTTTCATATTCTATTGTTTTTTATTTGCTTGGAAATCTTTTCACAACAATTAGACCCACTATTGCAAAATTCTTGGATACAGGAAGTCTCTGACGAAGAGGAAAAATTTTACAATCGACTTTCTACTATAATAAATAAAACTAAAAGTTTATTCATAAAAGAAGATTTTTTTGGTAGAGAATACAAGATAAAAAAAAATGGGACTATTGCGTTTCAATTGAATGATTTTTATAGAGATGTTTTTCCTGATTTTTCTCAACTTGATATTCATTTATCTGAAAGCGAGGTTCTTTCGGAGAACGGGAATTTCATTCAAGGAATCAGACTATTGAAGGGTATTAATTTATGCAATAGATCTATGATAAAAAATTCTATTACTGATAAATTGAGAAATTATGATAGCTCTACAAATTTATTGAATACAATGTACAAAAGGTTTAGTCATAAAGAGAACGAAATACAAATACTAACCGATCCTTATGGTTGCTATATTACCGAAAAAAAAGAATTAGAAAAAAACTTACTAATTGAAAGTGAGGCTTTTGCGTTTAGATTTCAAATAGGGAAGGAGTTTGAGTATAATTTTCCTGATAGAATTGATGATATGTCGGGGAAGGAGTCTGATTATGAATGGAAATTTTTTAGATTAATTAAGAGAGACCCAAAACAAAAAGAAAAATCTTCTGGCTTTGAAGAGGAACTAAAAAAATCAGAATCTTTTGTAAAAAAAATTCGAGATGCAAAAATTATTTTTTTTGCAGGGATGACATTTCATAATACGAATTTAGTTTATACAAAAGACAACTATTATCAATTGTGGGATATAAGAAGAGGTTTGACGAAAAACAGGATTCGTGAAATACATTTCAAAAGAGAGAAGGTTGGAAATTACTACGAGTCAAATTTTTATGATGTAAATGAATTTGGTGAAAAGAAAAATAAAATAGTTAAAGAAAAATATTATCTAAGAAAAAACAAGGGTCTATTCTTTTCTTTGAGTTATCCTTTGGAAAAAAAATCAGAGGCAGAAGACGAATGGAATCTTTTTTTAAAAACTTTAGATGTGAAATAAAATAGTGCATTTGTAAAGTTTTATCAAGTGAATTTTTGATAATGTCAGGTATTATATTTTTAGTAAATGAGAGAACCTGAACATTTATTTAAAGAACCAGGGTCTCCTAACGTACAGTTAAAGTTTAATTTTTTTATTCCGTTACGATAATTTTCAATCAGTTTCTTTTTTTCGTTGTCTATAATTCCAGTAACTTCATCTGTTAAAATTGTATTTAAACAATTTTTACCCTTGTCCTGAAGGCTTTGATTTAATGGATTGATGCTTGCTATCTCTGCCATTACTGCAATTTTTCCAAGTGTCGAATTTAAAAAAATCCATTCGTCATAAGTAGTGAGTGTATTGTAGTCGGTGGCGATTTGAGTGGACTCACAGGATTCGATAGATTTATAAAAGTTGTTTTGTTTTATAACATCTTCTTCATTTTCGGTAGTAACTTTTTCAGTAGAAACACCCGATTGTAAAATAAAACTAATACATTCTGTGGTTTTTTTGTTCAAGTCTGAAATTTCTTTTAATCTATAATTTTTTTCCTCATTTGTATATATTAAGTTATTGGAATTGCAAACTCCCATAGGTCTTCTGTCGCAATAAATATTTTTTATGTCGGAATTTTTTGTTTCTATTCGTAAACAATTTCCTTCTGAACGAATTTTAATAAAATAGAGTAGAGATAAATTGTAGGAATTTTCTCGATTTTTAAAGGTATTTTCATTTCCATTGCACTGAAAAATTGAAAAAGATAAAAAACTCAAAATTAGAAAGAGAAGAAAACTTTTATAATCGAAATAGTTCAAAATTTTGCCTCTAATCCAAAATTTATTAACGGTAGATACATTAAATGTCCTCCTCTTACAGGACTCTGAATGTATGGAGAGTTTGTAGTATCGTAAGTAGGAGATGGATTAGAATTTTTTAAATAGGGTTTTGTATTTTGAAATTCTTCACTAACTATATTTCTTTTTCCATATAGGTTTACAAACTCAAGATACATATTCATATATCCCCACTCAAAATTAAAAAATTTATCTATTCGAATATCCATTTGATGAATCGGTAGGTATCTGTAAGAATTATAATCTTTAGAGTACTCAGGCATGTATAGATTTAAACCAAAAGTAGAGGCTGGATTCATTCTGTTAGAGCCGGTAATCGGAGTAATTGGGACGTTAGTTGCATACCTAAATCTTCCTCCGACTTGCCAGTCTGAGTTTATTTTCCAACCAAAAATCATATTTAGGATATGAGTCCTATCTAAGTCATAATATTCTGTTTTGTCGTTATCATAAATCAGCTCAAGATTATTGTCATCGTAATAGTTAATGTAATTTGTGCCGATTTTAGTTTGGGCAAGAAGTTTTCTTGAAGAATTCAATAGGTTTCGTTTTGAGTTTTCGCTTTGCTCGTATCGTGCTTGATGGTTATTTCTTTTTGTGATTGAGTTTGTATAAGAAATCCAACCAAACCAACCTTTGACTGTTGGTGTTTTACTTTTCTTTAAAAGTATTTCTACACCTTCAGAAAAACCTGTGCCTGAATTTGAATAATATAAAGATTTTGTTACAAGCGGGTTTCTTAATACATAATTTGTTCTTTGAATTAGATCTCTTGGTTCATCGTTGATCGCGAATGGATTTTGAATAAAGTTGTCTGAAACAACTAAATTAGAATAAATATTTCTAAATCCTTCTATTTTTAATAACCATTTATCTCCAATCTCTTGGTTGATTCCTCCGGCAAGATGTTCAGCTTTTTCCATTTTTAAATTTGAATTGCCGACTCTGGATGAGATTTGCTCTATATTTGGGGGTGCGTTATGGTGAATACTTCCTCCTGCAAGGAATGTAGTTTTTGTAGAGTCGATTGTATAGGATGAGGATAGTCTGGGGCTAACTTCTCTTTGACCTGCTAAATTATAATAGTCACTTCTTACTCCCGGCACTAATTTAAACCCTTTGTATTCAAAATTGAATTCTAAAAATGACCCGACTTCTTTTGATTTTGCTTTATCTCCGTCAATAAGCGCACGAAAAATAGGATTGGAATCAAGTAGATCGTTAAATACTTTAGTAAATTGTGAATTTTGCTGTGAGATATTTTCTGCTTTTAAAGTAATTCCTCTTTCTCTATAATTTCCTCCGGCTTCTACTTTTAAAATATTCTTAAACAATTCTACACTTAGTCTTTCTTCAGCAAAAACAATAGTTTGAGTAGTTACATTTTCCAGACCAAAAATATTTTCTGCTGTCATAGGGTTTTGTATTTTGACTTCAAAAAATTCCTGAAAGTGATTTCTTGAAATACTAAAAGTATTTTGAATTCGGGTGTTAGGCTGGAAAGTGTAGCGAAACCCATCTGTTCTAAATCTTCTATCTAAGCCTATGGGGGGGCGTGAATCTTTTTCTCCGTAGTTTTCATTTTCAAATTCGGCTACTGCTTTAGTATATTTTTGCATATCTCTTGCACCAAAACTCGCTAATAAAATTTTATGACCCGGAGCAAATTCCCAACCGGTTTTGAATTGGTAGTCTTCATAATTTGCGTACTTTGCGTTAGGCGGAATCCCTTCTGGATATAATTTTAATAATGTAACATTTGGATAAGATTTTCTTGTTGCTGCGATTATGTAAGCCTTGTCGGATAACTTACCTTCCACCATTGCATCGGATAGAAACATATTGATATTTACAGTAGCACTGTTTTTTTTCACTTCGTCTTTACCTTCAATATTGATGATTCCTCCTGTAGCGTATCCGTACCTTGCTGAATATGCACCAGAATAAATATCGAATGATTTGATGATGTTGTTATTAAAAACAGAAGATTGGTTTCCTAAATGAAAAGGATAGCTTACAAGAAATCCATCGAAGTAGTATTGGTTTGCTCTTGTGCCAGCACCTCTAAATACAATATCCCCTCTGTCGCTATTTCTGTAAGGTTGACCTGAAATAGAAATATTAGAAAAGGAACTTGGACCAAGCCCGATAGGAATTCCGGGGGAAACACCGGGAAGAGTTTGAATTGCTTTTAAAGAATCTCCCGACACACCGGGAAGTCTTTTGATTTCATCGTGCCCAAGAGTGTATCTCGAAAGTTTTGTTTTATCTTTTTCTCCTAGTACTTCTATTCCACCCTTTTCAATAACTTCATTTACAAAGATTGTAAACTTTTGGCCGTCGTAAGTAATTTCTTTTTGAAAGACTTCAACTTTGCCTGATCTTACAATTCGGATTGTGTAGTGGCCTAATTTTGAAACTTCGTATTTTATAATTCCATTAGAATTTGTAGTGTAGTATTTTCCTGCCTCTTTAATAATAACCGGTGTGTCGGGTATGGGTAAATTTGTTGCTCTATCTATTATGAAAATAGAACCGGAAATTTTTACTGATTGGGAAAAAATTCCAAAATTTGTAAATAAAAAAGTGAATAAGGTTATCGCTATTTTCAAAATATTCTTACACAGCTCCAAGGATAGGAATTGAAAGGGCAGGTTTTTAAAATCATATCTACTTCGCATTTTTCAACTTCAGAAGGGCTTCTCTCTTTGGTAAAAAATAGAGGGTAGGAAGGTCTGTTGTTACATTCTTTCGCTTTAGCTTCGATTAAAACTTGAATTCTTCGATTTATATCATATTCTTGAATTCGATTGTTATCATAACAACAATTTATCGAAAATAGAATTATAAAAATTAGAGTTTTCCATAAAATTTGGAATAATTGTTTATCAGCTACAAGTTTAAAAATCAGTTTCATTTTATAAGTTATATTTGGTATTGCCTGAAGAGTTTTTTAGACTATGCTTTTTAGCCAATCTCATTTTCAATATATTTAAAAGTCTATTTTAAAAATAACGCACCTAAAAAACCTTTCTATGCTACACTAACGCAAGTACAAGCAACTGTAAAAAGGGAATAATTGAGTCAAAAAAATTCTTGAGAAACTTTCAAATTTGAATTATTATGTATTCTAAGCTAAAAAATAATCTTGCAAATGATAAACTAAAAGAAGTCTTTTCTATTATGAAAAAAAAAGTCGCAATTTTAATGGGTGGTATGTCCACCGAGCACGAGATATCTTTATTGACCGGGGCTTTCATATTCAAAACTTTACTTCGTGATAAATACGATATAAAAATTATACCAATAGATAAGAAGGGAAATTGGGTTATTCCTGAGTCTTTTGAAAACTATTTACCTCCTATAGACTCCAAAGAGATTAATTCTGAAAAATTTTTTTCTGAATTTAAAAAAAAGAATTCTATCGTTTCAAGTAATTCTATTAGTATTGAAAAAATAAATTGTGATTTAGTTATTCTTGGCTTGCACGGTGGAGAAGGAGAAGATGGAACAATCCAAGGACTTCTAAAATCTTACAGAATTCCGTTTACCGGTTCAGATATCTTGGCTTCGTCACTTGCCATGGACAAATATAGAGCCAATATTCTTTTCAAAAATTCTAAACTAAACGTTGCTAATTTTTTAGAAATAACAAAAGGAGAATTTGAATCAATTGATTTTCATGTAGAAAAAATAAATTTACAATTTCCTATTTTTGTAAAGCCAACTCTGGGTGGATCAAGTGTTGGGATAGGGAAGGTTTTTACTCAAGATGAATTGTATTCTAAATTAAAAGAATTATTCCAAAAAGAAGAAAAAATACTTTTGCAAGAATTTGTATCAGGTAGAGAATTTTCTTGTGGAGTAATTGAAAAAAAAATAAACAATCAATTCATCCCTTTTGCTCTTCCTGCCACAGAAATTATTCCAAGTAATGAATTTTTTGATTATGAAGCAAAATATAAAATTGGTGGAAGTAAAGAAATTACACCCGCAGAAATTTCAGAAGATTTGATGAATAAAATTCAACTCGGCTCTCTTCAAGCCCACACACTATTAGGTTGTGTCGGATATTCCAGAACTGACTTTATATTGTGTGGAGACACTCCTTATATCCTTGAGACAAATACTCTCCCCGGTATGACGGAGACAAGCATTCTTCCTCAACAAATAAAATGCGTGGGACTCACAATGGAAGTTTTTTTAGATAATTTAATAGAAAGAGCGTTATGGAGTAATACATGAAAGACAAGTTTAGCAAACTCAAAGTTCGTCGAGCAGGAGTGTCCGTTCCATTATTATCTATTCTAACCAAGAATTCATTTGAATCCGGAGATATTCATTCATTAAAATTGTTTGGTGATTGGGCGAAGCAGTGTGGGTTATCCATTATTCAGATTTTGCCTTTGAATGATTTAGGTTATGGCAAAAGTCCTTACAGTTCAATTTCAGCATTTGCGGTTGATCCGATTTATATTTCTTTGTATATGCTTGGAATTAATCGCACTTCCAGATCAGATAGAATAAAAACTTTAAAAATCAACCATAATAGAATTAAAGAACTCAAATTGAAAATTTTAAAATATCATTTCTTAAAAAAGTACAACCCAAAATTAAAAAAGGAGTTGGACAAATTTTTGAATGAGCATAATTTTTTGAATTCCTTTGGAGTATTTAAAATACTCTATGAAAAAAATCTTGGCAAGCATTGGAGTGAATGGGGGAAAGATTCAAAATATTCAGAAGCACTTTGTAAAAAAGTTATTAAAACGAATGAAGAAGATTTTTATTTTCAGATTTGGATGCAAAAAGTTGCATTCGAACAATTGAAAGAAATAAAAAAGTATTTAGAAAGTATCGGTGTTTATTTAAAAGGGGATATGCCGATTTTAACTTCTGGAAATAGTGCTGATGTATGGGAGAAAACTCATTTGTTTGATTTGAGTTTAAACTCAGGTGCACCTCCGGATGCTTTTTCTGCGGATGGGCAAAATTGGGGTTTTCCTGTAATCAATTGGAATGCAATGAAGAAAGAAAACTTTAGTTGGTGGAAGGATAGAATTCAATATATTGAAAATTTTTATCATCTATATAGAATTGATCATGTCTTAGGTATGTACAGAATTTGGGCAGTACCGATAAAAGTTAAAAAAGCTCGAATGGGTTACTTTCACCCCCAAACAGGAGCCAGTGTAGAAGAATTTAAAGAAGTACATTTAGACCCAAAAGAATTCGTAAAAAAGAAAATCATTTATGAATTTTCTAAAGGCAAATTTGCATTTCATTGGGATTTTTATTTATCAAAAGAATACAATTCTTTTGAAGAAGATACAAAAAGAAAATTATACGAGCTATCAGTTAAACATTTAGAAAAAGACGAATCTAATTGGAGAAAAAATGGAGAAGAGATATTAGATTTTTTAATGCATAACTCCAACATGCTACCGTGTGCAGAAGACTTGGGAGTAGTCCCCGAATTTGTACGAGACAGCATTCATGAAAAAAAAATTATCGGTCTTGATATTATAAGATGGACTCGATCATTTTCTGATGGAAGTTATATTCGACCTCAAGACTACAGAGAAAACGCTGTATCCTCATTATCTGTACATGATACATCAATTGGAATTGCTTGGTGGAATGAATTAAAAGAAGACGAGAAAAGAAAGGCGATGGAGTTCACAGGGATAAAAGAAGACTATACAATTCACCAGATTATAGAAAGACTTCTTGAAATTAGTTTATCCACCAAAAGTATTTTTTCAATAAATTTATTGCACGACTTTTTATTTGAAGGAAAAATTTGTAGATTAGAAAATACAAAGAAACACTTGTTCCAAAAACCAAACAAACACAGAATAAATATACCGGGAACCCCGGAGGAAGAGAACTGGAGCTATAGATTTTCTTTTTTTCTGGAAGATTTACTACACGAAGATATATTAAATTCAAAGATTAAAAAAATAGTGAAAAAAAGCAAAAGACTTAATTAAAATTTACAATCAATCGAAACAGGAAAATGATCAGAAATTTTTTCAAAATCCTTTCTTTCTTCTAAATCAGTGAATAATTTGTCGAGTCTCCAAACTTTTCCCTTGCATTTGATTGCAGTCGCTCGATCAGTAAAAATTAAGTCGTGTTTTTGGTTTGCAAAAGTAGTCGGCTCTTCGATTAATTGCTTTAAAATTTTGAAGTAGTTTAGATTTCCAACAAAATTTTCAGTTTGGTAATTTGTTCCGGTATTAAAATCTCCTCCGAAAAAGGCTCTTCTATCTGAATATTTTTGATATGCAAAGTCGATAACTTTTTGGAATTTTGTAAGCTCTTCAGAATCTCCTGGAGTTGAATGAAAGGGCGCTAGTAAAAATTTCATTTCTTTAAATCGAAATAAAAAATAGGTAGGAGCTCTTACAAAATCTTTTTCTTCATCTAAAAATTCACTCTTGTCCAATTCGGTTACTTTTATATTAGCACAAGCAAGATATTTTTCTTTTCTTTTTGTATCAACTTTACCTTTTGGATTACCTTCGATACATGTGTATTCTTCACCGATATTCTCAAACTCTTTAGAAATTTCTTCTGCCATATTGATATTTGCAGATCGAATCTCCATAAAAGCAATTATATCGCATTTTTTTGCAAAGTCTAAAATATAAGCTCCTTTAGTCTTTCTTTTTAATCCTCCTTCTGAAAGATTTTTTACATTCCAAAAACAAATTCGAATAGAATCGTCAGGAAGTCGATTTACCGATACAAAGGTTTTACACGAAGTTAGAAATACGATGAGTATGAGTAAGTATTTCACAGTGAGCAGTCCTCCTCACTTTCTTAGAATAAAATCTTCTGTAGAGTTAGGATTTGATTTCCTGATGAACAATCTTTTGTTTGCAGGAATTCCTAAAAGAATTTGAAATAAGTCAGTTAAAATTGGTCGAGAAGAATAGTATCCGTGACCAAGACCTCCGATCCCTAAAACAGGAGAGTCAACTAAGTTCACATTGATCATTTCTACTCCGGAAATTTTATCGCATGAACCGACTCTTTTACCGGAATTCACCTTACTCGATGCGACAAGAGCATTGTCGTTTGGAGAACAATATACTGTAACTCTTTTAGAAGATTTTACTATTTTAGAAACAATTTTTTGAAATTCGTTAGTATCATAATCAGGTGCGTTGAATATTACTTCATGGAGAAAAGGCTCTGACATTTCATCAGCAAGTTCAGACAATCCGGGCAAAACAACTTGGTGACCCATAGAGTGAACAATTAAATGAACTTTTTTTTGTGTAGAGTATAATTTCTTTATAAAATTTTTAAACCCTGAAATTGAGTGAATTGCGTTCTGGAAATTATTTTTATACGTGCCTTGAATCATAAGCTGATTGAAAAAGCCTTCGTCTGCACCAGCAGGCCAAGAATACACCACGACATTCCCTGGAAATTTTACGTCAAATTTGATTTGAGCTGCACGGTAAACTGCTTCTTCAAATTTGACATTAAATCCATGAACAAAAACCAACACTTCATTAAATGGATCATTTTTGATTTGATTGAATAAATTTTCTGAATTCAAAGAAGAATATTTCTCAAATTTGAAAAACTTTTGAGAATCTCCAGAAGGATTAGAATCAATTGCTCCAATCTCATGTTCAATTGGAACGTTCACCTTGCAAAATCCATACTTTTCTTTATTTTCAAAATTTGTGGTAAAGTAAGAATTGGAACATGAAGGATTCAGATCGGTTGTCTTGCGAGAAGTAGTAAAAAAGACTTCAATAGATTTTGTTTCGTCAAAAGGTTGAGAAAGTCTATTAGAGATTTCTTTTCCTAATTCAAATGTAGTTTTACAATTAAATAATAAAGTTAAAATAAAGAAAAAGTAAAATATTCTCAAGATGTATTGTTTTAGTGTTTTCTTTTTACAAGGCCTTTTAAAAATTTTCCGGGATTAACACTTTTTCCATTTTTAATAATTTCAAAATGCAAGTGAGGCCCAAAACAAAAACCTGTACAACCGGATTGAGAAATTATTTTCCCGGCACTAATATACTCACCTTGCCTGACGTATAGTTTTGAGTTGTGAGCGTATAAAGTTTTCATGTCTTCGTTATGCTCTATAACAACAGCGTTTCCGTAACCGCCCATCCACCCGCTATAAATCACTCTTCCACTACGTGCAGCTTTCACAGGCTCATACTTTGCACGCAAATCTAAAGCATCGTGGAATTGTGATTTTGGATAACTTCTCCACCCATAGCCTGAAGTAATTATTCTTGAAGATACCGGTGACACCCATTTTACGATTTCTGGAATAACAGCACCCGGTAGAAAAAGTTTTTGCCCAACAGAAAAGAAATCGGATTCTTTGAGTTTATTTTCTTCGACAATATCTTCAATTCCAACTTTGTAATAGTTGGCAACTTTTGCTAATGTGTCACCCTTTTTTAATTTGTACAAAAGTCCCTGCTTATTCGGAATGCTTAATATTTGTCCTGATGCGAGTTTGTCTTCTAATTTTATATTAGATGAACCGGCAATGGAATCCATTGAAACTTTAAACCTTGTTGCGATCCCAGATAAAGTTTCTCCACTTTTTACTTTGTATTGAATTAGTTTGAGTTTCTTTTTAGTTTCTTTTACGTTCAATTCTTTGGCACTGATGATCGCTAATTTTTGTTCTTCTGATTGCTTTAGAAAATGCTCGTCTCCACTTTTTGCTTGTATATCCTTTTCATCATTTTCAGAAATTTCTTTTACAGTGTCGTGTTCGATCATAGCCGAACTGGAATCAGAGCCAATCCCCAAAAAAATAGTAAGTAAAAAAGTTGTCGCAAAAAGCGGTATTACTTTGAATCTTTTTCTTTTTAGATCAAGGCTTCCATGAAATAATTTAGAATTACTTAAATAAGAATAATGGACGTTGCCCTTTCCTAAATAAATAAGTGTAAAATTCTTTGTTCTAAGAATTTCCTTTCCGTTTGCTAACTGTCGAGGTTTTTGAAACATTAGATATTACTCTACTCTTTAAATATCGTCTTAAGTAAAGGAAAAATTAAAGGTTATTCATCCCTTTTGCCAAGTTCAAGAGGTCGAGGCCCTCCAAAGGATTCTTCTACAATTTTGCGAACGTCTTTCTTTTGTCCCCCTGTAACAGTAATATGTCCCTTGGCTACTACTCCTCTTGCTAAATGGAGAGAAGGAGCCATTATGTCCCCTAACATTCTGCCAGTTTCTTCTAATCGAACTTCGCTTTCTGCTTTAATATTTCCGATCATTGTGCCGGATACTACTACGTCTTTTGCGGAAATATTTGTTTTTACTTTTCCGGTTTCTCCTACATACAAAGCATCGTCTGTTTTAATTTCACCTTCAAATTTTCCGTCTATTTTCAGTGATCCTGCAATATAAAATTTCCCCTCAAAAATAGAACCGGGTCCAATTGTGCTATTTACGTTATCCCTTCCAATTGCCATAAAAATACCTCTGTACCTAAAACTTCACTCTATTTATAATTGACAACCATTTTTAGTAAAAATTAAAATTGGATTATATAAATTTTATGGTATTGCTTTATTTCCCAATTTCTTTTTTGAAACCCGAATACAGCTAATTTTATTTGAGGCAAATTTTTATAATCAATTTCGTATATAGATAAAAATTCATTTCTGTAATAAAACTTTTTACCGGTAGCCAAATATTTGTTTTTAATTAAGGAATAGTTCAAAAATTAGTTATTGTCGTTTGAAATAATTGGATTAATAGAAATTTACTTGCCCGAGGAAAAATAAATTGAACACAAAATGCTATTTATGTGAAAGTTCTGAAAATAAAACTGTATTTATTGAAAATGGAATTCCGATTGTTCAATGCAAGACTTGTGGGCATGTTTTTTCTACTTACAAGCAAGATGAGCACTACCAAGGGTATTGGGGAGAAGAAGAGGGTTACGACTTAGAATGGTGGGATGTAGCTCACAGAGATGTGTATTCTGAATTCATTGAATCTTTTTTAAAAGCAGAAAAAGGGAAAATTTTAGATGTAGGGTGTGGGCTTGGTTTTTTTGTAAAAACCGTATTGGAGAAAAGACCGGGTTGGGAAGCATTTGGCTATGAAATGAGTCCTTCTGCAGTTAAGTATGCAAAAGAAAAGAATTCATTAAAAAATATTTTTTCAGGTCAAGTAGAAAAAAGTAAAATTCCAAAAAACAGTTTTGATATAATTACTCTTTGGGATGTGATAGAGCATATACCAAAGCCTCAACCGATTATGAAATATCTTTATTCTATTTTAAAACCCGGAGGAATTTTATTTCTTCAGACTCCCAATTTTCCTATTCAGCTATTTAAAGCAAAACTGAAAGTTATGATAAATGGAATGAAACCGGACGGACATTATTTGGAAGTCAAGGATCATATAAACGATTATACCGAAACAACTCTGGCTATGCTTTCAAAAGACAGTGGGTTTCAATCAATTAAATTTAAAATATTAAAACCGATTCTTTTTATTTCTGGAGGAAAATCGAAGTTAGGCGGAATTGCAAAACTTTTGTATTATAAAATTTCTAAATTTCTTTGGGTCATTAGTTTTAAAAAAATCAATTTAAATAATACTTTATTTGCGATATTGAAAAAATGAAGAAGGTGTTGCATTAATCTGAAACAGGTTGAACTAAAAAATTTATCAAGCAAGTATTTTTTTCCAGTTTCCATTTTTGATAATCACTCCCTATTTTCAGTACTTTAAATTTTGTATCTTTTAAAATTTGAAAAATTTCAGAAGGAGAATAGTATTTCTGAAAATGGGTTTCCTTTGTTTTTTTCTCTTGAGTGAAAAATATTAGCTCAGATTTTAGTATGTGACTTTCCGGATTGTATTCATTTGACCATTGTAAATTTCCGTCTCGAAAATCATTATTTATCACTCTATTGTGGAAATTTCGGATTATATTGTATTCGCTTGTAATATCAAAAAAGTACAAACTATCATTGCTAAGATTGGAGTGAACGCATTTAAAGTGTTGGATTAACTCATTTTTGTCAGTTAAATAATTTATTACATCGTGTGTTGAGATGGCTAAATCGGCTTTTGTGTTTAGAAAAAAGTCAGAAATTTTTGCGTGAATGTAATTTATGTCTCTGGAAAGTTTATGAGCAATATTAAGCATTTCCTGGGACGAGTCGATTCCGGTCATTTTAGCGTTTACGTCTTTAAATTGTCTAAGCAAAGAGCCTGTGCCAGAGCCAAGATCGAGGATATGAGAAGGGTTTTTAGATTTTTGACGGACAAATTCGGATAAAATAAAGTTTTTCCATCTTTCATAGTTTACATAGTTTAGGATTTCGTCGTAGTATTGGCTAAAAACACTATAAGGTTTGTAATTTTCCATAAATTTTAAAAAAATTCTTGCCTAAATAGCAAGTGCAGTTTTTTTACTATTAAAAATGAGACATAATCTATAATATGGGTACAGAGCTTTTAATTCCATTTATCGCCAGTGTATTGATTACTATTCTTCTTAGAAGATTGGACAAATCCAACTATCGTCTAAGTCAAATTAAAAGATACACTCAAAAACTAACAGAAGAAATTAATGATGTAGCAATTTCTAAGATTCAATCGGTGAAAGACGCCGGAATCGATCTGGAAATAATGAATAAGCAAGCAAAAAAACTTTCCGAAGAAATTCAGAAAGTATCCTCAGACACAAAAATTCTTTTGGAAACCGTAAAGTCCAATAAATCCTATCTCGATAATGTTTCTACTGAGTTGTCTGGAGTGGTTGAGCTTACGGGAGAAATTCAAAAAGAGTCTGCCTATATTCAAAATGGGCTTTCGCTGTTTCAAAGCCAAAGAAATGAAATCGAAAAAATCGAAAAAGAAATACTGAAAATTCAATCGGAAGCATCAGGGATTTTACTTGCCTTTAACGAAAAAGTAAATATTAGAACAGACGAAGTGTTGCAATCTTTGGCGACAAAGATTGTAGAAATGGAATCACTGCTCGAATCTAAATCAGATAAATTGGATGAGTTTGCTGAAAATGTTTCTGTTACATTTCAAGAAAAACTAAAAGAAGAGATTGAAATTTTAGCAAGGGAGTCTGTTGGGAAAGTAGAATTTTTACATTCAAAGATTTCAAGTTTAACTGATTCTTTGAAAGAGTCTGAAAAGAACATAGATTCAAAGATAATTCAATTTAGAGATTTTTCGGATATAATTTCCGAGAAGATGGATCGAGTAGATTTGAGACTTAACGATAAATTTGAATTTGCTGAGAAAAAAATTGAAGAAAGACTTATAGGTTTTGAAAAACAAATACAAGATAGATTTGATTTAATAGTAGATCAGGTAACTCAAAGTAAAGATGCATTCATACGCGGATTAAAAATGGAGATAGAATCGATTCGTCGAGAAATAGAGGGATTGGATCTCGAAACCATGACACGAAGAGATGAAATATTGAATGAAACAAGACGACAGGCGGAATCTATCAACTCCAATATCGCACTCTTTCAAGAAAAATACCTTGAAGCTGAAAATAAATTATTACGTCAAGCTGATATTAAAAAATCAGAACTCATGCGTCAAATTGATTTATTTGAAGAGGAGTTTTATCGAGTAAGCGCTTCCTTGAAAGAAGAGGCTGAAACTTTAAAAAATACCGTCATGGGTGGATTGCAGAATTTTGAAACTGATTTAGAGTCAGTTAGAAGTGGGGTTTCCAATTCCGTAAAATCGTCGCTCATGAAACTTAAAGACGAACTTGAAAAAGAAATGATCACGCTGCACGATACAAAAACTGAAGGTTTGAAAAATTCTTTATCTGAGGTAGAAACAAAGGTAGGAGAATTAAAGAATGACACTCAGAAAAAAATTAAGTTAATTGATGAACATTTCGAAGAGTTGAAATCTGCCTTGCAAGAAAGTGCAAAAGAGATTTTAAAAGATACAGATACAAAAGCAAAAGATATTTTTGGCTCTGTTGAAGACGAGACTTTGAGAATGGAAGAGCGTTTAGAGAATATCAAAGAATCTTGGTTTAGAGAACTTGAGAAAATCAAAGCCGATACAAAATTGTCGGTAGATAGTTTAGAAGATAGATTAAAAGACATCCATGTAGAAGGCTCAGATTTATTAGAGAAATTTTCAGGAGAGTATGAAAACGGTAAACAAAGAATTTCTCAATTTTGTGAAATTCAGGAAAATACATTAAAATCAGTTACTGAAAATTTATTGAATGAGATACAAACACAAAATTATGAAGCAAGAAAAGAATCAGAAAAGATTTTACAGGAATTAGAATCTACGGCAGTAGAATTTTTTGATAAACAAGAAGAAAAAATTGAAAGGTTGAATGCGACAATAGATACAAAAATTTCTAAACAGCTTGCAGCCTTGACCGATAAAGGCGAGTTGCAGTTAGGAAAATTGGAAGAAAAAGTTTCAAAATATATTCAAGACGTTAGACGAAATGTAGAAGATAGTCTTAGATTTACCAAAGAAGACACATCAAAGCAAATAGATGGATTTAATAAAGAGATTCAGAAGCACTTCCGCGAGATGGAGCGAACAAATCATAATTTTATTGAAAGCACACGTAAAGAATTTGAGAAAACAAAATCAGAGATTTCTTCTGTTCAGTTTGAGTTGTCTTCTAATTTTAAAGAATTTGAAAACGAGAGAGATTCGCTTTTATCTGAATTGAATAGAGAAACGAACATTCTTACCAAAAAAATTGATAGCATAGCAGAAAAACTTACAATGGTAGAAGGGCATTCTGAATTATTTATAAATACGCAACAGGTAATCAGTGATTCTGAAAGAACAATTGATCAAATTGGAGAAATGCTTGAGAAGATTCGATTAGAAGAAAAAGGAATTTCTGAGTATCTAAAAAATTCGGAGTTGTTGAATTCTCTTAAACAGGAAATGGAATTGGAGTTGAGAAAACTCGATATTCAAAGAATTAAAATAGAGGAGCTTGAAGACAGTATTCATAACACTCAAGGTCAGATCGAACAAGCGGATGAAAAAATCAAAACCATTGATGATAAATTTCAAAAGATTGCACAGTTTGATGCAAAGTTAAAAAATGTAGATAAAATACAATCCGCTATAGACGAAAAAATTTCCTTGTTAGAATTTGCAAATACAGAAATCTCCAAATTGAATGTCTCTCTCGATTCGAGGGCGATTGATCTGAGTGAAATGGAAGAACAGTTTTCAAATTTGAAAAAAGAAATTCTTTTATTTGATACTCGTGGTGAAGAGCTAAGAGGTGAGTTAAGAAAAATTGATCAAAAGACTACAACTCTACTTCAAAAAGATGCAGAAATAAAATCAGTGGAAGCAAAGTTTGAACAAATCGAAAGCTTAATGATAGACCTATCAGAAAGACACAAACAAGTTTCTACCTTGCAAAGAAGAATGGAAGAGTTAAAATCTGAAGCAGATGATTCTAAGACAGAATTAGAAAGTCTATTGTCTGAAGCAGATGAAAAATTCAATAAATTGTCTGCATTTTTAGACACAGTAGATTTAGTTACAAGCTCTGAAAAGCAAAGTCGAAAAAAGAACACTGAAATTCAAGATGACGAAGCTGGGCTTATGAAAAAGAAAAAATCTACTGTATTGCACTTATACAATAACTTCCAGTGGAATAGCGAAGTAATTGCAGAAAAACTGAATCTTGAAAAATCTTTGGTGGATTCAATAATCAATAGTGCACCTACAGATAAACGAACATTGGCAAAGTAACAAGTTCAAAATTTAGAGAGTGTTAAAGCAGTAGAGTATTTTTGTCAGAAAAGATTTCTTCTGAAGGATTTTTTTGAGAGAAGAGACTATGCTTTAAAGTATTTCTTTCTATTTCATATTGAAAAATTGTATCTCGCAGTTGGGGAGTCGTACCCTCGATAGTTGCCACAAGTTTGAATTTGCCTTCTACTTCTTTTAAAATATATTTACCGGCTTTGATTGTTTCGAGAAGATGAATGATGAAAGGGCTTTGCTCATTTTTGGAAAGCTCGTGCATTGAATAGTAAAACGGTGTAAGTTTTTTATAAAACCAATCTACGATTTCATTGCTTCCTACAGACCAAACTTGAGTCAGGAAAAATTCATTCTCAAGAATGATGGATTTGCCTTTAAAAGGTTTTTGTAATAAACGACAGTGGTATAATATTTCGTGGTTGATATCATTCTCAAACTCTTTTTCAAAATCAACTCCAATCCATCGAATCCAAGATTTTTTTTCTTTTAAGCTCAGTTGTGGTAGTAAAGAAAAAAGATAGTTTTGATTTTTAAAAATTTTTTCGCTTGATAAGTAATCTATGATTTCATAAGGAAGCATAAATTTCGATTTTTGCCATTCTATAACAAAAGGAATTTTCTCCATATTGGAATATTCTTCCGGGGTCTCTTCTAAAGTAACATCTCCAAATTGAGTTAAAATGTACACTAAGCTAATTAATTCACTTTTCGTAAGGCTAAGTAAAATTTGAGACAAACTCTTATTATTTTTCAAAGCAGTTTTGATTATTTGATGTTGTTGTTTTTCAAATTGCTTGTCTGATAAAATAATTCCAAAGTTTTTAGCAAATTTTCTTAAAGATGAGTCTTCGATTAGATTCAAATTTCCTGAAATCGAAAATGGCATTAGAACAATCCTTTTTTTCCAATATCAGTTCTATAAAATATTTTTGGTGAAGAAATTGTCCGCAAAATATTATACACTTTTTCAATAGAGTCTTTTAAAGTGTTTCCGATTGCTACAATCCCTGCAATTCTACCTCCATTTGATTTCAAAATACCATCTCTGGATACCACAGTCCCAGCATGAAAAATAAAAGATTCTTTGTTTGGAATCGGAGGAAAAAATAAATCTATTCCTTTTTCGTAAAAATCCGGGTATCCTTTGGCAGCGAGAACTACAACAGTCGAGAAACCATTTTTTAATTTTAAGCCTTTCTTTGTTATTTTCCCGGTAGAGGCTTCATAAAAAACTTCTAAAAGATCGTCTTCAATCAAAGGTAAAATCGCTTGAGTTTCTGGGTCCCCAAATCTACAATTGAATTCAACAATATTTACCTTGCCTTCTTTTGAAATCATAAGTCCTGCATAAAGTAGTCCTTTATACGGATAACCTTTTTTTTGTAATCCGGCAAGCATTGGTTGAAAAATATTTTCTTGGATTTGTTTTAGAACTTCTGTGCTTATTAGTGAAGTGGGAGAATAAGCTCCCATTCCTCCAGTGTTCGGTCCCTCGTCGTTATCGAAAGCTCTTTTGTGGTCTTGTGCAGGTGGCAGTAATAAAAAATTACTTCCATCACAAATTCCAAATATGGATGCTTCTTCCCCATCTAAAAATTCTTCTATTACAACTTTGTTTCCACTTTTTCCAAATTTATGCGCAATAAAAATATCGTGAATAAATTCTATAGCTTCTTTGGCAGATTTGCAAACCATGACACCTTTTCCAGCTGCAAGACCATCTGCCTTAACTACAATTGGAGTAGAGTGGGATTCGATGTATTTTTTTGCGTCTTCAAAATTAGTAAATGTAGAATAGCGAGCAGTGGGAACTCCAAATTCTTTCATAAGAGATTTTGCAAAATCTTTCGAGCCTTCTAATTGAGCACAATAGGCAGAGGGACCAAAACAAGGAACATGGATTTCAGTGAGCCAATCAGTAATTCCATCAACAAGAGGTTCTTCAGGTCCAACAATAACAAAATCAAATTTCTCTTTTTTAATAAAATTTTGGACACTGAATTTATTTTTTAAATCAATACTACCTACAGGAAGGATTTCTTCAGGTTGAAAGCCTCCGTTGCCGGGAAAAACTTTAAATTCAGAGAGCAAGGGAGATTGCTTGATTTTCCAAGCGAGAGCACTTTCCCTTCCGCCACTTCCGATTAAAAGAACTTTAAGTTTCAAATTTTTTGAATCCTTCTTGAATTGTAAAGAGCTTATCTTGTAAAACTTTGAGCTTCTCCTTTTCTTTGTCAATGATTTCCGGTTTTGCTTTTTCTAAAAATTGAGCATTTGTCAGCTTCGTTTGTATTTTTGAAATTTCAATTTTAATAGACTCATCTTCTTTTTTTAATCTTTGCTTTTCTTTTTCAAAGTCCATAATGCCGGAAAGAGGTAAAATAATCTCTCCTTTAGAAAATGGTATCACTGAATCTGACTTGGATATATCGTGGTTATGAAAAATATCCAAAGATTCGGCTTTGGCTAATTGAAGAATAGAATCTTTTTCCTCAATTGCTAATTCTCTAACAAGCGGATCAATAGACTTTAAGATAATTTTACATTTTTTGTCTAATGGAACATTTAACTCAGAGCGAGTTCGCCTAACTTCTCCTACAATCTCTTGAAGCAGATCTATTTTTTTAATACTATTAAAATCATTTACAGTAAATTTTTTTATCCATTCTTTGTTGGCTAAATTCTTGTCGGAGAAAATAGAGTGAATTTCTTCTGTGATAAAAGGCATCATCGGGTTCAGTAAGCAAAGCCCGGCGAGCAAGGTTTGAACTAAAACTTGCTCGGCAAGCTCCTTACTTTGCAAGCTCTCTTTTCCATAGATTCTACTTTTTGTCAGCTCAATATACCAATCACAAAAATCTCCCCAAAAAAATTGATAGATTGAATCTGCCATTTCATAAAATCTATATTCAGAAAAAGATTTTTCATATTTTTCAAGGCATAGGTTAAATCTGTGAAGTATCCATAAATCAGAAGATTCTAAATTTTCTTTAGAAAGATCCTTGATTGTAAAATTTTCCGATAAACTCATAACTATAAATCTGGAGGAATTCCATATTTTGTTTGCAAACGATCTGTAACCATCGAGACGTTTTTCATCGAATAAAATATCTTTTCCCTCAGGTAATGTTGCAGCTAAGAAAAATCGAAAAGAATCTGTTCCGTAGATTGCCATCATCTCAAGAGGGTCAACAGTGTTGCCGAGTGACTTACTGAATTTTTTTCCTGATTTATCTCTTACAAGACTATGAATGATTACTTTTTTGAAAGGTACATCGTTCATAAATTTTAATCCAAACATAATCATTCTGGCTACCCAGAAAAAGATAATATCAAAAGCAGTAACAAGAATAGAATTTGGATAATACATTTTTAACTCATCTGTTTTTTCCGGCCATCCAAAAACAGAGAAAGGCCAAAGCCCAGAAGAAAACCAAGTATCTAAAACATCTTCGTCTTGTTTTAGATTTTTCGACCCACAATGAGGACATTTTTCAGGTGGAGTTTCGGATACGATAGGCGATTTGCATTCTAATTTACACTGTTCATCTCCAACACAATACCAAGCAGGAATTCTATGACCCCACCAAAGTTGACGAGAAATACACCAGTCTTTAATATTTTCCATCCACTCAAAATATGTCTTCTCCCACATCTTGGGGATAAATTCAATCTTACCGGACCGGACTGCATCAATAGCCTTTTTTGCTAAAGGCTCAACTTTTACAAACCATTGTGTAGAAAGATAAGGTTCGATAATATCACCCCCTCTTTGATTGTGTCCAACGGAATGAGTGTGGTCTTCAATTTTTTCTATTAGGTTTAATTTTTCTAAATCTGAAACAATTTTCTTTCTTGCTTCAAATCTATCTAAACCGGAGTAACTTCCTCCATTTTCATTTATTGTAGCATCCGGGTGAAATATATTGATAGGTTTTAAACCTAATCGTTGTCCGGCTTCATAGTCATTAAAGTCGTGAGCAGGAGTTATTTTTACAAGACCACTTCCAAATTCCTTGTCCACAAAAGAGTCGAAAAGGAGTGGAATTTCTCTGTTAGTAAGTGGTAGCTCCAATACAGAGTCTTTCAGTTTCGCATAACGTTTGTCTTCAGGATGAGCGCAAACTGCAACATCTCCAAGCATGGTTTCGGGTCTGGTGGTTGCAACAACTACAAATTCTTTTGTGTTTTTAATAGGATATCGAATATGATAAAGTTTTCCTTGAACTTCTTTAAATTCTACTTCAATATCCGAAATAGCAGTCTTTGCTTTTGGACTCCAGTTAATTAATTTTTCTCCCCTGTATATTAATCCTTCATCATAAAGAGATGTAAATGCTTTTATAACTGCTTTAGAAAGACCTGCATCCATAGTAAATCGTTCTTGTGACCAATCTACGCTTTCGCCTAACTTCTTTTGCTGATGAGTAATTTGTCCTCCTGATTTTCTTTTCCACTCCCAGACTTTTTCTTGAAAATTTTCACGAGTAAAATCTAATCTTTTCTTCCCTTCCTTTGCAAGCTCTCTTTCTACAACTACTTGGGTGGCAATCCCTGCATGATCCATGCCGGGAACCCAAACAGTGTTCTTTCCTTTTTTTCTTTCGATACGAATAATTATGTCTTGAATCGTGTGGTTGAGTGCGTGTCCTATATGCAATGTACCGGTAACATTCGGTGGAGGAATCACTATAGAAAAAGTTTCTTTTGAATTTTTATTTGGAAGAAAACTTGAATTTTTCTCCCAATATAGAATCCATTTTTCCTCTACTGAATTAGGCTCATAGCGATCGCTGATTTCTTTTTTCATACTGCATAGACGATATTGAATTTTATTTTTTTCTGTCAGGTCATTTTTCATTTGACTTTGAATAAAAGAGCAAATTCAGTGGATTTTATGAATCAAAAAACTGTGAAATTATTAAAAAAATTTGCTAAAGCAAAAGGTATCTCGGAAAAAGATATTAAAAGAGAATGGCTTGTTCTAAACGAATTCCAAAAAGATAAAAAAAGACAAGAAATTCTAAGTGCTTTAGTAAAGAAATAATAGCTCTACTCAAATTTTCTAAAAGTAAGAATTTTGATTAGCTTTGAGGTTTGATATAACCAAAAATTGTAACTATAATAGTTAAAAATGTAAACCCAAGCCCTAACAACCACTGCATAGTTTCAAATCTTTTGTCAACTGCTTCAAATCTCTTATCAATTGCTTCGAATCTTTTTTCAAAAGATATAAATCTTTCGTTCATAATTTTTTCGCTAGAAGCAAATCTTTCATCAACTCTTTTAAATCCTTCTCTCATTTCTAAGATTAATAATTTAATATCGGAAGAGTTTACTTTTTCGATTTTAACAATAGAAATTTCTTCTACTATATCATTTACAGCATCCAAAAGATACCCTTTGTCCTTTGCAGTAACGGGAAGCGATTCTGCAAAGTTTTGGATATTTGCTAGAATTTTGTCTTTTTTCTTCGTGCTGAACATTCTTTGAATATCTACTAAAAAATTCTTTTTGTCAAGATAAATTTTAGTAAAGATAGTTAGTCATTTATACTGAATTTGTAAAATTTAGCTAAAAAATAAGAAAATTTTATGATTTAGTTTGGGGATAAGCGTGTCTGTTCCAAACGGTTTTCTTCAACTATCCTTTTAAAAATAGTTTAGGGTTCCGAAACAAATCTATGTCGGGCGCAAGGGATCTAACGTATCTATCAAAATAGAGTAATTGTTTTATAAGTAGTGCAAATTCCCTAGGAATTTTTAAGCCATTTCTCTTGGTGATTTCGTTTAAGTCGAACATGATTTTGTTTAGTTCTCTTTCATTGACCGCATTAAAGTCGCCCATTTGAAAATCTATAGCTACTTCGTTTAACTTGTCAAAAATTTCCGAAAGCTCGCTTGAAAATTTTTTTTGATCGATTCCCTCAGCAGTTCCATTCATGTCAACTAATCCTTAGACCATTTTGTCTGTATTGTTTAGTCCAAGCCCCTCCATAAATACCATCAAGCCTGACCAAACTTTCTTAGAAATTCTGCCTACAATACCAAAGTCGATAAAGCCAATTTTTCCATCTTTTAATACAAGCAAATTTCCTGCGTGTACATCAGCATGAAAAAAACCTGTAGAGGAAAGGGATTTGAACCATATGTCGAGAGCGTCTGTTAAAGTTTGTCTTGGATTTTTTACAACCATGCGAAGTTTTTTTACGTCGGTTAATGGAATTCCATAGAGTCTTTCCATCGTCAAAATTTTTTTGGTTGAAAGTTTGTGGTAAACTCTTGGAACCTTTCCTCGATTCTCTCCATTCTTTAACAGATAAGATTCAAACTCTTCAATATTTTTTGCTTCTTGGATAAAGTCGATTTCTTTTAAAATAGAGGCTTGGAAGTCTTTCACCATATCGAGAAGGCCTGACCTGTTCAAGCCAGGGATAATTTTATCTAAAACGAGAAAAATAATATATACTAAGTTTAAATCTGTTTCAAGAATGGATTCAATATCCGGTCTTTGAACTTTTATGACTACATCAAGCCCGTCTTTAGTTATAGCTCCGTGAACTTGAGCAATGGATGCAGATGCAATTGGAGTCTCTTCTATACTTTGAAAGCAATCTGAAATTTTTCCTTTTAATTCAAATTCTATAATTCTTTTGATTTCGGGAAAACTGACCGGACGAACGCTATCTAAGCATTTCTGCATTTCATTCACATATTCTTCGGGAAAAAGAGAAGGTGCCGATGCGATAAACTGCCCCAATTTAATATAAGTGGCTCCAAGCTCTTCAAATGCCTCTCTTAATTTTACAGGAATATTAGAGGTTGAACCGGAGAGTAAAAGCTCTTTTAAAATAGAACCGGCTTTTGTAGTAAATACTGCACTTGAGTTGATTAGTCTTAGACTGCCGTTTATACCAAATTTGATTTTGTCAAAAATTGAATTCATATAGGTTTCAAAGTAAAAACAAAACATGGATTTTGCAACTATAGAATTAGTGCAAAAAATAAAATTTTGTTTACAAAACACATTATATTTGGATTATTGGTCACTTAACCCAGATGTAACAGGTTTATGGAAAAAGACGGAACTTTAATTCAGGAACTTGAGAAACTTGACTTACCTGAACTGAAAAAAGCTGCAGTTCTTTGGAATTTGCAAAAGTTTTCAGGAAAAGACAAGAAGACTTCGATTAAACAATTAACCGAGGCATTTTCGGATGAATTTTTTTTGAAAGGAGTTTTGGAAAAATTAACTCCGATTCAAGTAACAATTTATACTTCTATTTTAAAAAATAAAAATGTTCTCACTCTTGGTGAAATTGTTCGAAAAACTACTCTTCCTCCTTTAAACGCAGAAATGGAACTAAATGTTCTGCGAAAATATTGCCTTGTTTACCAAAGAAAAAATCGAGAAAGGCTAACCAATAATTTAGATAAATACCACGCTTATGAAGAAATTGCACAAAGTGTAAAAATTGAACAAAATGTAAAAAGTGAAAAATACAAAATTTCTCTCGATAAAATTCTTTCTAAATTAACCGAAGAAGAAATTGATTCGCATTGGATTAAACTACTTTCATTAAAGAAGAAATTTTCAAGTGAAGAGTTGTACAAGGCAGCGATAAGCAGTGAAAATATTCAAGCGAACATTCACTCATTAAGTGAATTAGAAAGGGAAACTCTCAGAAATATATTCTTACATGGAGGGATTGTAGAAGCAGAAACTATTAGAAACTACATACATGTAAACAGAGGAAAATTTGAACAAGTGATTCCGGTGCTGTTGGCTAGACATTTAGTCACAGATGTGTATTTTATTGAAGATAGGTTTATACGCGTTATTGTAATTCCTAAAGAAATCCTTGGCCATCTTCAAGACAATCCAATTCTTCAAGCCGTAAAAAAGGGAACTAAACAGAAACAAGAAAAAATTGCAAAGAATGATTTAGACTTCTTTTTAAATATTAAGAAGATGGTGTCCTTTATTTCACGAAAAGGTATCAATCTCGCGAAGTCAGGTAAAATAAAACAATCTGATAACAAAAGAACAGAGCAAGACTTGCTCAAAATGGATATAGATATATTTCCTGAAAAAGGGCAAGTATATCAAATAGAATTAATTTTACCGATTTTGAAACTACTCGGATATGTTGACATCAAAGGTGAAGGAGTTGTTTTAATCGGAGAAATCGACGAATTTCAAAAAAAAGATATTTTTGAAGTTATGAACATGGTTATCCATGAAGCAAACGAAGCAAGAGCAAAGCGAGTCAATCCTCCTGAAGTTTTTTCTGCTATGGAAGTGCCTTTGTACGATAAGCTAATATTGGACAAATGCGTTAGTTTGATTCTTGATTATGGAAATGTAAATATTTCGGTAATATTTTCTATTATAGTTCGGGATCATTTGATCTTGTCGCCCGGTTTTAAGATTAAAAATTTTGAAGCAGACTTGAGTGATTTAAGAAGAGATATTATCTCTGCAATTTTTTATCTTCATCTATTTGGTTTATTGGAAGTTGAGTATCCTTCAAGAAATCTATCTCTTTCTGATTTAGGAAAAAATTTCTTTCAATCTAAATCAATCAATCGCCACACAGAAAAAGGTGGAATCATGATCAATCCTGATTTCACTATCATTGCTTTTCCTGAAAAAGTTTCTATGATAGGAATTCATTTGCTGAAGGCGTTTACAGAATTAAAAGATTTTGATCGAGTATATACATTTACCTTAACTAAGGAAGCATTTCAACAAGGAATTCTTTTGGGTTATGACTCAAAACAATTTATCCAGTTCTTACGAGAGTCTAATAAAGCTGAACTTGCACAGAACCTATTGTTTTTATTTCAAGATTGGGGCGAAAATTTACCGATTGTAACAATCACCGAAGATTGTGTTCTATTAAAAACTTGTGACTCGATTGTAATGGAATTGCTTATGGGGCAAATCAAAGGCAAGAGAATTGTAATAGAGGAGATTAGCCCTGTTGCAATATTGATCGATAAAAATAAAATAGGGGATGTAATTACAATTTCAGAAAAGTTGAATCTGATTATTAAATTGATTCGATAAGAAATTATTTTTCTATATCGGTAATTTTTATCTTAGTTTTGAAATTCCATGAACGGAATGGGGAAAGAGCTTCAAGTCTTTGATCATTTACAAAAAAAAGTCTATCACCGTATTTTACAAGTCCACCTTTGTAGTGGGCGTATTTCGTTTTATGATCTACCAACCCTACTTCATAAACCTGTTTCCAGTCTTCGCAGGTTTTTAATGTTGGCACCTTTCTGAGATGAAGCTCTTTTATAGAGTTGTCTTTTACCGCATCCCGAAGAATTTTTTCCCACTCCATCTTTTATAATCCTTGTCAATAGATTGTGCTCAGATTGACAGTAAGGGTTTATCTGTCCACAAAAAATTTATCTACTCAAAACAATTACTAAATTTTCATTGGTAAAAAAGTAAAAAAAATAAGCCTCGGTAGTTCAACGGATAGAGCATCAGTCTTCGGAACTGAGAGTGGGGGTTCGATTCCCTCCCGAGGCAAAACTTTCCAACTAAAAATAAATTAGGAATCGAAGGCTTGCAAAGCGACCGAGCCGGGCTGTAAAATAAATTCAGGAGGAATTTATTTGAAAGCCGATTCCCTCCCGAGGCAAAATTTTATATTCGATTAAATCCTTTTAAGATTTTCATTAACTCGCTTATTGCAGAATTACTTTTTCCTTTTTGAATATCTGAGACAATGCAGTGTGTTGCGTGGTCTTCTATTAAAACCATTGCCATAGATTCAAGCGCAGATTTTGCCGCATTGATTTGAGTTAGAATATCCGGGCAATACCTGTCGCTTTCGATCATCCTGTGAATTCCCTGTATTTGCCCTTCTATTCTTTTAATCCTTTTTAAAATGTCGGATTTATTTTTACGATCTACGTGCCGACCTAATTTATTTTGAAGATTATAAGTCTTAGGCAACCTCGTACCCTGCATCCACAATACTTTCCTTTATCTTTTCAGCTTGCACTGTATTTTCTTCAAAAGAAACACTTACCTTTTTATTGAGAAGTGAAACCTCAACTTCTTTCACTCCCGCTAAGGCTTTTAAAGATTTCGTGATTGTATTCACACAATGCCCACAACTCATTCCGTTTACGTTGAGTTCTAAAGTTTTCATAAGTTTACTCCTTTTAGTTTTGGTTTCCATCTTTTAAATAATAAGCTATTTGTAATCACAGATACGGAACTCATAGCCATAGCTGCACCAGCTATCATAGGGTTTAACATACCAAGCGCAGCTAAAGGTATTCCTATTATATTATAAAAAAATGCAAAGAAAAGATTTTGTTTAATTTTTTGAATTACGCTTTTGGATAATTGGATTGCTACAGGAATTGAAATCAAAGTATTTTTAATTAGGGTTACATCAGCTGTTTCAATAGCCACACCAGATCCAGAGCCGAGAGTAAATCCAATATCTGCCTCAGCCAAAGCAACAGAGTCGTTTACACCATCTCCTACCATTGCTACGAGAGTATTGTTTTGTTTTAATTCTTTAATCTTATTTGCTTTCTCTTCGGGTAAAACTTGGTATAAATATTTTGTGATTCCAAGCTCGGAGGCAGTTTTTTCTACTGATTCTTTAATATCTCCAGATAAAATTATGGGAGTAATACCCATAGATTGGATAATCTGAATAGAGAAGAGTGCATCTTTTTTGATTTCATCTTTAAGATAAACTAAACTTAATAGACTATTTTCATCGGAAAGGTAAACCCTTGTCCCAGAAAATTCTTTCTTCGGGTCGCTAAATTGTTTTGTATTTTCTGTAATAAATAGTTTTGAGCCTAAGAAATATTTTTTCCCGTTTATGATACCGGACGTTCCTTTTCCATGGTAGTTATGAAACTCACTAACTTCCAAGAGTTGAATGCTTTTCTCTTTTGCGTAATTTAAAATAGAGAGTGCCAGAGGATGGGTAGAGCCTTGTTCAAGAGTAGAAAGAATTTCTAAGATTTGAGTCTCTGTCCTATTTGAATAGTTTTCCATTTTACTTACAGTGAAATTTCCTTCCGTAATCGTTCCTGTCTTATCAAATACCATGGTTTGCACAGACCCGATTTTTTCTAAAGATGTAGCGTCTTTGATTAATATTCCGAGTTCAGAGCCTTTTCCACTCCCTACCATGATTGCAGTTGGAGTAGCCAAACCCAAAGCACAAGGACAAGCAATCACTAAAACAGAAACTGCATTTATTATAGAGCTATTCAAATCTCCTGAATAAAAGTACCAACCAAGAAATGTAATCACTGCAATTGAAACTACAGTGGGCACAAAAATTTCTGAAATTTTATCTACAAATTTTTGGATTGGTGCTTTTGACTCCATAGCTTCTGTAACAAGCTGTACGATTTTAGATAGATAGGTTTTTTCTCCAACTTCAGTGGCTTGTACTTTTAATAAACCGTTTAAGTTGAGTGTACCTGAAAATACTTTATCGTTTATAGTTTTTGGTCGGGGAATGCTTTCTCCTGTGAGCATGGACTCATCCAAAGAAGAGCTACCTTCTAAAATAATTCCGTCCACAGGAATGCTTTCACCGGACTTCACTAAAAAAATATCCTTAACTTGTATTTCGTCTGTGGAAATTTTCAAAATTTCACTATTTCGAATAACACTTGCATTTTTAGGTTGAAGTCTGATTAGCTCCTCTAAGGCAGAAGATGTTTTTCCTTTTGCGCGCTCCTCGAGTAACTTTCCTAATCGAACCAAAGTAATCACTGTAGCACTCGCTTCAAAATATAAGTGGGAATTTATATCTCCATAAATGGTGTAATACAGACTTAATAAGTAAGCCATTGTAGTTCCAAGTGAAACTAACACATCCATATTGGCTGACTTAGATCGCAAAGAATAGAAGGCACCTTTGTAAAATCTAAATCCTGCAATAAATTGTACAGGGGTTGCAAGGATCAATTGGATGAGTGCTGGTATAGAAAAATGGATTCCTAAAAACATGGTAAACATTGGAATCATTAATGGAATTGTAAGTATTGCAGAAAAAATAAAAAACCCTAACTCTTTTTTAAAAAGGAGTTCTCTTTTTTTTGAAATCTCTGATCTATAGTTTGATACAATTTCTCGAGCCTTATAGCCGGTTTTTTCTACCGCTTTTTCTATTAAAGCAATATCTTTTTTTCCGTCTAAAAAGTGGATCGTAGCTTTTTCAGAAGCGAAATTGACCTCTGCTTTTATACCGGGAATTTTATTCAGGTTTTTTTCAATTCGGTTTGAACAAGCAGTGCAGGTCATCCCTTCTATTTGAAATTGAGTCAGTGCTTCTTTCATAATTGCATTATACCATAGTGGGGTATAGTATGTCAAGGATTTTTCAAAAATACTATATTAATTTTTGAGAGAGTCATTATTGCAATTGAACTAAATAATATATTTGATATATTGAGTTGGCAATTATTCTGTCTTGGTCTCAGGTGCTTCAAACAAAATCATCTTGACACAGAACAAGGAAAAAATAAGGTTTTTATATTTTTACAATAGATGAAAATTGGATATTTGTTCAAAATTAGATAGTAGGTAATATGGCATTAAGTTGGAATGAAATTAAAGAACGAGCAGTTCAGTTTTCTAAAGAATGGGAAAATGACTTTAATGAAAGAGCCGAGGCGAAGTCTTTTATGGATGCGTTCTTCCATGTGTTCGGGATCAATAGAAGGCGAGTTGCAACATTTGAATTAAATGTAAAAGATGAAAGCGGCAAACAAGGATTTATCGACCTTTTATGGAAAGGGAAAATTCTAATTGAATTCAAATCAAAAGGCAAAGATTTGAATAAAGCCCATGAACAGGCTAAGGGCTATTTTCCTGGATTAAAGGATAATGAATTGCCCCGATATATTTTAGTTTCTGACTTTACAAATTTTCGTTTGTATGATTTAGAAAGCCTACAGCCGACTTCCTCCGATGAAAGAGTTGTTGAGTTCAAACTGAGTGATTTAACAAATAATGTCCAACACTTTGCTTTTATTGCAGGCTACGAGCAAAAAATCTATGAAGAGCAAGACCCTGTAAATATCAAAGCCGCCGAGCTAATGGGTAAACTCCATGATCGTTTAAAGGATATTGGATATACGGAGCATCCATTAGAAGTGTATCTAGTAAGAGTTTTATTCTGTTTATTTGCAGAAGATACTATGATTTTTGAGAAACAAGCGTTCCAAGACTACATAGAGCAACGAACAAATGAAGACGGCTCTGACCTCGCCGCAAAGTTACATGAAATATTTCAAGTTTTAAATACACCAAAAGAAAAACGATTTAAAAATATTGATGAGCAATTAAATAAATTTCCGTACGTAAATGGAAAGTTGTTTGAGGAAGTTTTACCCATTGCCAGCTTCGATTCTAAAATGCGTTATGCGTTATTGGAATGTTGCCACTTGGACTGGAGTTTGATTTCTCCCGCTATTTTTGGCTCGATGTTCCAAGCGGTAATGAACAAAGAAGAGCGAAGAAATTTAGGAGCGCATTACACTAGCGAGAAAAATATTTTAAAATTAATTGAACCACTTTTTCTTGATGAACTTTATGAAGAGTTTGACTCTGTTAAGGGGAATCGTAATAAGTTAATCGACTTTCATAAAAAGTTGGGGAATTTAAAATTTCTAGACCCAGCTTGTGGTTGTGGTAACTTCTTAGTAATCACGTATAGAGAATTACGGTTATTAGAAATCGAAGTATTAAAGATACTAAGCAAGAAAGAAATGTTTACGAATATCAAAACCGTAGTACTGATTGACGTAGATCAGATGTATGGAATTGAAATTGAAGAATTTCCCGCGAGAGTGGCTGAGGTAGCAATGTGGCTAATAGACCACCAGATGAATCAAAAACTAAGCAAAGAATTTGGAATGTATTTTTTGAGACTTCCTTTGCAGAAAGCAGCAAATATAGTTCATGCCAACGCTCTTAGAACAGATTGGGGTATTCTTTTAAGACCTAGGATTATAGAAACGTACTTTTACGACATGGGCAAAAAGGAAGTGTCCGGTAAAGTCGAATACAGTAGGGACAAGATACATCTTGTCTCTGATTATTCGTATATACTGGGAAATCCACCGTTTGTGGGATCACGCAGTCAATTAGATAGGCAAAAAGAAGATACCGAGATCGTATTCCACGGAGTCAATAACATTGGCGTATTAGATTACGTAGCATGTTGGTACTATAAGGCGGCGAAGTATATCCATAATAAAAAAATCTCAGTTGGATTTGTTTCAACCAATTCCATTGCACAGGGAATACAAATTTCTTCTTTGTGGAAAACATTAATAACGCAAGAAAATATAAAAATCCATTTTGCACACCAGACATTCAAGTGGAGTAATGAAGCAAGGGGCAAGGCAGCAGTCTATTGCGTAATTATTGGATTTGCAAATTTTGAGATTTCAAAAAAAAGATTGTTTGAATATGAAACTGTTACAAGTGAAGCTATGCAAAAAATTGTCACTCGGATCAATCCATTTTTGTTAGAAGGAAAAGATATTTTTATCGAACCACAAACAAATCCAATTCAAAAAGTTCCAAAGATGATGAAAGGAAATGCGGCAATTGATGATGGAAATTTTCTATTTTTCACAGAGGAAGAAAAGAATGGATTCGTTCAAAAATACCCTGAGCAAGCCCGTTTAGTAAGGATATTTATTGGTTCTGATGAGTTGATCAATTCCTATCATAGATATTGTCTTTGGTTGAAGGAGGCAACTCCCAAAGATATTAAAGAAAATCCTGAGATAAAAAAGAGAGTCGATAATGTAAAAAAGTTTCGAGCGGGCAGTAAAAAACCAGCAACAAGAAAATGGGCAGAATATCCTACTCTTTTTATGGAAGATCGACAACCAGAAACGGATTACCAAATGATTCCCGTTGTCTCCTCAGAATTTAGAAAATACATTCCCATTGGTTTTTTGCCTAAAGAGGTTATTGCCAGTTATTCTTCTTTTATTTTGCCAGACGCGGGTCTTTATGAATTTGGAATTATTTCCTCTCTTATGCACAATGTTTGGATTAAAAATGTTTGCGGGAGGCTAAAAGGTGATATTCGCTACTCTAATACATTGGGTTACAATAATTATCCGTTTCCAAGTAATCTAAATGAGAAGCAAACCAAAGCCATTGAAACTTGCGCCCAACGCGTGTTAGACGTTAGAGAGGAATTTCAATCCCTCTCTATTCTTAGGAGAGAAACTAAAGGTGAAGCAAGCCAACTCGGTAAAAATTTGGGAGATATTAGTTCCCTTGCTACTTTGTATGATCCTCTCTCCATGCCACCAAAACTAACGAAAGCACACCAAGAATTGGACAAAGCAGTGGACTCTGCCTACCGTTCAAAGCCGTTTACAAGTGAAGCAAAACGCATGGAGTTCTTGTTTGAGTTGTACGAGAAATATACTGCTGATTTGTTTTCAAAAGAAAAGATTAATGCGATTAAGTAATAATTTCAAGTGCTCAAAATTTAATTTACCTCCATAACAAACAGCGTTAATTAAAAACTTTACTCTATATTTATAAAAAATTTTATGGTAAATAGGCCGGGAATCAGGAGCCATGAAATGGTACAAAAAAATTCTACGAAAAAAAGCAACACCTCTTATAAAAGAAATGTTTTGAATAAAAAAGAATTCTCTGATAGCAATAAATTGCATTCTAAAATAAAAGCGAAAAAATTCAGAGAGAAAGTTGAACCCGAAAAATTTATACCTCAAGAAAAAATTCAGGAAATTATTGAAATTATTCGTGAGTACTCTATGGGGCATGAAATTGCAAATGCAGTCACTCATGGAATAGGAGGGGGTTTAAGTATCGCAGGGCTTTCTATCCTTGTTACTATTGCTGCAATATACGGTGATGTGTGGAGGGTCGTCAGCTCTGCTATTTATGGAGCGACATTGGTAATGCTTTATCTTGCCTCTACACTTTATCATGGTATTTACCATTGGAGAACAAAACAAGTTTTTAAAATAATTGATCACGCAGCCATTTATTTACTCATTGCTGGGACATACACTCCATTTACTTTGGTCAGCCTTAGAGAGAATTCCAACACAGGCTGGATTTTATTCGGAATAATTTGGGGGCTTGCACTAACAGGTGTAGCTATAAAGGCAGTGTTGCCCGGTAGATTTAGTGTTCTTTCGGTAGTTGTGTATATTATAATGGGTTGGCTTTGTTTGTTTGCGTTAGGCGACATTCGTAGGGCGATTGGATTTGGTGGAATGGTCTGGCTTGTGAGTGGGGGCTTGAGTTATACCTTAGGTGTTATTTTTTATGCTTGGAATAAGTTGCCGTTCAATCATGCGATCTGGCATTTATTTGTGCTTGGGGGGAGTATATGTCATTTTTTTGCAATTCTATTTTATGTGTTGCCGTTGTCGAAATAATCGACTTCAAGCAGAATTTACGAGCAATAAAAGGATACCAAGTAAGAGGTAGCACACGAATACAAATTCTAAAATAGCTTTATTGAAAAAGAATTTTTAAAGTAAGGAGTCTTTACCCTTGTAGAAATAATAGGGGTAAAAAATTATGTTCTGTACAAAGAATTTTACCGAAATTATAAAAGTGAAATCTATTTAGAGAATTAGAAAAGATTTCCTCTATGTAAGGGTGGGATGTAATAAAATGAAAACTATTAAAATAAAAGAAGATAAAATCAAACCAAAGTTGAGCTTTTTAAAAGAAAGTTATTCTGATAAAGTATGGTATAGAAATTTATCCAAAAGACCGGGAATAGAAAAGCAATTTCCTTATTTTAAAAACACAAAATCTACGGAAAAAGTTTAACTCTAATGACTCCTACGGAATTAGAGGAGTTAAACAAAAATCTAAAATTTCTTCATGAAGCGATTGCTGCAGGAGGAATAGAAAATGGGTACAAGTTTGTGTTATTTTCTGTTCCAATCGTTGGGATTGTCTTTGGTTGTACATTACTTTTTTTCTTATTTTACTGGAATCATAAAGAAAAAATAGAATTAATTCGGTCTAATTTGTACAAGCCGGTATTTTTTGACATTAGGATGCTTTCCTTTTTTGTTGGACTTTTGTTGACGTTTACAGGTTTTGCTTTATCTGTAGTATTTATCGTGGTTTTGGGAAAATCCCTTGCCATGTTAGGAGGGTTAGTTCCATTAGCGATTGGCTTAGGTCTATTGACTTACTACAAACTTCGTCCGTAGTCCAAGAGCCAAAGAATCTCTGCAATCCGAAAGATTGGGAGACAATTCAAAAAGTTCTTTCAGGACATTATTCAGAATTTCATATTTTGATGGATAAATATCAAGGCATGGTGTTTTCTCAGGCCATGAAATCTATCGGAAACACTGATGAAGCAGAAGATTTAACACAGGAAGTATTTACAAGAGCTTTTGAAAAACTTTCTACTTTCAAGGGAGAGGCTTTATTTTCAACTTGGGTGTATAAAATTGCACAAAATGAAATTATAAGAAGATATAGAAAAAATATAGAAGTACCTTTAACAAAACATGAAGACTTAGATTCTATGAAGTTAAGCTCCAACGAGAGGCTGACTAAAGAAAAAAATTCTGTAACACCTGAATTTCATTTTATTAAAGAAGAGTTAAGAGATAGGATTCGAGATATGCTCTCTGAATTGCCATCATTGTATAAGAAACCACTTTTGTTGTATTATTTTGAAGAAATGTCCTATAAGGAAATTTCAGAGCGAATGAATTTAAAAATGAATACTTTGAAAAGTTATATTTTTAGAGGAAAAGAAATTTTAAAGGAATGGCTAAAAGATGAGAACAAACTCTAAACCCGTTTTAAATTTTGGTAAACCGGATATTTTTTCTGTATATAGTGATGCTCCTGTGGGAATTCAAAAAAGAATCAAAGCTCAAACTCCTCCCTTTGCAGTATTAAAGTATATATTTTTTTCTCTTGCAGTTTTATTTTTCTCTCCTATATCAATTTTGTTTTTCAGGAATGATGTTATTGAGAACGACAATCTTTTGATAATAACCTTAGGAACTGTTTGCGCTATTTTTTCTTTATATTCCATCTTAATCGGGATCTATTTGTCAAAGGTAAAAATTCCTTATTTACAGGAATGGAAGGATAAATTAGGATATATAGAATGAAAGTTATTAGTATTTTTTTTGTAGGTATTTTATTTTTTCAGAACTCTGTATTTTCTGAATCAAAAAAAAAATTGGATTATAGAGAATTTTTAAATCTATCGGAGTCGGATATTTATCCGGTAGTTTCTAAGCTGTCAAAAGAAGAAGCAGCGACCCTAATTTCTGAAATCCGAAAAGACGCGAGAAAATCTTATCCTAATATTGATAAATTCTACTTACTTATTTCTCATTTAGAAAGTATAAAAGCAATTTCTGAAGAAGAATCCAGGCTAAAAAGTCTGAATCTTGTGTATTTGCTTGCGTTAGTATTATTCGTGGTATTACTCGGATTTGTATTGTTTCGACAAAGAAGCTATATCAAAGAAGTAAACCAATATTTGAAGTAAGTCTTCTTGAAGATTTATGTCGCAAGTTCTAAATTCTATTTCGACTAAACAAATTTTAAAAAAAATATTTTGACTATTTGAGGTTTATTTTTTTATCAAAATCATTATACGAAAAAACTATGATATTTGCTTGCCAAGAATTTCTTTATTTTAAGAGTGAATATAGAATCATTCCAAAATATATTACATTGATTTAGGTGGAAAATAAAAGATGGATAATACCCTTTTAGTCGGAATTGATGTTGGCTCAACAACAGTTAAAATTGCAATCATAGAGCCTAATAGTACTGATAAAGTAATTTACCATCGTTATATAAGACATAATGCCTCTCAAGTAGAGACTGTTTATGATATATTAAACTCAGCTCACGACCATTACCCAAACCATAACTTTAGAATTGCAATTTGTGGAAGTGGTGGAATCGAAATAGCAAGGACTTTGGGAGTATTTTTTGTTCAAGAGGTTGTAGCGAATAGTATAGTTATCAAAAGAAAATACCCCGATGTAAAGACAGCTATTGAGCTGGGTGGACAGGATGCAAAATTAATCTTTTTTACAAAAGAAGAGTCAACCGGTCAGACTATTGTATCGGATATGAGAATGAATGGTAGTTGTGCGGGTGGGACAGGTGCCTTTATAGATCAAATTGCAGATTTATTAAAAGTTCAACCAGAGGAATTTGGTCAATACGCTTTGAACGGAAAGAGAACTTATGATATTTCGGGAAGATGTGGAGTATTTGCAAAAACAGACATACAGCCGCTTTTAAATCAAGGTGTTTCCAAAGACGATATTGCACTTTCCGTGTTTCATGCAATCGCTAAGCAAACCATTGGTGGACTTGCACAGGGAATGGAGATCAAGGGGCCTGTGATTTTTGAAGGAGGACCCTTGACCTTTAATAAGGCGCTAATCGAAGTATTTATAGAAAGATTGAGCTTAACCCCGGAAATGGTGATTGTGCCCGATCATCCTGAAGTATTAGTGGCTTATGGTGCAGCTTTAGCTACAATTGACATGTTTAGCGATAGAGAATCGCTCTATAAAAAAGGAAACTTAGAAGCTCTGAAAAATCCGATTCGAGCCATCACTCCAAAAGATGGACAATTGAATAATTCTTTTTTTAAATCAGAAGAAGAATTTAACGAATTCAAAACACAATACGCTCTACCGACTTTTCGCTCCTACGCTGACAATTTATTTGATAGCCCTCCTCATGAGTTGGGTATTTATATTGGTATAGATGCAGGCTCCACTACAAGTAAGTTTGTGTTTTTAGATGAAGGCGGGAATTTAGTAGATAAGTATTATAGAAATAACGATGGTGAGCCAATCGATGTTGTAAAAAGAGGACTACTCGATCTAAGAAAAAAATATGAATCGAGGGGAGTTGCATTAAAAGTATTGGGTGCAGGTTCTACTGGCTATGGTGAAATGCTTTTTGCCAATGCGTTTAATGTAGATTATCATACGGTAGAGACGGTTGCACATACTAAGGCAGCAGTTAAAATTTGTCCGGACGTTAGTTTCATTCTTGATGTAGGTGGTCAGGATATGAAAGCAATTTTTGTACACAATGGGATTCCGACTAACTTCCTTTTGAATGAGGCTTGTAGTGCTGGTTGTGGATCATTTTTGGAAAATTATTCTAAATCGTTAAAAATCCCTATCGCAGAAATGGCAGATCTTGCGTTTAGCTCGAAAGAGCCCTCTAAATTGGGTTCAAGGTGTACTGTTTTTATGAACTCATCTATTATCACTGAGCAAAAAAATGGCAAAAGTATAAATGATATTATGGGCGGACTCTGTAGGTCGGTAGTTGAGAACGCTCTTACAAAAGTACTTAGAATTTCTAATTTAGCCATACTCGGAGACAATATTGTAGTGCAGGGTGGTACTTTTAAAAATGATGCAGTGCTTCGAGCATTCCAACAAAAAACGGGTAAGGTCATCGTTCGTCCGGATCACCCCGGAGAAATGGGAGCTATCGGAGTTGCACTGCTAACAAAAGAAAAAGTTGAAGAAGAAAAAGAAAAAGACATTTCTTATCAATCTAAGTTTATCACTTGGGAGGAATTAGAAAATTTTCAATACGAAAAAATGCCTGCAAGTATTTGTACTTTTTGCTCCAATAATTGCAATCGCTCTATCGTAAAGTTTTCCAATAATGCCCATCACGTAACGGGGAATCGCTGCGAAAAAGGAGAAATTATTGAGGATCCAAAGTCTCCCGAAGTAAAAGCAAAAGTTAGAGCAATAGCACAAAAAATTAAATCTATCCCTGATATGGTTGTTTATAGAGAAAAACTTTTATTCAGTGATTTTGAATATGTTCAAGTCGATACAGACAAAAATCAAACTATAGGTATTCCTAGAGTTTTGGAATTCTATAACAGTATGCCATTTTGGAAAACATTCTTTCGCTCTCTCGGCTACAACGTATATATTTCTACTTCTACTTCTTATAAATTGTTTGAAAGCGGACTTGGGTCAGTTTCATCGGATACAGTTTGCTTGCCTGCAAAAGTTGTGCACGGACACGTACTGGATTTAATTGCAAACAAAGTAGATAGAATTTTTAATCCTATGATTTTGAAGGTTTTAAAAACAAATAAGTCATCCGAAAATTCTTGGATGTGTCCAGTGATCCAAGGGTATAGCGAAATTGTAAGGAAAAACGACGAGCCTGAAACAAAACATGGGATTCCTTATGATAACCCTCCGTTTCAATGGGAAAGTGTAAAGTCAAGAGACAATCAAATTGTTAAGTATGGAATAGAAAAACTCGGCTTAAAAGAAAAAATAATTCGTAAAGCAATAAGCAATGCAGATAGAGCAACTCAAATGTTTCAAAATGAATTAGAAAATAAAAGTCAAGACGTTCTGGACTCATTAGATGACTCTACCGATTTTGCTGTGATACTTGTCGGGCGACCTTACCACGATGATCATTTTATTAACCACGATCTTTCAACCCACTTTACAAGACTTGGAATTCCTGTACTTGAAGTGAATGCGTTGCCTGGAATAGACAAGGTAGAATTGAAAGGTGTAAGAGTTGACACGAATAATGAATTTCACACAAGGGTTTTTTCTGCTGCACTTATGGCGTTAAAGAATCCAAAATTAGAAATAGTGCAAGTCGTTAGTTTCGGATGCGGACATGATGCAATTATTAGCGACGAATTGGAAAGACTACTCAAAGAAAATGGAAACAAGATGCCTTTGGTTTTGAAGTTGGATGAAGGCGATAATAGAGGACCTATTGGAATACGAGTGAAATCTTTTATTGAAACTATTCAGAATAAAAGAAAGAGAAAAGAAGTAAATGCAAAGTAAAATTAAAGAAAAAAAACAACCCATATTTACTAAAGCCGATAAAAAACGAAGAAAGGTAATCATTCCCAATCTGTATCCCGAGTTTTCCGTAATCAATCAGACAATCGGAAAAAAGTTAGGCTATAATTTGGTAATTGTGCCTGCTGCAAATGAAGAAGCAGTTGAGCTTGGTAAGAAATATGTACACAACGATATATGTTTTCCGGCACAGTTGAATACTGGAGAGCTATTGCTTGCTTTAAAAAATAGTACTGAAGACAGAGATAAACTCGCCGTAGCTCTTTCAAAAAAGTGTAATGCTTGCCGGGCTTTGCAATATTTTGTTCTTGTCAGAAAGGCGTTAGACGAAAGCGGTTTTGAAGATATACCTATCGCTACAAACGGAACAGACCTTGAAGATGTTCACCCTGGATTTAAGTTAGGAATACGATACAATATTTATGCTCTTCAAGCAATGCTCTATTTAGATGCGTTATACGATATGAGGCAACGCATTATTCCTTATGAATTAAAAAAGGGAGAAACAGAAGAGGTATTTAAAGATTATTTAACAAAAGGGATGAAAGCATTTGAGAAAGGTCTGTCTCCAATGTTGAATGTATTGAAAGAAGCCGTAGTTGCATTTAATAAAATTCCTCACGATAGAAATGTTAAGAAGCCAGTTGTAGGTATTGTAGGGGAGATTTTAGTAAACTACCACCCTACTGCAAATTATAACTTAGTAAATTATCTTTTAGAAAATGGTATGGAGCCTTGGCTCCCCCCTATATTGGATTTTTTTAGACAAGAAGTCGTAAATATGGAAGAAGCCGCAAAACACAAATTCAATACCTACCCTTTAGTGGATAGAATTTCGTCTTATCTACTTGGAATTCTATTTAATTACTATATTCGAAAAGTAGAAAAAATAAGAAAAGATTTTATATATTTTAGTCCAAAACCTGACATTCGTGAGTTAAGCCATAATGTAGAAGGAATTATGGAGCAGGCTTTCAATTCAGGAGAAGGTTGGCTTTTACCTGGGGAAATAATAGCCATGATAAAAAAGGGAGTCAAGTCTTTTGTGATTGTTCAGCCTTTTGGATGTTTGCCAAATCATATTTCAGGTAGAGGAATGATTAAAGCAATTAAAGAGAAATTTCAGAATATTCAAATTTTATCTTTAGACTATGATCCTGATATAAGTGTTGGAAATATTGAAAATCGACTTCAGATGCTAATAATGACCGCAAGAGAGTTGGTCAAAGAGTCTTAGAGTTGATAGAGATAGAAAAAGCAAAAGAAATTATTCAGTCTCAAGTCTTTCAATTAAATTCTGAAATACTCTCTATTGATGAAATATCAGGAAGAGTGATAGCGGAAGATTGTTTTTCTGATAGAAACTATCCACCATTCAATCGCTCTGCTATGGATGGATTTGCTGTATCTTCTAAACATTACTCTAAAGGCAAAAAATTCAAGATAGTCGGAACTGTCCAAGCCGGTGATTTAGGAGATAGAGTTTTTTCTGAGTTGGGCAGTGTTAAGATTATGACTGGAGCAAGAGTCCCCGATAATTTTGATGCGGTTATTAAAGTTGAAGATAGCGTAGTATCGAAAGAAGAAGTTTATTTTCAGTTAGACTCGATTTCTTCGTTTCATAATATTGCAAGAAAAGGCGAGGATATTAAAAAAGATTCGCCGGTTTTGGAAAAAGGACACTTACTCAATCCGGTTTCTATTTCTTTATTGGCAAGTATCGGGAAAACCAAAGTACGAGTTTTTCAACCTCCAAAAGTATCGATCCTTTCTACAGGAAATGAAATTGTTCCGATTAATGCAAATCCTCTACCGGAGCAAATACGCGATTCTAATTCATACACTCTTACAGAATTTCTAAAAAAATTTCATATTACCCCAATTCAAAGAGAAATACTTCCTGACATACCGGAAGAGATTTCTAAAAGTATCGAGAAATCCTTAAATTCTGAAATTATTTTTATAACAGGCGGAGTTTCAATGGGAGAATTTGATTATGTCCCAAAAATTTTAGCCGAAAAAAATGTGGACTGCCTTTTTCATAAAATTGAAGTAAAACCCGGTAAGCCTTTTTGGTTTGGAGTAGGGCAAAATAAACAAATTGTATTTGCGTTACCGGGAAATCCGTTTGCTGTTCAAGTCGCATTTAAAATATTTATTGAGCCTTTTCTGTATAAATTATTTCAGAGTTCGGAGTATCTCCCCTTAAAAATCCCTTTTCTGGGCGAGAGAAGAAAAAAGCACAATCTCACTGAATTTTTTCCTGTAAAATTGAATTCTACCGGAATAAAAACTGGTCTTTCTTTGGTAGAGTTTCATGGAAGTGGTGATATCATTGCTGCTGCAAAATCTGATGGAATTGCGTGTCACCCTAAAGAAAAATTCGATTTAAGAGATGGGGAGCTTCTATATTTTTATTCTTGGAATACAGAAAGAGTATAAAAATCAACGAAATTAAAATACTTTTCTTTAATAAAGAAATCAGAAAAAATTAAAAAAATAATTTGACAGAGTTGTTTTAAATTCAAATTAATACATTCAGTTAAATTTTTAGAGAGGAATCAGACGGTAAAACTATGAAATTAGAAAAAAACGTAAAATTACTTCTATCTTTTGTGGCTATAGCTTTATTAGCAAGTTGTGCAGAAACAATAGATGTGGAATATCCAGTTTTCCCAAAATCAAAAGAAGGAAGACAATTACAAAAATTTGTCGGAGTAAACAGACAAGTTGGTTTAGTTGTTCAAAAACCTGAAAAAGGTTTGTGGCACCAGATTTTTGGTGAATCAAGCTTTGTAGATCAAATGCCAAGTAAGGTGTTTGAAGCTTTCGACAAAGAAGGCTACTACAAATTAATCGACGTAAGTAAGCGTGCTGACATTGCAAATGAGCAGATGTTTACCCTTACAGGTCTAACAAAAGGACAAGCAAAACTTGGTAAATTACTGAATGCTGAAATGTTCCTTTTTATCGGTTATCAAAAACCATATACAAGCTGTGGACAAGAAACAAAATTTGATGCAGCTGCAGCCGCATTGAAAGCTGTAAGTATTGCTACCGGTGGAAACAATAATGAAGCAGTTTCTAAACTAACAGGGTATAGAGCAGTTCTTATTCCGCTTGATGCTACACTTATCAATGTTGAGACAGGCGCTACTATGAAATCTGTAGTATCAAAGCCTTATAAACATTTTGCTTCTGTAGGAGATACCGGTTGTCCGGGAGTTCTTGAAGCATTCGGTGAAGCATTGGATGACGCATCAGCACAAATCAAAGAAAGACTATCTCCACAAGTAAAAACCGCAAAAATTAAAATTTTTGTAAAAGATGATAATGAAGAAGTTGCTTCATTATTACAAGAAGGCTACGAAGAAGCATCTGGTGAGACTCCAAGCATGAAAAAAGCATTTGAACAGTGGAAAAAAGCTGATCAAAAAGCTGGTGGAAAAAGTCCTGGAGCACTTAGCAACATGGCAGCTTATTATTTTTCAATCGGTGATTACGACAATGCGATCAAAAATTTTGAAAAAGCAATGAACGTAAAAGGTGGCGATAAAAACTACTTTAGAGAAATGAGAAAAAGAGTAGAAGCTACTGCAGCAGTTGATCAAGGTGATAAGTAATTAAACTTTTCAAATTTGACAAATATAAAGCCGGAGGAATTTCTTCCGGCTTTTTTTTCATATATTGTATCGGATTTTTATTTATAAATCTAAATTGTAAGAAATCCACTCCTACCGAAAAAGAATGTATCAATGTTCACATGCACATTGTAAAAATTATTGCAGATGATCCTAAAATTCCTGAAGAAGAAAAAGCTCTAATCCTTCGTTCTATTTTAAATCCTAAACTTTCAGGTGCGAATATTGATTCTTGCATGAAGTCTAAGTCCAGAAAGCAAATTGAATGTGAAATGAAAGCAACAAGTTTTTTTGAATTGAGTCAATGTAAAAAAAATGAAGGTGAGTTGAAATAAGGAGGACCTATGGATAAGCGATTGAAAGAATTAAAAGTGAGCGATGTAATGACTGATACAGTTTATACTGCTAATTTAGATCATTCTTGGAATGATGTAGCAAGGAAGATGAGTGCTAAAAATATTCATCATATTGTGATTATTGATGAGAATAATTTGCCTCAAAGCATCATTTCTACTTCAGATTTTCTAAGCTTTGCTTTGAATGCAGATTCAAAAACTCTTTCTAAAAAACTTAGAGACACAATTTCCAAGAGACGACTTATCACTGTTCATCCAGAATCCAATGCTTATGATGCCGCAAACTTAATGAATGATCATAATGTAGCTTCTATAGTGGTCGTAAATGAAAAGAATCAATTAGTCGGGATTGTTTCCCCTAAAGATTTAATGAACGAAATTTTGTTTGAAGATGAGCCAATTGATTCGTAGGCATAGAACAATCCCTACCATTTATTAGTTGGCTTTATTTTTTGAGTGTTTGTTTCTCAGTTTTTTCTGTTTATCTTTGTTTATGTAGTATTAGCCTGTTATAGCGGATAGTTTTTCTCTTGGAGAGGTAAACTCCTACCGCAATAGAACTAACCTTGGGTGGAACTCCAAAATCATAGAACTTGGCAGGGATGATTATGTCCCATCCGGCAATGTCAAGCAACAAAAGAAGAGTAAAAAGAGCCGTTCGAGAAATACCAAGCCATTGAGCAAACTCGCCAAGCTCGATCCAATCTGCATTCTCTGGGCGAAAATTCTTCTTTTGCAAATTCTGCCCTTCTTCTTGATATTTTGTCTTCACACAATCCAATTTCTCAAAAGTTCTCCATAATAATACGTTCCTGTACCTCTCTAACAACTCGTGCAAATAATCCTCTCTTGAAATATTTTCTGTCCTACGATTAAACTCATCCATATATTTTTCTGGTATCAACAAACTCGATTGTGTCCGCTCAAATTTTTCAGGATTCATGACTTTCTCCTAATACAAAAATTTACTTTCCTCTATTCCTGATTCCCACCTACTATCTCCTGCCCTTGATATAAGGTAAAAATAGTTTGCTTTAGGAAAAAAAATTTTATCGTTTTTTAAAATTTTTTTTTGTTATTACACAAAAGGTTCTAAATTTGTATTAAAAGCGTAATCCCCTGAATAAGTGGAGTTCCCACATTATTGCGTGAAAAGTGCAGGTTTTGTACTAAAAGCGAAAGCTTAAAACCTCATCCAAAAAGATAAACCTATACGAAAAAAATTTCCAACTCCACAATTTCAGTCTTCAGACCTCAGACATCAGTCCTCTGAATTGGAGTTCCCACATTTTATTTGAAGTTAGGTCTTCGTTTTTCTTTAATAGCAAGCATACCTTCTTTTAAATTTTCGATTACACCGGGTGCTTGAAAACTTTTTTTAGTTTCTTCAAGATATTCTTCATAATGAAACAGAGATTTTTTATTCACATTTTGCTTCGTTTGCCTGATCGCAAGAATTGGAAGACGAAAAAGAGTCTCCAATTTTTTTATGGATAACTTTCTTAAATCTTCTTTCGAGTCTGCAACTTCATCAATCATCCCCACTTCTTTTGCTTCTTTCCCTTTATAGTTGGCGGCTTCGAGACATATTTCAGTTACTTTAATCGGATTCACTGTTTCTTGAATCCTTGCTATAAACATAGCCGGAAGTGGAAGTCCGACTAAAACTTCTGTGAAAGCAATTCTACATCCTGTTGTTAGCATATATCTGTAGTCGCTTGCACTTGTGATCACTGCGCCTCCTCCCATCGCGTGTCCTGTCACCTCAGTAATAAGTGGCTTATCGAATCTAAGAAGGTGTCCAAATAAAATACAAATTCCTCCAACATGCCCTAAAAGCTCTTCACCGGTGGTTGACAAAAGCGTATCACCGTCAAGTCCGTTGCAAAAAAATTTTGGATTGTCGGAAGTTAGTATAACTCCTTTGATTTGGTCATTTTCTTGGATGTCTTTGAGGATATTTTGTAATTCTTCCATATTTTGTTTGGTAAGTGAGTTTTGTTCATTTGTTTGAAACTTTATAATTTCAGCTTTGCCTTTATCGAGTTGCAGGATTTCTCTATTGTAATTCATAACGTCTCCATGTATTTCATGACTTTTATTATTCTTAGAGTAATATAATTACTTATTTTAAATATTTTTTTGCCATTTCATCCACCATAGTTTCAATCTAGGATAAAATTGAAAGATTTTAATTCATAGTTTTGCAAATTAAGCGTAATATGTGTAAAGATAATGAGTTCAAAAGAAGTATTTTTAACTAAAGAAATTTATAGAGCTATAGGATTTAAACTTCGTTTTCTTAGAGAAGACAAGGGCTATACATTGAATCAAATTTGCGATTTGATTTTTAAGAAATATTCTGTGAAAATTAATCCAAATTTATTGGGAAAAATTGAGCGTGCTGAAAGTAAAATCCAAACACATCTATTTTTGTTATTTTGTAAATTTTACAATCTCAACTCTTCTTTCTTTTTAAATGAGAATAAAGAAGAAGCAATTTCGAAAAGTTATTCAAATTTTGATTCAATTATTAGCACTGCTGAAGGGAGAGAGCTTCTTCTTAGGGTTTCTGAAATCAGAAGCTCCAAGATTAAGTTAGAAATTGCGAATGATATACTTCGATCATTATTTTCAAAGTTAGATAAAATTATCCACGATAATTTGCAGGATAAAAATGAGTTTATTTTAAAAGCTGCGTCTTCACAAAAATCAAAAAAAACATAATATTTTTTTAATGAAAATCTTTGTATAGTAGAGAAGGTTGAATTCCTTGATTCGCTTGGTACTTTCCTGATTTATATTCTACAATTTCGCCTTCAATTGTATGGTAAAAAATTTGACAGATCTGGACGTTAGGATATACGATGAGTGGATGGATCACTGAAATTTCAAGAGTCCAATATCCTTTAAATCCAACATCTCCAAAACCAGCAGTAATGTGAACGAACATCCCCAATCTTCCGATAGATGAACGTCCTTCGAGCATTGGGACTAGATTATGGGTTTCAGTATATTCCAAAGTCCTTCCGAGGTAAAGTTTCCCCGGTTCCAATATAAATCCAGTTTCCGGGATAATAATTCGATCAGCCAAATTTGGCTTTTTCATATCTAAAGGAAAATGGTTGTAAACCAGCATTTCATTATGCAGTCTCAAGTTGTATGAGTTTGGGTTTATAAGTGAATTATCCCAAGGCTCAATAATTATATCTGTTCCTGATCGTTTTTGAATTTCATTCCCTGTCAGTATCATATCATTCACCTTTAAAAATAGGCTCTCTCTTTTCCTTAAATGCTACTAAAGCTTCTTTTCTATCTTTTGTATCTAAAGTCTTCAAATAATATTTTCGTTCAATATCAAGTGCCTCAACGATAGTATTTCCGATGCCCTCTGTGATAGCAAGTTTTGCAAGACTAACTGCAATAGGTGCAGAGGTAGAAATCTCTTTTGCTAATAAAATACTTTTCTCTAACATAGAATCTTTTGAATAAGCGTAATTGACTATTCCAAATTTTTCGGCATCAATAGAATTTATTCTTCTAGCTGTAAATATTAATTCTTTGGTTTTAGATTCGCCGATGATCCTTGTGAGTCTTTGAGTTCCTCCGGCTCCGGGAATAATTCCAAGTTTAGTTTCGGTTAATCCAATTTTTGCGTGTTCAGAAATTATGCGAATATCACAAGAAAGAGCCATTTCCAATCCACCACCATAAGCATCTCCGTTGATGGCAGCAATTGTAGGGATTGGAAAATTTTCTAACTTTAGAAATAATTTTTTCATATTATCTAGAAATTGAATTATATCATTCTCTGTCATTAGTGCTCTTTCTTTTAAATCAGCACCTGCACAAAATGCTTTATCGTTTGAGCTTGTAATTATTAAAACTCGAATATTTTTATTTGAAGTTATATTATCTAGGGATAAGTCGAAAGAATTCAAAAGGGATCTGGATATTGCGTTCCGATTTTCAGGAGAGTTTAGATATAGTAGAGCAATATTGTTCTCTATTTGAATAAATGTTTTATCTGACAAAAAATTGCTCACTCATTGATTTGAATTCAAATTATCTATATTTCGTTAAAATATCAAGAACGAATTTTATGATTGGAAACAAAAAAGGGTAGGTTGAGTTTAGTCTCTTTTCCATAGGATTTCTTCTGCTTGGATTTCGTTACCTTCTATTATAATTTTTACATGGTGGTGAAAGAATTCTTTATTATTTTTAAAAATTCTTGGAACTTTTGCTGCATTTATGTATAAAATATTGTCTTTTTTTAGACTCCATATTCTGTTATCTGTTTTGGAAATTTTGTGATGCATGTGACCTGAAAAGACCCCTAAAACTTTTTTATTTTTTGAGGTTGCGTATTTTATGGCATTGTGCAAATCTACATCCCCCCAATCTCCTCCTTCTTTTTTAAAATCACAACCATAAATATCCGATTGTTTTACTCCTAATCCGGATGCCCCATTATGGGATAGAAAAATTATTTTATCTTCTTTTATAGTATCGATAATTTGTTTTAATTTATTTTCTGAGTCAGACATATTGGATACGTTGTAATTTTCTTTTAGAAATCTGCTAAAGCTAAGATTTCCCCCCATTGAAAATGGTCTTCCGGCAATTAGGCAGAGTGAGTCTTGAGGTTCTCCAATAGAATGAGATGAGTAGCCTGCCACTTGGATTTCGCCTAACGTCTTTTCCCATTGTTTAAATCTTTTATTTTGTCCAAAAGAGCCTACTCGAATGAGATATTGATTTTGTCGAATCTCACCAATGAGTTGTAAAAGGTTTGAACTATCCCAATTTCCAGGGACGATGAAGGATTTTTTCTTTATTTGTGAAATATTTTTTGAAACTCTTTTTTCATCGCGAGGTAAAAATCCTTTCAAGTCACCGGTAAATAATACAAGATCATAATCTGACTCATTAATTGATTTTACATCGAAGTTATTCCAAAATCCGTGAATATCACCAAATAGAGCTATTTTCATATTAGTGTAGATGAGTCTCTTGTATAATCCAGTCTAAATATTCTGGATTTCCATTTACAATAGGAACTATGATAACACAGGGGCAGGTGTATGAATGATTTTCTTTTACAAATCGCACTAATTTTTCTGTATTGGATTCACGAGTTTTTGCGATGATTACAGTTTCCTTCTCATCCATTATTTTTCCTTCCCATGAATATATAGAATTTATATTATTAAAAATATTGATACAAGCCACGATATTTTTTTCTACAAGTAATTTACCGAGTTTTTTTGCTTCTTGCTTATTCTTAGTTGTAATATATGCAATACAAGGTTTCATTTTCTATTTCCAAGTAGAATTTATACAATAGTCAGAAAATGTAAAGATTTCTTATTTAGAATTTAAATGTATAAGATAGTTCAGCCATCCTATTTTGTGCAGCAGTTTCACTTGCAGCACCAAACATTCTAATAATTCTGGTCGAAGCTAAAGCAGCCATAATAATTCCACTGTTTTTCATTTCAAAAAATCCGTAAGAGGGCCCTTTTTTCAGAAATAGATCGTCTAGTGTCTTTTTTTTCGTATTTGTTTTATCTGCATAATAATAAGCGCCACCGACGAGCAAGATGTCGGCAAGAACATAGAGTAGGATTTTTTTAGAGGCATCGTTGTCGTAATAAAAGGGAGAATTTCTGGAGTTGTAGTACACACTTGCGGCTGGTGTTACGACGTTAAAAAGTTGGGACAGAATATGACTTTTTGTCGTGACTCCTTTACCAGATCTATCTGGGTTTTTTAGTATTTCAGATTCAATGATTCTTCTGAGAACTTTTGCTTCTCCTTTTCTGGGCGATTCGATACGAATAATTGCATCAAGAGAATTTTTATTAATTTTACCTATATAGATATTAAAGTTGAATGGAGAAAAAAAATTGTCTGTGTACCGGTGTATAAATCCTCCGGTTTTATCAGGTGAGTGAAATTTGTCTTCGGTAACTCGACTCAAGATTTTTAGTATTTGAATATTCATATCTTCTACAGTTGAAGTAGTTTCTATAATTTCAGCAGAGAAAAGATTTTGTATTGAAAAAATAAATAGCGAAACAAGAATTAAAATTTTCTTTTTCATACCACTTTTTCTCCAAGAAAAAATGCCAATAGCAGTCCGAGTGAATTATATGTTGCATGTGCAGAAATTGAAACCCAAATATTTCTGGTTCTGATATAAAAATATCCAAAGCAAAATCCTACAAAACTTAATATGATTGGAATGACGGGTGACGCTTCAGGAGAATAATGCACAGCTCCAAAAATGGCTGAAGTAATTGCTAGACCGATTCTTGTTGCAGAAATACCAATAAAGTGAGTAAGCAAAAATCCTCTAAAAAACCATTCTTCGATTATTCCGGTAATGATACCTATGCTATAAATTGACCATGCAAGCAGATAGGTGTTATCTTTAAGATTTTTAAATAATGCAGTCTGAAAAAAATTTCCTTTGGGTTTGTATCCAATAATTAGGAGTATAAGAGAAATAGAACTGACTAAGAAAAATACAGAAAACCCTGCCATAACTCCGGTACTGATAGAACCAAAGTTAAGATCGTCAGAAAGTAGATTTAATTTTGCTCCGGTTTTTTTTAAAATATAGTAAGTAATTGGTAGGAAAGAAATTGCCCAAAGAAGACTATTCCAAAATAGTAAGCCGGGCTTTTCGCCTAACGCAAGTTCAAAATATTCGGAAGAAATTTTTTCGGGATTCTTTTCAGCTTCTTTTTGAAATTTTTCTACAATTTCCTTTTGAGATGTTTCTCTTTCCGATTTATCCATTTCGAGAATATTATCAGGAAGTCTTGTTTGGAGTGTAATGGTTAAAATACTCAATCTCAATAGTAAAAACAATAGAATCTGGCAGAAAAATATTAAAGTCAAATGTGTTAATGCAATTTTAACGATTAATGAAGTCGGTGGTTTTGTAGTTTCTTCCATTGGATTTCCGATTACAAGTTTTGTAAGTTGCATTTTTAAGTCATTGTTTTTTTCGATTAATCCGATAGAAAGAATAGTGAAAATTCTATTTCTTATTCTAATACATTTTTCTGCGTTGTATTCTTTTTCAGTTATTCCATTGGGGAATTTAGAATATTCTAATAAACTATTGCAAAAGTTGAGAGAAGATGTTCGCTATAATTTGAAAGCCTCAAAATCTAGCCCGAGTGATTCTAATTTAACAGAACTAAAATTTTATAAATATAAGGTTGAACATAAAGACAATTTTTTCATTATCATGGCGCGAACAGGAATGGATTTGGATACTCTTTCCTCGGTAAATTCACTTTCTAATCCAAAAGATTTATATACAGGCATGACTCTTCTGATTCCGAATATGCGAGGGGTTTACGATAGATCCGGTTTAGATGAATCCTTAAAAAGTAGGAAAACCTTATCAGAAAAATATTCAATTCCCAAAAATATTTTAATTTTTGATAAAGATAGGAATGAATGGTTTATTCCCGGGCGTGGTTTAGAAAAAACAGAAAAGTCATTTTTTTATGGATTGGCTTTTATGAAGCCATTGGATGATGGAGTGCAGTCTTCTCCTTATGGTTTTAGAAAAGATCCGTTTACAAATAAAAAAACCTTTCATGGTGGAATTGATATAGCAGCAGAAAAAGGAACCGACGTGTATGCGTCTGCCGATGGTGAAATTATAATTTCCAATAAACAAAACGGTTATGGAAATTTAGTGATCATAAAACACGCTTTAGGTTTTGAAACGAGATATGGTCATTTGAGTAAATTTTTTGTTAAGAAGGGGCAGAAAGTTAAGAGGGGGGATAAGATAGGCGAAGTGGGAAATACCGGAAGAGCTACAGGAAATCATCTACATTTTGAAGTAAGAAGATTTAGCAAAAATCAAAAACCAAATTTTAGAATTCATAACAGTTCATAAAGACATTAAATTTTATTCCAAGAAAACTAAAAAGGATTAGTGAAATCTATTTTTTTATCCGAGTACTTTTTTAACTCTTGGTATAGAAAATCTTTTGTATTCGAGATTGTTTTTTCAGGATAAGAAATGATTCCTTCAAATTCTTCAAAATTATAAAATAAAATATCAGAGTCCATACGAAACTTTTGAATTTTTTTGTGGTAGTCAGAATTAATTCTAAATACACCTGTGGAAATATCTAAAATTTTATTTTCAGGAATGACCGAAAAAACTTGCTTAAAAAATTCTTTATAGATGAACTCATAGTTAGGAATTATAAGAACCGGATCAAAACAGAGCCGAACCTTCCACCCGGCATTGATTGCGGCTAACGCACTATTTAATCTTTGATTTAAGGTTGGAGTTTTGTTTTCATAAGATTGAATAATGGATTTTGGTGAAAGTGTCCATGCTAAAATAATATTTTCTGTAGGTGAAATATTTTGAATTTCTTTGAAATTGGAACTTTTTGTTCTAATTTCGACAAGAAGACCGGAAGTTTTTCGGGCAAACTCAATCCATTGCGATACAAAAGGATAAATTTTTTCAAATGCAAGAAGATCGGTGTCATAAGATGCACTCAAATAGATACTTGAGCTGTTTAGTTTATCTTCGATAGAAGAAAAAAAATCTTCAATATTTACAAAAATAACTATATAGGCAGAAGGATACATCCCTTGTAAATAGCAATAGTCACAATTATAGATGCAGTTAAACACTAAAGAATTGTAGAAAAAATTTTTGTTTCCAAAATCAGGGGTGAGTTTGGAGCCTTCATAAAGAAATTGGCTCTCCTTTTTTGCAAGGATTAGCTTTGGGAATTTTTTTTGTAATGTAAAATCTTGCTTTGAGCGATTGAATACATCTTTGTAGTTTTTAATTTGAATGAGAGGAGTTTCTTTTATTTTTTCTAGTATAGATTTTGCAATCGGATAATCAATTGCTTTAGTTTCAATATAGATATGTGAAAATTTCATTCAACGTGCTTGGGAAAAAATATCTCTTGAATACTTTTATGATTTTTGATTAAGTCTAAGGCTTTCTCTATTAATTCTTTTCCTTCTTTAGTGTGATTCCAAACATTTAAACCGGATGGGTGAGGAAGTGGAATCCAATCGGAGGAAATTCCAAATATTGTTCTTTCAAATTTTTTCCCTACAACATTTTTTAATTTATAGTTTAAATTTTTTTCCATTGTTAAATCTATTGCTAATTTTCCGATAGGAATAACTAATTCAGGCTTGTGGTGTTTGAATTCAAATTCTAAATATTGTGAGCAGTTTTGAATTTCGATACGAGACGGTTTTCTGTCCCCATTTTTTTCTTTTCCGGGAAAACATCTACACATGGCAGACATATTTACTTTATTCCTGAAATCTTCTTCTTCAATACCTATACTTTGCAGCCATCGAAACAAAGTTTTTCCTGCGGTATAAGAGAATGGTTTCATAAAACGTTTTTCGTGGATTCCGGGTGCTTGTCCAATGCTGATAATTTTGGTATTTTGAACTGAGCCTATAATTGGAGGGCCAATCATCTTAGGACAAATTTTGCAATTAGATAGAGTTTGTATAAATTCTTTGTAGGATTCCAAGAATTTCTCCTCTAAAATTCTTTTACGCCGTCACAAATTTCAAAATTCAGAAAGTGCAATTCTATACCAAAAGTATTTTGATAATCAGAAATTAGACTATTTCGGATTTTCTCAAGTTCTCCCAATTTGCAAAGAACAAGAATGCACCCGCCGAAACCTCCTCCTATCATCCTTGCTCCGGTTATCTTTGAGTTTTTTAAGAAAGCAACAATGTGGTTTGTTTCTATGCAGGAAACTTCAAACAATTCTGAAAGAGATTTGTGAGTTTCATACAAAACTTGCCCTACGAGTTCAGGATTTTTTTCTTTAAAATGCTTTAATATTTCTTTAGTTCTTTTTTTTTCGCCCAAAACATGACGCACTCTATTTAGCTCTTCCTTTGTTAAGCCAAGATTATCGTACTCCGTAAAAATGTCTGAATTGTATAAATTTTGCATCTGGGGAAATTTTTTTTGAATTTTGTTCAATGCAGATTCACATTCTTTTCGTCTTGTATTGTATTCGCTGTCTTTGAGAGAATGTTTTACACCGGAGTGGATAAGAGTCCATTCGTATCCTTGCAAATAAAAGTTGTGATAGGTAAATTCGAGCGTGATTGTATTTAAAAGTATGCAGTTATTTTTTTTTCCTACCGAAATAATAAATTGATCCATTATACCGCATTTCATGCCTACAAAATTATTTTCTGCTTTTTGACCAATAACTGCAATGTCTTCTTTTGATAAATTGAGATGAAAAATTTCAGAAATAGATCTCCCGACTGCTACTTCAAGTGATGCCGAAGAAGATAGACCTGCACCTTGTGGAATATTTCCGTCAATGATTAGCTCAAAGCCTATTTCTTGATTAGCAAGTTTTTTAATTTCTATGACCACGCCTATGATATAATTTACCCAAGGAAAAAATTTATTAGTTTCCAATGAGTTTATGTTTACTGTTTCAGAAAATTGAACTGAATATAAATTTATAAATGAATCGTCTCTTTTTCGTATTGCTACATTCGTAAAAAAACTAATAGCTGCAGGTAAAACCAAACCTCCAAGATAATCTACATGCTCACCAATGATGTTGATTCTTGCAGGTGCTTGAAAGAATCGAATAGGGTGAGTTGAATCTCCAAACTTTTGAATAAGTAAATTTTCTAATCCTTGTTTATCAAGTAACATGGTCTAACTATTTTCATTTACAGTTATAAGATCATAAATTTCTTTTACAATATTTTCTGAAAGATTATTAAATCTAAGACCGTACTTATTTTCTTCTCCATCTTGATTCAATCTCAAAACCTCACAAGGTAGTTTTTCAGAAAAAAAATAAGATTCTAAAACAATATCTTCTCCGATTTGTAATTTATTTTCAGTTTTTATAGAGCACCCCATCATGCTAATATCTTCCAGATTCCCAAAAAATTCTTTATCGGATACACACAATTTTATTAAATTATTCTTTTTAAATCTCTTGAATAAACGATTGTCGTCCATTTGTAACACTCCTAAAAAATTAATTATTTGCAGACAATATTAAAAATAATTTTTCCATCTTCTGGATGAAATAAAAATTTTGCTTATCTTTAATTGAACTTGCTTTAAATTGAAAGTTCATTTCTATTAAGGATTCGTATAAATAGGAAATTGCTTTATCGCTAAAAATTTCAGTTTCTCGGATGAGTTTGGATCGAACGAATTTTTTTCTGGCAGGAGAATAAGACTCCATTCCCATCAATTTATAGAATTCGTTTTCATCGTCTTTACTACGAAATTTTTTTAACAAGATTTTTGCCTTTCTGATTTCATTATTTTTCTCCAGCAATCGGTTTAGTAGTCTCAGATACAATTTATCTGTATCTGTAGAGTCCGGTCGAATTTTTGAAAATTCTTTAAAAAATTCAAATCTACTATTGGAAAATAAAAACTCTACTAATTGATCCGGATTGTAATCTGTAGTTGCAGATAATAATTCTTTTACTTCTAATAATGAAAAATGTTTTTTTCCAAAGTATGACTTTAGTTTTTTTATGCTGCGAAGATAAGTTCCGAAAGAAGGTGGAGTCTTATAAATAAATTCATCTATTGCATCTATATCCATGGAAATTTTTTCGTGTTTCAGAATTCTTTCCAAAGAATTTCTTGCTTCATTTGGAAAATAATTTCTACTCTTGATATAACCTGCGCCATCAGAAAAAAGTTTTTTCAACTTCAAAGGAATTTCTTTGGAGTCGTAGTGAACAAGTAAAATAGTTTCATCAGTGATTTTTGACAAACCGGCTTTTAACTCTTCGTAGTATTTTTCTTTATTTGAAGACAGCAAGGGTTTTAAAAAATCGCTTCCTGATTTTATAACACATAACCTATTTTGCGAAAACATATTCATGCTAAACAATTCAGAAATAAATTTTTCAAGGTCTCCGGTTTCTGAAACATAGACTACAACTTCAAAAGCTGCACCTTGTTTTTTCATTATGGATTTATAATAATCCACTAAAAGGTCAAATTCAAAAGAATCTTCTGAGACATATAGAAATTTAGAAGGCAATTTATCAGAAGTTTTAAAAAATAAATCGTATAAATCCTGATATTCAATAGTTTGTTTTTTTTCTAATTCGCTCATCTTCCCTAAAAATTAACCGATAATATAATTATGAACTTCGGTGAAGGCGTACAAAAAATTTCCTCAAACCAAGAGCCAGTCACTTATATTCAGCCAATATATCCACAACGTCCGATCTCGAAAATTGAAAAAGTAAAATCCGATCCGGAACAATTTTTTTCTAAAGAAAAATTTAACGAAATGAAAGAAATGGCTCTCGGAAAGCCGGATAATTTTAGAGATTTCCTAAAAGGGAATATTAGCCTCAGAGGGAGTATTCTGGATATTACTGCCTAAACTTACTTCAAAGGAAGAATTTTTGCATTCTTGATTTTAAAATTTTTTAAAAAGAAAAAGGCGCTCTGCTTAAATTCAGCATTTTTCGGATTCTATGCCCATACCGGATTTATCGCCGGTCTGGAAGAATTAAAATTTAAACCGGATGCAATTACCGGGTGCTCTGCCGGTGCTTTGGTAGCTGCTCTGTATGCGGCTGAAATTCCTTCAAATGAAATTATTCAAGTTATGCTAAAAATTCAAAAAAATGATTTTTGGGAAGGTAATCCTTTTTCCCAATTCATAAAACCGATTCGGCAGGGGCTTAAAAACTATTCTGGAATTTTGAGCGGTAAAAAAGTTCGAAATCTGCTGTATCCGTATTTTAAAAGGAAGAGGATCGAAAATCTCTCCATTCCTTTGGGGATTGCTGTATCTAATATTTCAAAAGGGACAAGGGAGTTAAGGACAAAAGGAGATATTTTAGAAACTGTGATGTGCTCAGTTGCATTTCCTCTACTTTTTGAAATACAAAATATGGAAGGAGAGGATTTTTTAGACGGTGGGGTGAGCGACCACGAACCTATTCGGGAGCTTATTTTGGATAAGAAAATTGATCGAATTTTTATTCACGAAATTAATACAAATAGCAAAGGAAAAACCGGAAAATTAAAAAATGCCCTTGGTGCCGGAATTTCTATTATAGAAAAAGAAACCAAGGAATTAAAAGAAATTCTAGCGGAAAAGACAAACACTAAATTGATTCGCTTGACAACTAACGCCTTGCCGGTTGGTCCGAATAGCATGAATTTAGGGATTGAAAATATTAAAAAAGGCTACTCTACAGCTATTCAAAATAGCAAAATTTTGTTAGAAAAGTGGTAATTTGTATTTATAAGAAATACACTTTGCTAAAACCCCTAAATTAGCTTTCCTTTCTATTTTTTATATTTCATAAATTTTAGTGCTTGCAAATTCAGGTTTTAATAAATCTCCTAATCTATATACCAATTTGTTTGGAGAAGCAGTTAAATCTTGAATTGTAAACTATGGATATTAAATTAAGAAAAGCCGGAAATGTTTCAATTATTGACCTGAGCGGAAGTCTCGATATTTATACTTCAACTGATTTTAAATCGTTTATTGAAAAGAATATAAATTCTGAGAACAATAGAGTGATTATAAACATTGAGAAAATGACTTATATTGATTCTTCCGGGATTGGAATGTTGATTAAGGAATTGAATTTTGTTCAGACTTTAAATGGGGATTTTAAAATTGCTAATATGAAAACGCCTATTGAAAAAGTTTTTAAAGTAGCTGGGTTGACATCGTATTTTCAGATTATTAGCGAAGAAGAATATAAGCAAATCAGTGGCTGATTTAGAGTAATTTTTTAATTCCTTTTTCGATTCCGTCTAAACTCAAGAAAAACATCGGAACTTCATTATGAATTGCGCTCACCGTGGGAGCATTCCAATAGTTTGTATTTTCAGGGTTTAACCAAATACTTTTCTCAAAATATTTTTTCAGTTGAATCAATCTCTCCAAGCCGGACATATTCGTTTTTTGGTTTCCTTTCTTTCCAAATTCAAAATAGTCTTGAAAATATTGAGACTTGTGAAACAATTCATAAGGAGCCATATACGCATCACCTACAAAAATAACTCTTGTGTTGGAACGAAACTTTTTTAGCAAAGAGTCTGCTGAAACCCTGTTTCTCATTGTTGCATCTTTATAAACATAGTCGTAAATTATATTGTGAAAATAGTAATAGTGAAATTCTTTGAAATGATTCATCTGGTGGGCTGCACTAAATATTTTATTTACTCTTGCAGCGTAAGGCGACATACTGCCGCCTACATCCATAAGTAAAAGTAGCTTCATATTGTTCTTTCTAGATTTTCTTAGTACTGCTTCTATATCACCTGCATTGTCACAGGTTTTTCGAATTGTGTGGTCAATGGAAAGTTTGGGCTTTCCCTCTCTTTTTAGTGCACGAAGTTTTTTTAGTGCTGATTTGATTTGTCTTACACCGAGAGTTTCATCAGTTCTGTAATCTCTATATCTTCTTTCGCCAGCTACAGATATTGCGCTTCTATTTTTTGATTCACCTCCAATACGAATGCCACTATCATTGAAACCCCCATGACCAAAAGGGGAAGTCCCTCCTGTTCCAATCCAATGATTTCCACCATCGTGCCTTTCCTTTTGCTCTTTTAATCTCTTTTCTAATTCAGAGATTAAATCATCCGGTAAAATTTTTAAAGCATTCTTTTTTCTCTCATCACTTAAATTATTTTCGATAGCCTCTTTTAACCATTTTTCTAACTTTTCTTTAAATTGAATGTCTTGTGAAAGTTCAGGAAATAAAATTTGTGAAAATACTATATCGTAATCGTCGAAGTGCTTTGTATTTTTAATTAAGCAATTGCGAGCAATATAGTAAAAACTATTTACATTCACTGTTTGATTGTCTTTTGTAATTTTAGAAATAACATGAAGCAAGTCTAATAGCTCACCTGTTGTTACAGGGATTTTCCTTGATCTAAGCGAATAAAAAAAATCTAAAAACAAAATGTTCCAACTTATTTTTTTAATTTTTCAAGCTCACGAATTAATTCTTCGCGAGATAAATTTTTATTTGATTTCAGTCTGCGAATTAATTCTTCAGGATCTACGTTTTTCTTTAAGTTAGTTTTTAAATCTACAACTCCTACAGGAGATACTGAATCAAACTTTTGAATAGGGACTGATTTTTCTGGTTTTAAGAAAATCATTTCTTCACTTTTTTGCTCTATAGTTGCAATTACTTTTCCTTGAGATGTTGCAATTTCTACCTTCATTCCAATTTCTAAACTATTCGGATTAGACACTATTGCTGCAATCTCACCGGTTGGCTTACTAGTATAGTAAATCGTTCCTGAAATATCATTTTGTAGTTTTAATCTATTTTTTCCGTGCGTTAGTTGAATTGTTCCAATAAAAGGATTTCCGATTTTTTGATACTTTTCATTCTTAATAAGAATTTCTTTATAATCTGAAGATATTTCGGCGAGTCTATCGTATCCGGAGGGAGGCTCTTTGTCTATAAATCGAACTCTTGCTCTTGGTCCCATATTCAAAGCAGTCCAATTTCTTGGATCGCTTTGCTTTGGTCCATAGTATAATTTTTGCTCTTCTTCCATGTTATTTTCTCTGAACAATAATTCATGTCCACTTGTAATCACAAAGCCTCGTCTTGTAATTATTTCTTCACGATTGTCACTAATATGAAAGGATAATCTTGTGAAATTTTTGAAGTAATACTCCAATTCATTTTTTGAGTTTTCAAAAATCACAAGGATTTTGAGTTTTAGAATATCTTCTTTTTCTTGTGAGTTGTCACTGAAGATATACATTCCGGTAAACTCAGGTTTGTGGGAGGTCGGTTTTCCTTTTAAATTTGGAATACATTGGTAAAATACAAGAATAGTGAAAATAATAAAAAATTTAGCTTTATTCATGCTCAATCACCTTAATGGAACTGATAATTGTAGTGAGTATAGTACTCAACTCATTGTCAGGAGATTCATCGCTGTTATAAGAACACACAATCAATTTATCTTTTTTAGAGAGCATATAAACCATCCAAAATCTATTGTCTGAAATAAATTCACATGCAAGAATGTTGCACCCTTCGTTGTTTGTAAATTTAGCGATACTATCTTCCTCATACTCAACATTGTGTTGTGATAAAAATCGAGCCAGCTCTGTCTGAAGATGATACTCTCCTTCTAAATTCTGAAAAGCAGAAACAAGCAAAGCACCAGTCCCTTCCGGATCAAAAAAAGCAGGAATTCCTTCAATAACTTCTGTTTCCCAGAATTCTGGATAAACAAGGGAGTACCACCCGTAGGGAGATTTATAATATTGGTATTCTAATTTCAGACTCAATTGAATTTTTCCTTACTTGACAATAGTTTTGTACATATACTTTTGTATATTCGTGCTGGCAATATTTAAAAAGAGAAGAAATCCATTTTATATTTTTACAACTGTAATAATTATAATTTTAGCAGCACTTACTTCCAGTGTTTTTGCTCTACTATTAAGCATTATATTAGTTATAGTTACCCTGTTCCACCCTTTTTTTTTAGACTTATTTGTTAAAATTTACGGAATCCACGATATTGCAGATCGAGTTTTTTATGCAAGAACGAATGATGGTTGGAATATTGCACTCCATTACCATAAAGCTGTTCACCCCAAGGAAGACCACGCTCCAGTAATTGTTGTGCATGGTATAGCTACAAATAAGTTTGTAGTTGACTTAGACAAACACCATTCATTGCCATACTACTTGAAATTGCAAGGATACGATGTATATTCTGTTTCACTGAGAGGTTGTGGTCGTTCCTACCATGAGTCCCCTTCAAGATATGAAGATTTTAGCTTTGATGATATTGTAAAATACGATGTACCTGCCATTATCGAAAAAGTAAAATCCCTATCACATTCACCAAAAGTAAACTGGGTGGGTCATTCTATGGGGGCAATTATAATGTATGCGTACATGGGGGTTTCTTCAAAAGAAGAAAAAGAAAGTATAGCTTCCTTTGTAAGTTTGGGTGGGCCGGGGACTTTGAACCATCTTGGTCATACTCTGATTAGTTTACTCTCTAGGTTTCCAAACGCCAGAAAAATGTTGGATTTAAAATTTGGTGCAGCTATTATAACTCCAATGGCAGGAGAAATTTATACTCCAATTGATGAAGTTCTTTACAATCCCGAAGTTACCGGGAAGGCTACGATTAAAAAAATTATGAAAAACGCAGTCGAAAATATTTCGGCAGGTCTAACCGATCAATTTATGCACTGGATAGAACAAAAAAAAATGACTTCTATGGACTCCAGATTCGATTATATGGAGCTTCAAAAAGAAATTAGTGTCCCTGTACTTTTTATAGCAGGAAAAAATGACGGACTTGCTACCCCTGAATCATTAAAATTTGTGTATGAGAATTGCTCTTCTAAAATCAAGGAGTTTCTCGTCATCTCAAAAGCAAATGGTTACACAGGTGATTATGGACACGCTTGTCTTGTGATGGGAGAGAAAGCTTCTGAAGATGTATTTCCTATAGTAGAAAAGTTTATCTATAATCATGGAACTCGTAAAAAGAAGTCAATTTTTAAGCGATTCAAAGATAGGGTTTTTAACTGGAAAGAATCCGCATAGAGAGAGCTATAAAATTTTGTGCAGATTTTCACCTTTGATTCTATCTGAAAATTTTAATAAGTTTGTTTGTTTCCTATCAAGGATTTAAAAAGGAATATATCCCTGAAATGGGAATGGAAGATTTGACCGTAGTTGATAACGCCTAACGCATGAAAGTACAAACCAAAAAGAGGGAAAACATGACTCAAGCTCAGGAACTAACGCACGTGATAATAGTTTAAAAGGATTTGAAAAAAATTTTCGATTCCATGATAGGGACTTTTGGAGTAAGTCCAAAAATCAAAAACACTTTAGAGTATCAAGAAATAGAAAAGGCGCTAAAGGAGTTGGAATAATGAAAAAAGAAATTTTGGGATTTTTCGACCATGAAAAAATATTAGTTGAGCTATTAAGCAAATAAATGCCTGCACTTACCAGAGCAATAAAAAGAGATTTTAAGAAGAGTAAAAAGAAACTCACTTGACAAACCGGAAAAGAGGGCGATAATATAGGCATGAGAACGAAAACAAAGAAAACGATCACAGCCAAAAAAACTGGTTTGTGGGATAAAATGAAAAAGATCAAAGATAAGGCTATAAAGTCCGGCGAGCTTGTTCCAGTAAAAGACAAGAAAGAATTGGAAAAAATTATTAATGAAAGGCGTTACGGTTGACTAAAACCTCATCCTAAAAGATAAACCTATTTACAAAAGATTCTACCTCCACTATTTCCGACCTCAGACCTCGGTCATCAGACCTCCGAATTGGAGTTCCCACATTTTCACACGAAAGGTGCAAAATCTGCACTAAACGCGAAATTTCAAAAACTCTACTAACGCTCAAAACCTCATCCTAAAAGATACACCTATTTACAAAAGATTCTACCTCCACTATTTCCGACCTCAGACCTCGGTCATCAGTCCTCCGAATTGGAGTTCCCACATTTTCACACGAAAGGTGCAAAATCTGCACTAAAAGCGAAATTTCAAAAACTCTACTAACGCTCAAAACCTCATCCTACAAGATAAACCTATTTGCAAAGATTCTACCTCCACGATTCCAGTCTTCAGTCCTCCGAATTGGAGTTCCCACATTTTCACACGAAAACAACAAAATCAGTACTAAACCTGTAATCCCCCTTATACCTATACCGTCTAACGTCCCATTTTCTTAAATTTTGCACACAGTGTGCAAAATTAAAGAAAAATTTTCTTAAAACGAGGCTCTATTTGTAACCGTCAATTAACCTATTTACGTAAAAATTGGTGACTTTTTTGCAAATAACAGAAAGAATACCTTTGGCTTGATTCGTTTATCCGGAAAAGTAAAGGAAATTGTAACTTTTGATTATATCAGTTTTAAAAAATAACTTTACGACCGACCTTTACAAATTGAAATTGATTTAATACACATGGCAAAAAAGATAAATAAAACTACTGCTCAAAAACCCATTGAGCAATACGAACATAAAGACAAGCAACGGGTAAACAACCCGCCTGTTGGACTGGTAGATGCACACACCGATCCCGAAAGTATCGGGAGCGGCTTTAAGAAGAAAACCTACCAATACGACCCACACCTTGACCCGCAACTGCAATGGGCTGGCAAAGCCAAACACACTAATTTTGATGTACCAACCGTGAGCTTGCATGTGCATGAACGCATTGACCCAAGACGCATTATCGAAACCGTAAAAAAGGAAGAAGAAGCACCAACGCAATTGAGTTTGTTTGAAACCGAAAAGAAACCATTGCGTGAAGCCATTGAGTTTTACAAGCACAAAGAAAACTGGAGCAACCGGCTGATTGCAGGCGACAGCCTGCTGGTGATGAACAGCCTTTTAGAAAAAGAAGGCATGGGCGGCAAAGTGCAGATGGTATATTTTGACCCGCCTTATGGAATTAAATATGGAAGCAACTTTCAGCCCTTTGTGAACAAACGTGATGTTAAAGATGGGAAAGATGAGGACTTAACGGCAGAGCCTGAAATGGTTAAGGCATTTCGAGATACTTGGGAATTAGGCATTCATTCTTACCTGACTTATCTGCGCGACCGGCTTTTAGTGGCAAGAGAACTTTTACATGAAAGCGGTAGTGTGTTTGTGCAGATAAGTGATGAGAATGTGCATCATGTTAGGGAAATATTGGATGAGGTGTTTGGTAGTGAGAATTTTGTTTCCTTCATCACATTTAAAAAAACAGCAGGGCTTGGCGCGTCTGGATTACCAGCAGTTTCAGATTATGATTTATGGTATGCAAAGAAAAAAGATACACTCAAGTATCATCAAGTTTATTCTGACAAAGAGATAGAAAATGATGCTGCTTATTCAAATGTTGAAATAAAAGGAGAGAAAAGGAAATTAAACGATGATGAAAAATCAAATCATTCACTTCTACCAAAGGGTGCTAGAGTTTTTCGTTACCAGATTTTACTTTCGTCTGGTAGGACAGAGAGTTGTATTTTCCCAATAGAATTTGAAGGAGAGAAATTTAATCCTACAGCAGGGAGAAGTTGGGCAACAAATCACAAAGGAATAGAAAACTTAATCAAGGCTGACAGAATTGCTAAAACAGGAACAACTCTTTCATATATAAGATATGCAGACGACTTCCCTGTAAATCCAATTTCAAACTTCTGGCAAGACACGGCAACAGGAAGTGGAATGGGAAAAATTTATGTTGTTCAAACGAATGCAAAAGTCATTGAAAGATGTATGCTTATGTCAACTGACCCAGGTGATTTAGTTCTTGATATAACATGCGGAAGTGGAACCACAGCAAAGGTTGCAGAAGAAAATGGAAGGCGATGGATAACCTGTGATACATCCAGAGTAGCTATCACTTTGGCAAAACAAAGACTGATGACCGCCAATTTTGATTATTTCCAGTTGGCCTATCCCCATGAAGGCGTAGGCAGTGGTTTTAAATACAAAACGGTTCCGCATATTACTTTAAAAAGCATAGCTAACAATGAACCGGCACCTACCGAAACGCTTTACGACCAACCTTTCATTGACAACAAGCGAACCAGAGTAACAGGTCCATTTACCGTTGAAGCCGTTCCTGCCCCTGTTGCCAAATCGTTTGATGAAGTGTCTTCGACAATCTCAGACACCGATATGCCAATGGAAGCCGACAATTCCATTTCAAGAAGTGGCGAAACCTTGCGGCAAGATGAATGGAGAAATGAATTGCTCCGTGCAGGCGTTAGGGCCAAAGGCGGCAAACTGATTGAATTTACAAGAGTGGAACCATTAAGCGGAACACGATTTTTACAGGCAGAAGCAGAAACGAAACCCGCCCTGAGTGCAGCCGAAGGGGAGGACAATCCAAAACGGGTTGTGGTTTGTTTTGGCCCTGAACATGCACCATTGGAACAACGAATGGTAGAACTGGCTTTGGAAGAAGCAAGAACACTAAAACCAAAACCTGAAATTATTCTGTTCTGTGCTTTCCATTTCGATTCAGAAGCAAGAAAAGACATTGAAGAAACCAACTGGCCGGGCATTACGCTTTTAGAAGCCCAAATGAATGCGGACTTGCTGACAGATGATTTGAAAAAGAAACGCAGCAGCAACGAAAGTTTTTGGTTGATTGGTCAGCCTGATGTGCAAATAACAGAAGTAAAATCGGGAGATGATAAAGGCAAATACACCGTTGAAGTAAACGGTTTTGATTATTACAACCCAAAAACAGGAACGGTTGACAGTGGTGGCAAAGGCGACATTGCTATGTGGATGCTTGACCATGATTATGACGGAAGAAGTTTGTTCCCATCACAAGTATTTTTCCCAATGGCAGGAGCCAAAGAAGGATGGGCAACTTTAGCTAAAAACCTGAAAGCAGAAATTGATGAAGAAAAAATTGAAGCCTTTGGCGGAACGATTTCGCTTCCATTTAAAGCAGGAAAAAATGTGGCAGTTAAAATTATTGACGCAAGAGGAATTGAGTCATTAAAAATTATCCGTTTGTGATGGTGATGGAGGAAAGCAAAAATTCTAAACCCATCGAATTCGATGGGTTTAACTGTGGCAGATTCGCCATATTTAAAGGAGTCGAATTCGACCGCGTAGAAAATTCTAATTACACCGAATTCGGGGTAATTAGAAGTGACGAATTCGATGCGTTAAGAAAATAATGAACCATGGCAAAAAGTAAAATCATAAACGTAAAAGGAACGGTGATTGCCATTTTTCAAAATGAGCAATCTGACTATATTTCACTTACCGACATTGCCCGATATAAGGATTTAGAAAGGACGGAAACCATTATTCAAAACTGGATTAGAAACAGAAACACAATTGAATTGTTGGGTTTTTGGGAGCAATTATACAATCCTGATTTTAAACACATCGAATTCGATGTGTTTAGAAAGCAAGCCGGATTAAACAGCTTCACCTTAAATCCCAAACAATGGATAGAGAGAACAAATGCCATTGGAATAATATCAAAGGCAGGGAGATATGGTGGCACCTTTGCTCATAAAGATATTGCCTTTGAATTTGCAACCTGGATTTCTATCGAATTCAAACTTTATATCATCAAAGAATTTCAACGACTGAAATCAGATGAGAATGACCGGCTGAAATTAGAATGGAATCTTCAACGCACTTTGGCAAAAGTGAATTACCACATTCACACCGATGCCATCAAAGAACATTTGATTCCAAAAACATTATCAAAGGAAAAAATAAATTTTGTATATGCAGATGAAGCGGATATGCTGAACATGGCTTTGTTTGGCATGACAGCAAAACAATGGAGAGAAACAAATCCGAAAGCGGAAGGAAATATTCGTGATGCAGCCACGATTGAACAATTGGTTGTTCTGTCAAACATGGAAAGCATCAATGCAGTTTTAATACATCAGGGCTTGAAGCAAAGCGAAAGATTGCAGCAACTGAACGGCATTGCCATCACTCAAATGAAATCGCTCATTCGTCAGAACACGATTAAAAAGATTAAATGATTAACAGGATGGGAAAAAACATAAATGACATAACAGGAAAAATTATTGGGTGTGCGATGCAAGTGCATAATACCCTCGGAAACGGTTTTCAGGAAGTAATTTATCAAAGAGCGCTGGCAATTGAAATGTCATACCAAAGTTTGTCTTTTGAAAGAGAAAAAGAGATGCCTATTTATTATCGTGAACAGAATATCGGAACAAGACGTGTTGATTTCTTTGTGGAAGAATGCGTTATGGTTGAATTAAAAGCAATTGAAAAATTAGAAGGAGTTCATAAAGCGCAGGCAATAAATTATCTTGAAGCATACAATATGCCAGATGGATTGCTTATCAACTTTGGAGGATTATCCCTTGAATTCAAAAGAGTTTTTAATAAGAAATTAGTAACACCTTCCAATAATCCTGTCCATCCCGAAATCAAATAAATCGTGTTTAGATACTGATGAAAAAAATTGACAAACTTATTATCAATTCTCCTTACGAAGAGCCCCAACAGTTTTGGGAATACATTCGTGACACAAGAGAATTTAAACTTCAAAGGGGAAGGCGACCGGCAGGATATGTGGTTGCTTCCGAAAGTTCAAAATCGTTTGATGATCCCGGCACCTTCATTGAAATTGATTTGGTAAACACCATTCGCCCAAGAATTAAAAAGTGGCGTGAAGATGGTTATCCCGGAGTTACAGGCATTACCAAACGACTTTTGCAACATTGGCAAGACCCCGAAGAACGGAAAGACCGCAGGTTTTTCTTTTGCCAATTGGAAGCCATTGAAACCCTGATTTGGCTGACCGAAGCACCGGAAGCAGACAAAACAGGAATTGATATTCCGAGTGATGGCGGTGAGTTCAGTCGTTGGTGCAACAAAATGGCAACAGGTTCAGGTAAAACCATTGTGATGAGTCAGCTCATTGCGTGGAATGTTTTGAACAAAGTAGCGAATGGAAAAGACACTCGATTTTCAAAAAATGTTTTAATCGTTGCACCGGGATTAACAGTTCGCAATCGTCTTTCAGTTTTGAATCCAACCGACCCTGAAAACTATTACGAGGAGTTCAATATTGTGCCTTCGGGTCTAATGGACTCTTTGCGACAAGGGAAAATTAAAATCATCAACTGGCATGGTTTGGCATGGCAAACAGAAGAAAAGATTGCCAAGAAAAAATCGGTTGATAAACGTGGAGCCAAGAGTGATGAAGCCTATGTAAAAGAAGTATTGGGCGACATGGTAACCGCTTCAAACATCATTGTAATAAATGATGAAGCACACCACGCATGGCGTATTCCAGCCGAGAGCAAAATCAAAGGCGTTAAGAAAGAAGATATAGAAGAAAGCACCGTTTGGGTTGGCGGACTTGACCGGATTCACAGAGCAAGAGGTATTTTACGTTGTTTCGATTTGTCGGCTACTCCTTTTGCCCCAAGCGGAAAAAAAGCAAGTGAAGAAGCCTTGTTTCCGTGGATAGTTTCAGACTTTGGTTTGAATGATGCCATTGAAGCGGGTTTGGTAAAAACACCAAGAGTTGTTGTTCGTGATGATGGAAATGTGGACAAGGATTTACGTTCACGTTTGTATCATATCTACATGGATGAAACGGTGAAAGACGACATCAACCAAAAAGTGGATGAATTAACACCACTCCCCGACCTTCTCAGAAATGCTTATTTGCTATTAGGCAAAGACTGGCAAGCTACCAAAGACGATTGGGAAAAAGCAGGATATAAAATTCCGCCTGTGATGATTACTGTTGCCAACACCACTTTCACATCAGGAAGAATAAAATACTCTTTTGACAAAGATGCTTTCAATCTTTCCGTTGCAGGTTTAGGTGATTTGTGTAATCCTGAGAAGACTTTACAGATTGACAGCAGCATTCTTCAAAAAGCAGAAGCCGAAACCGATGAAGTTGATGTTTTGACAGACTTAACATCAGAGGCAGAAGAACCCGAAGACGATTCCGAAGATGCTCCAAATGAAAAGAAGCTCACTAAAAAACAGCAAGCAGAATTATTAAGAAGAACGGTTTACGCAGTTGGAAAAATTGGAGAGCCCGGTGAACAAATTCAAAATGTAATTTCTGTTGGAATGCTCAGCGAAGGTTGGGATGCAAAAACCGTAACGCATATTATGGGTTTACGGGCATTCAGCAGCCAGTTGTTGTGTGAGCAGGTTGTAGGTAGAGGTTTGCGGAGAACTTCCTATGATGTAGGCGAAGATGGTTTATTTGAACCTGAATATGTAAACATTTTCGGTGTTCCATTCACGTTCTTGCCACACGAAGGGGGCGAAACAGGCGTAGTACCGCCACCGCCAAAACCAAAAACTGAAATAAAACCCGTTAAGGAAAAAGCAGAACATGAAATCAGCTTTCCGAATGTGGTGCGAATTGACCACGTCTATAAACCGCAATTAATTTTGGATTTAGAAAAGGTCAAGTCATTGGAACTTGATCCTTATGATTCAATAACAGAAGCGGAATTGGCTGCGATTATTGCAGGAAAACCAAACCCTGCGGCACTTTCGGAAATTGACTTAAAAGAGATAGCTGAGATATTCAGACTGCAAACCATCATTTTCAGAATTGCATCCACTATTTACAATTCAGAGAAAAAACCTGACTGGAAAGGAAGCAAAGAAACATTCTTGATTCAACTCATTAGCATTATTGAGAAGTTTATCTACTCCAATAAAATCGTTATCAAAAACCCTCTATTCAATGAGGACGAATCAAGGAAACGAATTTTGATAATGCTGAACATGAATAAAGTTGTTCAACATATTTGGAATGAAATACGAGTCGTTAACACAGAGGCATTAACACCAGTATTCGATAAAGAAAATCCAATCCGTTCCACAACTGACATCAGAACCTGGTGGACAAGCAAACCCAATGAAGCGTTTGGTAAATCACATATCAATTTTGTGGTAGTTGACAGCAAATGGGAATGTCTGGAAGCCAAAACAATCAATGAATCAAAAGTCGTAGAATCGTTTGTTAAAAACGACCATTTGAATTTTGTGGTTTACTACAATTATCAAGGAGTCGTAAGACGCTTTTTTCCTGATTTCATTTGCAAACTGACAAATGGAGCGTATTTAATCATTGAAACAAAGGGACAGGACAACGAACAGAACAAAACTAAACGGAACTTTTTAGACGAGTGGTGTCGGGCAGTAAACGAGCATGGTGGTTTTGGAAAATGGAAATGGATTGTATCCTTTGACCCAAATGACTTACAAAAAAAAATACAGATTCAAAAAAAATAGAGGCTTACGCTCCTGCCTCCTTTCCGTTGTTGTTATAATCTTTGACCTGCTCCAGATTGATGACCCATGAATAACTCTGAAAATCCCCAAAGGATTCCAGTTTTTGAAATGATACGGAGTCAATTAATTTTTATGGGTGAGAATCTTTTTCAGATAGAAGAGAAGAGAATCGCACGAATCATGCAAAATTTCTAATTTCAACATTTGAGAAAGTGATGTCAAAAAGAGGAAGACCGACTAACGTATTATTTCATTCTGATCGTGGAGCCTAATACGCTTGTAATGAATTTCGGAAGTTACTTGCCGATTACAATTTTATTCAAAGTATGAGTCGAAAAGGAAACTGCTGGGACAATTCTGTTATGGAATCATTTTTCTATACTTTGAAGTTAGAGGCAGTGCCGAAAGAAGGGTGTTCAAGTTTTGAGGATGCGAAAATTAAATTGTTTGACTATTTGGAAAGATATTACAATAGGTGTAGGAAACATTCTGCGATCGGGTATCAAAAGCCTTCGCTAATGTACGAAAATTTCGTCGCAAAGCTGTGTCCTGTTTTCCAGAGGAAGATCACGAAATGGGTGTTTAGTCTATACAACCATCGATATTCGGCTTAAAATTCTTCTTTTGCAAATTCTATCCGACTTCTTGATAAGCCTTTTTCACCCTATCAATCTTCTCGAAAGTTCACCCAAGAATCACATTTCTGTATCTATTCAACAGTGCTTGCAAATATTTTCGTCTCGAAAAACCCGTTGTTCTTCTATTGAACTCGTCCATATATTTTGCTGGAACAAGCAAGCTCGATTGTGTTTCTGTAAATTTTTGTGGGTTCATAAATTTCTCCTTAAAGTAAAATTTTCTGCTTTCTGATATAAGGGAAAAAATATTGCGGTAGGAATGAAATTTTTGCAATTTTAGAAAAATTTTTTTAGCTTTTACAGAAAAAGTCTTAAAATTACACTAAATGCGAAATCTTTTTTTAATCCCCCAAAAAAGTGGAGTTCCCACATTTTTGCATGAAAGGTGAACAATTGGTATAAAACATGCACTTTACTGAAAAGAGTGGAGATCCCACATTTGTGCACGAAAAGTATAAAATCTGCACTAAATGAGAAATTTCAAAAACTCTACTAAAGCTCAAAACCTCAACCTAAAAGATAAACCTATATGCAAAGATTCTACCTCCACTATTTCCGTCCTCAGACCTCAGTCTATTTGTCCTCCGAATTGGAGATCCCACATTTTAGCACGAAAAGTGTAAAATCTGCACTAAAGGTGTAATTCCCAGAAAACGATATAGCTCATGGATTATAGTCTTTATTGAAAAATTGTGAAATTAATCACTTGAAAAAGAATTGAGAAAACGAGTATGAAAAAAGAAGCTTCACTAGTAGAATCTGCTTTAGGGTTGAATTATTCAATAGAATATCTGGAATCACTTTTTCTGGTAATAATTGACTACCCGCTTGTATTTATGGCGAAATTTGCAGACAGGGTATGTCAGTCAAAGGTAGAAAAAATTACCCTTTCCGAAATTACTTCATTTGATTTCAATTTTGGAAATTTCAATACAACATCTATTGGAAATTTGGCTTTTGTTGCAATCAATACAAAAGACAGAAATATTAGGGAAGGTTGCTTTCTGATTTTAGATAGATTTAGAGACCATTTAAAAACCCTTGACAAAAAAAAATAAAGGTCGATAATATGGGTATGAAAAATGGGTAAGCTTGCAGAATACAAAAACTTTAAATTTTATTTTTTTCAGGGGATAGGGTTGAACCAAAGCATGTTCATATTTCTATTGCTCACGATTACAAGCAATCTGCAAAGGTATGGCTTGAGCCGGAAACAAAAATTGAAATGTTCGGCAAACTTTCCGAAAGAGATATGAATTTATGTTTGAAAGTAATTTCAAAATATAAAAAAGTTTTTTTAGAGATGATAGAAAGGAAATTGAATAATGAAAAAGTTAAGTCCATTAAAATCAGAAAGATTTGAAATACAGAAGATTTCTTTCAGCAAAACACATATTTTATTTGTGTTGTCGGATAGGAGGCAAATTCTTATTCCCATAGATTATGTTCCTGAAATTCAAAGATTGAAACCTTCACAAAGAAAGAAAATTACAGTTACAGGAGAAGGTAGATTGGACACTTTCCTTTTTGATCATTCGGATTCAGTTTTTCGTTTAACTGATGATTTTAGAATATTGGAAGGCTAACCCACTAAACACCCATTCCACTGAAATTTTTTTTTAAGCCTATAAAAAAAGTGCAACTTTTTACATTTTTTCGCTTAACAAAAAAAATGCATGGTCATAATGTGGGTATGAATCGGACAACTTCAATTCCTGCGGTTGACATGAGAAGCCCCCGAAATCTCCCAAAAGAAGGTTTCGGAATGGCGATTACGAAAGAAAAATCAATTTATTTTAAAGTAGATAACGAATTAAATGAACAGTTTGAAAGTTATCTAAAATTGTATCAAGCTGATAAATCGCAAGTTGCAAGATTTGCCCTAAAAAAATTTTTAGAGAAATGTATGCCGCCGGTGAATGTCAAAAAAGGCATAGTTAAGACGACATAATCGGTGAGTTTTATTGCCGAATAATGGGGAATATTTGTATAGTCTATCCAATCCTCGTTGTCCGGAATAAAATTTTTCTTCTGCAAATTTTCTTCTTCCGATATATACTTTATTTTCGAGTGTTTCATTTTTTTTGAAAGCCCCCATGAATAAAACTTTATTCTCTCTCTAACAACTCATGCGGGCAATCTTCTATTGAAGCAATCTTTCTTCTTTACTAAACTCATCCATATATTTTTCTGAAATAAGTAAACTCGATTTCGTTTGCATTTTGTTTTCTGATTTCTATTTTTCTTCTTTAATGAAGAACTTTTTATTCTTTAGCAAGTGACATAACGTATGATTAAATTAGAAAATTTTTTTAATAAAATAAAAAATTTGGCTAACTATGTAGCATTAGGGAGAGGTGTTATACGAAATTCATTTCATAAAAATTCGATAAAATGATATTATATGTAAATTATTGAAAAATTTTTTTAAAAATTTAATTTTTGCTTATCTTTTACTTGCAATTTAAAATCCATACTTTAAAAAAAAGTAAAATCAGTTAGGTCATTTGATTCATAAAAAACAACCTTATGGAGAGAATGAAGAAAAATATGCGTTGTTAATGGAGAAAAAAATGGAAAAGAGAATTTCAAAATTGGAAAATAGAGAGAAATCAATAGAGACAAAATTCTACACCCCTTGTGACATCACTAGAATCTTCTCTGTTGTTAAAGATAACTATTTGCATAGAATTTGGTTAAAACTTCTATTCGCTTATGGATTAACGTTGAGTGAGTTGGTAAATATTCGTGTTAGAGATATTGATTTTGAGAATAACATAATCAAAATCAATTCAAGCAAAAAAATGCGACATAGAACTTTACCGCTTCCTAAGTGTTTGTATAATGAATTGAAAAGAGAATCCAATCACAAATCACCGGACGATCTTTTATTTAAAGGTAGATCTAAGGAGGGAAAAATTCATCTTCGCACAGTTCAAAAAATATTTGAGAAATTGTACCATTTTACAGGGATGGAGGTGAGTGTTTCTAAAATTAGAAGAACTACAGCTATTCATTTATTGCAATGTGGGTGGGAAGAAAAAAGTATAACACAATTATTGGGACATTCTCATTTGAGGACGACTAAAAAGTTAATTGGAAGTAATCGAAAATTTTATTTGCAAGTAGATTTTCCGATTGATAAGATACTAGAGAATGCTGCTTAAATATCTTGACAGAAAAACTGAAAATTTTACCATAGAAAATATCTTTTTAAATGAAATGGGAGATTTAATTGGAGATTAAAACCAAAAAAATCGGAAAGCACACTCTGGTTCGTTTGAACGGCAGGTTGGATATAACCCAAGCCGATGAAGTCGAATCACAAATGGCGAATGATGTTCAGTCTGGAGAGGGGGACATCGTTATCAATTTAGAGTCAATTTCTTATATCTCATCTTCCGGGATCAGAATTTTTGTAGGGATGGTTCGTGAATTAGAGAAGCAAAAGCGTAAGCTGAAACTTTGTGCGATAACACCTCCGGTAAAAAAGGTATTTGATGTGGTGGAACTTTTAGACCTATTCGATGTTTACGAAACTGAGGGTGAAGCTGTTGCTTCACTCTCAAAATAGCCATTCTATTCTTATTTATATTATCTGTAGGTTTTTTATTACTCAACTATTTATTTGGTGTAACTGTACCTTCTATATGGCCTGATGAGGTATTGTTTTTTAGTCCTGCTCATGAATTTTATTTAACAGGAATACTAAAGACAGAAGTGCTACGTGGTCTTATTCCGGGGATGGAGAAGGTTACGCTTTGGATGCCTCCGGTTTACATGTTGTATCTTTCTGGCGTATTTCATTTTTTTTCTCCGGATATATTTATTGCAAGAATGGCAAGTTCTTTAGCAGCTCTTGGGTCTGCCTTTTTGTTATACACATTTCTTGGTCAGTGGAAGATTTCACAAAAAAAAAGAATCTTAATATTTGTTCTTGTTCTTACAGATTTTCTTTTTATTAAAACTACTCATTCTTCGCGAATGGAATCATTGTGTTTATTTTTTGCTTTAGGTGGATTGAATATTCTGGGAAAATATATTTCAGAAAAATCATTTTTAGGAATGATTCTTGCCGGTGTATTTTTTTCTTTTTCCTTCTTGTCTCATCCTTTTGGTGCAGTTTATGGAGTTGTATCTTTATATTTTTTGTATGAGAAAAACTTTTTTCAATTAAAAAGTTTAATTTTTCTTTTGGTTGGTTTTCTTTTACCGTTACTTGTTTGGGCAAGTTATATAATTCCATACTACGATTTATTTCTTTTACAATTTGGGGCGCAGTTTTCAAGAAAATCTGAATTATTTTCAACCTTTTCACAAATAACAAAAATAAAAATCATTGTATCGTCTTTTAGATTTCCTTTCGTGCGATTGTTTTTATTTTTTGTTTTAGGGCTGGGGTTGTTCCTATATCGGAAAAATTTAAAATCAGAAAATAACGGTCTATTTCAATTTGCAGTATTTTGGTTACTTTCCATTTTACTGTTTTTATATATATCCTCTGAATCTTGGTATGTAGTGTATATTATACCTCCTGTTGCAATACTAACCGGTTTATTTTTTGGTAAAAAGGAAATAATTCCGAAAGGTATAGTATTTTTATCTATAGGGTTAAATATTTTTATTTTAGTTTGGGTAGTTATCCAAAATTTTATAATCATAGACACACCAAAGAAGACGAATGAATTTTATTCATTGATTGAAAATGAAATAATCAATAAAAACAAAATTTATATTCAGTCTATCCCTGATCCGTATTTTTATTTAAAGAAAAAATTTCCCGAAAAAACTTATCTTGAGTTTATTCCGGGAGAATTGTCTTTGCCACCAGAGTATTATTTAGACACTATAAAGAAACAGGAGGCATTTTTGTTTTATAATGAAGACTTAATTAATCCAAATATTAAAAAATATTTAAGCGAAAATCCCAACCATTTTGAAAGAAAAGTAATTCAAGTAGATACTGGAAATGAAAAAGAACTAAAATTGGAAACATTTCTCTATATCAGAAAATAGACAATGAAATTCAGATTAATTTTGCATGCTAAAAATACATTTTTTTTATTTTTTGCATTATTTTTATTTTTTTCATGCTATAAATCAAAAGATGATAATTTTTCGGCTACAGCCTTGTCTTTAGTAAAACTTGGAGTCCGTAAAGTAAACATTGCAGGAGATTCACTTTCTCAAAGATCGGGTGGATTTTCTCTTTCAATGAAATTAGGCTCAGGTTATTCAGTGAAAGATTTTTCTGTATCTGGTAGAACTCAAGTTGAATGGATTAATGATATTAGTAGGGTAATGGATCCAAACCCGGATATTTTAATCGTTGAGCTTGGTACAAATGATGCGGTCAATTCTACAAACACAGAATTTATCTCTCACCTAAACCACCTTCTGATTGAAGTTGAAAAAAGAACTACTGCAAAAATAATTTTAACTGCAATTCCTTTGACTGATAATCCTATTCTACAAGAAAGAATTAAACAAAATAATACGTATATTCGAACTTTAAAAGGGAAATATTTCATCGCTGATATTGAAGCAGAATTTGAAAAAAATAAAAGTCAATTTAGATTGTATCCTATTAACGACAATATCCATCCGGAGCCGATAGGGTATGAGATTATGGGAGAAGTATATAAATCTGTAATACTTGGAATTTTATAGCACTCGAATAAAAACTTCTAAATAAGTTTTTGTTTATAGTAAATCTTTATTGCCTATTTTTCAATCACTCTTGCAAGGTCGATTCCTTTGTAATAGTAGTGAAGAATTTCTGAATAAGAATAATCATCTTTTGCCATTCCATAACTTCCCCATTGGCTAAGTCCCACACCGTGTCCGAATCCAACTCCTTTAATAAAAAATCCTTCTAAGTCTTTTTTAATTCCAAATCGAAGTGATTTTAAAAAATTCGCACCGAGTAGTTTTCTGAAATCAGTTCCTTTTACTTTTACAGACCTGTCTTTGCCGCTGACTTCCAACATGTCCACACGCCCGGAAGAAGTTCTGCCGAGTACTTGAATATCTTTAATATCTCCCACTCCCAGGTTAGCAAGTTTTTGATTCATTGTTGAGTTCGACACAATTTCTTTCCATGAATAATTTTTGGCTTCTTTGCAATATTTGGATTCTACACTTGTAAGATAATCAACCTTTTGTCCCCAAACATTTTCGGGCATCTCTGTGACTCCACCACTATTGCTGTGAAAAAAAGACTGAATAGGGTTTCCTTCATACACTGCAAGAATTCCTTTTGTGTCTCTGACTGCCTTATCTGTCTTAGGGTTTTCTTTATCTATTCCACCATAAACCTGTGAATTTGTTGTAGCGTCCACATCGTAAACTCGTTTATTTCCAGTTTTCAAAATTTCGTTTACAGCGTAAGTTCTGGCGCATATAGCTTGAGCTTTCAATGCTTCTTCGGGCCAGTTTGCAGGCATTTCTGAAGGAACGACTGCAAGTAAATAATCCTCTAATCGAAGTATGTTGACTACAACTACTCCTTCTATATCAGGATGAATTTCTATAATTCCTCTATAGTTCACACCTTTATAGTTGAACTGAGATTTTTCAAAGCTAAGTCGAATTTTTGCTTTGAGATTGGAGGGGTCGATTGTAATAGAGTCAATACTTTTTTTAATTAGAAGATCGTTTATATCAAATACTTTGATCATACCGTCTGTTTTAATGAATATATCCGAGTTTGTTTTTCCGAGAGAGACTCGGATTTTATCCACTGACCTGCTTTTAAAAGGGGGCTCCCATGTTTTTATAATTAAAGTAGAGCAATTGGTTATTCCTAAAACAAAAATAATAGTAAAAATTTTCTGTAGTGTCTTCATATAGTTTACCCGCTATTTATAAAATCGGAGCATTGGCTAAATCCCTCAATAGGAAAAAAGTGGATTAACTTGAATAAATGAAATTCATCCTCTCTATTTGACTCAACTGATAAAAGGCAAATTTATAAAAAAAAAATGAGAAATAAATTTTTTCATTGTAACATTTTCAGGGCAATTATTTATTTAGTTAATTAGGATTGATTTTTTGCAAGTATTTGATTTAATCAAACCCGCTTTAGGATTTTTACATTAGAGTCATAAAAATTTATGTCACGAAATAATTCTAAATTTATTCTTTTTAGCCTTTTAACAGGAGTGTTGTGGAATTGTGGAGCAGAGCTTCCGCATCAAAAGAATTCTGCCGAGGTATTGGCTGAAATAAGTTGTGCAACGAACAGGAATTATAATTGCATTACGCATGAAAGTATTTCTAATGCTATATACAAAGTGAATCTTACTGCCTCAGGTATGACTGGAAATATTGTAGTGAATTTGAATGCTTCTGAACAGTTGACTATTACAAGTTCGGGTTCATATTCGTTTAGTACAAGTTTAGCTTCAGGAACACCCTATTCCGTCGCAATTACTACAAAGCCCGATAGCCACACTTGCAGTTTTACAAACGCTTCAGGTCAGGTTTTGACTTCAGATATAAACGTTACTTTATTTTGTCGCCCATTTAAATTTATTTATTTAACTACGCCTACTTATACAGGTGGATTAGGCGGAATTACAGGAGCCGATTCGATTTGTAATTCTCATGCAAATAGGCCGGACATCAAATCAACGTATAAAGCACTCCTTGGTTCTGTGAATGGATCTCAAAGATGGGGATGCACATCTGCACCAGCACAATGCTCAGATGGTATAGACAATTCTCAAAATTGGGTATTGTATGCAAATACAACTTATAAACGCGCAAGCGATTCTGTAGTTATCGGAACGACTACAATTGATAGGGTGTTTAATTTTAGTTTGTCTGCATCACTCGGAATTTCTGGGTTGTATTGGTCAGGGTTAGAAAATACTGCACCTCAATTTGGGTATAGTACAGCTGGGACATCTGAATGCAACGGATGGAGTGATGGTACGATAGGTCCTTTTGGCAATCGTGGAGATTTAGCTTCTGTGTCGTCAACCTCTGCAAATACTTCTAATTTGAATTGTAATAATACATATTCGATACTTTGTGCAGAGCAGTAAGAATGTATTAGAAAAATGAGTTTATGTGTCAGGAGGCAAAGGAAAAACTATATAGCTTCATATTTTTTTCTGCAAGTACGCTATAGACTCAATGTGTGGAGTTTGTGGGTACGGGTCGGTTAAAATAAATTCTTTTAATTGAAAACTCTCCGTAATTATTTTTAGGTCTTCTAATTGAGTTTTAGGGTTACAAGAAATATAAAAGATTTCTTCAAAATTTGAGTCTCTAATAATTGTAGAAAGATTTTTTCCGGCTCCATTCCTAGGAGGATCTAATATAAGTAGACTCTTATCTGGAATTTGCATCCTCTCAAAAAAATCTATTTGTACGCTAAATAAATTTGTGCATTTTAATTGAATGTGCTTTTCGGGAAATTCTTCTTTTAAAATTTTGGCACCTTCCTGAATAGAGCTTTCTGTAAAATCGAAACCGTAGATTTGTAAAAAATTCTCTCCGAATATTCTGGAGAAAAAGCCGCTTCCACAAAAAAGATCCACCAATATTTTTTTTTCCGATTTGATTTTGTCTTTTATAAATTGTAAAATGGGTAAAAAACCTTTTGGATTAGGCTGAAAAAACGAGTCAAACGGGATTTTAAAAACTTTTTCAAATAGAATTTCTTCGTAAAAATGATTACCTCGAATTGCGATAAATTCCCCACTCGCAGAAACTTCTGCTTTTTTTCTATTAAAACAAAATACGATATTTTTAGATTCTAAACTTTGTAAAATTGCGCTTTTCAATTTTGTAAATTCATTCGTGTTTTCAAAGCCTTTTACAAAAGTTAGAATGGCGATATTATCGCTAGAAAATACACCCCTCCTAAAAGTTATATATTTTAGAAATCCTTCTTCTGTTTTTCGATTGTAGATTATTTCAGGAAAGTTGTGTAACGTATTTTTGAACTTTGTTAGCTCATTATTTGCAAAGTCATTTTGAAGGTGGCAGTGTTCAATATCTATAATTTTCCTGAAATTTCCCGCTTGATGAAGACCCACAATTTTACCCGGGAATACAGCAAAGTCCATTCTGTTTCTATAATTGTATTCTTTATTTGCAGAAATCAAAATCGGAGTAATAGAAAATTCATTAAAAATTTTTTCCTTATAGAAATTCGTTTTTAACTCAAATTGCTCTTCGTAGGAAAAGTGCTGACCGGCGCAGCCTCCACAATGAGTAAAGTGTGAACATTTAGGTTGGATTTCCTTTTTTCGGATAATTGCACTAACTACAAAATGCTTTCTTTTTCCTCTACCTCTTTCTTCAAATATCACCTCATCTCCAATATTAGTATAGGGAAAAGAGTACGGAGTATCTTCTAAAACTCCTTCTCCTTTTAGATTAGATAAAATATTTCTAATTACAATATTTTTCTTTGGAAAAACTTTTTTCATTTGATTAAAAAATCTTCCATTGTTGATAGGTTTCGCATAACGTACTCATCTTCATTTAATATTTTCCAGAATCCGGGAAATCCTTTGATTTGAACAATACGAAATTGGTTGTATTTCGGATCCTCAGGTGGATTCAGGTGGAAATGGATTTTTCTTTCGAGTAAATAATTCAGTGGAGAATTTTTTTCGTGTCCAATCCTGCCTCTTTTGTTTAAAGGCAAACGAGCGATATATGAGTCAGTCAAACCTGTTTCGACTTCTATAGCAAAAGGAGAATCCGTATAATAAGCGAAAATTGCTTGAGATCCCCCAAATGCAATACGGATTTGATTTTTTATAAAAACCTCTCTCCAGCTTTTTAATTTTACGGTTAATTCTTCAACCGACTTTCTTTTGTAAATTTCGCTTTCATCAGAAATTCCTTCAATGATTGGAATAGGTTTTCCTTTGTAGGGATTAAAACGAAGTAGGGTAAGCACTGTAATAAAAATCGTAGATAAGAAAATCCATTTTCTTGAATTATGAAAAATATTTAGAATAGAAATTTCCAATAAAATATAGAAAAGTGGGGTGATAGGAATAAAAAATCTGGAAAACATAAAATCTCCACCAATTTTTAATACATAGAAAATATAGCCGAGTATTGCTGGAAATAATAAAAGGTAAGTAAAACTATTTTGGTTTTGTAAATTGTTAAGTTTAAAATTTTGAAACCAAAGGTTGAAGTTTCTATTTTTAATAATTATAAAAATAAAAAATATGGGAAGTAAATAAAAAACGTAATAAGAATTAAAGTATAGAAAAAAATACTTGAACCCTTGTGAAAAATATGACAAGTTAGCTGATTTTGCATAGTAGGTATTTGGAAAAAAAGAATCGTAGTATATAGTTTTTATAGTCCAATACGGAATAACTAGGAAAAGAAAAGGAATTTGGGTAATTAGAAAAATTTTAACGATTTGGAAAATTGGATTTTTAGAGTTTTTGGCGTTTGAAATACTTTTAACAAAAATAGCAAAAACTCCTGAAATATAAAAAATCATCCCATCCATTCGAGTAAGTACAGCTAAAGCCAAAAGAAAAAAACCTACCACTAAAGAAGAAATATTTTTTGAAAAAATCAGAATCGAAAAACTGAAAACTATTAAAAAAGTGAATAGGGAAGTTTCGAGTCCGCTTGTAGCAAAAATTTGAGAATGCCTGTGAAAGGAAAAACCAAGAAAAGCAATTGGAATAAAAATACTATTTGTTTGAATTTTTCTTGAGAAAAAAAATAAAACAAGTAAAGTACTCGCATAAAAAATAATTCCTAGAATTTCAGAGAATAAAACCGGATCCAATTGGAAGTAGTGTGGTATCGTTAAAAGAATTGTCCAAAGAAAATTTGTGTATCCTTCTATTTTTTCTGATTGGTTGAATACCAGACCAAACCCATTTACAAAATTTTTAGCATAGCGTAAAGATATAAATGCGTCATCCGAAATCCATTTTAACTTATAAGCTGAAACTACAGAATAAGTAAAAATACAAAACACTATTCCTTTTAAAAAAACTTTTTTCAATACGGGATTAAATATTCTCATTATACTGTTTTAGATTGATTGCCATAAAAAATGAAACAAAAGAAAACTAAAAATTAAAATAAAGTGTTTTCTTATTCGAGACCTCTTAAAAAAAATTTAATACTATAAGGATAAATCTACCTAATTTGAAAAATCATTTTTATGAATTGTAGATAAAATAATAAGATTTTTGTTGGGAGCCTTGTATGAATCGGATTGGAATAGGGGAAAATATAAAAATTTTTACAATTTCTAAATCTTTTCATGGATTTCTTACAAAAAAAATCTTTTCGGGGTACTTAGTAATAATATCAATGACTAAAACCATATAAATTTGGAAAATATCTATGAGAGAAATTAAAACTGTTACAATTGTAGGAGCCAACGGCTCAATGGGATCCGGAAGTGCAGGTGTGATTGCAGCTTTCGGAGAAGCAAAAGTCTATATGCTTGCACGCTCGCTTGACAAAGCTCAGGAAGGAATTGATAAAGCTATAAAGTCCGTAAAAACAGACACTATAAAACCACGTTTAATTGCAGGAACTTATGATAACGATTTAGAAAGATGTGTTTCTGAGTCGGATTGGGTTTTTGAGCTTGTAGCAGAAAGCTATGAAGTAAAAGAGCCAATGAACGCAAGAATTTCAAAAGCTCGTAAACCCGGAACTATCGTATCCACTGTTTCGTCAGGGCTTTCTATTGCAAGGCTTGCAAAGGCTTTTGACGAAGACGGACAAAAGCACTATTTTGGAACTCATTTTTTTAATCCTCCGTACAAGATGATTTTATGTGAGCTTGTGAGTCATAAAGGATCAGACCCTAAAATCACAAAAGAACTTGGAGCCTATCTTGATTCAAAACTAAGAAGGGCAGTTGTTTATACCAACGACACTCCGGCGTTTGCTGGAAATAGAATCGGTTTTCAATTGATGAATGAGATTGCACAGTTTGCAGAGAAATACGCTGACAAGGGTGGGATTGCTCTCATGGATGAAATCATGGGGGGATACACAGGCCGAGCTATGGGACCACTTGCAACAATAGACTTTGTGGGATTAGATGTACACAAGGCGATAGTTGACAATCTTTATAAAGAAACTAAAGATTCTGCACATGAAACTTTTAAACTACCTGATTATATTCAAAAATTAATCGATGCAGGTAATCTTGGAGCAAAAAGCGGGCAGGGACTTTTGAAAAGAACCAAATCACCGGACGGCAAAAGAGAAAAATTTGTGTACAATATCCAAACAGGAAATTACGACCCTTATCCAAAGTTTGACATACCTTTTGCAAAAGAAGCCAAGCAAAAAATTGCATCATCGGACTATGCAGGTGCTATGAACGTAATCAAAGAAGCGAAAGGATTTGAGGCAGATCTTTGCAGATATTTTATGGCAAGATACATTAGCTATTCTCTTTCTATTGTAGGGGAAGTAGTTGATACTAAGGAAAATGCAGATGCCGCTATGGGATTTGGTTTTAATTGGGTTCCTGCAAGCGCTTTTGTTGACTTCCTTGGTGGCGTAAACGAAGCAAAGAAATTTTTAGAAAAGTCTAAAATAGAGATTCCCTCTGTTCTTGCAAAAGCAAACCCAAAGGAGAAATTTTATCAGTTAGGCAACAAGTTAGACGCAAGAAGTTTATTTAGAGCATAAGAATATAAATAGGAGAAAGGCTATGAGCGAAAAAGTTTTTATACTTGGTGGAGAGCAAACAGATTTTCAGAGAAACTGGACTAAGGAAGGTAAAAATTTCCTTTCTATGATGAGAGAAGTAATAGACGACTCTCTTCAAAAAGTGGGAATAGATTACGCAGAAATAAAAAAGTTAAATAAAGACAATCGTATTGGTGTATTTGTAGGAAATTTTGATGCAGAGCAGTATGCAAATCAAGGACATCTCGGTGCATTTTTAACCGAAGTAAATCCAGCTTTTTATGGAGTACCGGGCGCAAGATATGAAGCCGCTTGTGCATCAGGATCAATTGCGTTAGACGCTGCGCAAACTAAGATCAAAGCAAAAGATTACGATGTTGCAATCGTTCTCGGAATTGAAGTAATGAAAACAGTAAACTCTGCCGTTGGTGGTGACTTTCTTGGAACTGCAGCTTATTACGAAAAAGAAGCTAAGGGTGTGCAGTTTCCTTTTCCAAAACTATTTGGTAAACTTGCAGATGTAATCATAGATCGTTACAAGATCAAGGAAAGTACGTTCATGGATGCGTTAGCCGAAATCTCAAGGATCAATTATGCAAACGCAAAAAGAAATCCTAAAGCCCAGACCAGAAGCTGGTTTATGAATAAAGAGCATGCAGTCCTTCGAGGTGGAGATAATAATATGGCTGTGGGTGGAAGACTTTGTATTACAGATTGCTCTCAAGTAACCGATGGCGCTGCTGTGGTAGTTCTTGCTTCTAAAGGTTATGCAGAAGAGTATGCAAAGAAAAGAAAAATAAAAACTTCTACCATTCCACAAATCAAAGGCTGGGGGCATAGAGTTGCACCCATGACTTTTGCTGAAAAGGTAAAAGAATCAGAAGGTAACAAATTCATTCTTCCTTGGACCCGTGAAACTGTAAAGGACGCTTACGTAAGAGCAAAACTGACTGTAAAAGACATAGACGTTTTTGAAACACACGATTGTTTTACTTCGAGCGAGTACGCTGCTATTTCTGCATTTGGAATTTCAGAACCCGGCAAAGAGCACCTTGCAATTGAAGCAGGTACTATTGACTTTAAAGGGAAAAAGCCAATCAATGCAACAGGGGGGTTAATTGGAGTCGGTCACCCTGTAGGTGCAAGTGGTGTTAGAATGATGCTTGACCTGTATAAGCAAGTTACCGGAAACGCGGGCGATTGCCAAGTGGAAGGAGCGAAAAACGGACTTATGTTGAATATTGGCGGCTCGGCAACTACAAATATGGTTTTTGTGGTAGGTCGATAATGATTTACGTATCTTCAGAGTTTTGGAATAAATTTTTTAACAGGTTTTTAATTGCGTTCACTTTTTGGGAAGCACTCGGAATTCCACTTAGAATTTTATTTTTTGCAAAACTTTATGAAGATACGTCTTTTAAATCTTATTTTTTAACGGTAGGAGAAATTTATTGGCCCTTTCCTTTTTTAGTTGATTTGATTCAGGTTTTCTTCATTGGACTTGTATCAGTTTTTACAAGAAGAGAGCCTTCGGGAGGGATTGCGTCTGGGATTTTTTTTGGAATATTTTTTAGTTTAGGTGCTTATTTTTCTACATCGTTACTATTAATGACCTTTACAACAATCCCGCGGTTTCCACTACTAATGACCGCAATTGTTTTAAGTATCCAAACAATAATAGCCACTTCTATTTTTTTTATAGAATCTACTGATAGTGAATAAATCGCATAAAATTATCCACATTTTGAAAAAAGTGATTATAATTGTATAAGTAATTTTTTTATTAAAAATTTTAAATCAATTTGATCTACTTTGCAAAATTCCCATACTAATAGTTTTCAAAAAGTTTTGTGGTCGGTTTGTATTCCATCTTTCCGGTTTTTTCATTCCTTGTAAGTGCTTTCTCACCCAATTGCAATTTTTTAATTTCCTTAGGTCCGGTTTGCGTATCCACTAACGTCCCCTTTGTAAAGCAAGTCCTCTGGTGGTAGTTTCCCTCACCAATTCTTTCAGAATTTGTGAGGGACTTCGCTTTTTCTCAATTCTACGCGAAGAAAGCTTGTCCAGCACCACTGTTTCCGAGTTGGTGGTGCGGCTCCCTTTGGCTTTTCAGTAACAGTAAGATTCGGCTTCGCCTAACTTTCCATGATACGTTTGGCGATATTGTGGTTTTATTTTCAAAATTTAAAAACTGCGCACTGTGCGCATTTTTTAAAAGTTTTCCCATTTTTCGCAAAACCGACCCCGTCTTCATTGGCTCAAAACTTATTTTTGCAGACTCTTATCGATATATGTCTTTACGATGATCAACACCCAATATCAAAATCATCTTTTTTATATCATCAATTGAGTATATAATTCGGTAGTTCCCAATCCTGATGCGATATCCCTCTCGTCCTTTTAACTTCTTTACGCCCACCGGCTTAGGTGTTTTTTCCAGCTTTCCGATTTCTTTTTTTATTTTTTCATAAGTAGGGCTATTGATTTTTGAAAGAGTTTTTTCTGCTCTCGGTACAATGGATATTGAATAGTTCAATATTTTATTTTTTCGATTCTGGATATTGCCTTTTGAAACGGAATTGCCTTCATCTTTTCCTTCATACCTTCGTCAAAGGATTTAATCGATGCCAGCTCCTCAGATTCTTCCAGCAACTTTTTAAATGTGCGCAGATTAATAACTACGGCTACTTTTTTCCCTGAAGGGCTTGTTATATATTGTCTTTTGATTGATGTCGCGCTCATATTTCTATTTTTTTATCAAAGTTTCCAAATGTCCAATATTTTTTAAACTTTTTCGTCTTCCGCTTCTACGAGCAAATATTTTTCTACAATCCCATCTCAATACGAAACTCTTTTCACCTTAGAATTTTTATAAACGAGACGGTCGGCATATTCAGTTGCAACTTTCCATTCGCCTCCTTCTTTTATTACGCCCATAGTTTGCTCTCTAATATATGGGGAAACATTTTTAAAATCATCGCCTTTATCTTCTGCTATTACTTTGAATTTTATTTCAACACATTTTATATTTTTATCATCAACATATTCAAATTCCTTAATAGCTGAAATTTCGTAACTATCAATTACATACAAAGTCAAATCATCTGATTTTGGTCCGGGATCAGCATCTTTCATATATAGATGATCGATCGGCTTCATATCGGGCGGATATTCTTTTATAATCTGATCAACATACATTTTCGTCAATTTTTCAATCGCCAAAACATCTTCCTGAGTAACATTTTTTGCTTCTAACTTTATCTTTGGTTGCACACCTATCTCCTTTTTATTGCAGTCTGCGATGGCAAAGATAAATAAGAATACTAAAAATACTGAAAGCTTGAAATTTAATATTTCTTTTTTTTTCATTTTTTTCTATTTCCTACATATCTAAAATATTTCACTTCGTAAGTATTGGCTTTATAGGAATCTGCGTTAATAGTGTATGCAGTTTTAGAATTATCTACTCCGCTTACCCTAACCCCATTATTTTTATCTGTATCTGTAGATTGGGTCACGATATTGTTTCCTTTTGCATCTTTTTTGATAAAAATTGTCTCGTGTCCGGAATATCCACCATTTATTTTTTCCACTCGATGGATAATCTTGTCAGCAGGCTTTAAATCCTTTTCTGAAATCTGTACATAATCTTTTGCATTGCCTTCATAGTAATCTGCCGTTGTGTGATACTTGGCAGGGACTCCGGCATCATTATACAATTTTGTTCCGTAATGAGTGCAGTCAGCACCGATAACGCTCTGCGAGACTTTCTTGCCATCTGCTGTTTTGACTTTATTCACCACACCATCTTTTTCTTCAAAAGTATAGTCTTTTGTTAGTGTGACTGCATTTTTTCCATCACCTCCCCAAACATAAGGCAGTTTATTCATTTTTTCCGCTTGAGATAAAATATTTTGTCTTGTTTCATCGCTTAAACCTTCTGGAAAATAATTCTCAGAATCCCCTTCCTCGCCTTCTCGTCTGCGGCCGGTCAAAGTCGATGCACCAAGCATTGCGTCTTTTGCATTTTGACTCGCGCTATCCTGTGCGCCTTTCTGAGGGTTATTTTGTTTACTTCCGAATAATCTTTTTAACCCTGCAGAAACATCAAAACTTCCGTAGAACTGCGCTTCGTTATGCACCAAGACCCCGTCTTCCCCAACAAAGTAGGTGTGATTACCCTCAACCTCGAAGTTGTAAACGGTTTCTTCGCGTGCGTTAGTCGAAATTGCTGAGATAAACAGGGGACTTGAGTTTGCAGTTTTCAGTTCGTCGCCAACTTTACGGTATGACATTGTTTTTGTTTACTATAATTAATGCCACTCACTGATACTGAACACCGTAATTTTACAATTACCCTTTTTTGAACATAGCAAAGTAATACTATATATGAGGTTTTTATTTTGAAAAACCAATTCAGCTGAGCCTTCTTTTTGATTTTCAAAAAATTTCCCTTTCTTAGGTATCATCTTCATAACTTCTCGGAAGGATTGAACTTTTTCAATCCCAAAGTAATCCTTGGCAAATATTGAATTAAAAAGAACTTTGTATAAATCTCCTTTTTTTTGAATAAACCCATCATATCCGTTTTCATTCGAAAATTGAGTTTCAAACCCATTCGAAATATAAACTTCTTTATCAAACATCTCCTTTAATAAAATTAGGTCTTCAGCTAAAATTGCACCAATTATACTTTCTTTTACATTTGATTTCTGTGAATATAGGTCAAAAGTTGAGAATATAAAAAAGAATAATAAGAAAGCCATGATGATTTTTCTTGATTTCATTTATTTTCTCCATTTAAAATAGTTTTTATTTTTTCTTGACTCGGAACAGATTTATTGCCTCGTCGTCCGTCAACATGTAGATGAGAGTTACTTGTATAGCCTATTAATCCCTTAGTCGATCCTAAATAAGTACCGGGTGGCAGTTTTTTGTTATTTTCAGCTGCGTATTTAACCACAGAATTTATTTTTGTAAAATGTCCAGCTCTCAATATAGTGCCATCGTTAGTTTTAAAATAGACTGTTCCACCAAAGCCCTCCACTGTGCCGACAAAAGTTGGTATAAATTCTTGATTCGGTCCAACCATTCAGTCGTTTTATTTGCGTTCTTTCCAAAATCCAACGCTGGAGTTGTATGACCATTTTTACCAATTTTATTTTTATAATAGTCTGTTTTTATATCTCTGATATCTTCAAATTCTACTGTATTCGCAATATTTGGAAATGTTCCTCTTATATCAGTTTTCGATTTTTCTTTTGGTGTGTATTCAATGGTGTCATACTCTGGTAATTCATCAGGAATTCCGTAGGTTTTTAATTTTTCTTTATTATTACTTTTTGAGTCAAATAAATTCACCACCCCATCAATTGCTTTCTTCCCTAAATTTACCAAAGTTTCTCCAAGACCCATACTGTTCGTACCCGTAAGCGGGTAATTATGCACCCAGACACCAGCCTCACCCACGAAATAGTTGTGGTTGTCCTCGACTTCGATGTTGTAAACTTTCGTCGGTGGAACTTTGTATTGCCGGATATTTTTAATCGTCTGCCCGGATTTATTTTTCCGCGTCACGATATCCCCAACCCGGAGGTCTTTCACCTCTGTCCATCTTTGAATCTTCAGCCCGGTGGAGTCTCTTTCAATCCACTCACCATTTTTCTCGCTCACATACCGCAGTACCTTTTATAGACACTGAACAAGCTCGATAAATGGTGAGGGACTAATGCCCAAAACGGGTGATTCCACGTTGTTGAAATTATCATTCCTCCGACTTCCACGTCAAACAATAATTCTACTTCGTTCTCAAAAATTTTTTTCGCTTTCTTTCTTTTTCTCTGTAGAAAAAAAAGAAAGGCTCGCAAAGAAAGCCTGTCCAGCACTTGGGCGGAAAGGGCAGGTGCTGGGAAAAAGACCCGCTTACTGCATCCTCAGGAAAATCGGGCAGAACAGCCTGTCCAGCACCACTGTTTCCGAGTTGGTGGTGCTGTGGCTCCCTTTGGCTTTTCAGGAATAGAAGAATTCGGCTTCGCCTAACTTCCCATGATACGTTAGGCGATATTGTGACTCATCAAAAGGCTCTCTGAATTTGGCAATCCACCTGTCCAGCACTTGGGCGGGAAGGGCTGGTGCTGTGAATTGCCAAATTAGAAAAAAAATTCCGCTTCTAACCCCTTTGTTCTCACTGTTTCTTGCTATCTTCGAATTCTATTTTCGCAAAAATCCAAACTCTTTCAATTCCAAAATCCGATTTTTTCGGGACAATTTTCCCTTCTTCTCGCAAAACCACGTCTTTTTCAGGGTTAAATCTTATTTTTGCGAGGGACATTTTAGATAACGCAATTTTATCCGTTATCATACGCTTCAATAAAATCATCTCGCGCAATTCCCGATTGTGAACAAATTGAGCGAAGAGTAGAGCCTTTAATTTTGGAATGATTTGGTAAAGTTAATGGCGTTTTTGTGCCATCCGAGTTGGTTCGTAGCATTGCAATGTGCTCCCTCTCTCTAACAATTTCAAAACCGAGGCTTTCAAGCGCTCGGATAACCTTAGCCTTAGGAGCATCAACAGGAAATTTTCTGGACAAAGATATTAAGCAGTTACTGTTTCTGCGACAAATGCTTCAATAACCGGCGACTCTTCTTCAAAAACTTCTTTGCCAAAAGTTTCAATATGAAACCGAATTGCAGATTTCACATCGCTAAGAGCCTCGTCATAGCTATTACCTTGACCAACGACTGTGCCCTTTAATCCAAGAGGATATCCGATATAACCGTCTGAATGCTTTTCAATAATGATTTTTAGTTGCTTCATACTGTTATAATTTTTTCAAAGTTTTTCAACGTCCAATATTTTTTAGACTTTTCGGATTCTATTTTCGCAAAAATTCTAACTCTTTCAATCCTAAAAATCCGATTTTTTTAGAACAATTTTCTCAGCTTCTCGCAAACCCTGTCTTTATTGACTAAAATCCTATTTTGCGAGGGACAATAAATAATGGGCTATTTAATCTTTTTGAATAATCTTTCGGTTTCTATTGGATCCTCAGGGTCAAAATATAATGTTATCTTACCAGCTTCAATCTTGCCTTTATATTCTCTTTGATGAGTTTCAATACCATACTTCCATATTTTGAACTTGCCCTTCGGCAATTGTATAGAACTTCTATATTCAAGAGAAATCGCTTTGTCAAAGACCTCTTCATCTTTGACAAACAAAGAAAAGCTAAAATTCCCATCATGAAGGCGCATATTTTTCATTTCAGCCACAAAGAATCCAGGAAGATATCCTTCTCTTGTCCGATCAAAATCATCACTTGTCCCATAGTAATAGCCTTTAATTTCATTTTTCTCCTTTTCTAATAGTATAAAATGATCTTCGCTTAGATTTTTAGCGGGATATTCATAGAAGTATTGATAGACCCCAAGAAATTTTTCCAGTTCGCTCAAACTAATCCTTTCTACTTTCACATCTTCGACTTTCTTTTCAGGTTCTTTTTGTTTACACGTTACGCTAAGAAGAAGAAAAAATATCAATGATATTATACATTTTATTGGTGCATAATATTGAGTGTCATTATTCATAATTCACAGTCTCCATCTTTTAATGTCTTGGTATCTCAAAATGAATCCCTGGATCCTTTGGTGGCGGGATTACTTTTTGAATATTCGGGTTGGCTTTAGCAGCCTTAATAAATGATTTTCGCTTGTCCGCAGGAATTGATGATGGAGCTACGTCAAATGTAGTCACTTTATTTGGGTCGGCTGCATGATTGGATACTTTTGATGGACCTAATGCTGATATTTTTTTCTCCATTGCAGATTTAATTTCTGACTTTGATTCTCCAGATTTTTTTCCTGCTACATATACATCAATTACCTGGTCATCAGCCTTTTTGTATAATTCTCTTTGAGCATCTACACCTTCCGATTCCAAATTATTATACATTACCCTTGCTTGATCTTTAGCATCTCTCCTTGTGCTCGAAATAATAAGGTTTTTTACTCCAGATTTCTCGGCTACCCGCGACAGTTCATACATTGCATCATCCGGAATATGCTCAGGATTGGCTCCCTCGCCAAATACAACTGATTCTTTAAATTCGGAAACAGTTAAATTCTTGTCCAATTTTTCAATAATATTTCCTTTTGGAAATAACGATGCAACTCCTCTAACCAAATTTTGACCGGGATAATTATGCACCAGCATCTCACCCTTAGTCACAAAATATGTGTGGTCGTTTTCGACTTCGATATTGTAAACCTTGTCGGCTCTGTGAACTTTTTCTATCTTCACGATTCCAAGTGTGCCTTTGATTTCCTCTGCCCACAAAATATTTTCATTATTGGCAGAGTTAATCGATGCTAACACAAGGGCGGGCTTCCTTTGTGAATTTTTCACACTGGACATTGTAACCGACCTGTCCTTTTCATACAAGTCTTTTACTTCAATCCAACCACGTCCCCGAATGTAAAACGGGTGATTCCATGTAGTCTCCAAAACTGTCCCATTTTCATACGTTAGGCGGTAGAGTAGCTTCACATCATGAATAAAAGTCTCCGTTACTTTGTGCGAAGAGATTTCGCCAGTCTTTTCATTCAGAGACATCACCTCATCGCCAATTTTTATTTTTTCAATTTCAACAAAGCCAGTTTTCGTCCGAACTAACGTCCCGGCAACAAAGCACGTCCTCTGGTGGTAGTTGCCCGCCTCGTCGATATATCCTGTTTGGTTGCCACCACGGTAGGCTCCCGTCGCAAGATTTCCGATGTCGGACAGACTGCCGAGTAGTTCTGCGCCAAAGCTTTCTCTCGAAGTGCCATCTGCTTTTTCGCTTTTTTTCTTTTTCTGTAAAAAGAAAAAAATGCTCGCAAAAAAAGAAAAACCCGCTTACTGCATCCTCAGGAAAATCGGGCAGAACCGCTCCTTTTGGCTTTTCAGTTTAGCAGAGATTCGGTATCGCCTAACTTCCCATAATACGTTAGGCGATATCGTGATTCACAAAAAGACTTGCTGAGTTTGGAAAGCTGCCTGCCCAGCCTCAAGAGAGCCGTTAGGCGATTTAGTGGGACTGTGGTTTTCCAAATCTGAAAAAAAATTCGGTTCCTACCTATTGCTTTTTCACAAATTCACAAAATCCTGTCTTTTTCAGCTTCAAATCTTCTTTTTGCAAGGAATAGCTAATCACTTCTATTTACTCGCCTCCTTTGACTGAATCAGGGTTGACGGTTTTAGATAAATAAGTAATTTCCCACTTTTTTAATTGATCGTTATATAGAAAAGATATTCTTAAATCAATCTCTTGATCTATTTCTGAACTAACAATATAATCAATACTATCTTCATAATCCATCAAATCTCCTTTTTTTAATAAATGAATTATTTCTTTAGATGTTATATGTTTTTCTACTTCAGGGATATCATCAAGAAACTCACTACCGCCAGTTTCATTGTAGTCCCAGCGGAGCTGCAATCCTTCCTTAATGAAGGGTAGCAAGGCTGAAACGCTTTTTTGGTGATCCAGTTCTCTTATCAAATTAGTTTTAAAAATACCGAATTTTTTCCGTATCTCTTTTAATTCTTCTTGGGAATATACTTTTCTCTCCTTTACTTTCTCTGGTTTTTCGCAAAACCAAAAAAATAAAATTGGAAATAGAATTACAATTAAGTAATTAAATACACTCTTATATTTTTTCATGTTAATTTTCCGTTTCCTTATTTTTTTGGTTTCTGTTTTACTAATTCGAAATGGAGATGATTGTCATGTACAATAGGTTTGTTTGGTTTATCTGGCCGAATTTCAATATTGGTTCCTTTATATTGTTTTTTAATTTTTGGATCATTGAAATTGACTATCAGGTCATGTCCTCTGGGTGTATTTTTAGCTGCACTATCAATTAGGTTTACTGTTTTATTAAAATCATAATCTTTGCTTCGATATGTTGACCCGCTATTTGGTGGCGTATTGTTTTTAGTAGGCATTTTTACATCGATCCCTAATCCGGTTTTCCTATGCGCTTCACCTAAATGCCATTTCGTTTGCACTCCTCCAGGCAAAGAAATATCATTTATATAGAGCTTTTGTCCCTTTGGAAGATCATCTGCCATCTCGTCAACCATTTCTAAAAGCGCTCGATCCCCATATTGATGAAACGGGCCTGTATTCCCATAATTTTTAATGTTAGAATTCTCTCTTAATTGATATTTAGAATCTTCGTCAGAAATTTCTGATTTCAAAGACGCCGCTGATCGACCTTTTGAATCTTTTGTTTTTTTTGCTTTTTGTAGATCAGACTCCATCTCATCAGAACTTCTTTCAATATAACCTTCATCCATTATATAGCCAATTGCATTACGTCCGCCTCTTGCCAAATCCTTTGCAGTTTCTTTTCCCCACTCAACCGCTTTATTCACAATTTTCTCACCAGGATAATTATGCACCAACATCTCTCCCTTAGTCACAAAATATGTGTGGTCGTCTTCGACTTCGATATTGTAAACCTTGTCGGCTCTGTGAATTTGTTCGATCTTTGCGATTCCGAGCGTGCCTTTGATTTCTTCTGCCCACGATATATTTTCATTATTGGCAGAGTTAATCGATGCTAACACAAGGGCGGGCTTCCTTTGTGAATTTTTCACACTGGACATTGTAACCGACCTGTCCTTTTCATACAAGTCTTTTACTTCAATCCAACCACGTCCCCGAATGTAAAACGGGTGATTCCATGTAGTCTCCACAACTGTCCCATTTTCATACGTTAGGCGGTAGAGTAGCTTCACATCATGAATAAAAGTCTCTGTGACTCTGCGCGAAGAAATTTCGCCGGTCTTTTCATTCAGAGACATCACCTCATCGCCGACTTTAATCTTCTCTATTTCAACAAAACCAGTTTTCGTCCGAACTAACGTCCCGGCAACAAAGCACGTCCTCTGGTGGTAGTTGCCCTCGGAATCCGTGAATCCGTCCTTGTCAGACGTTACACCTATCGCACCCACAAGATCGTCCTTCATTTCGTTCAGAGTTCTCGACAGGAAGCCTTCGTCTTCATCTCGGGAAGTGTTTTGTCCTTCGTCGATAACGCCTCTCGCTTGCTCGTTGAGTCCGACATCGTGAAGTTTGGTTGCTTTTTCTTCGGGCGACATGTTCGAAATCTCTTCGTCGGTGTAACCACCTTTTTGTTTCAAAAGCGCATTCTTCTTCTCGTCCATTGCCCTCTGACGGTTTGCCTCTGCGATGGAATCTGTCTTGGACATGAGGTCGTCCATGCTCGTGATTAGATTTTCCCCAGCTGTGATCTGGTTGCTGTTTCCGGGATTCAGGCTCGAAGACATTGTCCCCTTCGATGTGTTGTAGGAAAACTTTCCGTTACCGATTGTCGCCCCGATCACTGTGTCTCCATGTTGCGACGCCACGATGTTCAAACCTCCGGCTGTGATATTCACACCAAAACCATCGTTCTTGCTGTAGGTGAGTTTTTGTTTGCCTGCCGCTACGTAGCCACTAACGGTTCAGAGGGCAGAACGCGTTTTTTACACTTCGCTAAAAAAACACTGCCCGATGACAGAAGACTGAGGGTTCAGTTGTCGGTGGGGCGAATCCGTTCAGCATGTCGCATGACGCACGATTTTATTTTTTCCTGAGAGAAACACTTCTGTCCCACGAACGGCCAGGCTCTCAGCTACGGTCAAAAAATCGCATTCATGATTTTTCTGACCCCGCTTCGATCCTTTTCGCTAGTAAACGAAAGATTTACATACGGTGCGTTAGGCGATGCTGTGATTCGTCTGGAGTTCCCTAATTTGGCAATCCACCTGTCCAGCACTTGGGCGGAAAGGGCTGGTGAGGGTGCAAAATTCAGAAAAATTTTTTGGCTCCTAACCGCTCATTTTTTTCGTTTTTCTGATCTCGTTTTCAAAAAATTCTAAACTCTTGCAGCCCAAAAACACAATTTTTGAAAAACTTTTCTTCTCTTTTTCCAAAACCACGTCTTTTTCAGACTCAAATCTTGTTTTTGCAAAGGACAAAAATTGAAAATTACCTCAGACTTTCACAAGTGCACTTTGTGATGGTTGCGGAATTTCTTCGCCATTCATGCGCATAACTTCTAAATGTCCCTGAATAGCATCTTTCATGAGTTCTAAAGTTTCTTCTCGGGTTTCAGCAACAGCTACGCATCCAGGAAGATCCGGAACATAGGCACTCCAATTATTGGATCCAAATTCTAAAATTACTAAATATTCCATATTGCTCTCACTCCTTTAGACCAGCTTGCTTTAAAATAGAATTCTGGGTTTTGGGATGCAAATCGAGACTAGGTTGCCCTGCCACAGTTACTGTTCCCGTTTTTGTGGGGTGGTTGTAGTGGCGATGACTCCCTCGTGTTCGAACCAAATACCAACCATCCTCCTCAATCATTTTAATTATCTCTTTAACTTTCATATTTTCAACTAAAAAATTCTCATTTTAAAACTCTGAGTGTTTAATATTTTTTGGATTTTTTTAACTGTAACATTTCACATGTCTGATCCTGTCTTTATTCGCCCCCATTTACTGAATCAGGATTAGCACTTTTTTTCTTCACAACAAACTTTTTTTTTGAATATCCCAAAGTAAGATATTGATCATGTTCTTGTCCATAAATATTTGAATAATGAATTGTGAAGGTTTTATTATTGTTATCAAAGACTATTTCGGAATTATCTATGCCGTCCAAATCATAGTCAACTTTGATTAACTTTTTAAATAAAGAATATAATTCATATTTAGAATAACCTGCTACCGAACTAATAAATACCAGGTATTCGGAAGTTGTATCATCTGATAAGTAAAATATGAAATCGTCGTTTCCATCGTTATTGATATCCGCAATTTGTTGAAGTCTATGTTCCCAAAATCGAGCACCATCTCCGCCAAACTCATACTCGAAGGATACAATTTTAGTCGTTCCTTTATAAAAAGTATATTTTTCGTATATTTTTTTTTCTCTACTGATTAAATCGATGATCATACTGTTAGAATGCTTGCCCATTACACGCAAATTGCATTCAATGATTGTTTTTTCTTTTAATTTTTTTACTTCGCCCAACCATTCTTTATTTACCCATACCTTTTTGAGAACATCATCTTCGCTTTTGTCCATATAGCGACACCAAATGTTATCTTCTATCTTGTCGATTTTTTCACATTGTTCAAAAGTCATGATTTGACCTCTTGTTAGAAAGCCAATCGGGGTACCGCTTCGAGATGGTGTGCTCATTTTCATTGTTCTTTCCGAAATTACCATACCCATAAATGAGTTTTCAGTCTCTTCTTGCTTTTTACATAAAGACAACAATTGACATATTAACACAGGAATTAACAGTTTTTTCAATTTCACCTTTTGCCTTTTCGATCCGCTATTTTATATTCGACTGTATATTGCAATGGATCGACTTTTCTACCGTTGACTTTAATCTCAGTATGTACATGATTTGTGATATCTTTTCCATATTTCGATGTTCCATCTGGATTCTTGAATTCTCGGATGTCTTTTGCTACTCCAATAGCCTGACCTCGCGTCACTTCAGTTCCGTTCTTGCCTCCCTGAATATTAGAGAATGGTTGCAAATATAGTATTTTCGCCGTAGCTTTACCGTCCGAGCTACGTATGTAAATGGCATTTGAGTCAGATTTCGCTATTTCAGTTACTTTCCCTGAAAATGGTGCTACAGCAATTTCTTTAGGCTTCGCGATTGTATCTATTGACTGATGACCATCTGGTCGTTTTTTTCCACGAGAACATTCAAATTTTCCACACCCAAAATCGCCATCATTTCCTCTAACTGTCTCTGTCGGAAGCATTATTTCTTCCCCGTTAATTGTCTCCGGATTTGAGTTTTTTACTGTTCGATTATTCGTTGTACCAGGATTTGGTCGAACACCGTCTATCATTTCGTTAAAGAAAATATCAATCTTTTGTAATACTTTAGACACAGTGCGAGGACTTTTATCAATTGCCGTATCCATAATTTTCTCCCCCGGATAATTATGCACCCAGACACCGACCTCGCCCACAAAATAGTTGTGGTTGTCCTCGACTTCGATGTTGTAAACCTTCGTCGGTGAAACCTTGTATTGCCGGATATTTTTAATCGGGTGTTCGGATTTATTTTTTAGTGCCACGATGTCCCCAACCCGAAGGTCTTTCACCTCTGTCCATTTTTGAATTTTCAGTCCGGTGGAATCTCTTTCAATCCACTCACCATTTTTCACGCTTGAGTGCTCGCTAAATGGTGAGGGACTAACGCCCAAAACGGATGATTCCATGTTGTTGAAATTATCATTCCTCCGACTTCCACGTCAAACAATAATTCTACTTCATTCTCAAAAAGTTTTTTCGCTTTTTTTCTTTTTCTGTAAAAAGAAAAAAATGCTCGCAAAGAAAACTTGTCCCTCACTTGGGCGGGTGGGCAGGTGAGGGACAAGTTTTCACTTGTGATCGAAAAATTTCCTCTAATGCGTTAGGCGATGCTGTGATTCGTGCAGAGTTCCCTAATTTGGCAATCTACCTGTCCAGCACTTGGGCGGTTGAGAAGGTGCTGTGGTTTGCCAAATCATGGAGAAATTTTCCATTCTTAGACCATTGCATTTTCATTTTTTTTAAACGATCTTTCCTAAAAATTCAATTTTCTTGTTTCCGTAAGCCTACTGTTTCACGAAACTTCTCTCACTTTCGTAAAACAATCAGTCTTTATTGGCTAAAATCTTGTTTTTGAGAGGTACAGTTTTTGAAAAAGTCCTTATGTTCCCATAATCAGAATTTATTTTTTCTTGGCTCAGCAGAAAATAATATCTTTAAAGCATCCATTTCAAAAAACTCAGAGTAACTTTTTTTGTTAAGAGTAATTATTATACTAATTACTTCATTGTCATTCCCTTCAAAAACGATTTTATGGAATTTTCTCCCATCCATTACATCTATGCTAGTAAAATAAAAATATTTTTTCCCATTAAATAATAAACTATTATACTTTAAATTTACTTTTGGACTTGTAAATAGAATTTCTTCAGGTGGGTTTTTCTGAATGTAGGATTCAATGTTAGAATTCAACCGTTCTACTTGGATGAAATAGTCATCATTAAACAATTTATATTCCTTTGTTTTTTCATCTTTTTCATTAATGCTATCTGCCTCAATGAAATTAAATTTACTTTCAGGTGGAACACGTAATTTTAAGACATGCATATTATAATAGCCCCAACTTTCTGGAATAAGTGATGTGTTTTCTGAATTCGTCCAGCCGATCAAAGTGACACCTTTCTTGATACCTACAACTTTTTCACTCCTTTCGCTAATCGTAACCTCCTCAAGAAATTTCAATCTGGTATTTTGATTTTCTTTTTGGCATTGTCGATCGTGAAAAAGTTTTGAACTTTTATTAAGTATTATGACCTGTCCTTGTTTTTGATTCGGCACCGAGCACAAAGTAAAAATTAATAAAATAAAAATAGCTTTCATAGATTTTACCTTTACCATGGTCGACTCGGGTCTCTTCTGTCCGGACTGGGTCTTGTTCTTGTTTTGTCAAAGTGTTCGGTCCACGGTTTTCCTGAAGTTCCCGCAATAACTTCATAGTGTATATGCGGTCCGTCGGATCGACCTGTTGACCCTGAAATTGCGATCTGCTGCCCTGTCTTTACGTTTGCTCCGGGTTTTACTATATTTTTTGTATTATGTGCATAAACAGTGTACATATTATTCGGATGTTCCAACACTATCCAATTACCGTAAGTATCGCTTTTACCAGAATGGATAACTTTTCCATCTTTGGTAGCCAAAACCGGTAACGATCTCCCTCCAGTTTTAATATCTAATCCGTCGTGGTTAGGTCGATTAGATGGTCTAAAACTAGAACTGATGCAATCACTATTACAATTTTCTAAAGGTAGTAAGCCCCCATTTGGGTGTATCGCATTTTCACCTTGTTTTTTAATCACTTCCTTTTCACCTTTAAACAAGCCTGTCACCGAATTCCAGATACTTTTTCCGAGATCTTTGGCTAACTGCCCAACAGTTACAGAATAGCCTTCATTCCCAAGTTTAATTTCCCCTGCACCATACGATGCACTCTGGTTATGCACCAGCACCCCATCTTCCTCGACAAAATAGGTGTGATTTCCTTCCACCTCGAAATTGTAAACGGTCTCCTCGCGTGCGTTAGTCGAAATCGCAACAACGCTCACAGGTTTTGGACTCGCTGTCTTCAGCATATCTCCGACTTTCAGATCTTTCGCCTGAATCCACTTCCCAACAAAACCAGCTTCAACCCTGAACGGATGATTCCACGTTGTCTCAACCGTTCGACCGCTGGAAAATGTAAGCTTGTAGATCAAATCTGCCTTTCTTACAAACAAGTTCATAACAGGCTTGAAACTCATCGTTCCGGTTTTTTCATCCCAGGACAGAACCCGATCTTGCAATTGTATATCCATGATTTTCTTGAAATACTTCCCGTTCAATTCTATCACGCCTGCGGTTTTTTCTTCAACAACAATTTTTGTGTTTTTTGTAAAGCAAGTCCTCTGGTGGTAGTTGCCCTGTGCGTCGATGAACCCATCCTTATCAGACGTCACGCCTATCGCACCCACAAGATCGTCCTTCATGTCGTTCAGGGTTTTTGACAAGAAGCCTTCGTCTTCATCTCGGGAAGTGTTTTGTCCTTCGTCAATAACGCCTCTCGATTGCTCGTTGAGTCCGACATCGTGAAGTTTGGTTGCTTTTTCTTCGGGCGACATGTTCGAAATCTCTTCGTCGGTGTAACCACCTTTTTGTTTTAAAAACGCATTCTTCTTCTCGTCCATTGCCCTCTGACGGTTTGCCTCAGCGATTGAGTCTGTCTTGGACATGAGATCGTCCATACTCGTGATTAGATTTTCACCAGCTGTGATCTGGTTGCCGCTATTGCCTGTCAGACTCGAAGACATTGTCCCCTTCGAAGTGTTGTAGGAAAACTTTCCGGTTCCAATTGTCGCTCCGATTACAGTGTCTCCATGTTGTGACGCCACGATGTTCAATGCTCCGGCAGTGATGTTTACCCCGAAACCATCGTTCTTGCTGTAGGTTAGTTTCTGTTTGCCACCAGCAACGTAGCCACTAACGCGTTCAGAGGACAGAACGCGTTTTTTACGCTTCGCTAAAAAAACACTGCCCGATGACAGAAGACTGAAGGTTTAGTTGTCGGTGGGGCGAATTCCAGCACCATCCCTCACCACTTTTTCTCGAAAGGATTGCAGAACAATTCAGTGATTTGAAATCGTATCACGATTTCACTTAATCTATTTTGTTATGCTCAAGCGAATACAAAAACTGGTGAGGGATTCAACTCCTCGCCCTTCGGTCTGTCCCTCACTTGGGCGGAAAGGGCAGGTGAGGGAATCCTTTTCGCGTGTATGCGGAAGATTTACTTACGGTGCGTTAGGCGATGCTGTGATTCGTGTAGAGTAATCTAATTTGGCAATCTACCTGTCCAGCACTTGGGCGGGAAGGGATAGTGCTGGGCAAATTCCTCATAGATAGTTTTTTCTAATCTTGCAAATACATCTTTGGGTAAAACACCGATTTTCTCCTCCAAACAAATGAGCGAATCTGCAATCAGGGCTTTTAGCAGTGAGTGCGATTGGATTTTGTAAGTGGCCATATGTGGACGTTAGTCATGGTGATTTTCATGGACTCAAAACTTCTCCAAAATATCCTTACTCATTTCCGGGAAATCTTTTTGATATCTTATGGCAAATTTTTTTATTCCCTCTTTTGAAAAAATATCAGGTTTATAGATAGATTTTATTTTCCATTTACCTTTGCTTTTGGTTATCCATAAATTTTGAGGAGAACTAATCTGAATTTTTTCAATAGTTCTTTTATCAATACCCCAACTTAAATGAAATACGACACTTACTTTGTATTCTTTTCTTTCGGTATCAAATTCAATTCTTTTAATAGAGTAACTATCATAAACATAAGCTTCAAATATTTCTCCAGGAAAGAAAAAATCAAAATCTGGAGAAAAGAATTTATCAAGTTTTTTTCGATTTTCTTGGAAGTCATCATTTGTGCTTTCAAGAATATAATTATTTACTAGAAGATGAATTGAATTTTCATCTTCCTTTGTAAGTTTCCCATTTAACCAGTCTTTGTTTTCACAATTGATCAAAGTTAAAATTACTAATGAAATTAAAGTTATTTTTTTTCCCATATTATTTTACCCTTATTGCATATGTTCTTATATTTGAATATTGAGGATTTGCTTTTCTCCAATTTGGGTCATCCAAATAATTATTCGAATATCTAGGTCCATGCCCAAAATCAGAATGCAATATTGCTTTATCTCCATTTTTTTCATTAAAAAATGCGGTATGACCACCTGGGGCAGTGTTCCCTTTTTTATCAGTATAATCATATCGCCAAACAAATTGGTCTCCTTTTTTCATTGAATTTAAATCAATTTGTTTATAATCTTTGGAACTCAATAGACTTTCAGTCGTATTATATGGAATTGGAGACTTCCCTTCTGTCTTTCTGCTTTCATTGGTAACATAGTTTGTAAAATGACTGCAATCCATACCTTCACCTCCTGGACGAGGGTCATTTTTTCCCCATCCGTATTTAATTTCTTTCCCTGTCAAAGAAGCTCCAGCATCAATTACACTTTTCGCTCCCCATGAAGGAATTAAATCCATTGCAGAATTAAAAACAGATTTTCCAATGCTGACTGCTTTGTCCCAAAGATTCTCCGACCCAGAAAGACTATTTTGATACTCTCCTTGACGCTTTGAATATCCTTCTTTCAATGCTAGTTTTTTTTCTCGTGCTAAATCAGCTTTTAATTTTGTTCTCTCGGCTTCGCTTAAATTGGGGTCTTTTAAAGATTTTTCTAGCTCTGCTCTTGCGCTGGCCTTCGGGTCTTTTGAGTAGTAGGCTCCAAGAACTTTATTTAAATTGTTCCCATAGCTATCATTATGCACCAAGACCCCATCTTCTCCAACAAAGTAGGTGTGATTACCCTCAACCTCAAAGTTGTAAACAGTCTCCTCGCGTGCGTTAGTTGCAATCGCAGAGATGAACAGGGGATTTGAGTTCGCTGTTTTCAGTTCGTCGCCAACTTTCAAATCCTTTGTCTCTATGAATCCACGATCTTTGATGTAGAACGGGTGATTCCAAGTAGTCTCAACAGTCTTTCCGCTTGAGAAACTGAGTTTGTAAATCAGGTCGGTTTTGCGAATAAACAGATTTGTAATCGTTCTGTATTCGAGCTTTCCGGTTTCAGGATTCCAACTGAGAGCTTTCTCTCCGAGTTTTAGAGTCTCGATTGTCTTTTCTCCTTCAAGCGTTGTAATCATAGTCCCCTTTGTAAAACAAGTCCTCTGGTGGTAGTTGCCCGCCTCGTCGATATATCCTGTTTGGTTGCCACCACGGTAGGCTCCCGTCGCAAGATTTCCGATGTCGGACAGACTGCCGAGTAGTTCAGCGCCAAAGCTTTCTCTCGAAGTGCCATCTGCTTCATCTGTATAGACTCCGTGATTTTTCGCAAGGTCTTTTTTGATTCAGCTATTTCTTCTTTCTTTCTTTTTCTGTAAAAAGAAAGAAATGAAGCAAAGAAAGAAAAACCCGCTTACTGCATCTTCAGTAAAATCGGGCAGAATCGCTCCTTTTAGCTTTTCAGTTTAGCGGAAATTCGGTGGCGCATGACGTATTTTCATTGACCATGAAGCATTCTTATTACCTTTAAAGTTTTTTTATCTATCAAAACAATAGGTCCGCCACCTATCATATCATCTGGTAGCATATATATTACTCGCCAATGATTCCCTTTATCTTCTAATATTAAGCGATATTTAGGATCATTAGCCTCCTCTGGAGATTTAATTTTAACAAATTCTTGAGCGATGAAAAACAGTTTTTTTTCTAAATCAATGCCCATATCATTTTCCTCCTTTTTTTCTGAACTATTGCAAAATATAGTTAATGATAAAATTATAACAATTAACGTGTAAAATAATTTTATACTTTTCAATATTATTGTAATGAATTTTATTACATTTTTCATTGATATGATATCCTTATGTCAATAATCACTTTATTCTGCTCCAAAATAATACATCCCATTGTGGGATTTAATTATTCCTCGGATTTTATTTTTTTCTGAAAATTTTTTATCATTATAACTTTCCCAAGGTTCATATCCTTTACCCTCAGACATTTTATTGGGATGCGTATGAAACCAAGCAATTACACTTTTCCCATTCACTTGCGGCTTGGTCCCTGGCGTCATTTCATCTTTTTTAGCTCCTTCCCGTGGAAAATCAATTTTAGAAAGAAATCCCGCTTTATTATCTTCAAGTATCCAAAATCCATGCTCAGATTTTTCTCCTTTTAGGGAATGGTCTTGTTTTCCATCAGGGTTCGAATCTTCCCAAGCTTTTTCAATATCTTTTTCTAAATGTTTCGCAATTGTCTCCAATTCGGGCAAGTCTTTCCGCATTGGCTGATTTTCTGCCATTTCAAGTCCTTCCTTCAATGGTAAATCCGGGAGACCCGTTTCATTGGATTTTTCACTTGTTTGCTGCCTGATTTTTTCTTCTTCATTACTCACTACAATGCTTGCACCTTCAATCACATTTTCGCCGTGTTCATCATTGGCTTCTTTTTGTTTGCGCTCCTGCTCTGCCTGCGCTTTTTCCTTCACTACTTCACGATTTCTTTCCGCCATCGCATCGAGGCTCGACTCCATGCTACTGAGGTTGGATGCAATATCCAGATTCTGTCCCGTGTTTACGCTAGTAGAACCAGTGGCTCCAGTCCTGTCAATCCTGACATTTCCACTAACGCTTCCATTATCGACTTCACTAAACTTTCCTTTTTCATAAACCGGACTCGTGGACGTTAGTGTCATTCCAAGGCTGGCTGAAAATCCTGTCTTCGTATTGTAACTTACTTCAGCATTCGCATTGCCTCTGAATCCCTCGGTCAGTGCAGTGGACATCTGCTTGCTGACGCTTACCGTTAGCCCGCTTTTCTGTGTGAAGGTTGCGCTTGCGTTTGCATAGCTTGTCTTTGCAGTGACCGCTACTCCGAACCCTTCCGATTTGGAGTAGGACAATTTCCCGCTAGCGCTATCCGAGCTTACTTTTGCATAAGCCTCGACTCCGGATTTCTCACTGTACCCGATACCAACTGTTTTCGTTCCATCTGAATTCGTAAGTCCTGCAACGACTCCGAATCCGTCGCTTTGCGAATAGCTCATTCCAGCTTTGTAATTTCCGTATTGCGCGCTTGCCTCAAGTCCAAGTCCACCGTTCCGGCTGTAGCTGGCTTTGACTCCGACTTTTGTCTCACCAATGCCAAACGACGCACGGTTCAGAGGACAGAACGCGTTTTTTACGCTTCGCTAAAAAAACACTGCCCGATGACGGAGGACAGAGGGGCGAATCCCTCACCAGTTTTTATCCTACGTAAATGTCTCTCTTTTCAGAAAAGTTAAAATCGCGTTTCGCGATTTTATTTAAGCAGATTAGTTTTACTTTTTCAAAATACAAAAACTGGTGAGGTATTCAACTCCTCGCCCTTCGACCTGTCCCTCACTTGGGCGGAAAGGGCAGGTGAGGGATCCTTTTCGCTTGTAAACGAAAGATTTACATACGGTGCGTTAGGCGATGCTGTGATTTTCCAAATTAGGAAAAAATTTTGTTTCCTAATTCCTTGTTTTCGCTGTTTTTTGCTATCTTCGAATTCTATTTTCGCAAAAATCCAAACTCTTTCCGTTCCAAAATCCGATTTTTTCGGGACAACTTTTCTATCTTCTCGCAAAGCCCTGTCTTTTTCAGGCTAAAATCTTCTTTTTGCGAGGGGCGCGAAGCATCAAATCCAAAAATTACGGAAAATACTCATTTGGCTCATAAAGAAATCCGCCAAATACTTATCCTTTCAATCCGTTCTGGAAACGAATTTCAACCCATGGTGCTCGTTCATCATCAATGGTCTCGACATTGCCCATGTCTTTTGTAATTTCGACTTCTTCACCTTTTTTCAAAGTTCCGATTATCTTTGCTGATTTATTTGGCTTTTCCCGGATACGTAAACTATTTGTGGCAGAAATATATTTTCCAGGACCTAAAAATGGACGAAATCGACCACATCCCATTTTGCATTTTCGTTTGTGATCAATTGTTTCAATCAATTTTCCGGATTCATCAAATTTGTATTCAATTCCGCAATTGTTATTTTCGTCAACTTCATGCTCATAAATATCTAAATCACTACAGGATATGTTTTTTAGCTTTCCGTTTGGATAATAACTAAAGGTTTTTCCAACAGTTAATAAACCTTCATGAGTTTGGTTTGTAGCTTGTGTCCAAATTTTGCCAAAAAATCTTTGACTAAATTCTTCTAAATTTCCATTTTCATAAAAAATTTTTGTAAGTTGCCACTTATCAATCTGCAAACCAGTCGCTCTAATTTTGCCAGAGCTAAACCAAAGTGTTTCCTGCTTTTTTCCATTTTTAATAACTTCTAATCTCCAGAATCCTTCCTCTTCTCCTTCCAAAGGAAACCATACCGCCTCTTTAGGAACGGCGGCAGGTCTTGCAAATAAATTTTGTTGAAATGAGTAAAAAAGAATTATTAGGAATAAAATAATTGTAATGAAATTTTTCATATTAAGGCAACCTTCCTGAACTAAAGTGTCCATGATTTTGATGCTGTTGGCCTAATTCCAAAAGCGTTTTCTTATTTTTATTCAATCCAAGCTGAAATGCTGAAGTTACCGGGTTCAAAGCGGGATTCGCTTGGCTGGTATTTCCGAAATTGCTTCCTTGCATTGTCTTAGTTCAGCAAAAAACGGAATTTCTGATGTATCAAAATAAGCTAAGCCATTTTCCTGCTTACTGTCTAAAAAACCATATTCATATTTAATGAATACTCCCTTCGCTTCTGTTTTCCTGCAAGTAGTTTTCGTTTTCGTTCAGCTAAAATAAAATCTTCGTTCACGAGAGTTACAGAGATATTGTCCTTTATCGCAATTCATGATTTCGGATTCTTTATCTGTCCAGTTTATTTTTTGATTTTTGCGATGCACGACCCTTCATTTTCTGAACAAATTTAAAATAAAATTGAAAACTTTCTCATTTTTTGACCAACATTTTTCTTTGTAAATTTGTATTTCCTCATCTGTAACTTGCATAGCTGATCTTGTAATGCGAACACCGATACTCCTTTGAGCCCAGTATCTTTTTGCATCATCTACGGCGCCAGGATAAATACCGTCTGAGTTTTTAAGTGGGCCGGAGTTGAACTTACCGGGTCTCCATGTGGCGCCTTTATCATCAGTTAACTCATGGTTAATAAAATAATTCTGAACAATTCCTTTATTTAGAAATATAAATAAACTGAAAGATTCCAGAGGATCGGAACCCGTAACGATTGTATTGTCATGCTTGTATTCAATGTATTTTCTTTTTATGGAAGTTAACTCCCAGATTTCATCCACTTCAAATTTTTCTTTATAGATAGTTTTCACAAATGGTTTTTTATTTGTCCATTTACGACTAGGACCTCTGCTGTCTAGCTTGTATAATTCATCCCTTTTGGTTTTTCTTTTTATTGGAAGTAATTTGGGATTAAAAATAAAATCATCGTATTTGTAATCAATGATATCATTCTTGAAAAATTCTTCCATTCCGCAAATTGGGTCTTTTGGTTCTTCCTTGCAGTTAAAACAAGCTATCAGAATAAAAGAAATGATTACTGTAAACTTTAGCGACATACGCCACCCGCAGTAGTCTCTCGTCTTGAAGACTGACATCTAATATCCTGAAGGTAATTTGTATATCCATGTCCGTTTCCCTGCCCTTGTCTGTAAATATTTCTATCTGAATTTTGGGTTGTATTAACATTTGGAGCATGTCTAACAGGATCCCAACTGTTATAAATTACCCTAACCCTCGCGCGCTCCCCAGTGTTCGGAACATGGCTCTGAGCTCCTCCAATATAAATCATATTTGTGTTAGCCATGGATCGACGATTATCTAATGCATTTTGAGCGGCATTAGCGCAAATTGCGCCTCCCTGACTATGGCAAATATACGTGTTAGAATTTCCATTATTCATCAAACTTGTCAAAGTTCCAATCGCTGGTCTTTGAGTTATATTATTCGGATTGGATTGCATTGCTCTTGAATCACTTGTGTCTGTTATAAATCCTCTGGTTGGATTGTAAACCATATATGTCGTCCTGTTTGTTCCCTGAGTAGTTGCGCTCAGACTTTGCAAAGAATCCAATCCATCGTTATCCTGTCCCAAAACCATTACCTGTGAGCCGTTGGCAACATTATTTTGTCCAACAACTGCCATTCTCCCGCTATTATTCATTTGCACCAACCCTCCATCCTGCAACGTTGTGTTATTGATTGTCAAGTTAATCGGTCGCACTTGAGATGTTCCTTCCATCGGCTTATCAACCTCCATATTATTAGCTACAATTTCATTTCCGTTTTCGTCAACAAGAGTTACGCTGTAGCTTCCACTCGCATCCTGCGCTACGGTTAAATCTCCATTGTTTGAGTTGTAGGTTCTTCCCATAAACGTTGTTGAGACATTTTGCAATACCCCGCTGTTATAAGTAAAATTATACGCATCATTATGAACCAGAATTTGATTTTCTGTCACAAAATAAGTATTGTCTTTTTCAACCATAAAATTGTAAACTCTTTCGTTTCGGTCTTCTTTTGTTACATTTTTAATTTCGCCCATTTCCCCGAAGGCTGTATGCGATAAAAACCCGGGCTGTAAATCTTTCGCCTCAACCCAGCCTTTATCTTTTACATAGAATCTGTGACTCCATGTTGTCTCAACTGTCGTTCCATTTTTGTATTGAATCGTATAAATTTGATCCGCTTTTCTGATAAAAGTCTGTTGCACTTTATTGTAGCTTATTACACCGGATTTTTCGTTCCAGCTTAATACATAATCTCCTTCTTTAATTTCCTCAATCTTCTTAAACCACTTTCCGCTTTTCTCAACCGCGCCTAACGTTTCTGGATGAACAGAAACTAACGTCCCCTTTGTAAAACACGTCCTCTGGTGATAGTTGCCCGCCTCGTCGATATATCCTGTTTGGTTGCCACCACGGTAGGCTCCCGTCGCAAGATTTCCGATGTCGGACAGACTGCCGAGTAGTTCTGCGCCAAAGCTTTCTCTCGAAGTGCCATCTGCTTTTTCGCTTTTTTTCTTTTTCTGTAAAAAGAAAAAAATGCTTGCAAAAAAAGAAAAACCCGCTTACTGCATCCTCAGGTAAATCGAGCAGAACCGCTCCCTTAGGCTTTTCAGTAGCAGTAAAATTCGGCTTCGCCTAACTTCCCATGATACGTTAGGCGATATCGTGATTCACGAGAAGGCTCCCTGAATTTGGAAAACTGTCTGCCCAGCCTCACAGCGTCAAGAGAGCCGTTAGGCGATTTAGTGGGGCTGTGGTTTTCCAAATTAGAAAAAAATTTTGATTACTAACCCCTTTGTTTTCGCTGTTTCTTGCCATCTTCGAATTCTATTTTCGCAAAAATCCAAACTCTTTCCATTCCAAAATCCGATTTTTTCGGGACAATTTTTCCATCTTCTCGCAAAACCCTGTCTTTTTCAGGGTTAAATCTTATTTTTGCAGGGTGCGAAAGTGTAAATCCTCTTGACATTTTTATTGTAATAATGAAAATAAGAATATGAAAATTTTACTTGAAGTAAAGGACGAAAAAGCTCTCCCGCTCATAAATTTCTTGAGAGAATTATCTTTTGTGAAAACCGAAACTATTACTGAATCAAAAGCCGAATTCTTATGTACTCTCAAAGAAGCTGTAACCCAAGTAAATCTAGCTAAATCAGGTAAAATAAAAGCCAGACCTGCAAAAAAATTGCTAAATGAACTTTAAAGTTTTCACTATACCTAATTTTGATAAAGAATTCAAACGTTTAGCTAAAAAATACCACTCATTAAAAAAAGAATACGGAAATCTAATTTCTTCTCTGGAAAAAAATCCGACTCAAGGAACAAAATTAGGAAATGAATGCTACAAAATTCGATTTTCCATTTCTTCAAAAGGAAAAGGTAAATCGGGCGGCGCAAGAATCATCACCCATGTTCATGTCAGTGAAAATTCAGTTTATCTTCTTTCCATCTATGACAAATCTGAAATTCCAAATATTTCTGATTTGGAAATATCTCAACTTCTTCAAGATATTTAAACGTTAACAATAACAACTGACTTTATTGACTCAAATCTTTTTTTTGCGAGGGATAACCTCACTTTTGATTGAGCTGACTAAAATCTCCACCAGAATTCTCTTTGTGTTTTACAAAAATTGAACCCTTTTTGATTAACTCCCCTTGAAGATAGTCATTCCCTGATTCATTGTCTATAATTTTATTAGAATTCGAGTCAATTATTATAATCTTATTTTTTGTTTGTATTTTAAGAATAATATCAGGTTTTTTGTCTCTCTGTAAAAATATCTTGCAAATATTTTTTTTACAAATTATTTTTCTATCTTCAAACAATGTATTATCTGTAGCATTGATGAAAAGTATTCGTGCTTTTTTTTGATTTCCTTGAAATTTGAATCCGCATTCTTTATCCACATGGTCACTGGAATTTATTTGCAAATACCATTCACCCGCAAACAGAACTTTCCATTGCTCTACTTCTGGGTTGCCATATATGCTACTTTTTAAGATTAGAAAAGACACGATAAATAAGGCTTTCATTAGTATGTAATTTTGCATTTCACCTGTACCATCCATATGTTAATGGATTTTGCTTCTTACCATCCTGCCTAACTTCGTAATGCAAATGGTAACCTCCATTTTTTCCTATTGATTTCCCTGAATTACCACTCAATGCAATAACATCACCGGCTTTTATTTTTTGACCAGGGCTTACTAGTAATTTCGAATTATGCGCATACAATGTTGAAATACCATTGGAATGCTTCACTTCAATAAAAGCTCCATATGCTTTCGTTCCTACCGCTTGCTTATCATTTTTCGTACTACCTTCGGCCCTCACAACCTCACCATCTTCAACTACGCGTACTTCAGTTCCTTTTGGAATTGCATAGTCAAGCCCTCCGTGTTGAGCAACTTTTTTAGTAACCGGATCAACTCTTTGTCCAGATTTAGATGTTATTTTTGAATTCTTATACGGCACTTTAGCTCCATTCTTTAAATCGATTTCTGAATTGTCGCCCATAATATTTTTTACTATATTCTTTCCTAAATTCACCAAGGTTTCCCCAAGACCCATGCTGTTCGTGCCAGTAAGTGGATAATTATGCACCAACATCTCTCCCTTTGTCACGAAATAAGTATGGTCGTTTTCGACTTCGATATTGTACACCTTGTCGGCTCTGTGAATTTGTTCAATCTTTGCGATTCCAAGCGTGCCTTTGATTTCTTCTGCCCACGATATATTTTCATTGGATGAATTAATCGATGCGAATACAAGGTTTGGCTTCCTTTGTGAATTTTTCACACTGGACATTGTAACCGACCTGTCCTTTTCATACAAGTCTTTTACTTCAATCCAACCACGTCCCCGAATGTAAAACGGGTGATTCCATGTAGTCTCCACAACTGTCCCATTTTCATACGTTAGGCGGTAGAGTAGCTTCACATCATGAATAAAAGTCTCTGTGACTCTGTGCGAAGAAATTTCGCCAGTCTTTTCATTCAGAGACATCACCTCATCGCCGACTTTAATCTTCTCTATTTCAACAAAACCAGTTTTCGTCCAAACTAACGTCCCCGCCACAAAACAAGTCCTCTGATGATATTCGCCTTTCTCGTCGATATATCCTGTTTGGTTGCCACCACGGTAGGCTCCCGTCGCAAGATTTCCGATGTCGCTTAAGCTTCCCAATAATTCAGACGCAAAACTGTCTCTTGATTCACCTCTTGCGCCGGAGTCTAAGTCTTCACCAGCTTCTTCACGTTTTTTGATTTGAGCTTTGATTTCTTCGTCAGACAAGCCTGCAAATTCAGAGTGCAAATCCTTTTGTTTCTGCAAGTAAGCGTTCATCGCCATTCTCGAATTGAAGTCCCTGTTTTCCTGTGCCATCGCATCGAGGCTCGACTCCATGCTACTGAGGTTGGATGCAATATCCAGATTCTGTCCCGTGTTTACGCTAGTAGAACCAGTGGCTCCAGTCCTGTCAATCCGGACATTTCCACTAACGCTTCCGTTATCGACTTCACCAAACTTTCCTTTTTCATAGACCGGACTCGTGGACGTTAGTGTTTTTTCGCTTTTTTTCTTTTTCTGTAAAAAGAAAAAAATGCTCGCAAAAAAAGAAAAACCCGCTTACTGCATCCTCAGGTAAATCGAGCAGAACCGCTCCCTTAGGCTTTTCAGTAGCAGTAAAATTCGGCTTCGCCTAACTTCCTCTTTGTCGTGCGTTAGGTGGCGCAGCAAATCAATCTCTTTCCCAAAGATTCCGCACGCAGTCTGCGGAATCTTTTAGTATCCCATGATACCCTCAAACCTCACTTCCAGCCAATAATTTATTGGTTCTTTTTCAATTCTCGCATCACTAAATAAACCAAATTGTTTTCCGCATCTCCTGAATTCGGGCGACTGCCTGTCCAGCCTCACATCTTCCGAGCTTGTGGGGCTGTGGTGTACCGAATTTGAATTTCATTTTTCATAAGTTAGGCGACAACTTAGTTTTCATCCATTTACCTCTTTTAACTGTGTACGGATATCCGTACATCTTTTTCTCGTTTCGGCGTGGATTCTGCACTGGAGGAATACAATTCAGAAAGAACGCATCAGGGAAAATACTGTTATGGAAAAACTCCATTGCAGACTTTCATTGATTCGAAGCGCTTGGCGACAGAAAAGTATTTGGACACCATACAAGTGGCTTAAATTTTTAAGCATGAGTGTCAGATTTTGTCTTGGCTATTACAATTCAGCATTTACAATCGGTGGAATAACACTTTATTTTACTTTCTGGATTATTTGAAATTTTTTTATATAGCCTTTCTTTATCTCCATTTACATCTAAAACATCAACTGACTCTCCTTGAGTATCTCCCTTTATTTCGTTAATCAAAATATTTCCATTTTCAATTTTGCCAAAATACTGATTTATTTCCCACATAAAACTAAATTCATCTTTACTTTTTTGCTTATCATTTACATCCATAGGAGTATCATGAAAATCGCTATCTGTAACTTTGATGCGAAATGATATACTGCTTATTCCTGAATTTGAAAACTTCATATTATCAATTTTGATTCTAAAAAATTTTGGTTTATAGCCTTCCCTTGCTTGATCAAACTCATCAGATGTTCCAATATAACTTCCTTCAATACTCTCATTAACAATTCTTAAAATAATATATTGGTTTTCGTTGCAATGGCCTCCCTTTCTTTGAAATTCATATACACCCACCATGTTTTGATGATTATTTTTTAACTCTTTATTCATGGATTCATCTCTACAATATTGTGTTACAAAAAAAATCAATATAAGCAATCCATAATATTTTATTTTTTCCTTTAAGAATATCTCTTTCATGAAACCAATCTCCTATAAAGTCATTAACTATTTAAATTCAATATGATAAGCAGGATCCTTGGGGGGAAGATAATAATTTTTAATTAAACCATTCTTCTTTCCCTCTTTGATTTGCTTAACAAATTCCTTCCTCTTATCATTATCAATTGATGATGGTGCGATATCAATAACTTTTCCGTCGTTACTACAATGCCGACTCACACTTGAACACCCCAGTTCATTAATTTTTTTGTTCATATCTGATTTGATTTCAGAATTAGATTTGTTTTTTCTCTTTCCTTCTTCATATACATCAATTACCATCTCACCTTTTTGACCGTATAAATCCCTTTGTTTCTGAACTCCTTGATTTTGTAGATTATTAAACATGGCGTCAGTTTGTTCATTGGAATTTCTGCCCGCACTAGTTATTTTTAACTTATCAACTCCTGAATTCTTTGCTATATCTTTTACTTTATCCAATGTTTTTTCATCAATAGCAGACTTATCAACGTCCTTTGAATATTTAATATCAACATCTTTACTTTGTTCTTTCTCATCAAAACCAAACCAAGATTTCACTTTATCCAGTCCATTAGAAAATGCTTTTTTAGCGAAGTTCACGTACTCCCCGAAACCCTTGTTCCTGTCGGGGTCATACCCCGCATTATGCACCAGCACCGCATCCTCTGTCACAAAATACGTGTGCGCATTTTCTACTTCGAAATTGTAAACGGTTTCCGATCTCTTCTCGATTTCAATCGAAACAATTTCCAAAGTCAAATCGTTTGCGAGTGTTGATCTGTTTCCCACTTTCAAATCCTTCGCTTCAATCCATCCACGTCCCGGGATATAGAATGGATGCGTCGCCGTTGTTTCGATGAGTCTTGCGTTTGAATATCTGATTTTGTAGATAGCATCGGTCTGGCGGATATGAGTATTGAGAACTCTGTTGTATTCGATCGTATGCGTTTTCTCATTCCATGAGAGTACGATATCGTTAAATTTGATGTCTTCGATGTTCTTTACACCGCTTATTGTATGAACTTTGGTTCCGGCCACAAAACAAGTCCTCTGGTGGTAGTTGCCCTGTGCGTCGATGAAACCATCTTTATCAGACGTTACGCCTATCGCACCAACAAGGTCGTCCTTCATGTCGTTCAGAGTTCTCGACAAAAATCCCTCGTCTTCATCTCGGGAAGTGTTTTGACCTTCGTCGATAACGCCTCTCGCTTGCTCGTTGAGTCCGACATCGTGAAGTTTTGTTGCTTTTTCTTCGGGCGACATGTTCGAAATCTCTTCGTCAGTGTAACCACCTTTTTGTTTCAAAAACGCATTCTTCTTCTCGTCCATTGCCCTCTGGCGATTCGCCTCTGCGATTGCATCTGTCTTGGACATGAGATCGTCCATACTCGTGATTAGATTTTCCCCGGCTGTGATTTGGTTACCGCTATTGCCTGTCAGGCTCGAAGACATTGTCCCCTTCGATGTGTTGTAGGAAAACTTTCCGTTGCCGATTGTCGCCCCGATCACAGTGTCCCCGTGCTGCGACGCCACGATGTTCAATGCTCCGGCAGTGATGTTCACACCAAAACCATCGTTCTTGCTGTAGGTGAGTTTCTGTTTGCCACCAGCGACGTAGCCACTAACGGTTCGGAGGACAGAACGCGTTTTTTACGCTTCGCTAAAAAAACACTGCCCGATGACAGAAGACTGAGGGTTCAGTTGTCGGTGGGGCGAATCCGTTCAACATGTCGCTTAACGCACGATTTTATTTCTTCCTAAGAGGAGCACTTCTGTCTTACGAACGGTCAGGCTCTCAGCTACGGTCAAAAAATCGCATTCACGATTTTTGTGACCCCGCTTCGATCCTTTTCGCTTGCAAGCGAGAAGTCTTTTATGATGCGTTAGGCGACACTGTGATTTGTGTAGAGTTGCCTAATTTGGCAATCCAATTGCCAAATCATGGAGAATTTTTCCATTCCTAACCCATCGCATTTTCTACTTTTCTTGAAAAAGGGGCTATGGGCGACCGAATTTGAATTATTAATCAACAATCCCTTCTCTTCGCAAGTCCTCCATTGTGAGACCCGTGATTTCAAAGACAAACTCGAGGTCAGAACCTTTCGCAATCATCTTTCTAGCGTCGTCGAGTTTACCTTCAAGTTTACCTTCAAGCTTACCTTCAAGTTTACCTTTTTCTATTCCTTCTTCCAGAATCATGTCATACATTGGTGATTGAATCATAATATCTTTTCTCCTTCTAAAAAATTCCCCGACAGCTTCTTTATTCCGTAGTCCCAATAGTAACCCAAAAATCGTCAGCATGTCAAGATGATTTTTGTTCCGGCTCTCATACAATTTGCGCTCTATCTCTTTGACATAATTTAATCCATTTCGGAACAGTGGAATCAATGGCAAAAGCGATTCGTCCAAATTCAGATATTTCTCAGCTTCCAATTCCCATATTTTAACCAGCTGAAATTGAAATTTCACTTCTTCATCTGAATATTCGTTCGTGCTGTTCTTGTTTGAATTGAGTAGAACATACACCGAGTGAACCGGCTTGTGAAACTTTCTCATGTATCTCGCTTTGTATTCCAACATGTCGAGGATTTTCTCTTCCGACCATTCGGTCTGAAATTCCACAAGATAAATTTCTTCCTTCCCTTTACCGTCTTTCACAAGCACAGGATAATCTGTCCGTTTTACGGAGACAGTTTCCTGCGGAAGCTCTTCCAAAATTTCGGCTTCGGTAATCGTCACTCCAAGAATTTCTTTAAAGAACACAAACTTGGAATTTTCCAAGAGGGTCTTGAGCGCGATGTCGTATTGCATTGGGTTAGGTTCGAGGATATGATTTTTTTAGCGAGTGTTTTTTTGTTCACGAATGACTTACTACCGAAACGGTCTGTCCAGCACTTGGGCGGGCAGGGCAGGTGCCATATTCCCAGATAACTTTTTCCGCTTTTCCACGAAACCCCCGTCTTTGAATGCTCAAATCTTATTTCGCGAGGGCCAAACTAGGACAATTTAGGGTTTATTTTTTATAAAGTTCTTTCCTTTATACTTAATCCAGGCTTCACCAAATTCTATGCGGGCATACCAAATTTTGCTGTTCTTTTCATCGATATCACTTTCAGTGTATTCAAGTTCATCTTGTAAATTGGTATTGGTTGTGCCAAAAAGTTTTAACTCATAAACATTTTCTTTTAAAATCTTGACGTCTATTATCCTTCCAAACGAATAGTATAGTTCGGATTCAGACACCCTATGCAAAATCTCAGATGTTGATATTAAAAGTTCTTCCTTTTCTTTACTCTTTAAAATATATTCGCCAGTAATATCTGTAAGTAGTTTTTTTAATTTTCCACTTGGGTGTTCTTCTAAGTTAGAAGTTTCTACCCAATATTGCGTTCTTCCGTCTTGAATCCATTTATCTGATGAAGCGATTTTTTCAGTGCAAACACTTGCATATATAGGCAATAATTTTCTTACTTCTCTGTTTATATTTGGAGCAATGTATTCTGGGGACATATCCTTTTTTACAATGAAACATTTGCTTTCACTGACAGTAACTGTTTCATTTTTTCCTGTTTCAGGTTTACAAGATAAAATAATAGTCAAATAAGTGATAAGCAATATTATATTTTTCTTCATATTAGTTATTCTCCTTTATTTGTAATATGCAGATGATTGTTATGGAGTTTTTCATTTTTTGTTTTGCCATAGTTTTTCGTCCAAGTATCTTTAGGCTGGCCTCTGACTCCTATCATTTGCCAAGGTCCGATAACCTGACTTACGTTGTCTTGCTTCCATGACCACTCCCTAACTCGTCTTGCTAAATCAGGTTCCCGTTTAATACTTCCGTTTTGATTATTAAAATTAACTATCTTTCCTGTATCTGTTTCAATTGTTCGAATATCAATACCATTCCCAGATGGATGAACTTTCGATCCCCCTGATGGGCGCCATAAACCGGAAAGATTAATTCTTTTTGTATCAAATTCGCCAGCAAGTTCACTTAAATAATTAAACGATTCAGGAGATTGCTTTTTTAAAACATCGTTAATTGAATATCCTTTCGCTCTTGCAGTAGCCCATGAATCTTCATCTATTTCAATTATTGCACCATTTAGCTCAGTGGTGTATTTATTCTTTCCAACTTCTTTTAAATTGTCAATAGCTTTATCTTTAAGATTTTCTGATCCAAACAAGAAAGACTTCACCCCGTCCATCGCTTTCTTTGCTAAATTACCAACATCGCTTGCGATACTATTCTTCCCCGCCAAACTCCCATAAAACTGCGCTTCGTTATGCACCAAGACCCCGTCTTCTCCAACAAAGTAGGTGTGATTACCCTCAACCTCGAAGTTGTAAGCAGTCTCCTCGCGTGCGTTAGTTGAAATCGCAGAGATGAACAGGGGATTTGAGTTCGCTGTTTTCAGTTCGTCGCCAACTTTCAAATCCTTTGTCTCTATGAATCCACGATCTTTGATGTAGAACGGGTGATTCCACGTAGTCTCAACCGTTCGACCGCTGGAGAATGTAAGCTTGTAAATCAGGTCGGTTTTGCGAACAAACAGATTTGTAATCGTTCTGTATTCGAGCTTTCCGGTTTCAGGATTCCAACTGAGAGCTTTCTCTCCGAGTTTTAGAGTCTCGATTGTCTTTTCTCCTTCAAGCGTTGTAATCATAGTCCCCTTTATAAAACACGTCCTCTGGTGGTAGTTGCCCGCCTCGTCGATATATCCTGTTTGGTTGCCACCACGGTAGGCTCCCGTCGCAAGATTTCCGATGTCGGACAGACTGCCGAGTAGTTCTGCTCCAAAGCTTTCTCTCGAAGTGCCCATATTCTGCTTTTTCGCTTTTTTCTTTTAAAAAGAAAAAAATGCTTGCAAAAAAAGAAAAACCCGCTTACTGCATCCTCAGGTAAATCGAGCAGAACCGCTCCCTTAGGCTTTTCAGTAGCAGTAAAATTCGGCTTCGCCTAACTTCCCATGATACGTTAGGCGATATCGTGATTCACGAGAAGGCTCCTGAATTTGGAAAACTGTCTGCCCAGCCTCACAGCGTCAAGAGAGCCGTTAGGCGATTTAGTGGGGCTGTGGTTTTCAAATTAGAAAAAAATTTTGATTACTAACCCCTTTGTTTTCGCTTTTTTTGCCATCTTCGAATTCTATTTTCGCAAAAATCCAAACTCTTTCCGTTCCAAAATCCGATTTTTTCGGGACAACTTTCCCATCTTCTCGCAAAACCACGTCTTGTAGCCTCAAATCCTCTTTTTGCGAGACACAGGTATAGTAGATTTAGATAGTATCTTATTTTTTACAATTGATTGAAGATTCCTTGAATCAAAGTTTTCAGACGCATCTAAAATTTCTATTCCGACGATTTTTCCTGCCGCATCATAATCAACCGCCAAATCCTCACTTAGCTGTTTTGTGGTCACTTTTTGTTTTTTGAGATATGTATTGTATTATCAAGTTTTTATCATATTTGAGTTGCATCGTTTCTGTCTTTTGCGAAAAATGCCTATGTGGTGTTCTAATGACAATTTTTGTTTTTTCAACAAATGCAGTTAACTTCTTTTGTTTTGTATGGTTTACTGTTCCATTTAGTCTCTAGGCAAAAGAAAATTTGCTTTCAAGACGTGATAGCTTCTTTTGCATTTGCCGGTGCGTTTTAAATGATTGTTGAATAGGTTCCTTTTTTTGAAACCCTTGAATCAGTTCATGTTTTTTTACATGTTTAGATTTTGACTTTGGCTTCATGTGTGGCGATTTATCCATTTGGCTTCATCAGACGTGCTGGATGATGCTTTGCGTGATGGTGGCGTATGGTTTTGTAGATTTTGATTTGTTTTTTTTGTTTGGCTATATAAGAATGGGTGAAATATTTTGTTTTTCGTGGTTTTTTCAGAGATGGCAATATAAGGCGGTTGTTGCCGATGCGACGGCGGCCGCAGTTGCTGTTTTTGGAAAGAAAAATTGCAATCTTGGCATGAACCGAGATTTGTTGTTGCTGTTTATAATGCCATTCGGTATAGTATGAAACTGTTTTCTTTGCATGGCCCAGATTGTTGTTGATGCAAACATTTTTCAGTTGATTTCGTTCTCTAAAATGCTAATTTTGATAAAGAAGTTTTTTGTTTATATTCCTGCAGTTTGGCTGCTTTTCAAGCGTTTTTTTTGTTTTTTTGCGGTATTTTTGATTTTTGAATTTTTAAGCGCAAGATTTGATTGGCAGAGGTTAATAAATTATTATCAATTTCTGGGCGAAGCCAGCCAGTTTTTCATTTTGCTTGGCGGCATGGCAATAATACGATATTTAACTGTTTTTTTTTTACTGCCCTTTTTGTTTTTTGTGCGAATTTTTTTTGCATTGTGATGATGTTGAAATGCGGCGGTTGGTTTTCAAAATTCTTCCAATTGTTGCCCATTCAAAATTTGTTTTGCTTTTTCGCCGATTCGATTTTTTATTTTCCCGTGATTGTTTTTGGGCTTTTTATCAATGCTGTTGTCTATTGCGAAAGTTTTAATTGGTGAAACTATCACTTTTTTTGTTGCATGGCCCGCCTTTTTTGTTCTTCCTTGTTTGCATATAATTTATTTTTGATCTTGATTGATCGATATTTGCAGTTATTTTCAAATTGATTTTTCGATAGGGTGCGCAAGTTTGTGAGTTGGTTTTGAAGATTGTTTTTTGCTCTTCTATTTTTTTTTTTTGAATCAACTTTTTTTTTGAAAGATGCGGTATCCATTTTTTGTGAATTAAAGCTTTCTTCCCTAAATGGCATCAAGCTTTTCAAGAGTTTTGCTGTTTTCGTGGCAGTAAGTAGATAATGTACGCCAGACTCGGCCTCGCCGGCGAAGTGGTTGTGGTTGTTTCGTTGATGATGTATTTTTTTTGTCGGAGAGACGTTGTATTGGTGGATGTTTTAAATGGTGTTTCAGATAATTTTTTCGGTTGATGCCATGTTTTGGTCTTGCTGTTTTTTTTTGGATTTTCAATGGAAAATCTTTTCAACCCAGAATGGTGATTGCACGTAGTTGAAATTATTTCCGGGCGTTTTGCGTCAAACAATAATTCGGCAAAGTTTCGTAATGTACCGGTGTTTTGCATTGCCGTGATTTCGTTTCTGGATAGAGTTTTTGGCAAGTTGATATGTTTCGATAGGGTTTTTGACCGTTTCGCAGTATTTGGCTAACGTCCCTTGGCAAAACATGACGTTGGTGGTAGTTGCCCGTTTTCGTCGATATATTTTGTTTGGTTGCTTACGGTAGGTTTTTGTCGCAAGATTTCCGATGTCGGACAGACTGCCGAGTAGTTTTGCATAAAGCTTTTCGAAGTGTTATTTTTTTTTGCTTTAAAATGCAAAAGAAAATTGCTTTTGTTGGGTAACCCATTGGATCCTCAGGTAAATTGCTTTTGTGCTTTTTTTTGTCAGGTGGTAAAATTTGGCTTGGCCTTCTTCCCATGATGCGTTAGTGCCTGATGATATGGTTTTGGCGAGGCTGTTTTTTTGGAAAATTGCTACAGCCTCACTGTGTCGAGAGAGCGTTAGGCGATTTAGTAATGGTGGTTTTCTTCACGGCAGAAAGAAAATTTTTTTGATGGCATTTAACGTTTTGTTGTTGCTGTTACTGCTCGTTTTTACTGGCCTTTTGATAAAAATGCAAACTCTTTCTATTTGAATGGGTTTTTTTTTCGGGACAATTTTTCCATCTTCTCGCAAAACCCTGTCTTTTTCAGGGTTAAATCTTATTTTTGCGAAGAGCAACAGTATTGAATTTCAGAAAAACTATTTAGGATTAGTATAAAATGATAATATGATACAACCATATTTTTCAAAACAATCATAATAGATATAGTAATTAAAAAACCCATATTCAGCATGAATATAAAAGTTATTTTGATTATGGCACGGCTTCTTAGAGCATTCTTTAATTTTCTCTGAATGGGAAAATGCTTCCTGAAGAAAGTTTTTAAATCTGGACTGTTATTTTGCTTTTTTTTTCACTTTTCTGTTGAATTTTACAAATGCGTTATGGAAGTTGTTTTTGAGAAATCGTCTTTTGCTTTATCATAATTTAAATCGATTACTGCATCGCCGAATATATATGTTAGCCCTCCCTCATTTAGCATTTTCACAATTCCTTCAACATTATTTTTTTTTAAAAGTTCGAGAATTGTTTTAGAAGAATCAGTTAGCTCCATTTTCTTTTCCGTGATTACTTTTTCTTTACAATCTGAAGAAAATGTAAGAATCGCAACTAATAACATAAATTTAAAATTTGCTCTTATTTCTTTTGCATCCATTTTAACACCTGTTGTCTTGTAAATTTTTGATCTAAAGATTTTATATGTAAATGAGCTCCGGTAGTAAATCCAATCTTGCTACCTGTTTCTCCAATATAAGTTCCTGCTGGAAGCGATTCCCCTTTTCTGTATGCATTCATTACATCAACATTAATTTTATCAAAATGACCCATTCTAACTTTTTGCCCGTTTGATAACTGAATATCGACAACCCCCCCATAGGGGGACATTACTCCGGCATTGACTACTTTAAAATCAGAAGCAGGTCCATACCAGGTTTTTTGTGAACTAATGTCTCCTCTCCAAGTTTGCTCAACTCTATCCTCTCCGACTTTAATCCCTGCTACTATTTTATCTTTAACACGAACATGATTACCGTTCAACTTATCAATTCCCTCCCAGTTTTCTTGTTGAGGCTAGTTTATTAGCATCAATTGTTACTTTTTGCGTGACCTTTGTAATTTTGCGACGCTTTCTGGCATGGTTTTAGTAGCGTTGCTACCAGGATAAAAAATCGTATCACCAACACTTCTCTCAACATATTTTCCAGATTTTATTGCTTTCATTTGCGCCTCATATTCAGGGTTGAAATTGATCCATGGCTTGTATTTCAAATGGGCACCTCATTCTTTTGAGTCTAGCAATTTTTTTTACAACTTTTACTTCTACTGCATACTCTTCATTATGCACAAGCACTTCCGCATCACCCACGAAGTAGTTATGATTCTCCTCGACTGTGAAGTTGTAAACAGTCTCTTCGCGGTCTTCGAATGCGATATGCGAAATCGCAAGCGTCCTCGAGTTGATTCGGACAGAGCGGTCTCCTTCTCTTAAGAATCGCGCTTCGATCCAGTCTTCCGTAATATGCCCGTCGCTTTCGACTCTTTGTATCCTGAAAGGGTGTGTCGGGGTTGTTTCGATTACCATTCCGTCTTCGTATTCGAGTTTGTAAATCCTGTCAGTCTTTCTAATGTATGTCTGTTGCACTTTGCTTAAGACGATTTTTCCGGTCTTCTCATCTTTGGCAAATACAATATCGCCGTCTTTGATTTCCTCAACAGGTTTTTTTCCGGACAGAGTGGAAACAGGAGTTCCCTTCACAAAACAAGTCCTCTGGTGGTAGTTGCCCTGTGCGTCGATGAAGAAATCATTTCCCCCTCCACGATAGTTACCTGTGACAATATTTCCAAGATCGCTAAGAGCTCCGAATATCTCTGATCCTATACTTTCTCTCGAAGTTCCATCTGCTAAAGGATCAGTGACAACGCCGCTGTCTTTAGCCAATGATTTTCTGGTGGCAGCAATTTCCTCCGAAGTCATATTTTCGACTCCGGGTATCACATCTTTGTATTTCTTTTTGAAATCCTTATCAGCCTCTGCCTGCGCTTTTTCCTTCACTACTTCACGATTTCTTTCCGCCATCGCATCGAGGCTCGACTCCATGCTACTGAGGTTGGATGCAATATCCAGATTCTGTCCTGTGTTTACAGTCGTCGAACCCTGGAAACCTGTTCGGTCAAGCCGGACATTTCCACTAACGCTTCCGTTATCGACTTCGCCAAACTTTCCTTTTTCATAAACCGGACTTGTGGACGTTAGTGTCATTCCAAGGCTTGCCGAAAATCCTGTCTTCGTATTGTAACTTACTTCAGCATTCGCATTGCCTCTGAATCCCTCGGTCAGCGCAGTGGACATCTGCTTGCTGACGCTTACCGTTAGTCCGCTTTTCTGAGTGAAGCTCGCACTTGCGTTTGCATAGCTTGTCTTTGCAGTGACCGCTACTCCGAACCCTTCCGATTTTGAGTAGGACAATTTCCCGCTCGCGCTGTCCGAGCTTACCTTCGCGTAAGCCTCCACTCCGGATTTCTCACTGTAGCCAATTCCTACTGTTTTCGTTCCATCTGAATTCGTAAGTCCTGCAACGACTCCGAATCCGTCGCTTTGCGAATAGCTCATTCCAGCTTTGTAATTTCCGTATTGCGCTTGCCTCAAGTCCAAGTCCGCCGTCCCGGCTGTAGCTGGCTTTGACTCCGACTTTTGTCTTACCAATGCCAAACGACGCACCGACGCTTCCGCTAAATCCGTTTTGCTCCGAATAGTTGAGCCCAACCTCTGCCCTTGCAGGGCCGATTCCGATTCCAACTGATACGCTTGCGCCGAATCCTCCTTCGTAAGAGTAACTAACGCATTTAGAAGATAGTTGTTAGTGGATAGAAGTTAGTAGGGCGAGTCCCCAGCCCTTGCGTAATTTTGGAAAGGCAAGGGCTGGGGTCGGGCTCTCTCTCCAACTCCTCGCCCCTTGAATTCTGACCTGTAATGCTTCACATCCAGATATTACGGGGCTGTGGGGTTTCCGTTCGATCCCTCTCGCTATAAGGCGTTATATCCTCCTGTTTGCGGAAGCTGTGGCGGATGTCCGGTCGCTTTCGCAAGGCTATTTGCTTGACATTTCGCGAATGGATGTTATTTTTTGAATATGATCACTGCAAAAGACCAAATTGCACAAATTTTAAATAAACAACCGGATGACTCTTCTTACGAAGAAATTTTGAGAGAGTTGGCATTTGCTCGAATGATAGATCGTGGTTTAGCTGATTATGATTCTGGTCGAACTATTTCGAATGAAGAAATGTCAGACCGTTTAGCTAAATGGCTAAAATAATTTGGACTTCTGAAGCTGAACGCTGGATAACTGAAATCTACGATTATATTGCATTGGATAATCCGGTAGCAGCGAAAAAAGTTGTTCGCGGTATTTACGATCGTGTTCAAATTCTTTCCCAATTTCCGGAAATTGGTTATCGCTTTGAAGAATCTTCCCGTAATGTTCGTATATTGCTGTATGGCCACTATAGAATTGCATATCTCGTATCAGAGTCGCGCGACTGCTCTATTTTAGGTGTGTTTCATGGATCTCTTGATATTGTAAGGCACATCAAAATCTGAATAATATTTCGCCTGACGTCCTTCTACGCACTATTTGCCTTGGGCTTTAGTCCACTGTTAGACTTGTCCAGCACCACCACTACAAACGAGCCGTTAGGTGAGTCTTGTGGTGCTGTGAAACACCGATTTTCTCCTCCAAACAAATGAGCGAATCTGCAATCAGGGCTTTTAGCAGTGAGTGCGATTGGATTTTGCAGGTGGGCATGGGGAAAATTATTTCCAATATGGATTCTCTCCTTTTTTTTGTTTAGGCATTTCTGTTTCGGTAGTTTTATTTAAGAGTAATATTTTATTTGGTAAAAACCATATTTTGATTAAATTTTCGTCTAAAAATTCCATTTTGTATATAGTCGGCTCTTCTGTTTCAGTTCCTTCCCCACCTTCTATGAAGAATTGCTTTTCATCTTTTTTAATACTAATAATAGTTTGCAAACTACCTACTACATAATCATAGTCACAATTAAATGTCAAAGAAGGATAATCCTTTAAGCAAATACATACTGCTACTTTTTCATTTCTCCATACACCTGAAAGCTCTGGAAATTTATTGCACTCTTTTTTTCCTATTTCGATCTCGGGATCAAGATAAGGTAATTTTTGTCCCTTACATGTAGCCACATTCCAACTCAAAATAGTGAATACTGCCAAAAGTATTATTTGTTTCTTAGTAACCATATATCCTCCTTACTTGATCAGTACTATATACTTTCCCTTTTTTATCTCGAATTTCTTGGTGTAAATGTGAGTCATATCCTTTATCCCCGCCAGTCCCTCCAGCTCTTCCGATATATTGCCCTGCCTTTATTTTCGAGCCAGGATAAACATTTGTAGCAATTCCGGAAGTGTGCATATATTTTGCTTCTTTTCCAGAATCGTATTTTAAAATGATAGTATTATACCCTCCTGCAAAATCAACTTTTCCAGATTCATTAGCGTATAAGTCACGGTTGAATCCTTTTTCTCGAACTTGATAATCAGATCCTTTATGCCCTGAAGAATGAATAGGTTTTTTATCTTTTCTGTGCGCAGGTGTATCCGGAAAATCATCCGATCCTTTTCCGCCATGAACACTGTCATTAACTTGAATTTTTCCGCTTAATGGTGAATAATGGCCACTTTCATTTTTTTTTGGTTGCAATTCCGGATGTTCCGGACCATCCATTATTGCAAATTGCTTATCTCTACCTTGACCTTCTCGATTCCACGCTGAGAATTCGCTAATCTTTTCTCCATCCTTAAAAACTTTAACGCTTTTTGTTTTCCCATCTTTAGAAAGAGTCATTTCATGCTCAATACCATCATCTCCTTGAATTCTAATGGTCTCTCCTTTCTTCATGCTCAATTGATTTTTTTCCTCATCTCCTTTGAAATATCCGATAACACTATCCGCTAAGCTAACCAAGCTATCTTTCGCAAAAGAAGCATATTTCACTATACCATTTTCTCCTTTTTTATCCGGATCATAATTATGCACCAACACGTCGCTCTTAGTCACAAAATATGTATGGTCGTTTTCGACTTCGATGTTGTAAACCTTCGTCGGTGGAACTTTGTATTGCCGGATGTTTTTTATCGGGTGTTCAGATTTGTTTTTCAGCGTCACGACGTCCCCAACCCGGAGGTCTTTCACCTCAGTCCATTTTTGAATTTTCAGCCCTGTGGAATTTGTTTCTACCCAAAACGGATGATTCCACGTTGTTGAAATTACCATACCTCCGACTTCCACGTCAAACAATAATTCTACTTCATTCTCGAAAAGTTTCGTAATCGGCTTGTATTCAAGCTCACCCGTGATTTCGTTTCTGGACAGCGCTTTCTCGCCAAGTTGCAGTGACTCGATTGGATTCCTCTTGTTTTGGAATCGGAAAGATATTTATTGTCTAACTTGTGAAAACTTTCATGAATAGCTATTAAACCAGCATCGTCAATGTCTGGACGGATGTAAATTTTTCCGGTTAACGGATCATAAAATTTGGCTTATGTCAAAAATCCAGGATGAGATTTATCCATGGTATGAAATTCAAATTTCTGCTAATCTGTCGTTGAGATAATATCCAGCTTATCATTGATTGATTTTGTAGCTTTTAAAATTTGAATTTTTTGCGACCGCTCCACTATTCCATCCACTAAAACATTAGTTCCTCTAAGACTTTGTTCGCTCGCAGTAGCAACCCACTCGTCCTTCCAGAGTTTTGCGTTTTGCAGGTCTTCTTCGTCGCCGTGAGATGGGCTCTGCCCAGCATCTGCAGTTGTAATCTTCTCCCGGATGTGCCTGAATCGTTTTTGTGCCGTAGAGAATTTTCGGACGTTTGTCCCATGAGTGAAAAGTGTCGGCGAGTTTGGAGTGCTGGTCGCGTGTGTGAAAGCCCGTGATTCTCCAGATGTATCCGGGAATTCCGGAGGCAGTCTGATCCATCATGGTTAACGTTCCGAAAAACTTGCTGGTCTGGTCTCTTGCCCAGAATTCAGCTTTACTTCGGGAAATTCCCCCCTCCGAGTTTTTCTAATTCGTCTGCGATGGATTTGAATATTTCCTTTAGCGTAGTCCCTTTCATACATTAATTCTACTCTATCCTCAAAAAGTTTTATGATTGGTATGTATTAAATGAGGGAATACACTTTTTTATCTTACCACTTCGTTTGAAATTCAAAGGGGTTTCTCTGAACAGGGGAAGAGCAATATAAAAGCCTTGACAATTAACACAAATCTAAAAAATACTAAATGAGCTAAGTAATGTAAGATTAAAAGAGTCGTGTTTTATCGAGATGTAAGGCAGAAAATAAAAGAAAATTTGAATAGGCACTTTTAATAGTAATGGAAATGATTTTTTATAAAGATACTTTGCAAAAATAAAAAAGGAGAATCTTATGAGTGAAAGTACAATATCCAAAGACATTGTTGGGAAAAAAATGGATAAGTTTGAATTTGTAGTAGAGAGAGGAAAGGTAAAAGAATTCTGCATAGCAATCGGTGAAAAGGATTCAGTTTATTGGGAATTGGATATCGCAAAAAGCAAAGGATTTTCGGACACTCCTGTTCCACCAACTTTTCAAACTTCTATTCAGTTTTGGGGCTATCCTAAAATATGGGAAGATATGAAGTCCTTTGGAATTGACATTGGCAGAATTTTGCACTTGAAAGAAGAATATACATATTTAAAACAAATGTATCCCGGAAAAGTTTGGGCACAGTCTGAGGTTGTAGATGTAAAGACCGGAAAGATGGATATGGTGACATTTAGAACTACCTATCATAACGATAAGAACGAGCCTTTGATTGCTGCAGAAATGGCAATCGTAATCAGACCAAAGTGAGGAGAGATCATGAAAATAGAATTTGATAAAGTAGAAGTAGGTCAAGAAATTCCACAAATCACTATGGGTCCGATTACCCATGCGGACTTGGTGCGTTATGCGGGAGCGAGTGGGGATTTTAACCCTATTCACAACGACAAAGAGTTTGCAATTTCACAAGGGTTAGATGGAACGATTGCTCACGGTATGCTTGTAATGGCGTATATTGGACGGCTTTGTACAAATTGGGCAGATCAAAAGCAATTTAAATACTTTGGAGTAAAGTTTAAAGCGATGACTAAGCCCGGTCAGACTCTCACTTGCAAAGGAAAAATCAAACGCAAGAAAGAAGACAATGGCGAAAAGTTAGTCACTGTGGATGTAGAAGCAGTTGATCAAATTGGAGAAGTAAAAGCAGGAGGGGAGCTAATAATTTCTTGTTGAAATTTTGAAAAGTTTTCAGAATGAAATTTAGTTCTACTGAAAACTTTTTTAATAGAATCAAAGGTTGATTTGATAAATACTATCGAAAGAAGCATTCTTGTTTGTTTAAGTTTTTTTAAAGTATTTCAATATTTGTAAATTCATTGTATGTTAAAAGATTATTTTAAAATAGGGAAGCAATCTCATACTATTGGTGGAGACCTCAGTCCTTTTCTAATAGCTGAAATTGGATTGAATCATAATGGGGACTTAGACATAGGAAAAAGGACAATTGCAGAAGCGGGGAAATGTGGTGCTACTGCGGTGAAGTTTCAATCCTATATTACAGAAGAATTTATAAACAAATCCAATCCAGATGCAAAATTTCTATTCGATATTTTTAAACAATACGAACTATCTGAAAAAATGCACAGAGAATTTCAAAAGACTGCACTCGACGAAGGATTAGAATTTTTTTCTACACCATTATGTGAGACTTCTGTAGATTTTTTGGTATCTCTAAATGTTCCTATTTTAAAAATAGCGTCTGGGGATATTGTAAATTTTCAGCTATTGGAAAAATGTGCATCTACGAAAATTCCTATTTTTTTATCGACCGGTGCTGCCGAGCTTTCGGAAATAGTGAAATCTCTTGAGTATTTACAAGAAAATGAAGTTAGTGAGCTTTGCCTAATGCACTGTGTTTCTGTTTATCCTGCTCCGATAGAGTCTTTGAATTTAAAAACAATTCTTCTTCTTCAAGAGATAGCAAATTGTCCTGTAGGATTTTCGGACCATTCGGAAGGGAGTATTGGAGCTACGATAGCAATAGCGTATAACGCATCTGTAATAGAAAAACATTTCACATTAGATAAGAGTCTTCCCGGACCTGACCATTGTATCTCAGTGTCCCCTGAAGAGTTTCGTGTATTTTCTAAAAATTGTAAAGAAGCATTTTTAGCAAGAGGTAAAAAAGCAAAAGTGTTACACGAGAAAGAAAAAGAAAGTAAATTTTTTGGTAGAAGATCTTTATATATTGATAAAAATAAAAATCCGATTGCTTTACGCCCAAACCTGAGTGTAAAGGATAGAGCAATTCTTGATTCAAAAGATTATATAAAGCTTCAAGAAACCAAGCCTTCTTTTTTGGAATTAAAAGCAGATAGCCCGATATATTTTAAAGATTTGCATGGTTAAGAAAATTTTTATTACTATTTTTGTGATGATGACTTTTTCTGTTGCAGCAAAAACAAATCAAAATAGCTTTTTTCATCCGAAAACAGATTCTATCCATTTTGTGCCGTTAGCGGTAACTTCATTCAAATACGAAACTTCATCTGTTGGTGAGAAAAATCGAGGTGCTGAAAATTTATTTGATTCCAATATTAATTCTTACTGGTATTCTGAAAATACATCTCTTGATGAATGGGTAATTGTTGATTTTGGCTCTAAGAGACTTGTAAACGGATTTGAAATAGAAATCCCCACTTATAAGAATAGGCGTGCTATTCCTTCTTACAAGATTCAAGTTTTGCATCGCAATAATTGGCGAACGATTTTTGAGAATAAGAAACCGGAATTTAGAAACGTAAATTTTATTGGGAATCTTGACGCTTCCATATTTAGAGTTTTATTTCCAAAAAAAGAAAGTCGAACCTACATTGCTGGAAATTTAAGATTTACACTGAATCGAAAAAATCTAACAGGAGTAGATGAGAGATTGACAGGGTACAGATTGCCGATTCAGTTTGCTGTAATTCCAGATGATGAAAATAGATTACCCGGAGCTCCCAGAAAATATAGAAATGGAACTCACAAGGGTTTAGATTTTTTTTACAAAAACTCATCTGACGGTATTGTAGAAGTAACAAAGGAAGATTCGATTTATGCGATTCAATCTGGAGTAATTGTTCGTGTAGATAAAAATTATCAGCCTATGACAAAATCTGAATACGATGAAATAACTTCTTATAATCAGACTCATCCTGTAACTTATGTTGACAGAGATTTTGGTGGAAGGCAAATTTGGATTGATCATGAAAATGGAGTGATGTCGAGCTACAACCATCTTTCTTCAATTCACCCTTCTATGAAGCAAGGATTAAGAGTGAAAAAGGGAGAAGAGATTGGCAAGGCAGGAAATTCCGGCCTTCTCGGTGATGCACTGAAAAATTCAGACAGAACTCATCTACATTTAGAAATCTGGGTTGATGGAGAATATGTCGGAAAAGAATTGAGCCACAATGAAACAAGAAAATTCTTTCAGTATTTTTTCACAGAATAAAAAATCGGTTTTCTAATTGAATAAATTGAAATTTCATGGAAAAGAAACAATTTTTTTTGCATATATATAAGTAGAGGGAAAATGAAATTTTTAAAAATCGAAAAAAAAGATGCAGTAGCTAAAGTCGAAATTAATAGACCGGAAGCGCTTAACGCTTTAAATGAAGAATTACTTTCTGAAATCGAAGAGAATACAAAAGATTTAGAAAAAGACTCGAATATTAGAGTGATGATTCTAACCGGGGCCGGAAAAGCATTTGTTGCAGGAGCCGATATTGCAAAAATGAAAGATTTTGATTCCAATGGAGGTCACAAATTTTCTGATTTCGGACAAAGAGTTTTTAATTCAATTCAGAATTCAGATTTAGTTTCTATTGCAGCGATTAATGGGTTTGCTTTGGGTGGTGGTTTGGAGCTTGCCCTATCTTGTGATATTCGTATTGCTAGTACGAACGCAAAGTTGGGTCTCCCTGAGGTATCCCTTGGATTGATACCTGGTTTTGGCGGCACTCAAAGACTTTCGAGGCTTGTTGGTCTGGGCAAGGCAAATGAGCTTATTCTTACAGGGGATATGATAACTGCCGAAGAAGCTCTTCATTTTGGACTTGTAAATAAATTGGTGAGTCCGGAAGAGCTTTTGAATTCTGCAAATTCTATGGCGGCATCTATTTTGAAAAAAGGAACTAATGCAGTAAAAATTGCAAAACGTGTCACAAGAGAAGGGCTCGATAAAACTCTACCCAATGGACTTGAATTAGAGAGAATAAAATTTGGAGAGCTTTTTGAAACAAAAGAAACTAAGGAAGGGCTTTCTGCTTTTTTAGAAAAAAGAAAACCTAATTTTTAAATGTATAAAATTTTTTTAATTTTCTTTTTTGTAGTTCCTGTCTTTGGGGAACTCAATACTAAAAATGAGATTCTTTCTATTCGTGTTGATGGCAATTTATTGCAGGTAGAGATTGCTGATACAGAAGCAAAGAGAAGAATTGGTTTAATGTATAGAAAGAATCTAAAAGAAAACGAAGGAATGTTATTTGTATTTCCGAGAGCTGATTATCTTTCTTTTTGGATGAAAAATACTTACATTCCACTATCCATCGCTTATTTTAATGAGGACAGAAGATTAGTGGATATGTATGATATGAAGCCCAACCAGATAAAAGAGTTTTATAATGCTACAGAAAAAGTAATCTATGCTTTAGAGGTAAATCAAGGTTGGTTTCAAAAAAAAGGAATTCAAAAGTTTAGTGTTCTTGAGCTGCCTAAAGAAGTGAGGGCAAGGTAATTTATTTTTTGCAATGAGAAAATATTTTTTTACAATACTATTCTTAGTAATTACTCTGCCATTATTCGCATCTATGAAAGATGCAAAAAAAGCTTACTCACAAAAACAATTCCAAAAAGCAATTAAGCTATTCCAAGAGCATATTGAAGAGCACCCAAATAACGGTGAAGCATATATGTATCTTGGTTATATTTATGAATCCTTGAAAAATTTTCCGAAATCAATTCTTATGTTTCGTAAAGCAGCCGACTTGAATATAAGCACAAAGTACAAACAAATAATTTATTTGAAAATAGCGTTGTATTATAATTACCATCAGGATTGGGAACTTGCAGGGATTTATGCGAATAGACTTTTGAAGGTAAATCCAAAGAGTAAAGACGGACAAAAAATCAGAGATAGAGCTGAGTTGAACCGCGGGAACTCTTCGACAAATTCTAATACAGTTTCGCCTGACGTTTCAAATTTAAAGAAACATAGCAATGACCCCGAAAAAGCAATATACTTTCTTGAAAAAGCAATTAATGAAAATAGAGCAGGAGAAGATGTTCGTTGGGAGTTGGCTCTTTTGTATATGAAGACTGAAAATTACAGCAAAGCAGACGCTACATTGCAATGGCTGATAAGTAAAAAACCAAAAAATAAAAACTATTTATACAAAGCAGGGATTGCAAAAATAAGATTGGGAAGTTATCAGGAAGCGATTGATTTATTTGAGGAGTCCATTGCCAATTCTACAGAAAAAGACACAAAATTATTATTCTACAATAACTTAAATGAAGGCGTAGCTTATCATAAGCTAAAAAATCTTGCAACAGCAGCAAAATTCTATAGAAAAGCATTGGCCCTTGAAAACAGTATTGTTCCGGTGATTGCACTCACAAGAATAAAATACGATGCAGGAGATTGGGAGAATTGTATCAAAACTGCGGATACAGTTTTGGAGAAATCTACTGAAGAGCCTGAGTCTATGATGTTTAAGGGATTGAGTCAGTTAAAACTAAAACAAAAAAAACAAGGCATGGCTAATTTATTAAAATTTAGAAAATTTCTTCTTAAAAAAGAAGGTACGTTAGACGATATTCCTGAAAAGTACCACGATGGAATTATTAAATTAGCCCGATTTTATACCAATAGAAAAAAATACAAATTAGCAAGAAAATATTTCAAGTCTGTGGAGAACACAAAAGAAAACACTAAGGAATATCTTTTCTATCTTGGGAAAAATTATTTATATTCAAAAGAGCCTGAGAATGCAGTTCGTTTATTGCAGAAATTGGATTTCTCAAGTGCATATTATCTTATGGCTAAATCATTCGCCTTGCATCATAATCTAAATTTAACAAAAGAGTCATTAAAAAGAGCAGGTGCAAAAAAAGAAATCTATTGGAAAAAAGCAAAAAATGAAACCTATTTCCAAGAATTTAAAAAAGATCCGGAATTTGTAAAATTCATAGATAATAAAGGAGTCGTTTCGTCGCCACAAATTCCCCCTTCAAAAAAAGAAGAAAATCCCCAGAATTCAAAGAGCAACCCTCAACCTTTACCCAAAATTAATATAAATAAATAAAAAAATTGCTATTCTATATTAAAAAAATCATATTTGATGCGAGTGTCTGAATCTGTTTTCGTATTGACAGTACAGCCTTCAATTCAAGAATTGGTTATATCAGGGAAAATCTTGAAAATCAATGAAATAAATTCAAGGATTCAATTTTTTTTGTAAGAATCCTTTTTAATTCATCGTTTATCGAGGATTAAACTAAAGAGGAAATTATGAGTAAAACACAACAATTGAATGGGTTAAAAGAGTTAGGACTTGAGCCAAAAGATATATTTCACAATCTTTCCTATAACGAAATATTTGATCACGAAGTAAAGAATAAAGAAGGGGTCGTTTCGGACAACGGTACTATGATGGTAGATACTGGAATTTTTACCGGTCGATCACCCAAAGATAAGTATTTTGTAGATGAATCTTCATCCAACAACAATGTATGGTGGGGTCCGGTAAATACAAAAGTTTCAGAAGCTGTTTTTGATGAGCTTTATGCAAAAGCCACAAAGCATTTTAAAGGAAAAGATATTTATGTATTTGATGGATTTTGTGGAGCCGAACCAAGTTCTACTATGCCTATTCGTGTTGTAACAGAAAAAGCATGGCAACACCACTTTTGCACAAATATGTTTATACGCCCGACACAAGATGAATTAAAAAATTTCAAACCTGAATTTACAATTATCAATGCGTGTGAAGTAAAAAATGAAGACTTCAAAAAGCACGGGTTGAATTCAGAAGTATTCGTAATCTTTCACTTAAAAAAAGAAATCGCTATCATAGGTGGAACTCACTATGGTGGAGAAATGAAAAAAGGAATTTTCTCTGTAATGAATTATTTCCTTCCTTTGAAAGGAATTCTTACCATGCACTGCTCTGCAAATGTAGGAGAAAAAGGTGACACAGCACTATTTTTTGGATTGTCAGGAACAGGAAAAACTACCTTATCCACTGATCCAAATAGAAAACTAATCGGTGACGATGAGCATGGTTGGGACGATAATTGTATTTTTAATTTAGAGGGGGGTTGTTACGCAAAAACAATTAATCTAGACCCAAAAACAGAGCCTGATATTTATGCTGCGATTAAAAGAGACGCTCTTTTGGAAAATGTCGTGTATGATGAAAAGACGAAAAAGGTAGATTACTCTTCTGCTGCCAAAACTGAAAATACTAGAGTGTCTTATCCGATATTCCACATTGATAATATTCAAACCCCGTCTAAGGCTGGTCATCCGTCTAATATAATATTCTTGACTTATGACGCTTTTGGAGTCTTACCTCCTGTTTCCAAGCTATCCATCGAACAGGCAATGTACCACTTCCTATCCGGTTACACAGCAAAAGTTGCTGGAACTGAAAGAGGAGTGAAGGAGCCACAGGCTACTTTTTCTGCTTGTTTTGGACAGGCGTTTATGACTCTTCATCCTACTCACTATGCAAAATTGCTTGGTGAGAAAATGAAAAAGCATAACGTTAAAGCCTACTTATTAAATACCGGTTTGGTTGGAGGATCCTATGGAGTAGGAAAAAGAATGAATCTTCCTGCTACGAGGGCAATCATCACTGCAATTTTAAATGGAAAATTAACCGGTGATTTTGAGAAGCATCCGATTTTTCAGGTAGAATTTCCAAAGTCAATAGAAGGTGTTGATTCGGCACTCTTAAATCCAAGAGAGGCGTGGGCAGATAAAAATGCTTACGATGAAACTGCAAAGAAACTCGCCGGAATGTTTATTGAGAATTTCAAGAAATATGTTTCTGGTTCTAAAGATTTTGATTTTACGGCTTACGGACCTAAGATTTGAATTTAGAAAACTCTCTATTAAAAGGGTACTGTTGAAGGTATCCTTTTAAAAAAATTTTTCTATTTCTTGAATTCGAGAAATTCCTTGAATATTCATAGAGAATTCTTTTTCAGAAATTTCTTTTAGATTTCTTTCGGGCAGGATAACTCTTTCCATTCCTATTCCTGCCAGTTCTTTCAATCGAAGATTCAACTGTCCAACACTTCTAACTTCACCGGATAGACCTACTTCCCCGATAACCCCAGTTTTTCTTGGAAGAGGTTTTTCTAAGTAACTCGATACGATGGCAATAGAAAGAGCAAGATCGAGTGCAGGCTCATCAATAGTTAGTCCCCCCGCAAGGTTTGCAAATATATCGCATTCGTTTGTTTTTACACCCATAAACTTTTCAAGAACTGCAGCTATGAGTACGAGTCTTCTGTTGTCTAAACCTTCTGCCATTCTTCTTGCTTGAGAAAAAGTGGATCTTGACACAAGTGCTTGAACTTCAACCGATAAAGCACGACTTCCTTCCATGACGGCGGAGACTACAGAGCCGATACGCTCTTCGTCAGCAGATAAAAACAAATCTCTTTTTTCTTTTACTTCTATAAGTCCATCTGTTACCATTTCAAAAACAGCAATGTCGCCTACCGCACCAAATCTATTTTTTATACCTCGAAGCATTCTGTAGTAATTTAGTTTGTCTGCTTCAAAATACAAAACTGTATCTACGAGATGCTCTAAAATTTTCGGTCCGGCAATATTGCCGTCTTTTGTGATGTGACCAATAAGAAAAATCGGAACACCTGTTCTTTTTGCAGTCTCTAACATTAGCTGAGTACATTCTCTTAATTGAGAGATTGTTCCGGGTTGACCGGGGATTGATTCTTTAGAAACAGTCTGGATCGAGTCGATGAAAACTGCATCAGGAAGTTCTTTTTCTATCATGGCTACAATTCTTTCTGCAATACATTCCGATGATAATAGAATCGACTTAGACTCAATTTTCATTCTTTTTGCACGAATGAAGATTTGAGAGGACGATTCTTCTCCCGAAACATAGATCACTGTTTTATATTGCGATAGTTTTCTACAAATTTCTAAGATAAGTGTGGACTTGCCAACTCCGGGTTCTCCTCCGATCAAAACTAAACTGCCGGAAACGATTCCACCCCCAAGAACTATATCCAATTCATTCATTCCAGTAGGGGTTCTATGAGTTTTCGACTCACTTACTTCAGATAAAGAAATAGGTTTCGCATAACGTCCATCTTGAGCAGAAGATTTTGATTTGTCAAATTTTGAATAAGGGACTTCTTCTTCTATTGTGTTCCATTTTCCGCAGGATTCACATTTTCCTGCCCATCTTGGAAAAACTTCTCCACAAGATTGACAAATAAACACCTTGGAAGGTTTTTTCAATGCTCAAAAACATCCTTCATTTCCAATCGATCCAATTCAGTCAAGGCAGGTAAAAAAGAAAAGCATTCTTGTGCAAGCTCATACCTATTCTCTCGAATTAAAATTTCTGTTAGCTTCGCTTCTAATGAAATTAGATATTTTACATCTTCTGTGGCATAATTCAACTGATCTTGAGAAAGTACTTTTTTCCCCCAATCGCTGGATTGATTTTTTTTGTCAATATTCACATCAAAAAATTCACGGATAAGCTCTCTAAGCCCGTGTTTATCGGTATAAGTTCTCGCCATTTTACTCGCAATTTTTGTGCAGAATATCCCCTTCACAAATATTCCAAGTCGAGCTTTCAGAAATAGTGTATCCATTCTGGCGTAATGAAAAATTTTTATAATCTCGGAGTTTTCAAATAAATTTTTTAAATGAGGCGCCTCTTTTTGATCGGGAAAAATTTGAATTAGACTCGATCTATTTTTAGAGTCAGTAATCTGAACAAGGCACAGCCTGTCTCTATTTGGATTTAATCCCATCATTTCGCAATCAATAGCTAACTTTTCTTCCTTCGAGTAAAATTCGAAGCTATCGTTGTCCAGATCTCCCTGAAACACTTTTGGTTTTATGGTTGAATATTTTTGACCCATAAGTTTCCATTTATTTCCTGACGAAAAAAACGGGAAACTAAATATTGTATTATTATGAAAAAAGCGATTCTTTCTTATGAAGTTTACGGGAAAATAATTCATTCTAATTTTAATCTAAAATCAAAAAATATTTACATTAGTGACTGCAAATTATTTGAATTTATTCTTTCTTATTCCGGAAAGTCCGAAAGCTATAAAGTTTTTGGAAAATTAAGTTGGATTGATTCTAAACGTCCCCCGGTTGGTTTAAAATTTATAGATTTTAGAATGGACTTAGATTTTGAGAAATTTTCTTCTCTTAAAATTTTCCAACACGGTTATCAATCTTGGAGTTTTTCCTCTTCGCACGCTTCTATTGAAAAAGATTCTCCTCCATTGGTGAGTTTCTTAAAATATCCTCAAGAGAATGTTTACACCCATCATTCAAATAAAACAGGTGATTTTCAAAGTGAAGGTTTTTTAGTTGCTCATTCAGAAAAAGAAGGGAAGGGATTTTTTGTAGGGGTTGGTGAAATTGGGACACAAAACGTAAAATTTCAGGTTAAATTAGATCAAGATGGGAAAGCGATCCATCTTTCCGCTATCTGGGATTTTTACTTTTTTCCTGAGCTTGCAAGGAATATAAAAATTAGTCTCACACCCATAGAATATGAAAATATTTCAGGTGGATTTCCTGAAAATTCAATTCAAAAGTATTTTGAAAAAATCGGTAAATTGGAGGTAGCTCGAAAATTTCCTAAAGAAGTGCCTACAGGTTGGTGTTCGTGGTATTATTATTATACTGCAATCACAGAAGAAATTATTTTAGAAAATTTAAAACAAATCAGAAGAAAGAATTTAGACATAGAATTTTTTCAGATTGATGACGGGTATCAGAGGGAAATAGGAGACTGGCTTGTGCAAAACGAAAAGTTTCCAAATGGCCTAACGTACCTTTCGCAGAAAATTCGGAGAGAGAATTTAATTCCGGGGATTTGGCTTGCACCATTTTTGGTCAGAAAAAAAAGTGAGTTTTTTCAAAAATACCCGGAGGCAATTCTAAAAGACAAAAACGGTAAACCGGTTCCGGCTCTTTGGCAGCCTGCTTGGGGTTTTGATTACACATATTGCATAGATACGACTCACCCAGCATCAGAAAATTTTTTAGAAACTGTATTTAAAACTTTTGTAAAAGAATACGGTTTTCCTTATCTAAAATTAGATTTTCTATATTCAGGCTCTCTTCCAGGAGTATGCTATACCAAAAATTTAACTCCTTTGGAGAGATATAGAAAAGCAATCAAGCTCATCAGAAAAATTGTAGGGAAAGATGTGTTCCTGCTTGGATGTGGTGCACCGATTGTTCCTTCAATTGGAATTTTTGATGGAATGAGGATCGGGTGTGATGTTGCTCCATTTTGGAAGCCAGAATTAACTCGAAGACTATTGAGAGACAGAGATGCACTTTCTACAGAAAAAGCGTTAGTCAATGTAATTACAAGGTCTTCCATGCACAGAAATTTTTGGTTAAATGACCCGGACTGTCTATTAGTTCGATCTGATAAAAATAAAATGACTATAGACCAGACGATACTCATGGCAACTGTAATGTCCCTTTCCGGTGGAATGCTACTCATAAGCGATAATTTGATGACGATTTCTGAAGACCGTTTGGATATTTTAAGAAAAGCATTGAGTTTGAACAAGAAGTGCCAATCTAAAGTTCCAGTCCCACTAGGTTTGTTTGAGCATTCTTTTCCACGAGGTCTGTACAATCCAGCCGGTTTTTTTGGAGTATGGAATCCAACAGACGAGGCAGAATGGGTTGAAGTTAAATTACCATTTTCTTTAAAAAAAGGAAAAATAAAAAACTATTGGTCAAATAAACCTATAGAAGATTTTTCTTATGATAGCGTTAAAAAAACTATCAAAGTAAAGTTGTATCCTTACGGGTCGGTAGTAATAGAAAAAACTTGACTTTTTTTATTAGAAATTTTATTTTAAAATGGGGGTTTGAAATGAAATATATTATTTTTATAAGTTTTATTTTATTTTTTTTAGATAATTGTTCTATTTCAAGAGCATTTGGTCGCTCTTCAGATTCCATGGGGAGATCTTCTGACTCCATGGGACGATCTTCTGACTCTACAAGCAATTCTTCCAGGTCCTCTTCCGAGCAGATGGGAAAGTCTTCAGATGTGTTGTCTAATTCATCCAGAGGATTTTCGATGTCTATTGTCTATTCATTGATGTCTTCAAAAGATGATGGCAGCAATAAAAAATCGACTTATAAAATGGATGTAAGTGAAATCACTCAAATCTATTCTAACAGAATCACACTGGATGATGGTTTTATTCGAGATATTTCCTATATCGCAGAAAAAAATGGAATTACAAATTGGAGAACAGAGAAATCAACATATACAGCTATAGGAGAAGGGTTAAGGAAAGCAAATATTTTGCACAGTGAGTTTCAATCTATTAAAAATACTATTTCTAATGAAAATAAGGAAATAAACTTTCTTTTAGAAAAGGGTTATGGAATTCATTCTCAAAATACAAAAAATGTTGACTTAGATTCTTGAACTGGTTAAATCAACTATATTACTTTCAAAAGGATAATTTATGAAAAATTTATTTCTAATAGCACTTTGTTTTACAGTATCGCTCGTTTCTAATTGCACATCGCTTTCAGATTCTGTAAACTCTGCTTCGAATTCAGTGAGTCGTTCATCTGATTCTGCAAGTAAATCTTCGGATTCTGTAGTAAGTGTTTCCGGATCCATCAAATCTAGTTTTGGCTCCAGCTCTGGCTCTTCTTCTGGCGGTGATGAGAAAAAAAGTGAACTCTACATAAAAGACATTAGCGATCTCACTCAAATACATTTTCTAGCAAAAGTAAACCAGAGATCATTCATTGAAGACATATCTGAGGTTGCTTTGAAACACAACATTACAAATTGGGAAAATTCTACAGCTACTTTTATCGGAATCGGAAAAGGTTTAAAGAAAGCCAATCTATCTACCGCAAATTTAGAATCTATTAAAAAGGATATTTCTTCAAAAATTCCACAAGCCTCTAAATTGATTCAGGAAGGATTTGATTCTATCTGATTATATTATTAAAACAATTTTAAAAATGAAAGGCTATTTTTTAATAGCCTTTTTTATTTTGCAGGTTAGTATTTCTGCAAAAGAACCTTTTAAAATTGAATATCTCTACATTGATTCCAATACTGGTCAGTCCAGTGGTGGGCATACGGCGATTAAGGTTGGAAATTTAGTTTATCATTTCCAACACTACCCCGATAAAATTTTCAGAATTGTTCGCGAGAAGTGGAGTGAATTTCGATTTATTTATAATGTTATTGATAACAGAACAATTCGATCCAACCAAATTGAAGTTAGCCAAGAAACGTATAACTTAATTCGAGACAATTTGAATAAAACCTATCTTATTCAAAATAAACATCTTACAAATTATTCAAATTTTTTTAATGATAGAATTCTTATAGAAGCATTTCAAGAAAAAGACCACAGGATCCGTCTAAGAGGTGCAGGATATTTTTCAGAATTTAAAAAACAAAGTTCAGACCTCAATTTTATTTCTAACTTAATAGAGAAAAAATACGGTAGTCAATTTATTACAAAAAAAATTAAATTTGTAAAAAATAATATCAGAAATATTAAAATCTTTATTCATCCTTTGAAAAATGAAATTGCATCTCCGAAAAAAAATGAGTATCCATTTTCTGAAGAAACTTTTTCTGAGGTATTTATTAATAACTCACATTTATTGGAGGCATTTCTTGCAATTGATGAAAGAAGAGAATTGAAACCGCAAAGTTTTTTTTATGCGGATGATCTTAAACTGACTGATAAAGATATAGAAAAGATGAATTTGTATTCTAAGAATTTAGAAAATCAAATAGTAGAATTGGTAAATTTTGACAGAAAAGGCTCCGGCTATTCTCTTCTTGTTGCGTTAGCAAGATATTTAGTGATAAAAAAATCTATTCAAGAGAATCGGTTGTATTTTTTAGATTGCTTTGACAGCCGTCATTCTCTTATTTCAAGAAAGGCAATTCGTGCATCGTTAGAAATTCATCCGTTGCAAAAAGAGACTTTTTCCTATTATAAAGTTTTAAAAGAAAAAATATTTGTAAAAGAAGAATTTGACGAATTTGATTACAGTATGCTGGAGGATTCTGCAAATCGACACAATGAAATGATAAAAGGTGTAGTGGGTTTTGAGCCAATTCGAACAACTTATGAAAAGCTCTTGCCCTATAAAGAAAAAGAAATACAAATATTTTCTCCTACTATTTATTCTGATGAAGAGGTAAGCGAATTTCATAAAATTGCAAAATTTAAAGAAGAAGAATATTTAAAAAAAATTCAACAAATTTATAACTACGATTTATTTTTAAGAAATTGTGTAACAGAAATTTTTGATACTTTGAATTCTTATTTTATTCATGGAGAAAAAGAATCTAAATTTAGGTTAGGCGGCTACATTCAAGGAAAAGATACTTTAGTGTTTGTTCCGTTTATTTCCTCATTTAAAGTAAGTAAAACATATAAAATTCATAAGTTGGAAGATCTATTTTCTTATAGAAGATTGAAGGTAAAGCAAATGAAAGAAACAGAGAACTCTATCAAAGTTTTTTTTAGGGAGTCTAATATTTTTACATCATCATTTTATAAAAGAAATCCCGAAGATTCTTTTTTTATATTTTTCACTGATGAAGAAATTTTGCCAAGACCTATTTTTGGTGTAGTGAATTTTTTTGCGGGTATCGCCGAAACATTATACGGAGTTGTGTTGCTTCCCTTTGATAGAGGAGAGACTTTCGTAAAAGGAATCAAAGGAATGTTTTTTAGCGTTCCGGAGATTTTTTTTATTAATATACGGAAAGGTACATTCACGTATATAGATAAGTCAGACCTACCGGAAGATTTTTTGAAGGAAAATGATTGAATGAATTTACCAAGGTTTATATTTTTATCTATTGCATATTTTATATTTCCGGTTGCTTCTTATTTTTCTGCGTGGTTTGTTTTTTCTAATTCAATTGTTATCTGGATTGTATCTATTTGCTTCTATTTAATTTTCTTGTATATTTATTTTACCCAAAGTAAAAATATTTTTCATGTTGAGAGTTTTGAAAATAGAAATCTTATCTTAGTATTTGTTGTAGCATTAATTTTGATGATGATCGCCTATCCTGTTAGGAATCTAAATCTGGGTGATGGGATACTTATTGTTGAAAATATAATTTTAGAGAGTAATCTTTTTGGCTATCAGCTTACCTTGGATGAACTTTTTGAGGCTTTGCTTCATTCTTATTTGTATTTGCAGTTTTCGCACATAGCCTCTGATCCAAGAATTGTGTATAGGGTCACAAGCACTGTAGCAGGAATTATTTTTATTTTTCTAGTTATGAGATTTTTCAAAAAGAAAAAATTCAATTCTATGTTTAGTCTAATAATTTTTTCTTCGGGAGGAATGCTTTTATTTTTTGGGTATCCTGAAAATTATACACTCACAACATTAGTAATTTTATTTTTCATAAACACTTCTCTTCAGAAAATTTCTGAAGAGAAAAAGGGTCTTAAGTTACTCATACTTCCTACTATTATCGCTTCCATCGCTATATTGTTTCATTTAGTTGCAGGGTATCTCATTTTTCCTCTAATCTATCTTTGGTATATAGCCTCTAAAAAAAGTACCTTCATAAAAAATGCGGTCATTTCAGCTATAATTGGTATTGTAATCATTTTGCCGTTGTTTATTTATTTTATATTTTTTTCTGATACGAGGGTGGATATGTCACAAACTCATATTGCTCACCCCCCATTTTACCCGGTAAAAAAAATGTTTTCTACAAAACATATATCTGAAATTTTATCCAATATAATGTTTACTTCCTTGGTTCCATTTTTTATATTTTTGGAACTTATTTTTTTAAGACGATCTGATCTGAAGTTTTTCAAAGCTTATCAAGAATTTACTTTTTTAATTGTTACGTTAATTGGTTTTTTTATTCATGCTTTTATTTTTCATCCATTGCTCGGCTATCCTTCAGATTGGGATATTATGAGTTTTTATTGGTTACCATTTAGTTTTGGGGCTGTGTATATTCTTCAACTCGCTGATTATAAGAAATTGTTTTTTTTAGTAACATTGGTTGGATTAAGTTTTGCTATTCTTTTTATAAATGCAATCGAACTGAATAAGCCAATTTTAGAAAAAGAAATAGAGCTGTATCGTTCTTTAAGTACTATCAATCGATTTCTACTAAAGAATCAGGCAAAAATAAAGAGCATGAACCCTGAATACAAAAAATTTTATTTTAAGACTCTTTATTTTCTTTATAAGATAGAGGAGAATTTAGAAAAAAATAATAACAAAAAATTGTTCTCTGATCTGAAAGGTTTTCAGGATGAGTTAGAGGCAAATATTAAAACGATGAGTCCTTTGTGGCAAAAAGATTATATCAATCGTTTAACAATTTTTCACTCTGAGTATTTAGAGTTGATAAAGAATAAGTGAAATGTCATCCTGACAACAATTTTCATCAAGGCAAGATTGTTGATATTTTTGAATACAATTCTTTAAAGTAGAAAATAGAGTTTCTGTATTTTTTTCTGTTTCGGATACTATTTTTAATAGTTCTTTTTGCTTAGATTTTAAGTCGGAATTTTTGCAGCTAAAGAGTCCATCGCTATACAACATTAAAACATCTCCAGATTCGTAATGCTCTTCATAAGTATTAAAACTTACATCCGACAAGATTCCTAAGCTATCTCCCGGTTGCTCGTAGAAGAATCTTGGACTATAGTCTTTTCCACTAAATAATATAGGTGAAGGATGCCCACCTTTTGCGTATTTGATTTTCTTTTTATCTTCTTCGATTAACAAAGAAATTGCAGTCATTGAATGAGTGATAACTTCTTTGAAAAGTTCGTCATTTACTCTAGAGAGAATAAAGGATGGATTGGAGTGGATGCGAATTATTTCTTTTATGATGCTGATAATAAAAAATGAAACCAGTCCGGAGGCAATCCCATGTCCCTCTAAATCACCTAAAAATAGAAAATATTTTGAATTATCTAGTTTGAGAATTTGATAAAAGTCTCCTGATACAAAGTTTGCAGCTTGAAGATCAGTATAGATTTTTTTATCTGATAAAGAGGGTTGTAGAATTTTTTTTTGAACTTTGGCAGCAAGTTGTAGATCGGTTTCAATTGATTGTTGATACGATTCTTTTTCTTTGATTAGATTGTAGTATTCTAATGCTCTTTGAATAGAAAGATTTACAGTCTGAACAGAAAAAGGTTTAAAAAGAAAATCTGTAGCCTTGAGCTTAAGAGATGTGATTACATTTTGAATATCTCTTTCGCCGGTCATCATTATAACTTGTGTGGAAGGATTAATTTTTTTGATTTCTTGGAGAATATCCAATCCACTCATCTTGGGAAGGTTTATATCTAGAATTATAATTGGGTTTTTCTCAACATGAAAATAAGCTAACCCACGCTCTGCCGAATTAAAGCAAATACTATAATAGCCCAACTCGTTCAGTATGGCGCTTACTGATTCAGCCACAAATTCATCGTCATCAATAATTAGTATTTCTAAATTACTTTCCATATTTCTCAAACTACAATAGTCTCTTAAATTGAATACTCTTTTTAGTTTTTTCTACCAAGTCATAGTAATTTTCATCGAATACGATATTATTGAGATAATCGTCGTCTGTGTACAACATTTCCCCAAATTGCCATTCATAGACTTGATTTTCTGTAACATTGAAAATTTTTTTGTTGTGGATTGAGTTACTTAAAAATCGCAAATTGTTTTTTTTAAATATAGATAATAGCGATCTGAATTTGCCTTCTTTAATAGGATCGAGAAATTTGAAATTTTTGTGAAATAGCACTGCATCATGAAAATACTCCGGGATATTAAAAACACCTTTAGCGCCTAACTTCCTAGTGAGCAATAACAAAAATGCCGTTAATTCAGTCATAACATTTAATCCTGGATATTTTTGCCCACGAAATAGTTTTTTTGCATCTCTGATATTTTTAAATCTGATATTTTGAGTTAGCAACCAGTCGATGTAAACCATGCGAAAACTTTCATTTTTCTTTTTTAAAGAAAAATCAGATACTTTCAATCGAATGTGAACTAAAATTTCGTTTGATTTTGTTTTTAGAAAAATACGATTATCTAATTCAGAGAAGACTTCAATTTCTAATATCGGATCCGGATACCCTCTTTCTTTGAGCACTGTAAACATATTGGAATATACAAGCATATCTCGAACTTCATCTATTGTAAACTTTCCAAAAATTTCTTTTTCAAGACCCAAAGAAGTATTTAGATCTTTTGAAATATCAATTAATTCGAGATTACTTAAATCAAACCCGCTATCTGAGGTTTTGTATTTGTCGCTTGTATCAAATAGTCCCATTGTATTTTTCTATTTCTACAATTATCACAGATTCAATATTTTGGGAAATAAATAAAATCATCATTTTTGTAAAAATACTTGAAATAGTGCAAATCATTTTTGTATTAGGTACTATACCATGAAAAACAGATTGCTGAAAGCTAAACGTAGAACAAGAAATAGTTTAAGCCGAAAAGAAATCCTGGATGTTTCTTTAGATATAATTCAAAAGGAAGGGATTCAATCATTAAACATGAGAAGTATTGCTAAAAATTTGAAATGCAGTGTAGCAAGCCCTTACAATCATTTTCGGAGCCAAGAAGAAATTATTCAGGCACTCATTCAAGAAGGTGAAGAAAAACTTGCACAGGATTTAATGTTAGCAAAACTAAATAATCAAACAGTATATACTCAATTAAGGGAGATTGCACATACATATAGAAATTTTGCTACCGCAAACATTGAATTACACAAGTTAATGTTTACTACTTTAAATAAAAGAAAAGGAAACACTTCAAAAAAAATTATCACTACAGTTCCAAAGAGCTATAGAATATTTTTAGATACGTTGAGATCGGGATTTAAAAATGGATCCATTCCACTCCCTCGAAAAGAATTTCATGGAATCGTTCGCACTATGTGGAGTTGGATATATGGACTTATTATATTGGAATTGACAGGGCTTTTAAATAGCAAAGACAATAGTGAAAACCCAATCGAAGAAGGGATTTCTGTATTTAGTCAGGCATTGAAAATTGAGAAAAAATAAAAAGTGTTTTGTTGACCAATAGAATTTTACTAAAATCATTCAAATCATCGTGAATAAATTTATATTTTTAGATAGAGATGGAGTAATTAATAAGAAAATACAAGACGGTTACGTTACCCAATACGAAGAATTTATTTTTTTGCATAAAGTAAGGGAAGCATTGCAGATTTTGCATCAAAACCAGATTCAAGTTATTGTAATTACAAATCAACAGTGTATCGGAAAAAAAATTATTGGTAAAGATGATCTATTGAAAATTCACAAAAAAATGGTAGAAGAGATAAAAAATTTTGGTGGAGAAGTCTTAGATATATTTTATTGTCCTCATTTGAGTTCTGATAATTGCTCTTGCAGAAAACCTAAACCGGGGATGCTCTTTGAGGCTTCAAAAAAATATGACATAGACCTTAATAAAACCTACTTCATAGGTGACTCTATTTCTGATATTCAAGCAGGAAAATCAGCCGGTACAAAAACAATCTATCTTGAAGATAAATATAACTTGCAAAAATCGAGTCAATCTAATGCTGATCAAATCTTTAAAAATTTATACGAAGCTGTAGAATTTATTCTATCGGAAAAGGTAATCTAAAAAGAAATAAAAAAAGCCCGATACAATCAGGCTTTTTTTGAACAGGCGGAAATAGAAAATTACTCTTCCGATAAATTTCCTACTTTATATTTTTTCATCAACTCTTCTGCAACGTTACGCGGAACAGGCGCGTATTTTGCAAACTCCATTGAGAACTCTGCCTTTCCTTGTGTAGAGGATCTAAGAACGGTTGAATAGCCGAACATATCTCCAAGAGGAACTTCAGCTTCAATTTTACAGTAATTATCCATTTCACTTGTAGAGAGAATCATTCCTCTTCTTTGATTTAAGCTACCAAGAATTGCACCTTGAAATTCAGTCGGACCATCCACTTCTACTTTCATGATAGGCTCTAAAATGATAGGAGCAGCCTTTGAGAATCCTTGTCGAAATCCATACCTTGCACCGATTTGGAACGCCATGTCCGAAGAGTCCACATCGTGATAAGAGCCATCATTGATAACTGCACGCACTCCGATAATTGGAAACCCAATTAGTGATCCTCGATCAAGACAACTTTTGAAACCTTTATCGCAAGAGCCGATATATTCTTTTGGAATTGTTCCGCCAACGATTTTATCGACGAACTCGTAGTTCTTTCCTTCTTCAAGAGCGATTGGTTCTAAATATCCGGCAACACGAGAGAATTGTCCTTGTCCACCGGTTTGCTTTTTATGAGTATAGTCGAATGTTGCTTTTTGAGTAATTGTTTCTCTGTAAGCAACTTGTGGAGCACCTGTAACGAGATCTACATTGTACTCTCTTTTCATCCTTTCGACATACACTTCAAGGTGTAGTTCCCCCATTCCTTTAATGATAGTCTGTCCGGATTCTTTGTCTATTTCAGTATGGAACGTAGGGTCTTCTTTTGTAAACCTATTCAATGCCTTTGCAAGGTTTGGAAGTTGCTTAGAATCTTTACATTCTATTGTAAGGGAAATTACAGGAGCAGGCACAAACATAGAGGTCATGGAATATTTAAGCTTTCCATCTGTAAAAGTGTCTCCTGATGCACAGTCGATACCAAATAGTGCAACAATATCTCCGGCTTCGGCAGATGTAATCTCTTCCATCTCGTCTGAGTGCATACGAACAAGTCTTCCAACACTGTGTTTTTTATTGTTGGATGAGTTGTAGATTGTCATACCCTTGGCTAATTTTCCCTGATAGACACGAACGTAAGTCAATTGGCCGTATCTTCCGTCTTCTAATTTAAATCCAAGACATACAAGAGGTAGATCAGGATTTGACTCTAAAATAATTTCTTTTTCGTTATCATTTAAATCAAGTGCTTTATTGGTCACCTCTGTAGGATTAGCTAAATAATCAGTAACCCCATCTAATAGTTTTTGAATTCCTTTATTTTTATAGGCTGATCCCATAAACACTGGAGTGAGTTTTAGTGAAATAACTCCTTCTCTGATTGCAGCTTTGATTTGATCTTCTGTAGGCTCTCCTTCTAAAAGTGCCTCTGTCAATTCATCCGAGAAAAGAGAAACTGCATCGAGCAATTCTTCTCTTTTCTTCTGTGCTTCTGCTTTTAGATTTTCTGGAATTTCTTTCTCAACAATTTCTTTTCCGGTAGGTCCTTCAAAATAATAAGCCTTCATTGTTACAAGGTCAACTATTCCCTCAAAGGCAGATTCCAGACCGATAGGAATTTGTACTGCGACTGCATTGTGTTTCAATTTTTCTCTTAGCTGTTCAATTACTCTATAAGGATTTGCACCAGTTCTATCTAATTTGTTTATAAAGGCAACTCTTGGAACGCTGTATCGTCTCATTTGACGATCTACAGTAATGGATTGAGACTGAACTCCTGCAACACCACACAATACTAAAATTGCGCCATCTAATACCCGTAGAGATCTTTCTACCTCGATAGTAAAGTCAACGTGACCCGGAGTATCAATAATGTTGATTGTAAAATCTTTCCATTGGCAATAGGTAGCGGCAGATTGAATTGTGATTCCACGCTCTCTTTCTAATTCCATGTTGTCCATTTTTGCTCCCACTCCATCCTTACCTCGAACGTCGTGAATTGCGTGAATTCTCTGAGTATAAAATAAAATTCTTTCCGTTAAAGTGGTTTTTCCTGAATCAATATGTGCAGAAATCCCGATATTACGAGTTTTTGCCATTTTTTCGCTGATAGTTTTTGTGCTCATTTATAGCCTCTAAAAGTAAATCTAATGTCTAAAATGACCAATTTTTCAGATTTAGCTGTGAGGTCAATATATGATTAAGTTATAATTGACTGAGTTTTTTGAAAAAATTCGTCAAATTTAGCGTTTTTTCTTCTTTATTCGCAGTATTTTGGAGAGGGAAATTTTGCAAAAATCTGTTTTGATGAAATCTTTTGAACTTGCTTTAACAAAGAATCTTAAATTCCACGAAGTTTTGTTACAGGATTAATGTATCGAATCTTATTTTCTCATCTGACGAAACAAATTTGTAAATGCTAAAATTGTTACGATTATATCATCAGCCCAGCCGAATCCGGGAACAATATCTGGTATAAAGTCAATCGGGGAAACGTCATACAGGATAGCAATTACGAGAATTACAATCGCTACAATTTTTTTCCATCGAGAAGATTTTTTATTTTCTTTGTTTCCTTCAATTTGAGGTTTTGAATTAATTTCTTTCTCCATTCCTTCTCTCCTTTTATTGGCTATATAAAAATTGTATTAGCTATTGAATTTACTATTTAGTATAAAATATCTATATATTTTTTCTTTGCTTCGAGATGCTCTTTCAGAGTTTTAGAAAAATAATGCGAGCCGTCCGGTTTTAGAAGAAAAAATAAATAGCCCTCATCCTTAGGGTTGAACGCTGCCTCAAGTGCAGGGACTCCCGGATTGGAAATCGGGCCGGGAGGGTATCCTTTATTTCTATAAGTATTGTAAGGGGACTCTCTTTCTAAATCTTTTTCAAATAGGCGTTTCTTGGGTTTATCAAAAAGATATTGAACAGTAGCACAGCTTTCTAAATTTATATCTTCTCGAATTCTTTTTAAGAATACACCTGCCATCATAGGTCTTTCTTCTTTTCGTCTTGCCTCTCTTTCTACAATTGAGGCGAGTATGACTTTTTGGTGTAGGTCTTCAGGAGATAAATTTTTTGCTTTTTCAATTTTCTCAAGATTCAAGAAAAATCTTTTTAAAAGCATTTCTACAATTTTTTCTGGAGGAAAATTATAAGGCACAGAGTAGGTTTCAGGAAATAAGTAACCTTCTGTCGTACTAGCAGGAATCTTATACTTTTCTAAAATTTCTCTTTTTGCAGCGGCGATCAAAAATGCGTTACGCGAAGGAACAATTTTTTTTTCGGTTAAGAGGTCACCAATTTGTCTATTATTGTATCCTTCAGGGATAGTGAAATGAATCAGCTTAACCTTCCCTTTTACAATTACTTCTAAAATTTTTCTAGAACTCATTCCGTCATTGATTTCGTACAGCCCTTGCTTGATTTTATTTGTATTTCCTGTGAATTTTAAAAGCAGTTGGAAATACACTGTTGATTTAATCAGTCCGTGGGTGCTTAGCTCTTTTATAATTTTTGTAGAAGAATCTCCCTGACCAATAAATAGATCCAGTTTATTCTCACCGTGTCCCGGTGCACCACCTTTGATTTCGTCAAAAACAAAAATACCAACTCCTCCCGATAACAGGAGAATCACAACTAAAATAAGAAAGATTTTGATAAAATTAGTTTTTGATTTTTTTGTCATAGGATAGTCTTTTTTCTATTTTTCTATTTAGAAAAAATTTTTCAAACGAAAAATCAATTTTCCTCTACAGCATATTCCTGAAAAAGGCTTTTTTGGTTGCCTTCTTCGATTGCTTGAAACTCGATAGGATATTTTCCGGTAAAGCAAGCCTTACAGAATCCTTTGCTTGGGTGAGTTGCAACCGATTTATCCAACATTTCATTGGACAAATAGGCTATACTGTCAACCCGCAGGTATTTTTGAATTTCTTCGATTGTGTGAGTAGCGGCTATTAACTCGCTATGGGTAGGTATATCAATTCCATAGTAGCAAGGTGAAATCGTAGGTGGAGCAGAAACTCTGAAGTGGATTTCTTTAGCGCCTGCTTGACGAATCATTTTAATAATTTTTCGGCTGGTTGTTCCTCGCATGATTGAGTCATCTACTACAATGACTCGCTTTCCATTCACAACTTCTTTTACAACATTGTATTTGACCTTGGCTCCAAAGTCTCGAATTTTTTGATCAGGCTCGATAAAGGTTCTGCCTACATAATGAGAGCGAATTAATCCTGATCTATAGGGTATTCCTGATTCTTCTGAATACCCCTGGGCAGCTACAACTGCACTATCTGGAACAGGGATAACTACATCTGCATCGACCGGGCTTTCTTTTGCCAATAATACACCGAGGGATTTACGGATTTTATAAACTGATTCTCCGAATATATAAGAATCGGGTCTCGCGAAATATATGTATTCAAAAATACACAAACTATGACTTTTTTCTGAAAATGGAAAATAGGATTTTATACCCAGATGATCAACTACAATCATTTCTCCTGGTTCAACGTCTCGAATATATTCTGTATCCGTAATATCAAAAGCACAAGTTTCAGAAGCAAAAACTATAGCTCCATCACTTCTTTTTCCCATAACAAGAGGACGAAAACCATTTGGATCTCGCACAGCAATCAGGTATTTATTTGTAAGCACAAGAAGGGAGTAAGCTCCTTGCACAATATTTAGGGCATCGGATAGTGCAACTAACGGATCTTTCGATCCTGATTTTGCCATCAGGTGAACAATCACCTCAGAATCAATAGTAGTCTGAAATATACTTCCTTCTTTTTCTAAATTTTTACGAATGTCCCATGAATTTATGAGATTTCCGTTGTGGGCTAATGCAACCCCTCCTAAATGTGATTCTACTCTTAAAGGTTGGGCGTTTCGCAAAAAACTCGCACCTGTAGTGGAATATCTATTGTGCCCTATTGCAGCATAGCCTTCCAATTCTTTTATTTTTGACTCTGTAAAAACTGAAGCTACAAGCCCCATCCCGGCGTATCTGTAGAGATGGGAGCCGTCTGATGTTACAATTCCTGAGGACTCTTGCCCTCTATGTTGCAAGGAGTATAGTCCAAGGTAGGTAAAATTTGCAGCTTCTGGACTGTTGAAGATTCCAAAAACTGCACACTCTTCTTTTGGTTTGTCTTCTTTTAGGGATTTTATACTATTGACAGGAAAATACGAAATGTCTTGATTTCTCATGTAATCGACCGATAATGGATATTCTTTCAACTGCTACTTTTCATGCAAATCAATTCTAACTACAATTTCATAAACACTAAAAAGAACCTAGAAATCTTTCTTGCCGGTCTTGGTAGCTCGGGGACTCTTTCGATTGACACAGAATCTTCAGGGTACTATGCATACTTCTCAAAGGTTTGCCTGATTCAAATAACTTCAAACGGAAAGAACTATATTTTAGACCCGCTTCAAGGGTTTGATTTGAGCGGTCTCGGTGAAGTTTTTGAAAGCAAGTCTTTTTTAAAAATATTTCATTCTGCCTCAGATGATATTAAGGCATTGAAAAAAGATTTTGGTTTTTCGTTTCAAAATATCGCAGATACCTTGTATAGCTCGAAGCTACTGAACATGGAACACAATTCATTAAATTATTTAGTAGAGAAATACCACCACGTTAAACTTTCTAAAACCGAGCAAAAGTCTAACTGGGAAAAAAGGCCCTTGCAAGAAAATCAATTGACTTATGCAGTTTTAGATACAGCGTATTTAGAATCTATTTGGAATCAAATATGTTCTACATTGACAAGAAATAATTTAATAGAAGAAGCAAATTCTGAATTTGAAAAGATTGCAAAAGAAGAACCAAAACTAAAAGAACCTAACCCGATTCAATGGCAAAAATTTCCAGAAATTGTTCACTATCTACCAATAGAAAGAAGAAATATTTTAGATATTTTAGAATTTAGAGAAGAGAAAGCCAAGAGATTGAATAGAGCGCCATTTAGGATATTGAATAATGAGTCTATTGCAAAAATTGTAAAGAATAAAAATGATAAGAATTTTGTAATTGGAATTGCAGGTAATAAGTATGGAACAGAAATACTAAAAATTTTGCATGAACCTAAAGGAGAGCCTTTAGAAAAAATACATGCCTCCAAAGATATTCCTGAATTATCAGAGGAGGAAGAAAAAAATTTTCAATTGTTGAAAATGTGGAGAATGAAGCTAATGAATATTCGAAATATGGATCATTCTATTGCCCCGTCCAATAAAAATTTAGTACTCTTAGCCAAAACAAGTCCAAAAACAATCCAAGAAATCGAGTCAACAGGACTATTTTCTGAATGGAAAAAAATACGTTATGCGCCATCTATTCTTGCTGCACTCAATAATGAAAACTACGACAATTTCATAAAAGATTTACCAATTCTTCCTGCAAGAGAAAAGTAATACTATTGGATTCGGATTTTTTAAATATTCAAAAAGGACTAAGAGACGTAATGAGTTCTGATTTAATAGATGAAGATTATAAATTGTCTTCTGTTGTAATTCCTATCTTTAAAGATACAAATGGTGATTTATCTTTGATCTTGACAAAGAGAAGTGAGACCTTAAAAAATCACGCCGGACAAATTTCTTTTCCAGGAGGAATGTATTCCGAGTCAGACCGAAGTTTGGAAGAAACTGGGCTTAGAGAATGGGAAGAAGAAACAGGCGAGCCAAAAGAGTTTATAAAAATCCTTGGGAAGTATTCTGAAATCAAAACTCGAACAGGGTATCAAATCGTATCTTATGTTGGAGTTTATTCTGGTAACTTTCAATTTGATTTAAGCGAAGAGGTCGAGTATTTATTTACAGTGAAGTTTTCTGAATTTTTTAATCTACCTTTTTATACAATAGAATACAAACCACATCCTCCCGGTTTTATTTATTATTTTCAGCACGATGTCGGGCTAATATGGGGAGCTACCTGTGAAATCATATTGCAGTTTTTGAAAGACTTTCTTGGATTTCAGAGAACACCACAACAAGTAAAACCAAATATATCTACTCCACCTTTTTTTATTCCGACGGGAAAAAAATTTTATTCGGATTTAAAGAATAGAGATAATATTTATTTTCGTGATTTTTAAGTTCTAAAAAATAACTATTTAGATTTTTATTATAAATTATAGAAAGAAATTCATAAGATACTTCTTCAAGTTTGACCTTGATATAAATATTTTGAGAATTGGTTTTTTTTAATACAAATTTTATTTCTTTGAATTCATTACCAAGCGGCATAAGCTCACCAACCGTTGACAAAAAATTTTCTTTATCAAAAATTTTACAATCTACCGTGTTTGGGTGATTGGTATAATTGAAGTTTGACTTAGCTAAACAAATCTCGATTTGAGTATTTGGTAAAATCAGGGCAATGTCTGTGCTCTGTTTATCCCAAAATGGACTTTTGGATTGAGAGTATAAGTTTGGGTGTATGCAAAACAAAATAAAAATCGTATAAACACAATGCTTATTCCATAAAATCTTTTTGGTTTTAGAATTAGCGTATTTCATTTAAGACACGTTTAAAAAAGAGATTATTTTCTTTTTCAGATAAAACTTGGATACTGGAACGAACTTGCTTTAATTTATTACGGGATTTTTCTGAGCAATAATATAAAAGGATTTCATCAGATTCATTTTCTATTTTAAGCGAAGGTTTTATTAAGCCACACCCTTCACTTTTTTTACCTGCTGCGATCAATGTTCTTGCGGCTTCAAGAATTCCTCTATCTTTTCTTGAGTAAGAAGAGCTCATTAAAAAAAATCTTGCGCTTAGTTTCATTTGTTTTTTACTGCGAAGTCTCATTCCTTTTAAATACAATAAATCAGATTTTCTTTTTAGAGATAGAGGCTCATCGGCTCCCAATTCATCAAGCAAACTATCGGCTTCCTCGGCTTCTGATTTAACAAGAAAGGCTAATTTTAAAAATGGCTCAGAGCTTGGATTTAATTCAAATAATTTTTTTAGAGATGAATAATCTCTTAGAGTCATTTTTAAAGAAAAAATAAATCGAAATAGTTTGTTATTTGGATTTGAGTTTAGAATTTCTGTTAATCGGTGAACAGGTTTTTCATCACTTTTAGAAGATAAGTATGCAATACTCGATAAATAGGAGGGGCTAACTCCAATTTCATTGCTAATAGATTCTATAAGTGATTCTATGTTTTTATTTCCAACAAACTCTGACCCGAACTTTTGTCTTAAAAGAATAGCTTCTTCATTTTTACCAAATTTTAGATAGAAATACCTAAGACGACTAACGCACGTTTTTAAAACTTGCTTATTCGTATTTACTGATATTGCTTTCTCGTAGAGAGGGATAGAAAGTAGTGGAGAAATTTTTTCAATTTTGTAAGCCTCTTCGTAAAAGGACATGGCATCTCTCGATGAGATAGACCAAGTAGGTCCAAAAAGAAAGAATGCTATACTAATCCATTTTAAATACGACATGTCAGAAGATTTTTTTTAATATCTCTCTTTTTGTTGACTTAGTATGCTTTAAGTTACAAATTTTACTTGGAATTCCATTGGAAGAAAAAATCTCCGATAAAGTGTTTACACAAGTATCCGATGCTAAGTCTCCAGAATCTTTACAAATCTTATGGAAGGTCGCTCTTTTTGAAAAAGTAAAATTTTCTTTTGGCATAAGATTTAAGTCTTCAATTTTTTTCCCAATCTTCCCCCAAAGAGGTGCAGCAAACACTGCACCCATACCTCTGTTTCCCATCCCGTAAGACTGGTCATCGTAACCAACCCAGACAGCCATCGCAAAATTTTTTCTTGTACCGATAAACCAAGCGTCTTTGTAATCATTTGTAGTTCCAGTTTTTCCGGCAATCTCTGATTTAATGCCTGTTGAACGAAAACCACTTGCATTGGCGCTCGATTTTATTATACTCACAATGACTTCAGATGCGTCAGGCGAAATCACATTTCTCTCTTTAGGGATTTTTAAATTGAACTCGTCTTTATTTTCTTTTGTATATATTATCTTACCTGTGTTATCGGTTATTTTTTTAATTAGAGTTGGTCTTACAATTTTCCCGTCATTTGAGAACGCTCCAAAAGCAATCGCCATTTCTAAAGGAGAAATCTCTAAAGTACCCAAAGAAACCGACAAATCATTTCTGAATCGTTTTTGTTTTTCTTTTGTATCAGGAAAAAAGAACAAAGAATAGTATTTATCTATTCCTTCAGAGCCTAATTTTTCTGCTACTTGAACTGCGGCAGTATTTTTGGATCGGATCAAGGCTTCTCTAACACTGATTTCTCCGTCGTAAGTCATTCCTATATTGTCTGGTGCCCAGTTTTTTTGGCCTTTCATCCCTCTAAATAAAATCGGTGCATCTAGCACTCTTGTTCCAGAATGAACTGCGCCTGAGTCAATGGCTGCCGCATAAAGAATGGGTTTGATAGTAGAGCCTGTTTGTCTTCTCATTTGAATAGCGCGATTGAATTGATTTAGTGAGGAAAATTCTCTACCTCCATGAAAAAATAAAATTTCCCCGGAAGTTGGATTTACGCCAATCACTGCTGCTTGGAGATCGTTGTTGTCGATTTTTCTATCGTCTTTAACTTTTTGTCCACCGATAATTTTTGTTTTCACTACTTGCTTACTCAAAAGAAGATTATTCAAATGAGTTTTTACTATATCGTCTAACGTATCTTGAATTTCTACATTCAGAGTAGTTTCAACTGTATATCCTCCCTGCTCATAAATACTAATTGTTGGGTCGATGGACTTTAGTAATTCTCTGATATGCTCTGTTACATAAGGTGCTTTATCGAGTCTTGTATTAAAAACAGTATCCGATGGCTTTCTTTTTAAAGAATTGTATAATAGGTTTATTTCAGATTCTTGGTATTCTTTGATAAATCCTTTATCTGTTAGCAAAGTGTAAAGAGATTTTAGTCTAATCTTTGAAGTTTCCGGATTTTTTATAGGAGAATATTTTCCTGGGGCAGAAGCTAAAGAAGCGAGTAAGATAATTTCGTTTTGAGATAAATCGGTAATTTGCTTATCAAAGTAAAATCTTGCAGCATCCCCGAACCCAAAAGCACCATGCCCGAGATACACTTGGTTTAGATACGCTTCTAAAATTTGATCCTTTGTTAAAGATAATTCCAGAGCAAAAGCGATTTGTGCTTCTTTGATCTTTCTAAATATACTTTTTTTTCTATTGTTGATTAGTATTCTTGCGAGTTGTTGCGTAATTGTAGAAGCTCCTTGCTTGTACTCAAATGAAAGTACGTTAACCGCCATTGCTCGAAATATTGAAAACACATTTATGCCAAAGTGAGAGTAAAAATTATTGTCTTCTATTCTCAGGATTATTTTTTTTAAATCATTTGGATAATCACCTATTTTCATAGAGCTTGTTCTTTTTTGAAAAATCTCTGAAACTATTTTTCCATTTGAGTCGAGTATCTTTGATGGTTTGTTTTTATTCAACTCTGCTAAAAGAGTATTTATCTCTGATTTATAATTAGAAATCTCAAAAATATTCCACCCCGTAAGAATCAAAAAAAATATAACTGGAACTGTGAGAAAAAGGATTTTTTTATTACTGCTGAAATTATTTACATTAATTTTTTTCTGAAATTTTATAGAGCGTATAAACGGTTGAGTAAAATTAGAAGTCTCTTTTTTAAATAACGGAATCCATTTTTTTTCTTTAATATCACTAATTGCTTTTCTTAAAAACTTTGATACCGGAGACGGATCTGGCTTTTTACTATTTTGTTGCTCCCTTTCTTTTGAATTAGAAATAAATTCAGATAGTTCTTCTTTCTGTAATTTTTCTTTGTCCTGAAAAAGTGTATCGAGAGAAAAATTATTTTTTTCTTCTGTAACTTCTTCTAGAAAAATAAATTTTCCGTTTTGTATTTTTGCTTTAGAAGGAGTATTGCAGTTGTAGCATGTAATTCTATAAATCCCGTCTTCAGGAAAAGCTAAACTAATTCTTGATCTCGTTTCACAGGCTTTGCAAAGGAATATTGTTTCGGTTTCTTTAGAAATAACAGAATTCATAAATCTCCTCTATAGAAAGTATCGGAGAAATTGAAAACTTACAAGCTTATGAAAATTTTAAAAACCACAAATCTACTGCAAAAACTTTAGAAGGGTTTTTTTTCGAGTTGTGCTTTCTGTTATTTATACAAAAATTCCAAAAAATATTTATAATTATTTCTTTACATATTATGTCTCATTAAGTATATGTGACATAATATGGCAATTCCAATTGGTTTAGAACTCATTGAAAAAACAAAATCTATTTCGAGAAGGATCGAATATAGAAAGCCCACTCTGTCTAAGGAAGAATTGGAAAGAGTGCTGGATTGTTTAATCGAAGATCAATTAGAGGCAGGCAGTGTAGTTGAACGGTTTGAAAAAGATTTTAAGTCAACACTCGGTCTGAAAAATCCAATTGCAGTAAATTCAATTTTTTCTGCATACCATTTGGCTCTACTTAGTTTAGAAATTCAAGAGGGAGACAAAATTCTTCTATCTTCTTTTTCTCATCCTTCTGCCTTAAATGCAATCTTACTCATGAAGGCGATTCCTGTTGTTGTGGATTTAGGAAAGAATTCTTTTCATCCGGATCTAGAATCCGTAAAGTCAAAAATTCATTCAGAAAATATTAAAGCAGCTATATTCAGTCATTCTTTTGGAGGATTACTGAAAATTTCTGATTACGAAACAGGAGAAGTCCCTGTAATCGAAGACTTTTCTGAAGCAGTTGGTGCAGACTCAGACGAGGTGAAAGTAGGTAAACAAGGAACAATTTCTATTTGTGGGCTCTCCATGGATTCTGTGATTACGATAGGGAATGGTGCAATTTTAACAACCTCAAACGACAAATACGCACCAAGCATTCGATCATATATTCCTGAGAAGTGCAAAGACAGAAAACAAATAAGTCTGCAATTAGATTATAGCCTAATCGACTATCAGGCAGCGATCGGTATTGAGCAATTGTCCAAGCTCGGTATTATTGTAGATCGAAAAAGAAAAATTGCTCAAGCCTATCTTCAATCTCTTTTAGGCTCGTCACACGAAACGTATTTTAAGAAAGTAGGAGAAGATCAATTCAATAGATTTCCTATTGTGGTAGGGAAACCTTACGATGAGGTACAAAGATATTTTGACTCGATCCATATTGCGACAGACAGAACAATTAAAGAGCCAATTCACAGAACAATGAATTTGTCAAATAGCGATTTTCCAAATGCAGAAAGACTATTTCAAAGAGGTCATTGTATTCCTATTTATCCGAATTTAACTAAAGATAATGTAAATAGAATCTCTAGCTCACTTAGAGGCATCTTTTAAATTTCTAAATAAATCTTGAATACAAGATAGAATTCTATTACAGTCTTCTACCTTTAATTGGACCACCAATTTTTTCAGTCATCATTTCTTTGGTAAGAATCAAGTCTTGTCTGTTATCAGCAGCCATTTCACCTGTACCATCTACATAGATAGCTCCTTTCGGGCAGGCTTCCTCACACAATCCGCAAAAAATACACCTAAGTAGGTCAACTTCAAATTTTTTAGCGTACTTGTCCTCAGGGTGAAGATGCTGTATTTCAGGAGTGACTGCACCGGCCTCGATTTTGATTGCGTCGGCAGGGCAAATCCACATACAACAAAAACAGGAAGTACATCTTTCTCTTCCCTCTTCGTCTCTTTTTAGTGAGTGCTTGCCGCGAAATCTTGAAGAATACTTTCTGGTTTTTTCAGGGTATTCGAGTGTGACAGCTCCACCGAAGAAGGCAGTTTTTACAAAGTGCTTTAAGGTGATCCACATCCCTACAAATATAGAATAAAAATAAAATTTTTCGTACCAGGAAAACTTATGGCGTTCAGCCACATTCACTACATTAACGGTTGCCAACTGCAAGCTCCTTTTTGTTTAATAGTTCATTGGACAGCCTAAAGAAAAATTCTCCAGATGAAGGTAGTCCCTGTACAGGAATCAATGATAGTTCAAAATTCTGCTTAACTCCATTTTTGTTCGTAAATGTTCCAGTTTGCTCTGCAAATACTTTTATAGGAATAGAATATTCAGCTTTGGAAGTATCTTCTGTTAAATTTGTCTGCAATAAAACAATTGTCCCTTTTCCTGTTAGACCTTTTGGAATCTCCTCTTTGATAATAAAAAGTAAGTCTATACCACCATCGTTAAATTCTTTTACTATTCCTGTTATTTCACTTTTAGAAGTGCAGCCTAAGTCAACTGCGCCTTTCGTGTTCGGGTGGCGATCTTTAGTAAGCAAAAAGTCAACTTGTTCGGTAGGCTTGTACTGGGCTTCATTTACCCTTACTTCAAACACAAATTCTTTGCCTGTTTTTTTCAAAATAGATTGAATCGAAGACAAGTTTTCATTGGACTCGCGTGCTCCGCCGATTACACCAATTTTCTTGGAAGATTTTATTTTTTCTGTAATCTTAGAAATCACTTCTGAGCTTGTTTTTTCTATACCTTTGTCTAAATAAGAATGCAACCTGTTAGAGTTTATCCATTCTAAATCAAATCTACCTGTATCGCATAGAAAATACATTCCGAGTTCAGGATTTTCTCTTGTCTTATATCTGAACATTTTATTATCACGGACGTTAGTCTCAACGTTGCAACCTGTACTGCAACCATGGCAAATAGACTTAGCTGTCTTATACCACCATACTCTTGATTTGAATAGCATGTTCTTGTTCAAAAGTGCACCCGTCGGGCAAATATCTGAAAGTGCTCCTTGGTAATTATGAGAAATGGTCTCACTGCTTGCAAGACCAATGATGGAATGGTAGCCTCTCTCAAATAGTCCGAGATTTGCTTCGCCTACGTGCTCTCTTTCTAATCTTACACACCTATAACAAAGGATGCAACGGTTGTGATTGATAATTAAATTGTCGCCGATTTCTTCTTGAGGGATTTCTCTTTTAGGAAATGTAAATTTAGATGCACCTTCTCCCGAACCAAAAGAATTGTCTTGTAAGTCACACTCGCCGGATTTATCGCAAACAGGGCAATCAAGAGGGTGGTTGATGAGTAAAAATTCCATAGTTCCTTGTCTGGCTTCTTTTACTCTTGGGCTTTTGGTAATTATGGATAGTCCTTCTTTAATAGGAGTGTTGCAGGCAACTTGGAGTTTCGGTACTCCTTCAATTTCAATCAGGCACATTCTGCACATTCCTACTATACTCAATACGGGATGATAACAGAAATATGGTATATCAACTCCGACTTCTTTTACTGCATCGATGAGATTTTTAGTTTCATCTACCTTGTGCTCCACTCCGTCAATTTTGATCGTTACCAACTTAAAATGCCTCCAAAAAACCTATTAAACATATACTATTGAAATACTATTTTAAAAAGCGAAATATACTGAAAGACTTTTTTTATTCTTTGCATTATATATTTTTTATTTAAGATTATGTCTCTAAATATTCGTCAACTAATTCTTTCCAAGAAGAATTTAAGACTTTAGACTTCGGAATTGCTTTTTGAATTTTATCTACTGATAGCACTGAATACAAAGGTCTTTTAGCAGGGGTAGGAAATTCGGAAGAAGGAATTGGCACTACTTCACAATTTTTATCTTTTACTATATATTTTGCCAATTGAAACCATGAGCAAAAGTCAGAGGGCCCTGCGTTATAAACACCGGTGAGGTTATTCTCTAAGGCTTCAACTACTAATTTAGACAAAAAAAGTGCAGAAGTGGGTCTTCCGATTTGGTCGTTCACTACTTTTATTGTAGGGTTTTCTTTGGATAGCTTTAGAATTGTGTCGATAAAGTTTTTTCCATGTTTTCCGTAGAGCCACTGAACTCTAAATAAGATAAAATCTAAATTATCTTGATTCAATATAAAATTATCACCTTTTAGTTTTGTTTCGCCATACTTATTTAATGGGTTTGGGGTTTCGGTTTCTTTTATTGGAGAAGAAAAATTTCCGGAATAAATATAGTCAGTAGAAAAGTGTACAAGTTTGATTTTTTTTTTAGAGCAAACCTCTGCTAAATTTTTTATTGCGTTTCCATTGATTTGCATCGCTAATGGATCGGTTTCGCTTTTATCTACTGCGGTGTATGCGGCACAGTTGATAAAAATATCGGGTTGAAACTCTTGAGTTACACTTTCAATAGATTGTAAATCGCATATATTTAGATCATCAATTGTGCACGAATGTATTTTTACCTCAAGATTTTTTAATAAATTTGTTAAGTCTGTCCCAAGCATTCCGTTTCCGCCGGAGATCAGTATTTTTTTTGAATCTATTCCTATAGTGTTACTCATTGCTAAATTTTGACCATTTCAAAAACCATTTAGGTTGGATAGCTCTTTGATAAAAGTACGCATCCACGAGAACTAAATTAATTGCAGCCTCTACAATGGGAACGGCTCTTGGAAGTACGCATGGGTCGTGCCTACCACCTGCTTTTAATTCTGTGTCTTCCGGGGTATCATTTACAGTGTTTTGCAACATGGAAATTGTAGCTGTAGGCTTAAATGCAGCTCGAATAAGAATATCTTCTCCATTGGAGATCCCACCTTGGATTCCACCGGATAGATTTGTTTTTGTGCGAATCCTTCCTGTTTCTTTTTCTACATAAAATTCGTCGTTGTGGGTACTCCCTGTCATCTTGGACCCATCAAACCCAGAGCCGAATTCAACACCTTTGCATGCAGGGATAGAGAGTAGGGCTTTTCCTAAATCAGCTTCTAATTTATCGTACACAGGGTCTCCAAGCCCAGGAGGCACATTTCTGCTGATAGATCGAATTGTTCCTCCCACAGAGTCCCCAATTTTTCTGACTTCTCGAATTTTTTCTTCCATGAGCTTTGCTTTTTCCGAGTCAGGACAACGCACATCATTGGCATCTACTTCATAAGTAGATTTTGGGGTATTAGAAACATTTGCAAAAATTTCACCGATAGAATCTACCCAAGCTACTGTCTCTATTCCAAGCTCTTCTTTTAAGATCACCCTCGCAATAGCACCTGCTGCGACCCTGCCAATGGTTTCTCTTACAGAAGCTCTACCACCTCCCACGTGAGACCTGTAACCGTACTTTGCATCATAAGTATAATCTGCATGAGAAGGTCTGTAAATATGCCTGAATTTTTCGTAATCTCTGGAAATTGTATTTTTATTATCCACCACCAAGGCTATTGGAGAGCCGATAGTCTTTCCTTCAAACACACCGGACAATACTTTGACTTCATCATCTTCTTTTCTTGGAGTAGTGAGTAGGCTTTGTCCAGGCCTTCTTCGAGTCAGGTCTTTTTGGATTTCTTCAAGGTGAATAGGAATTCCTGCGGGAACTCCTTCAATTACTACCCCTACTGAGGCTCCATGAGATTCCCCAAAAGTAGTGATTTTAAATATTTTTCCCCAAGTAGAAGACACTTTACTGCTTTGATTCTACCTTCGATGTTGTTTCTGCATTCTTAGGATTCGTTCTTCTGTATTGTTGATCAATCTCATCAAATAGAATTGGATTGAGTCCAGGATCTACAATAAACACAATTCTTCTTGGGTCTCCGGATTCTAAGTTGTATCGGGCTTTTCTGCGATCCAATTTCATAGTCGTTAAATTAAAGTCTTTAATCTCTAATTTTTTTACGTTGGAAAAAATCGGTTGGATTGTACCGATTCTTTCGAGCATGGGTCTGGTTTGAGAGCGGTTGATCGATACAATTATGCAAATTTCAAAATGTACTTTTTTTCCAGAATCAGAATGGGCTGTAATAACGTAATCCCCCCTGTTCAAGATACTTCTATTGTCGCACAAACTATGCCCAACATAATCAAAGAAATCTTTTACAATTTTTTCATTGTACGTAAAGAAACTATTATTCAGAATAATTTTCATTGCAGTCATAGAATCCATTGCATCTCGCCAAGGTTTTGCGGTTGTCATGGCTGCAAATTCTCCTGCGATAGAAATAATCCCGGTGTCTTCTTCATAACCAGTGTAAGTTAAAATATGTTTGATTTGTTGGGTGATATCTCTTGCTATGTGCGCTTTGCCTGAATCTTCCGAGTATTTTTTTTGTAATACAGAAAGTTTTTCTACTATAACTTTTGCGGAAGGGTAATTGTTATTTAAGCTTTCTCCTTTGTATGGGCGATGATGATTCAAAACATTTGACTTTATTTTTGTATCAATCTCTTCTAAAGGAGCAAGCATTAGATAACTTACCATAGGATGGTTTTTTATATAATTGTATTCTTCTACCGAGATATTTCCGTGTTCAGGAATCTTCATCTGCGAGTAACCTATATCACACAAATAACTGGACATCATCATAGTCATCTGCTCTGCTTTTTGAATTTCTTTTTCTGCCCGTGATATTGCTTTCATTCCTCTTAGTTTGAGTGCCATTCCGATTACAGTTCTTTTGGTGATGATTTCCGAATCTACTCCGGCGTTGGTTCCACCCATTACTTCAATAATATTCACAAGTCCTGTTTCCACATCATTTGAGTTGGAAAAGTCGGTTAAGATATTATCAATAGACTTAGAAACATTGGCGAACTGTCTTCCTTGAAATGGACTTGTTTTCAATTCTCCCAAAAGATTTTTTGTATCTTTTGCAAGGTCTTTAGTTAAATCCACATTTACAAGTTTAGTGAAAGAAACTTCTCTACCGTTTACATGGGTTGGTCTGGAACTTTGTTTAGAGAAAAGTTTTTCATAATCCTCATTTCTAAAAAAAATCCCTTGTGCTTCAAACCTTAACAAACGGTTTATATCATCGGTTGAAGCTCCTTCTTTTTTATGGATTAGGATCTGACCATCTCTATTGTAAAAATCAATAGGAATTACGCTTTGTTCCCGAAAAGTTTGCAGTACCTCTTCGGTAAAATCAAATTGTTTGTATCCTTCTTTAACAGGTGTATTTTGCGGGGCAGCCATATTATATTTTATATAACATTAAAATTTTGGTATTTTATTACTAAAGAGATGATATTATTTTTTCCTTGTTTATTGTCGGCAAAAAAACAAATTTTGACCTGATTTCAGCCGGAAAATCTTCGCCGATTTGCAGTATTTTGCAGTTTTGTCTGAAAAAGTCAACCAGATTCTTAGTCCTTTCTTTTCCCGAGGTAATTCGCAAAAGTAAGAGCTGCTCCTCCTACAAAGGCTGAAAAGAAACTTGGAACTTCTAAATAATTTGGAAATAATTTTGCTATTAAAATCAATATTAGGGCGTTTAGAATAAGACCGGCAATGCCGAGACTTAGGTAATAAAGAAGGGCACTCAGTCCAAGTGTGAATATTAGTGTGAGTTTTCTTATGGCAAAATTCAAGGAAATAAAAATCAAAACTACAATTATAGCAGACTGAATCCCGCCCCGAACTTGAAAATGGCTGTCAATTAATGGAAAAAGAAATATTACGGTAAGGATTTGAAGGGTAATAGAGATAAAAAATTGCTTCATAGATATACATTATTTTTTTTAATTTTGAAAACAAGAAAATAATTTTAAGAGCCATAGAAATTTATTCTTTAGTTCGAGTTTTTATTTGAGATACAAAAAAACCTATATGGAATTTAATCATTCGGTACAAGAAAAACTATTCAGGGAAGTTTGTATATTATTTTTGAAAAGCAGAGGGGTGTTGTATATGAAATTTCATTGTAAAGAAAATGAATTAGAAGCACCTGCAAAATATCTAAGGACTCTTCTGATAGAGAAAAATATTTATGTTGTTTTATTAACCGGGGAAATGGGTGCAGGCAAAACTACTTTCACTAGGCACCTGTGTAAGATTTTAGGGTCAAACTCAACCATAAATTCTCCGACATATAGTTTTTTAAACGAGTACAAACTGGGAGAAGATTCAATTTTTCATTTTGATTTGTTTCGGATTCAATCAGAGGATGAGTTAGAAGGTATAGGATTTGAAGAAGTTTTAGCTCTGCAAAATATCACGATCATAGAATGGTGGAAAATTGCAAAGGGTTCTATTCCTAAAAATGCAGTTGAGGTTGAAATTAAAATTGAATCGGAAACAATGCGTAATTTTGATATAAAGATTTTATAATGAATATTTTATTTTTTGATGCGACAAATGATTGGCTGGTAGTTGAGATATATAATTTTACGGATACTATCAATTTAAAACATAGTTTGAAAGGATTTTTTCCAAGAGAATCATCTTTTCGTTTAGTGAAGGAAATTTCAATCGCTTTAGAAAAATCTGAAATAGAAAAACCTGATCTTATCATCGCATGCAACGGGCCAGGATCTTTTACTGGGATTAGAATTTGTGTATCTACTGCAAGAAACCTAGCACAGATTTGGAATATTCCTGTTGTTGGGATAAATAGCATTGAATTTTATTGCGGATACTATTTTGAAAAAGAAAAAAAATCTTCTATTGTTTTAATTGAAGGCGGGCAAAATAAATTTTTCTCTGCAATGATGAAAGAAGATCGTTTTGACGGTTGTTACGATATTTCAAAAGAAGAGGTCTTTAATACATTTTCTGTAGAAAAGTCGAATTGCAACATTTATTCAACTCAAGGAAAAATTGAAAACTCTAAAGATATAAATTCGGATATTCCGGGAATTCAATTTTTCTTAAAAGAATTGTTAAAAAGAAATATATCTTTAAATGAATATAACTACAATAGTTTAAAACCAAATTATATGAGAGGTACTTATGCCAAGGAAAAGAAAAAGTGAAGAGAGATAGGATTATAACAAAAATTTATGAATACTTGCAAGGCAAATCAGGAAAAGAAGTCAACTACACCGAATTACTGAAAAATTTTGCAAATCAAAAAGTTGATAAGAAAGGAAAAAAATTATTTAACAATCACAATAAAGATAAAAGTCACGAGAAAGAGTCCATACTAAAAGAATTCTTATCATTTCTTGAAGAAGAAAATTTAATCACAAAAGATAAAAAATTTTACAAAATAGCGTCACCATTTTATTTATCTGGGAAAATATCTATCTCGAAAAAAGGAGACGGATTTGTGAAAATGCAATCCGGTTCCGAAGTTTTTATCCCTTCCCAATTTACTGAAAATTCTATCCATGGAGATATAGTAAAAATTTCACCTCTTGGTTTTGGGAAAAAAGGAAAATTAGAAGGCTCTGTTTTAAAAATTTTAAAACGTGGGCGAACATTTTATAGATTAAAAATAACATCTTTAGATCCAAAATATATCGTAGGAAAATTTTTAGATATGCCGGGAGAAGAATGTATCGGGATCATTCAATCCAAGTCCATACTCTCTGAAAATTTAAAAAGAATTTCTATCGACGACATTTTAATCGTAACTTTAAAAACTGTCTCTCATTATGAAGAAAATCAACACGAAGCAATTTTTGTAAGGTTTGAATCAGACACAAAAGAAGATAAAGATTTTTTTAGAATTTTGATGAAGTATGATTTGAATTTGTTTTTTCCTGAGACTGTATCCATAAATTTCCCCGATGAAGTAAATGATAAAACTGTAAGCGACTGGAGTGACAGAGTTGATTTGCGAGAACTGTATGCAGTGACTATAGATGGAGAGACCGCAAAAGATTTTGACGACGCTGTTAGTTATACAGAGACAGAGGGTAAAATAAAGTTTTACGTTCATATTGCTGATGTTTCAAATTATGTAGAGATATTTTCTGACTTAGATAAAGAAGCTTACAATCGTTCTACTTCCGTATATCTTGCGAATAGGGTAGTGCCAATGCTCCCACCGGAGTTATCTGAAAATCTATGCAGTCTTGTAGCAGAAAAAAATCGCCTTGCGTTTACTGTTGAGATGGAAGGGAACTGGGAAGGAAAAATTATTTCTGCCAAGTTTTATAAAAGTATTATAAAAGTAGATAAGAGATTTACTTACGAAGAAGCAGAAGAAAGAATTTTAAATGGAAGTGAGTCTGATTGGTTTGTAAAACTTTTAAAGTTTACAGACGCAATGAGAAATGACAGAAAAAAATCTGGTAGGGTCGATCTCAATTTAAAAGAAAATTCTATAGTGATGGGCGATAACAACTCCATCGTTGCAATCCAAGAAAAATCCAGATTAAAAAGTCATGTATTGATCGAAGAGTTGATGTTGTCGGCAAATATCAAAGTAGCAGAATTTTTACGAAAGAAAAAAGTGCCAGCTCTATACAGAATTCACGAGTCAATGGATGAAGAAAAATTAGAAACTCTTAATCTATTTTTAAAATTGTACGGATTTCAACATACAATAAAAAATTCAAGTTACAAAGAAATAGAAAATGCTTTGCAAGTAGTCTCCGGGCAGGCTTGTGAAAAAATTTTCAATTATTTTTTACTAAGAAGTTTTATGCAAGCGTACTATGGAGGAGATGCTGTCGGACATTGGGGGCTTGGGTTTAAAGACTATTGTCACTTCACTTCTCCTATCAGGCGATATCCTGATTTAGTTGTTCATCGAGTTTTGCATTCTATTTTGAAATCAGAGGAGCCTCCGTATTCAGAAGAAGAGATCGGGATTATGGGTAATCAATGCTCTGAAAAAGAAAGAATTGCAGCAGACGCAGAAAGAGATATTGTAAAATTAAAAACCTGTCGTTATTTAGAAGCTACAGGAATCAAAGAGTTCAAAGGCGCTATAACAGGAATTCGTCCTCAAAGTGTTTTTGTTGAATTAATCTCTCCACCTGTAGAAGGGGTAGTACATATTAAGCATTTTACAAATGAAGGTGAGTTAGTGATTCCAAATGATTTTTCGTTTGTGTCTAAGAAATATGCAAAACAATTTTTTTTAGGACAGATTTTAGAATTAAATTTAGAAAAAATTGATATCGAAGAAATTAAAATTTATCTATCTCCGATAATTAAATAGTTGCAATTATTTTTGTATAGAGTATAAAAAAAATTATGAATCTTTTTAGAAATAGCAAATTGATTATTTTGTCAGGAATATTTTTATTTTTTTCTTGTAGCAAGTCTGATTCTAAGAATGACAGTATTTCTTCATTGTTAGCTTCTTCTTCTTTTACTCCATTGATCACTTCTCTTTCTACTCAAAAAGGCTCTCCTTTCCAATCAATCTCCGGGGAAACTTATGTCGCTACTGATGTAATTATAACCGGACGCGGGTTTACTTCTTCTTTAACAGGGAACACTGTTATGTTTAATGGAGTGCCGGCTGCTGTAAGTTATGCTTCTACTACTGAAATTCGTACATCGGTTCCTACAGGAGCCACTTCTGGTCTTCTTTCAATTGTGAACAATGGAGGAAGTTGTTCCAGTTATGATGGACGTAGCGGTATTTCATGTGCTACATCTGACTTCTATATTGATTGCTATACTCCTTATTCAAACTCTCACGGGGCCGAAAATCTTGTTGAACAAGGAAAAACTACTACTGTAAATTATAAACAATCTTCAACGAAAGCATTCAAATCATACTTAAATAGTGGAGCCAATACGATTACTATTTCTTGTGAGAGTTATGCTTCGGGGGTTGTTGTCAGACATTTTTCTTCCAGTTGCGTTCCATCTCAAGAAACCTATACTACAAATCCTTTTACGATAACTTTGAATGGACCCTACACTGCACAATATTTTGTAACTGCGTTGAGCGGAAATTGTACTGTTACTCACAACTAAATATTAAAGCTCTACTTTTAAAAATCTTTTGAACACAATTATATTCGTTGCTCCCATCCATTCGCTCATTTTTTCTCTAAAAATTGCAGCTCTCGGTTTAGATGCTTTAACATCTAAAGGAAGTTGATCATACATCTCGATTGTATGAAGTGAAATTTCCTTGTATTTAATCTCTACTTTTTCAATAATTTTTTTTAAGGCTGTAAGATTGTTTTTCTCTTCTCCTATCTTTGGAAGTATTGCACTCTCCCAAAATTGAAGTACTCTTTTTTTTATTAGTTCCCCTGGAATAATTTTAGTTACTTTTTTTCCGTCGGAAGATCGTACATGTAGAAAACCTGTATTGGCTTCGATTAAAAATTTTTTTACAAGCATATAAAAATGAGAAGGACCTAAATGGAATATAAAAATATTTTTTAGTTGGGGTTGAATTCCTATATTTAATGCAGTGATATCAATACAAAAATTAAAATACTGTTCTAAAAAATTCATATACTCTTGCTCTACCAATTCCTTGGATCTGGTTTTAAATTCTTTAGAGCTGATTTTTCTAATCAAATCAGATTTTAGCCTTTCCTCTTCTGCTCCAATATGAGTGTCTGCTTTTAACGTGTTTGCAAAAAGCTGTCTTTCCTCTTCTGCTTTATGTGCATCGTATTGGATGAAATAGTGTGAGTTGTTGTTCCACGTCATTTTTCCGCCAGCGTTAAGAAAACTTGGACTGGATTTTGACTTCTCTTGTTTTTCAATGAAAGATTTCTCGGTAGGTGTTGGAATTTTTGGTGAGGGAGTTTTTACCTCACTTAAATCTAAATCATCCATAACGTTATAACTACCTTGAGTTTCAAAGTTTGTTAGAAATAAACTTGAAAGTTTGTATGTCGTTTCTTTGTTATAGTTAGGTTTGAAAATTGCTTTTTGTTCAAAAATTCTGTCTGCATCACTAATCGAAAGAAGTCTTGCCATTCTAACCAACGCAGTTTTCAGAGCTTCCATACGATCCATTGCTGGAAGAATTCTATAAGAAATTAATTGCTCTGATTTAAAATTTTTATCGCTGAAATTTGTTTCAAATATTGCATTTCTGATTATATTCCAGCTTTTTCCAACGATTAAAAAATAATCTCTAAGGTGTTCAAAAGTTTTAAAGAATATTAGAAATTCCAACATCTGGGAGTCTTGCTTTCCATTTGGAAAAAATGAATAAAAGTCTTTTCTTGCGACTGGTTCAAGATTTTTATTATCAATTTCAAAAGTAATTTTTCGTGTAAATTGCTGAATATTTTGAAGTTCAGTATCAATAGATTTTCTTATAGGGATAAGTTCTTTTTTGCTTTGCTCTGAAATTTGACCGGACATAAGAAAAGTGGATATCCCATTTGCAAGCATATTCATATTCTCTAAAAATGCAGGATACCCTTTTCTAAAAATATCAATCTTTTGGAGTTCCAGCTCTTCATTTTTAGATATTATGTTCATATTGCTATATTGAGTGCACTTAAATTTTTTTTAGTCAAGTAAAATTAAATAGAATTTACTTGACAATCTGTAAATCGTGCGATAAAATTTAATATTGTTGCACAGGAGAGCTTATGAAAATAATTTCCGCTCCAAGTTTAGGAGGAAAAACACAAGATCCGTTAAATCTGATGGAATCAAAAAAAGTGCCTCGAGAAATCGGGGTTGTTGGAGGGGATTTGAATATAAATTCTCAACAAAACAAAAGTGAAAGAAACTCTAAAGCGATTAGCCCTACTCAAGCTACAGATTTTTATAAAGTACGTGGGGCAATCGTAGATAAATTAGCGTAGGAGTTTATTCTTGATAGTAGATTTCGATTAGGTTTCCACTCGGATCTGAAAAAAGTAAAGACTCACCACCATCGATTTCTTCAGGGCCTTTCTCTATCTTTATTTTTTTAGCCTCAATCTCGTTGATTGCCTCCGTGAAATCGTCAACATCCATTGTGAAACTTAAAGTAGGAAGTCCAAGCTCAGTTAGCTGGTTTTTTACTTTGTCGATTTTGATTAATTTAATCTTGATCGGATCAAGAGTCATAAGTATAGATTCATTGTCACGGTTGTTTAATACTTCAAAATCAAATAATTCAGAATAAAACTTTGCCGAAGACTCCAAGTCTGTGACTGCAATATTGATATGATCTATGTTTTCTACTATAATCATCTTGATTTTTACACCTTTAATGTCATAATATCATAAAAAGTCAGATTGTCCACGAAAATTTCTATGAGTTTTTTTATTTCTTTTAGTTTTTATGTAGTTTCTCGATTTTTCTCTGCAAGCCTCTTAGTCAAAAGCCTTGCTAAAAATACACCGGCGTAAGGATATTTTTTTATCATATTAATGAAACCATTTCTGGAAATGGGGAGTAATTTTGCACTCGATAAAGCTTTTACTGTTCCTGTTCTTCTATTGTGGTGTAAAAAAGCCATTTCCCCTACAAACATATCTTCCGGTGTAGAAATCGCAACCTGCTTATTATTTACATAGACTCCTAATTTACCACTCAATATATAATAAAAGTAATCACTCTCTGAATCATCTTCAAATAAAACTTCACCAGCCTTTAAATGTAGGACAGGCTCTGAGGTAAGTTGATGTAAATCTCCTTCTCGCCTTAACACTTCCAACTCATTATAAAATACTAAGCGAACCTTGTTTCCCTTAGTATTATAAGACATTTCATCCACAAAAGTTCTGGTCATCATGATTCCTCTTCCATGAACCATGAACACATTGTCTTCATTTAACGGATTGGGTATATCGGTAGAGTTGAACCCTTTTCCCTCGTCTATTACTACAATTACTGCCCTTTTGCTATTGATATTGTAGCGAACTCTAACTCTTTTATTTAGATTTTCAGGGAGCGATGCTCTTTCTTTGACAATGTCCACTATATTCAAATTCTGGTTTATGATATTGGTCTTCATGCTATAACCAATTTCACAATTTCCGTGCTCAATAGCGTTTGTAATCATCTCGTGCAGACAAATTGAAATTTTTGAGTAGGTGTCTAAATTTCGAAATCCAACCGCATAACAAAAATTTAATAAAATATTTGTCGCTTTGGGAACAAGCAATAAGCTATTTTTAATCGTAATCGTTCCTTTCTTTTGTGTAGAATGCTCTGCAATAAATTGTTGAGATTCAAATATTTCTGTATTGCTTGTGATGATTTTTATTACAGTTGGAAATTTATATTTTATTTCATTGATACTGATGAAATCAATCACTCCAAACTTGAGCAATTGATCCATTTCTAATTTAGATAATTTTGAAGAAATAACAACAATCACTGTTCCATGTAGCCAAGGGTCGTCATGAATTTTGGCAAGAGTGTTGATCAATTCTTCATCGTTTGCGTCAAATTCTACAATAAACAGTCTTGATTTAGATTGTCCATAATTTAAATAATCAACAGCTTTGTATAGCTCAGATGTTATATGAGGTTGATAAAATTTATCTTCCTCCTCAGCGTTTTGTGCTCCTTTCTGGATTTCGTTGATGATTTTAGGAGTTTTAGCATAGACGCTAAAAGAGATCTTTTCTTTTGAAGGATTCATCGTTTTTATATGTGGTATTTGCATAGTTTTCAATATATGTTTTTCCGTAAACAAAAAGGACATAGATTGGCTCGTGTATTTTTTATCTTTATTGTTTTTTTAAGCTTCTTTATATGGTTGTTTTCGCTATTCTCTTTTCTTATGTCGTATCAGCCTATTGTATCGTATAGTTTTTCTCTTGGAGAGGTAAACTCCTACCGCAATAGAACTGACCTTGGGTGGAACTCCAAAGTCATAGAACTTGGCAGGGATGATTATGTCCCATCCGGCAATGTCAAGCAACAAAAGAAGAGTAAAAAGAGCCGTTCGGGAAATACCAAGCCATTGAGCAAATTCGCCAAGCTCAATCCAATCTGCAATCTCCGGACGAAAGTTCTTCTTTTATGCAATTTTGCCTTCTTCCTGATACACCGTCTTCACACAATCCAACTTTTCAAAGTCTGCCAAAGTAGTAACATTCCTATATCTCCAGCAATTGATTGAAAGTAATCTTCTCTCGAAATAGTTTCAGTCCTCGAATTAAACTCATCCATAAATTTTTCTGAATAAGCAGACTGATTGTTCTGCTCAAATTTTTTGGGTTCATAGTATTCTCCTAATATAAAATCTTCATTCCTCTATCCCTGATCCCCACTCTACTATCCCTACCCCTTGATATAAGGTAAAATAATATCGTGATAGAAATAAAATTTATTTAAATTTAGAAAAATTTTTTTAGTTTTTACAGAAAAAGTTCTGAACCCGCATTAAATGTGAAATTCCTCAAAAAGATGGAGTTCCCACATTTTTGCGTGAAAGGTGAGCAATTGGTATAAAACATGCACTTTACAGAAAAGAGTGGAGATCCCACATTTTAGCACGAAAAGTGCAAAATCTGTACTAAAAGCAAAAGTTTAAAACCTCATCCTAAAAGATAAAATTAATAAAAAAAATTCCAACTCCACTATTTCAGTCATCTGTCTTCAGAATAATTCCTACATTGAAAGCATAGCAAGATCAAGATTTATTGATTGAGTGAAGAGCTTTTCGGGCTGCGGCAAAACCTCTAAAATGAGCTTCTTCAAAAATTGAAATCCCGCTTAGATCGCTGTGTGCAAAATGAATAGATCCAATTGATTTCATAGACTTTTCTCTCGACTTTCCCCAGATAAAATTTACAGTAGGGCGAATCATTGCATGTGCATGGAGCATAACGTCTATATTTTCCACATAAGATTCAATGTCTCTGTGACATTTTTTTAAATCTTTTAATATGAAATTTTTCCAATCAGTCCAGTTTTTCTTTTCCAGTTTGTGCTTCGTTGCCAAAGTATCATCATCAATAAAAGGAAAATAATAAGTAAGAACTGATTTCTTCTCTTGAAATCTGAAACTCTGATGAGTCGAAACAATATAACCTAAAGAAGAGCTGTTATAAATTACATTATCCCAAGAGGTGGGAGCTCCTCTTCCTTCAGGGACTTGACTGACTGTAAGATTTGCAACCATCCATGGAGAATAAACAAAGTCATTATGGTAAGGATTATTTCCAAGAATATATTTTCTTGTAAATTGTGGAAGTGAATATATCAACGAATTGCAAATGTATAATTTAGTTTGATTTGATTTTTTATTAAAAGTTAAAACTTTCCATTTTGAGTTTTCAGAAGAAACTTTATAGACTACTTCTCCTGTTTCTATTTTTCCTGTCGTCATAGACTGTAGTTTAGATACAAGAAATCCATTTCCTTCAGGCCAAGTTAGAGGAGGAAGTTCTTCTCCTTTTGGATCAACTGCCCTTGAGGCATAATAATGGATTCCTGCCCAAGCCGATGTATTTGTAAGTGAGGATCCATAGTCATCACGAGTTGCGTATTCTGCATACCACAATAATTCTTTTGTTTGAAACCCTTCAATTTTTAGATATTCGAAAAAAGTAATCTGATCCAATTTTAAAAATTCAGGATCTTTTGAAGAAAAATCAACAGGAATCGTAAATGCTTTTTTTCCGTCTCTACCAATTTTTTTTCTCCAATTGTTCATAAGCTTTTCAAATTTTTCTTTTTCTCGAAATACTTCGCTTGAAGAGGCAAGTTTTGGAAAAAGTCCTTCTTGCCATTTCCCGTGAATAAAAATTCTTTCGTCCGGATCAAAGCAAAGATATTTTTCATCGAATATAGGCTCTCCATTAGGCTTTGAGCCAATTACAATTCCTGCATCTTTTAAAAATCCTGTAAGAAAAGGCATTGATGATGTAGGTTGAGGGAGGTAATGCGATCCCCAAGGGTATTTACTGATTGAATTTTCACCAAATTTTGAGTTCCCTCCTATCGTATCTTCCATTTCTAATATCGTGTAATCAGAAAAGCCAGCTTTAGATAAATAGTAGCCTGCGCTCAATCCAGAAATTCCCCCACCTAAAATTAATACATTAGATTGAATAGCATTAGAAGGAGAAGTTTGGAAAATTTTATCTCTAAAGGAATGGCCTGACATTTTATCTGGACCAACTATTTTTCCAGAAATTCTATGTTGAAAAAATTTTCTAAAAATAAGAGCTCCTCCTATAGAAGCCGCACAAGAAGCAAGAAAGGTTAAAAAAGTTTTTCTGGTCATAGTTTTTTTTGGAGTCAGAATGTATTAAAGAGTATGGTTACACTTTTTTTATTTCTTGATTTTAAGTAAATCATTTCAATATATGGATTTATGATGCTATTGCAAAAGCTCTAAAATGGGTTTTGTATCGCAAGTAAATAGTGATTTTACCTGAATATTGAGCGATATATATTTCCAAGAAGGACTTTTAGCCGGTGTACCATTAATAATATTTGGATTGATTTTCCCATTTCTACTTGCATCAAACTACCAATATAGGCATAGTGGAGAATAAAAACTAAAATCTATTCTATGTTTTCTTTCTTAAAAAATTTCACCTTATTGCTTGTTTTTCTCTTTCCTTTTTCTGTAATTTTTAGTGCAGAATCATTAAACAAGATTCTTGCAACGATCAAAAACACTTCGATTACTCAAATTGACTATGAGTATGGAGAAGATAAATACAAAAAATTATCAAAATTTCTACCAAAGATTAATCATAAAGCTTCGATGAAGACTCAAGTCTTGGATTTTTTAATTGCGAGAGCCATTGTAGATATTACTGCCGAAGAAGAATCCATTCAAGTTACAGAAAAACGCATAGATACTGAAATTGAAAAAAGAATGGAAGTCATGGGAATAAAGGATCGTGCCGTTTTCGAAAAAAACATTCAAGCTCAAACAGGAATGAGTTTTGATATGTGGGTTAGTGAGCTTCCTTATCAAATTAAAAAAGGACAACTTCTGCAAGTACGGGTAAATACAAAACTTCCAAGTGATAAAGAAATTCTAAGTTGGTACAACGCAAATAAAAACAAAGTAGGTTTCGAAATTCGGCTAAGAGAAATTGCTCTGATTCCTTCAAAGCACTCCTTAGAAGAAGAGACTCGAATATCAAAAGAAATCACTGCAATTAGAAATGAAGCCCTAAAGGATCCCGAATCATTTAAATTAATTGCAAGCGGCCCTAGAAATCAATCTAATTATAAAAATGGGGGACTCATAGATTGGATTCCTGCTTTTGAATTATATAAGCAAAATAAAATTGCAGCAACAGTGGCAATGGGATTACCCGAAGGAAAAATTTCGGATGTATTCAGGGACGAGCGTAAACGATATTGTATTATTAAAATGGAAGGAAAGCGACCTACTCCTCTTGAGCTTGTTAAAAAAGGAATTCAAAATATGCTTTACAGAGACAAAGAAGAAGATTCCTTCGATAACTGGGTTCTTTCAAGAAGAAGAGAGATTTCAATTACGATTTATGATAAAGAATATATTAAAGAAAATAAATTAGACACTCCTGAAGAAAGTTTTCAAAGACCAGAAGACTTGCCGACAGATAAAAATAACGAAAAAAGGCAATGATGAAATTTTTATGAATCTACTCGAATTTCATCCTTCTCTTGTTTCAATTTTCTTAACTCAGGAAAATGTAGAGCAGATAGAGAATTACTCAAATTTAGTTTTTAAATTTTCAGAAAAATTAAAAGAAGTTTTCCCTAATTTAAAAATTTTTGTTAATCAAGATATTGAAATTTTAAAAAAGTATTTTCTTGATATTCAAGCGATTCACTCAACTGATGAGTTGGATTTTTTACAAAAAGTAACTGAGAAATTACCACCTTCTATTTCAGGGGATAGTGATATAGATGAGGTTTTTTTTGTTTATATACCTGGAATCTTTCCTTTACTTGATACAAACCTAACCCAAGAATTACTTTCTCGTCATAAAAAATATCTTTCTCAATATTCTTACTCTGAAAATCTTCCAGCTGGAATAGTTCCCTTTTTTATATCGAGAGAATTTGTGTTATCTCTCCCTAAAAAATTAGAAACGGCTACTCATGAATATTTATTGAAAAATATAAACAATTACGACGTAGAGATTTTTTATTCTCCGCCTGACCTTCGACAATACCGTTTGAATTTTTCTTTAAAGGATTCACGCTCATCAGTTTTAGTAGATTCCTTATTAAAGGAAAATTCTAAGACCACTTACAAAGAAATACTCCCTTTACTCATGAAATTCCCTAAAATATTTCGCTCATCACCGTCTTACATTGAGATTGAATTGTTTAGAGGTTGTGACTTAAAATGCACTTTCTGTCCGAGACAATATATTTCTAATGATTCAGATGGTCAATATTTGAATACAGAATTTCTGCAAAGTCTTTTCAAGGATATGAATGAATATTTTCATTCTCCTTTTTCAGTTTGTTTTGGTGGAATGGGAGAGCCTTTGCTCCATCCAGAATTTAACGATATAGTCAAAGCTGCTCTTTTCACTGACTCCTTAAAGGAGCTTATTGTAGAAACATCTTTGTCCACCGACATTGATAACCTGATTCAGTTTATCGAGGGTCTTTCACTTGGAGAAAAGAAGAAACTTACCTTCATTGTAAATTTGAGTACGTTAGACGAAAAGCAATATCATTCTATTTATGGAAAAAATATTTTACCCGATCTATTAAAGAAAATAAATCAATTGGAAAAATTTCTTCAAAAAGGCAACCTCCATGTTCAGATTATCAAAATGAAAGAAGTCGAAAATCAAATAGAAAATTATTTCAACTTCTTTGAAGAAAAACAAATCAATGTGATTTTACAAAAATACAATCGTTATGCAGAACTAATGCCTGAAAAAAGAGTAAGCGACCTAACTCCAATCAAAAGAGAATTTTGTTGGCATCTCACGAGAGATATGTATATTTGCCACGACGGCAGTGTGGCAATTTGCAGACAAGATTTTCAGAATTCTATAGGCAATCTGAATACGAATTCAATAATCGAGATTTGGAATAGAGGACTTGATTCTTTTTCTAATTCTCTTCACGGAAATCATTCCTTAACAAAAGCACCTTGTTTGCAATGCGATGAGTGGTACACATTCAACGCATAGTGTTTTTGCTTTTGTTCAGGCTCGTAGCGGCTCGACGAGACTACCAAGGAAAGTGTTAAAAACACTTCCTGAAAAATCAAATCTAACTATATTAGATCACATTTATCTTAGATTAAAACAAGTACTGCCTGAGGATAGAATTGTTTTCCTTATTCCTGACAATGATACAGAATTAAAAAAATTTCTTACTCAAAGACAATTTTTGTTTTTTGAAGGTAGTGAAAACGATGTAAGAGAAAGATATATTTTAGCATCTGAAAAATTCGGAGCAAAAGAAATTATTCGTTTAACAGGGGATAATCCTTTTCTTGATGTTTCGTATTTAGAATTATTGTGTGAAGCATTAAACGATTCATTAGCAGATATTGCCTCATTTTCAAATATTCCAATTGGAATGGGTGGAGAAATTTTTACAAATCATGCGTTATGCGAATCACCTTCTGTCAATCTGCAAGATAGACATAGAGAGCATGTCAGCCTTCACATTAAGGAAGACTCACAAAAATTTCAATTTATAAAATTACAATCATACTTGTCAGCAGAAGAAATTCTGATTTCAAAAAAGATACGACTTACGATAGATGAGGATAAAGATTTTGAATTAGCAGAAAAAGTATATTTAGAATTGTGTAAAGATAATTTCTTTTTTGGAGTTAAAGAAGTAATTAGTTTGTATAAAGAAAAGCCTGAAATTTTTACGATCAATGATTCTGTAGAACAAATATCTTTTTCTGTGAATATATCCTCAAAAAACTCAAAACAAAAAATTCAAATTATATACGCTCCCCTAAATACACACGGTACAGGGCATTTTGAAAGAAGTAAAATCCTCCACGTAAAATTATCTGCCCTTGGGTATAACGTATCTTTAAGTTCAAAATTTCAGATAAATGAAAATTTTGATTTAGCTATAATTGATTATAGAGACGTGATTCTTCCTGAAAATTTTTACTCAAAAAAAATACTTTTAATAGATAACTTTGGACCAGATAGAGATCAATTTTATCACTTTGACGTATTGCCTCATCCAAAAATCAATTTTCAGAACTCTTTACAAAATATTCTTTATCCTTCCATAATAGATTATTACAAAGTTCAAAACACCGAGACAAAAACTATCTTAACTTATGCGGGCGGTAGAAACAGAGATGAATCGATACGTCTCGATAAATTTTTGTTTGAGACTTTTGGTTCTGAGTTTCGATATATTCGAGTGGGAGGAGAGTTAAACTCCCCCTTCCCTGTAGAAGTAATATTCAGATTGTCTCGAAATGAATACGTAAATCTTTTAAGTGCATGCTCATGTTTTTGCACGTATTTTGGTCAAAGCCTTATGGAGTCGGTCTATCTCGAAAAAAAAACACTCATCTATTCTATCTCAGATTATCATACGGAGCTTGGAGAATTTTTTTCTTTAAATTCTAATTCAATCTTTCTTGGGCCACTGAACAAACTTAGAAAAATTTCTGTGGATCAAATTCACAAATCAAATCTGATCATTCAAAATTCGGGGTACAAAAATCTAATCAAAAAAATTCAGGATATTTTAAATTAGTGAAAATCATCGGCATTGATCCCGGCTCTCATAGAATTGGTTACAGTGTTGTAGAAAGAGACGAAATAAAGAAAAACAAATTGTCCATTGTTTCCTATGGAACAATCGAAGTTCCACCAAATACAATTTCACCGGAAAATTTATTAATCATTCGCAATGAATTGAAAATGATCCTCGAAGAGCATATTCCTGAATTTGCAAGTGTAGAAGAATTATTTTTTTCAAAAAATCAAAAAACAGCAAAAAATGTTTTTGAATCACGCGGGGTCATCCTATTAACCTTGATTGAAGCCAAGATAAAAATCATTCAGCCTACAGTTTCACAAATTAAAAAAGGAATCACAGGCAATGGAAACGCAGACAAAAAGCAGGTCAAAAAAGCGATACAACTACTCTTTGGAATTAAAAATTTAACAGGACACGATGATTCATGGGATGCTATTGCTGCAGCATTTGTAGGATTTTCAATGATTGGTTCTGGACGAATTGATTTTTAATTCATAAACCTTTATGTATTTCAAAAAATTATAGTATGAGCCAAGTATAGAAATAATCAGACCCGCTTTTCCGTCTAAAAATCCCAACCGAAAAAAGTACATCCAAACAAACTTCCAAAATGCTTTACCAACCGCAAGGACTACGCTACAAGATTTACCTTCACGGAATCTTTCCTTTGCAGTAAGATCAGAATACTTATCTATAAATTTTAAATGGTCTGAAATATTTTTGTAAGAATAATGGAGTAAAGAATTTTTCAGATAAGAAAGTTTACCCGTGGTTATAACTTTTTCGTGTACGAGTTGTCCTTCAAATTTGGAGATAGATTTTTTAAAAAGCCTTATCTGGTAATTGGGATACCACCCGCCATGATATATCCATTGCCCTAAATAAAAAGAAAGTCTGGGTAAATAAAAAGCATCGTATTTTGAAAAAATATTTTCTTTTAATAACAAAATTTCTTGTTTGAGTTTTTGTGAGACAACTTCATCGGCATCCAATGCCAGCACCCAATCATGGGATGCTTTTTTTAAACAGTAGTTTTTTTGATTTACGTAGTTATCAAACTTTCGTAAAAAAGTTTTTGCCTTATATTTTTTAGCAATCTCAAGAGTTCTGTCTGTTGAATGAGAATCTACAATTATAATCTCATCTACAAAATCTAAAGACTTCAAACACGATTCAAGAATATCTTCTTCGTTAAGTGTAATTATGCAAGCAGAAATAGGCATAAAAGAATAATTAGCGATTCAACCTATATAAATTTTGATCTAAAATAATAATGAAAAATTCCAAAAGAGACTTACGCACAAACTAATGATGTTTTCTCTTGCTTTTAAAATTTTCTGTAAACGGAATTTCTAATCTGGCAGTTGTAGAATCATCTGCGATAAAAATTCTAAAATAATTCGGATCGATTCCTTCCCCTTTCAACATAATCAAAATCAGAGCCAACCCAAGACCTGCGCCTTCCGTATTGTCGGCGTTGTCCATATAAAATTGGGCAATGTCTTCATACCCCATACCTTTTTCTAATTTTTCTCGAAGAGACTTTTCTTCTTCTTTTGCAATTGGAGTATTGTTTACAACTTCCACAGTCATTCCGTCTTGGCTATAGGCAAAAGTCACAAGACAATAAAAGCCCTTCTTTTTTGCTTTTAATCCAAACTCATTGGACATTTCTTCGCTAAATATAGATTTGTATTCAACAATACCTTTCGCATAATCTTCAGGATTTTTTATATCCAAATTCCTTTCTTCAAAAAATACTCTCTTTTGATTTGCTTTGCAGGCATTAATGGCAAGCTCTTTAATAATCGTGTAGAGAGTCGGAACCAAGGTAGGGTGGTCGCATTTGTCAAGAATCAAGTCAATGGCTTTTTGAATGTACTCTTCCACTGATTTAGTGATCCGATGAGTTTTTAGTGACAATATTTTTCCATTTTCTATCGAAACTCGAATATTGTCGGATATTTCCATTGTTTGTTGAGCCATAGATTATTATTTATTGAAATCCCTAATTGTTTGTCAAGATACTCACGTTTTAAAATATAGAAAAAAAGACCTAAATTAAAAAATCAGGATATATTCTGCATTTGAAATTTTTCACTCTATTCATATTTTCGGCTTTCTTGAGTTCATTTCTGCAAATAGGCTCTTTAAAATCTGAAGAAATTATTATAAAAAACGTAAAATATTTAAAACCGGGCATGTATGAATGGAGCGAAGTAGTAGATATTGCTATTGGAAGCGGAAAAATCAAATCTATCTTGCCTATTCAAAAAAAGAGACATAATGATTTAAAAGAAAAATATTTGATTCCATCGTTTTGCGACTCTTATGTAACTTTGGGTGCAGATTCTTTAGGGTTTCAAAATAACTATTCAGGAATTAAAAAAGCTCTCCAATCGTTTTTACTTCACGGATTTACCAAAATTCAATCAATCGGAGATGGTTATTGGGTGAAGGCAATAAAAGATGAAATCGACAAAGGTAAAATTTTAGGTCCTGAAATCATAATATCTGAAAGACCTATAATCATAAAATCACCGGAAACCGAAAATTTACCAAATCAACTTTATTATGTAGCAAAGGATAAGGAATCCTTAGAAGAAGAAGTCAAAAATCAAATCAAAAAAAAAAGTCGATTAATTAATATTTTTCACAGATTTGATAAAAATACAACATACAATTACGATGCAAAAATTCTAAACCAAATTGTAAAACTCGCAAATACAGAAAATAAAGAAATTTTAGTGAGCGCTTTTGCAGACAGACAATCTATAATCGAATCTTTATCCTCAGGGGTTCGGGCAATTGCACACCCGATTGGGACGGATGTTCAAGAAGATTTTACTCCATTGTATTCCAATGAATTAAAATGGATTCCTTTGTTTAATGTATATAAATTTCAAAAGAATCAAGGAAAAAAAGAATTGCTGCAAGATTTTCAGTACATGAAAGAAAAAAGCCCTTTTTTTAAAGCAAATTATTCCGAGTTGATGGAAAAGTCTCTAAAACAAACAAACCTCACCCCAGAAGATCAGATTTTAGCAAACAAGGAATATACATCGTATATTTCATTTTTTGAAAAAAATCAAGCTCTTTCTAATAAAATGATTTTAGGAAGCGGAAGCGGAAATTTTTTTTCTTTTCCGGGTATTAGTGGACTTATGGAATTGAAAGTGATTTTTGATGTCACTTTGGATATGAAATCTATTTTAAAAATTGCAACAGAAAATTCTTGTTCATTTTTATCTTCTGAAAAAGAAGGCACGATTCAAGAAGGAAATAAAGCCAATTTGCTGGTTCTAAAAAAAAGCCCATTTTCCGGATTCGATAATTTATTCAGTATTCAAGAAATATACAAAAACGGTAAAAAATTTTTACCGGAAAATCAAAAAGAAACTACAACAGAAATAAAAAATATTAAGAAAAGGAAAAAAGATGGAAAGAAAAAAAAATGATTTTGCAAGCTTGTTAGAGGAAAGTTTTCAAAAAAGAAAATCTATTGAAGAAGGTCTTTTATTTCAAGCAAAAATTACTTCAATACGAACGGATTATGTTTTTATTGAAACACTTACAGAAAAAATCAAAGGAATTATTCCTATAGAAGAATTTACAGAGTCAAATACAATTCCTAAAAATGGTGAGCTTCTATCCGTGCACTACCTTTCTGAAAATCATGGAGACCATTATTTTACGACTATGCTTACAAGGAAAATCTGAATTTTCTAATTTAAAAACTCGCCTATAAAAATGAAATTCCTGTTTTAGGGCAAGTCTCTTCAGAAATAACCGGAGGTTATGAAGTAAAACTTGGAGAGTTAGTCGGATTTTGTCCTTTTTCTCAAATCGACATTGAAGTTAAAGGAAAAAGCCCAAGCGGTAAAAAGTTAAAATTTGCAGTAATGGAAATCCAAGATGGGAAAAACAGCAAAATTGTATTATCCCAAAAAAAAATTACAGACAAAGAAAAAAACTTAAAAATCGAAAGCCTCAAAAATGAATTGAAGGTTGGAAGTTTTGTCACGGGTAGAATCAAATCCATTCATAAGTTTGGGCTAATCGTTGACATTGGAGGAGTTGATGCGTTAATTCCAATTAGTGAATCCTCCTATAAAAAGAATCCAGATTTAGAAAAAGAATTCTCTGTTGGCCAGACTCTACGCGCTAAAATTTTAAACATAGATTGGAAAGAAAAAAAATTCTCTTTGTCCGTAAAAGACTTTATAGACGACCCTTGGGCGAAGTCTTTTCCTTTTAAGGAAGGAGATCTTTTGGAAGGAGTAGTCGAGACAATAAAACCTTTTGGAATGTTTGTAAAGTTAAATGAAAACTTTTCCGGGCTTGTCCCTAATAAAGAAACAGGTCTTCCAATCAGAACTCCTGTTTCAACTCATTATAAAAGTGGAGATAAAATAGAGGTCTATATTTTAGAAGTAAATCCTGAAAAAAAACAAATCGCACTTTCAATTTCTAAGGCAAAAGAGTTTCGTGAAAAATTGGAATACGAAGGATATATGAAACAAGATACGGACTCGTCTGTTTCCAGTTTTGGAATCTTACTAAAAAATTCACTGAATTCCAAGAAATAAGTTGAATGTAGTACTTTATAAACCAGAAATCCCTCCAAATACAGGAAACATAGGAAGGCTTTGCGTAAACACTGACTCTATTTTACATATTGTGGGCGGAGCAAGTTTTGATTTTTCAGAAAAATCTGTAAGAAGGGCGGGTTTAGACTATTGGGAATATCTAAAAATCCATTTTCATACAAATTGGGAAGAGTTTTTGAAATTTATTGATTCCGGTTCGGCAATTTACTATGTTTCAAAATTTGGTTCAAAGATATATTCAAATATAAAATATCCAAACAACCCCTATTTAGTTTTTGGTAACGAAACTAAAGGGCTGCCGCCTGAAATTCTTTCTAAAGCTGAAATTGATAAAATTGTCAAAATTCCAATGGGGGAAAATTCGAGAAGTATAAATTTAAGCAATGCGGTAGCAATCGTATTGTATGAAGCACTCAGGCAAACAAGAAATTGGAAAGAATAATTGGTTTACATTGAATAAGCCAAGAGAGAAATAGAAAAATATGGCTTTCGAGTTATCTCCTGTAGAAATTGAAAAAGAAATCAAGACTCTATTAATGAATGGTCTTCTTGGTAATTCAAAAGATTTCGCTGCTTGGGTGCAAATGGAAACAAAAAGAAAATTTCGAGAACTTCCTTCTATATCTGTAGAAGCTGTAACAGAGTTACTGGAAAAGCTAAAAATTTCAGGGGATGTAGTTTCCAGCAAATTTGATTCAAGAGAATATACAATTTCTGAACAATTATCCTCCACTTTAAAAGTCATTAATTCAGAAAGTTACACTTTATTGGGTGCCCATGTATTTTCTCCATTGCAATATGTTAGAAGCCGTTTAGAATACTTTTTAAGAAGAAATCAAGTTTCCGAAGAAATGACTTTGGATGTTTCGATAGCTGTGATTGAAGCGATGGAAAACGCAGTGAAGTATGGCGACGGAGAAATTATAGAAATTAAATATTCATTAGACAAGTCAAAATTATTTAAAATAAGTATATTAAACAACATCAAAGAGTTTAATCTTCAAAATGATATTGATAGAGGAAAATTTTCTTCAACTGCAACCCTTATGCGGGGAATGATGGTGATGCAAAAATTATTTGATAAAATGGATCTTGATATTTTAGAAAACAACAAACAAGCTCTATTCACGGCGGAAAAAAAAGTCAACTGAGATGAGCGCTTTTCAAATAGAGTCTCCCTATAAACCAGCAGGAGATCAAGTCAAGGCAATTGAAGAAATCGCAAATGCCTTTGAAAAAAACAAACACTCTATTACTCTTGTTGGAGTTACCGGCTCAGGAAAAACATTTACTATGGCAGAAATTATTTCTAAGATAAATAAACCTACCTTAGTATTGTCTCACAATAAAACTTTGGCAGCCCAACTATTTCGTGAATTCAAAGACTTTTTTCCTACTAATGCAGTTGAATATTTTGTGTCCTATTATGATTACTACCAGCCCGAGGCTTACGTTCCTTCTTCCGATACCTATATAGAAAAAGATATGTCTATGAATGAAGAAATTGATAAGTTACGACTTAGAGCGACTTCTTCATTGTTGGAAAGAAAAGATGTAGTGATAGTCAGCAGTGTGTCTTGTATTTATGGTTTAGGCTCACCTGAAGAATACATGAACGCACATCTGATCTTGAATAAAAATGAATCTATTGATAGAAATTCTGTTATAAAAAAATTACTTCATATTCAATACAATAGAAACGATACCGATTTTTCGAGAGGAAATTTTCGAGTAAGGGGAGATACTATTGAGATAATGCCTGCCTACCACGATGAAGGAATTCGTATTGAATTTTTCGGAGACGAAATAGAATCACTCTCCAGATTTCATCCGGTTAGCGGGAAATTAATTTCAAAATTAGATCGAATTGCAGTGTACCCTGCGAAGCACTTTATTACTTCCAGTCCGATGGTAGAAGAAGCCATAAAAAATATCAAACAAGAACTGGAAGAAAGGCTTGTATATTATAAAGAAAAGAATAAACCTTTAGAAGCCGAAAGAATCGAGTCTCGTACAAATTACGATATGGAAATGCTTCAGGAAATGGGCTATTGCAATGGAATTGAAAACTACTCCAGACATTTAACAGGTAGGAAGGCGGGAGAAAGACCAGCGTGCTTAATCGACTATTTTCCAAAAGATTTTCTTTTAATCATTGATGAATCTCATGTAACAGTACCTCAAATTGGAGGAATGTATGCAGGAGATCGATCCAGAAAAGAAACCTTAGTAGAATTTGGTTTTCGCCTTCCGAGTGCTTTAGACAATCGCCCCCTCAATTTCCGGGAGTTTGAGGCGCTTACTCCATTTACTTTGTATGTGTCTGCAACACCCGCCGAGTACGAATTAAAAAAAAGTGAAGCAGTAGTAGAGCAAATTATTCGACCGACAGGTTTACTCGATCCTTTGATTGAAGTGCGTCCCGTAAAAAATCAAATTGAAGATCTATTAATGGAGATTAATAAAAGAAAAGACAAGGACGAAAGAGTTTTAGTTACAACTCTCACAAAAAAAATGTCTGAAGACTTGACAGATTATTTCAAAGAAATGGGAGTTAAGGTTGCCTACTTGCATTCTGAAATTGAGACAATCGAAAGAGTGGAAATCATTCGAGACCTAAGAAAAGGGATTTATGACTGTATTGTAGGAATTAATTTATTAAGAGAGGGATTAGATATTCCTGAAGTTTCCTTAGTTGCTATTTTGGATGCTGACAAAGAAGGTTTTCTAAGAAATTACAAATCTTTGATTCAAACAATCGGGAGGGCTGCACGTAACGTAAATGGGCTTGCAATTTTGTATGCAGATAAAGTTACCGATTCGATGAAATTGGCACAAGAAGAAACTCTCCGAAGACGAAAAATCCAAGAAGAGCACAACAAGAAATTTGGAATCTCTCCTAAATCTATAAAGAAAGAAATAGCCGATATACTTCATAGAGAGGAAAAAATTCTTCAAGAAGAAGAAATCCTTTTAAATGAAATCGAAAAGGAATTCAACCTCCAGAAATTTAAAACTCCTGCTGTCCTCAAAGTAAAACTAAAAGAAGAAATGCTAAAAGCCGCCGAAGAGCTAAACTTTGAAAAAGCGGCAATTTTACGGGATAAAATGATGAAAATCAAATAAATTTTTGCAACATTTCTAAAAAATATCCATCCTACTTAGTATGATTGAAAAAGCATCCGGTTTTATGAAAAACAAAAAGAAAGCTCTTATAGTTGAAGGAGGTGGAATGAAGGGCACTTTTGCGGGTGGGGCACTTGCGATTATGTCTAATATCCATCCTTCTCACCATTTTGATATAGTGGTTGGAGTTTCTTCCGGTTCTTGCTCTGCCGCTTATTATGTCACACACGGTGTCAAAGACACTTCTAAAATTTTTAATAATTTAAATGTTTGGAGACACGAACTATCAGGAAAAAAACTCATCAATTTTTTAAATCCCTTAAAGGGAAAAACTTTTCTCAACCAAGAATATTTGGTCGATTTTTTATTTGGAGAAAAATACCCACTGCCTTTAGAGAATCTTGACCAAAAAAAAGCAGTTCCATTCTATATCGTAGTATCCAATATGAAAACAATGCTTCCTGAATATATCAGAATCACATCAAAAAATATTTTATCTGTTCTAAAAGCAGCAACCGCAGTCCCTATCGCTACAAAGGGAAAGCATACGTTAGGCGACAAGGTATATTCCGATGGAGCTTTGCTTGATCCGATCCCTATAGAGCCAGTATTAGACGCAGGGTATAAAGATATTACAGTTGTTTTGAACAATCCAATTTATCACAAGGCGAAAAAGTACAGTAAATGGTTGAGTAATCTATCCTTCCCCGGAAACAAACAAGCAATCTGGGCTATGCAAAATTATCATCATGTTCGTTACAACCGTGCAATGGAGATTTTAAATAATCCACCCAAAGACGTAACGATTAAAGTGATTGCACCTGATGAAAAACTCCCTACAGGGTTACTTGTAACTGATACGAAAAAATTAAACCTATCGGTTGATCTTGGAATGGAAGCGGCTAAAAAATTTTTTCAGAAGAATAGTTCAAAGATAAAAAATTTCTTAGAATCTGTTCAACATTTTCATTTTCGGAATTAAATTACAAATAAAAAAGCGTGTCTGAAATCATTTCCAGGTCACGCTTTTCATAAACTACTTAGAATGGAGCTGTATTATCGGAGCTTCCATTTACAGAATTTGTACCAGCAGATGAACTGGAAGTACCGTTAAAAGGAGTTCCATTTCCCCACTGAGCATTTAATGAAGTCAAAGCGGTTGCGGATGACCCTGTAGGAATTCCTACCCCCGTAAATAAATTAATCGAGGCAATACTTGCAGCATCCATAGAAGCTGGATATGTTGTGTTTGCAGTCGTCCTTGGTGCAGTTGCCAAGTTATCCTGTAGAGCTTTAAAATCAGTATAGAGTGCATCATTTGCAGCAAGGCTTTCTACTCCGTACAAACTAGCATTTGATCCGGTATAGGTAAAGTAAGCCGGATTTTTGATATTAGTAAGAAAATACACTCCTTGTGCTCCTGAATTTGTTGGCGCAACCGCAAGTAGTGAATCTAAACAATTTTTCAAATTGGCTACAGAAAATGTAGATAAAAGTGAAGTTGGATTTCCATTGTTCGGGGTTTGAGCAATATATGACGCACCACAAGAAGTTATTCCATAACCGGCTAAACTATTTACCGTGGATACAGTTGATGAATTTGCCAATATAAATGAAGTCCAAACTTGTCCAATATTTCCAAGAGAAGTATTGGAAAATACCGTAGAAGTATTATCGGAAGACAACGGAAATGCAGCATTGATTACAGCCTTCCCAGAATTTCCAATCGCATTAAATACGTATGTTCTGTCAGCTGCAGTAACACCTGTTGCGTTTGGGTTGAAGCCGTAGGCAGTATAACCACCATCCATCTTTGTAGTACCGCTTACTTCCTGAACAAAAAAGTGAGCTTTGTCTTGGTAGTTCGGTCCTATATCTTGCATAATCACAACCATAGTTCTTGTGTTTGTGCTGGCTTTATATTCAAAATTGATGTACGCTTTTGAGAGAGTAGTAGCTGTAGCAGATGATAAAAATCTTACCCAGAGATACCCATTTATACTTCCACTTGCAACGCTACCTGTGTAATTCATTTCAATTGCTTTGTTATTTGCGTAAGCACCACCTGCGTTGTTCCACCAAATTTCTAATAGCTTTCCGCCTGAAAGTTTTGTACTTGATTTGTAGCTGTATTTAGCAGGCTTTTCACCCCAAGTGCTTGTTCCTGTGAGTGCCGTTGAGCTTACAGTGACATTCAAATCTTCTAGCGCTTTTACAAGATCACCAATGGATTTCGCAATATCTCTGGTATTTTTTGCGGTTACTTTTACAAGATCAAAAACTCCTGCGACAGAGCTTGTCCCTGATTTGAATTTATAATCGCTGGTCGCTAAGGTTTGTCGGATAGATGAGCTTGCTGAACTTGCAGAAGATTTATAAATACTTGCAGGAATATCTGCAAAACCACCGTACATGTCTCTTTGCCCACTCGCCAATAAAGCCGCCAATACGAATAGTCCTGTTTTATCGTCTTTATCTTTCTTGCAAGAAAGAGTTAAAATTACAGATACCAGTACAATAGAAAGAATTGTGCCGATACTTGCAAATTTTTGAGCAAGTTTCATTTTTTTCATATCAAAATCTCCTTTAATTTTACTAATTAGTAAATAAATTCTGTATATTGGATAACATTATAAAATCAAATAAAAAATATACAAGCAAAATATACAAAAATATTCAAAAAAATACAGCTTCACAGAAGAAATAGCAATAGCTGGCTTGTATTGGTAAAATAGTTTTTGCTTCTATTTTATGTAAAATTTTAAATGATAAGTAAAAAAAAACAACCCAAAGGAATTACTTTTGGGTTGTTTTGCATAAAACGAAGGGAATTACTTGTTTTCGATAGCTTTAGCTTTTGCAACTAGAGCATCTTTTCCGCCTTCAAATTTAGCATAGATAACACACTGGCATTCTTCCCAGTTGTCTTTAGAAACATCTTTTGGATCAGAACCTGGACCGGTTGCTTTACAATCATAAGCTCCAACGCCTTTTACAACACCAGCGCTTTGAGACACGATTACAGAACCTGTAGATTCTCCATCAGATACTCCAGATGCACCTTCGATTGACTCTCCGATCATCTTCTTAACTACATCGTTTGCACCTTGTAGTCTTGCAGCTTCACGACAGGTTGACTGCATCATAGCCTGGCTTTTCTTAGCAACCGCTTTTGCAGATGCCCTAGCCGGATATTTCATGTAGTACCAATCTTTTGGAGCTGTGTCCTTTGGTGTTTTTTTGTCGGCTCTTACTTCAGGTGGGCCTCCCCAACCTTCAAAAATCCAACCACCATCGCCTGTAGTAGTAGCATCTCTTTGACCAGTGTCTGTGCTGCCACATCCGATGTAGCCGATAATACCGACCATTAAAATCAAAAGACTCTTTTTCATTAATTTCTCCTTACTAATTTAGAGTTAAGTACCATAATTGCACGATTGATTTTTTTTTGAAAGCAATATTTTAGAAAGGAAAAAATTTTTTTCCAAAATATGTCTTTTTTGTGTCATTTTTTAATAAATAGCAGATCCAAAAGGATTATTTTATAATTAATACGCAAAAATATAAGAAAATTTAGTATTCATAGCGGTTAAGACTTTAATTGATACATTATAAATGTGACAGTATTCCAAGAAACTAAGCAATCGGTTGAATTTTCTATTTTTGCAAAAATTAAAACAATTATGCTCTAATGTCTCTATGTAGCATTATAAAAATTTAATTGACTGGTAGTGCATGGTTGTCTCTATGTTAGTAGATTTCTCTTGGAGAATAATATGATTAAAAATTTTTTCATTCTAACTTTTGTGTTTGCTTTAGGAAACTGCATGATGTTAGATAAAGCTGATGTTACACCCGATACAATGAGTGGGAAGGAAGCGAAATTATTGATCTTAGAAAGAGCAATTCTTGGAGCTACCGCAGGTGGCAATCCTTCTGTGACTGCTTTGTTAGCCAACCGTCTTGCGAATGTTCAAGATGATTTATATTACAAGAGATCCGATGTGCACAAATGTGCAGAAGATGTTTTGCTGATAAATTTTTTGACGATTGATGTCGGTGGAATAAACTGTTCATTAAAGCCACATCCAAAAATTGTACAAGGCGTTATGTAACAAAAAATTTATAAAAAATTGATATTATTAAAACAAAACTACAAACTAAGCAAAATTCATAAAAAATATTTCTTATGAAAATAGCTGTAGTTTTGTTTTTTTTCTTTATTATCGAAATCTTTGCTTCAGAAATTGCATTTCTACCGGTAATTTTAAGAAAAGATTTTTCCGAAAACAATAGAATTCACAACATTAGCGAAATCTCTCTTGCTGAATTGTCCGGTTTCTATGCAGAAGAAAATTTTTTGATAGATGTTTCTAAAATAAAAAATTACTCAAATCTACTTCCAAAAACTTTTTCTAAACAATTCCTTTCTAATAAATGCACAGAGTTAGAAGCGGATTATCTTTTTTTAAGCGAAGTAGAAATCACGGACTCGACTTCGATTTCTTCAAGGGTTTACAATTGCAGGGGTAGGTTTGTCAGCCAAAACGATACTGTAATTCGAGCTGATTTTTTTAACTCGTTTGAAAAACATATCCGAAAGACTTTAAATTTTTTACCAGAGAAAAAGAAATCTGAACCAATACATGGACTTGAAAAAGAAGAAATATTTTTTCTTATAGACCCGTCTCCCGGATTTATGGAAGAAAGGCAAAACTTAGAAAGTTTGATTCGAGAAATTAAAGACATATCTAATGTATCTATCGGTTTAATATTTCCTTCTAGAAAAAAACCAAAATTTATTTCTCCTTCGATTGGAAATTCAGAAGTCCTAAACAATTTAGCAAATTTTCACAAAGAAAAAATATTTTTAGAAGATGTAAGAGATTCTATTTTTTACTCTTTTAGAAATCTCCAAGAATCAAAAACGAAAAATAAAAAGTTTATTATTGCTACAGGCTCAAAACCCAAAAGCGATCCATTTGATTTTTCAGAGGTTGTGTCTTCTCTAACTCGTTTGGACTATGAGGTGTACATAATTACAGGCTCGTATTTTGACAGTACGATAATGGAAATTTACAAGAAAGCAGGAAGGAAAAACAAAAATGGCTTACAGTATATTACTCACTACCAAAAGTTAGGCAGCTCTGATGGATTGAAAACAATTTTTATAAATGACGGAAAGGTTTTTTTAACAGACGGGTTTGAAAAAACTGAAAGAGATTTCGATTCTTTAAATAAAGTTTTGATCCCGTCTTCGCAAGTCTATTCTAAAGTTGCTTATCCATATTTTGGAAATATGGTAGAAATTTATGAGTCTGTATATCAAAAGAAAGTTTTAGAAAAAGGGAAGGTTCATAACAATATAAAGTCAATCGTAAATAGTATTTTACAAAATAAAAAATCCAATACTCTTCCTGACTATAAAAAAGTATTAATAAAATCTAACGACTTATCTATATGGTTAAAAATTCCCAAAATAGATGAATCCTATCTAGAAAAAGAGATAACTGTCAAGACTACTTTTGTAAGAGATAGCAACAATTCATTCGGGTTTTCCAATATCCCGAATCATACCACCCTCAATCCAAGGCTCACTCCTTCTATGCTTACTTTTTCTCCGAGAGAAATCGGTAACTATATAAAACAAAGCCAAGAAAATTTTCTTAAATGTTTTATCAAAGGAAGAGTTTATGAAATTAAATAGCCAATCTGCATAGATTATTTTCTTTTTAAGAGTTCGAGCCTATGACAGAAAAACAAATCGTATTCGGTAAATCCAAAGAAACTCAAAAAACCAAAGATCTGTTAGATCAAATTGCTCAAAATAAATTGTCTGTTTTGATCGAGGGAGAATCAGGTACCGGAAAAGATACTTACGCAGAGTATATTTTTGCCAACATAGAGGAAAGCAAGTATCATTTAAAAATAGACAGCTCAATTCTCTCCAACTTTGTCTTAGAAGAAATCCTCTCCAAATTTCCACAAAATGAGTTGGTGTATCTTTGGATCGACAGATTAGAAATATTGAATCTCGAATCGCAAGGTTTACTACTTCAATGGATAAACAATTGTGAAAATAATTACAAACATATTCGGTTTGTTTTTTTTTCAAGCTCATCTTTAAGTAAACTTGTTTCAGAAAAAATTTTCAGGGAAGATTTATATTTTCGAATCAACAAAATTAAAATTCTTATTTCTCCTCTACGAAATAGAAGAGAGGAAATTGCCGAGTTGGTAAATTATTTCATCGTAAATTTTTCTTCCAAGCACAATAAGAATATCCAATCGGTCGATAAAGGTTTTGAATCTTTTTTGTATAATTATCACTGGTCTGGAAATATCAGAGAATTAGAAAACTTTATAGAAAGAGTAATTATTTTTTCAAAGAAAAATTCTTTGGATGAAAAAGAAATTCCTTCTGAAATTTTTTCACCAAACAGAATTACTAGAAATTTGAATATTGTTGCCGGTATTCCTTTAGTTGATTACGAAAAAGAAATTCTTATAAAAAATTTAGAGTTCGTAAACTGGAACAGAAATAAAGCCGCCGCTATTCTTGGGATTTCAGAAAGAACTCTCTATCGTAAAATTAAAGAGTTTCAAATAACGAACCCGAAATTTGTTTAATAAGTTGAATTCAGGGATCTAAAAAATTTTTATTGCATTCAAAACATTTTAAAATCATAAAAAAATTTACTGGACTATATTCATAACAAAAAATATTTTCCTATTAACTTAAAATTTTCTTTCAAGGACAATTATTGTGAAAAAAATTATCTTCTTTGTTGCAGCACTTTCTGTTTTTTCTGTATTCGCTGAATCTTCTTTTCAACCCGGGAAAATTAAGGTTACTGCAAGGTCTTTAATCGTACGAAATATCGCATCCCAGGGTGGAACAGAGGTAACCCAAGTAAAACGAGGTGATATACTAAATGCAGTCGAAAGATCAATCAATGAATCTACTATAGAAGAATTCACGGACTATTGGTATAAAATCAATCTTCCAAAAAATAAAACCGGATGGGTTTTTGGAGCTTATATTACTTTTGATGTGAATTTGGAAAGTGGTCTTCGCTGGAAAAATCAAAACCCAGGGCAAGGCAATAAATTTACCGGAATTAATATTGCCCCAAATGGGAATATCTTTTTAGGAACAGAAAGTGGTGTGCTCTTTTTAAGCAATGATAAAGGAAAATCATGGAGAAAGATTGTGCCGCAAGTGCTTGGAATTAATCTTGCAACTATTAATAAAATTACTTCTGATGAGAAAGCAATCTGGATTGCCGGCAGTGGGGATACTAAAGGTGGGGTATGGAAAACTTCAAATAATGGAAACTCATGGACACAGTTTACTACCTCCCAGGGACTTCCCTCAAACGAAATATATGATATAGCAATATCGCCTAACGTAATTTATGCTGCTACAAGAGGAGGTATTGCAATTTCCAAAGATCAGGGCTTGACATGGGCAATTATGGAAGGAGAGTTTAAAGAAAGAGTCTTTTCGACTGCAACTTCCCAAGACGGTAAAGTATTTATTGGAACGAATAAGGGATTGTATGTATTTTCAGAGTCAAAAGGACTTTTTGGGGGTACAAAAAAATTATGGAAAAGACTCGGCGAGAACGCTCCGAATATGGGAGAGCAAATTTACAGTATTGCAATATCGCCTAACGGTGATATTTATATTGGTTCAGAAAATGGTTTGAGCAAATCAAATATTACCAATTTAGATACTTGGTCAGGAATTGGAGGAAAAACAAATGTGAATTCTATTCTGATTGGTCAATCCGGAAAAATCATCATAGGCACTGATAACGGATTGAATATTTCATTAGACAACGGAATTTCTTGGGTAACTTACAAAAAAGAAAATGGTCTTGCCGGAAATAGAATTAATCAAGTGTCCATTCATCCAACCGAAAAAAATATATGGGCTATTGGTTTGGACGGTGTTAGTTTTCACGAATAAAAAATAATGCTCGAACGTCTCATAAAAAATCTAAAACCCATCTTGCAAAAGATGGGTTCTGCTTTGGACAGTATAAAGATTTTTTTAGAACTCCATTGGAAAAAAATTTTATCGTATTCTGTTTTATTCTCAGTAATAGCAAGTGCCATCTTATTTGGTGGAGTCTATATTCAATTTAGGTTAGATAAGACTTCCATAGTATCTTCTTTAAAAAACTATAAGTTATGGATGGAAGGGACAGGTAGTTTTCAAGCAAAACCTACAATTAAAATTTACGGAATAAACAAAGTACTTCTCGGTGAATATATTCCAGAAAGAATTTCCAGAATATCTTCAAAAAATTGTTCAAAGATGAATTGGCTCAATAAGGCTACAGTGTCATCTGAAGATAGAGAATTTTTTAATCATAAGGGAGTTTCTTTCAGGGGAATGTTTCGCGCTGCGCTAAGAAATATACTTTCTTTGGATATTAAAGAAGGTGCGGGAACTATCACACAACAACTTGGAAGAAATCTTTTTACTTCCAGATCGACTCCTGCAATTCTAAGAAAAATATACGAAACTTACACTGCCTTTGTAATTGAAGAAATTTACAACAAAAATGAAATTCTTTGTCTTTACTTGAATAAAATTTATATGGGTGAAGGAAGAATCGGAGCTGAAGAAGCAAGCTGGTTTTATTTTAGAAAACCTCCTTGGTCACTCACTGCCGCTGAAGCATCTATGATTGTTGGAATATTTCCTTCTCCTGCAAGATACAGCCCACTAAATAATATTCAAATATCTCTAAAAAAACAAGATATCGTTATTGAGACTTTGATTCGAGACTCCCATTTAAAAAATAGTGAAAAGAAAAAAATTATAGGAGACTTCAAAAAATTATACAATGTAGAATCTTCAGAAAAAGAAAGTTCTTCCGGGACTATCGGGCTTTATGGTGCGAGTAGATATTTTCGATTTAATTCTGCACCCGATGTGAATGAATACGCAATTGAGTATTTAAGAAAAAATTTCCCTGAAGAAATAATCAATGAAGGTGGAATGCAAGTTTTTACGTCTATAGATTCTAAAGTGCAGGCAAATGCGATTTCTGCTTTAAGAAGAGGAGTTGAAAAAATTAGAACAAAATTAAAAAAAACTTCTTCAGATAAAAATTTAAAACATACCGAATCTGGATTGAATGGAGCTTTGATTTCCTTGGATTCAAACACTGGTTTTATTAAAGCAGCTGTTGGAGGATATACTATAAATGATTCAGGTGGCCAGATCAATAGAATCACTTCCATGAAACGCCAGCCGGGATCCGCCCTAAAAGGTTTTTTATATGCGGCTGCAATAGAAGAACAAATCATAAACGAAAATTCTACTCTGATTGATGAACCTATTTCAATTGGTGGGTATTCTCCAAAGAATTGGTATAAGGGATATAAGGGGAGCATCCCTCTAAAACAAGTTATCGCACAATCCGTAAACACAACTGCAGTAAAAGTTTTAAATGAAATTGGGATCGAAAAATTTAAGTCTTATATGGGCAGAGCTTTGGGACTGGATTTTTTTAGCTACACGAGAAGATTCCCAAGTAATTTAACAATTGCACTTGGCTCAGCAGAGCTAACACCTTTGGAACTTGCAATCCTGTACTCTTCAATTTCTAATGGCGGTGTTTCTATTTCACCAAAATTAATTCTAAAAATTGAAAGTAAATCAGGAGAAGTTCTATGGGAAGATACTTCTTTCATTCAACCTGAACAAATTTTTTCAAAAGCTACATGTGAATCTATTTTACATTTAATGGAATCTGTATTTGAAGAAGAAGGAACTGCTGAATGGATAGGAAAGAGACGAAATAAATCAGGAGATTTTTTAGCATTTCCCGCAGCCGGAAAATCTGGAACAGTTCAAACTGACGAAATTGTCAAAAAAAAATATTCAGGAGCAAAGGGAGTTCATGATATTTGGTTTGTAGGGCTTGTTCCGAAAAATGTTACTGTAGTTTGGATTGGGCATGATGCTGGATTTCCATTTGATGGCAGTGGAGCAAGTAATGCCGGATCTGTGTGGGCAAATTTTGCACAAAGTACGTTTCCCGGTATGAAAGATAAAGATTTTTTTTCAAATGAATCCGATTCAATTCCAAACCGTGAAGAAACTTTTGAAAAAACCAATGATGAAAAAAATGAAAGTATTCAAAAAGATGAAATAATTACATCGCCGGAAGAAAAACCAAAAGGTTAGGTACAAGCACTTTTAACCATTTTATATTGGTTTTTTATTTGGCAGTTTTGAGTGGTTTTGGTCAGGTATTTTTTTCTATTCGTCGGGCTTGTGTCTTATTAGCCTATTATAGCGAGTAGTTTTTCTCTTGGAGAGGTAAGAACCCCCCGCAATCATGGTTACCGGGGTGGGAACTCCATTCTCGAAGAA